>JAJPHP010000080.1 GCA_021325255.1 Nitrososphaerota archaeon | reverse complement strand
GCCACTTAACGATAGCAATGGTTTGTTAGGCTCCCAAAAGCATGTTTCTCGTGCTCAACAACCATGTATATTGGAGGAAAATTCTGCCATGAGTTCCTTAAGTGGACGGTATCCTTTCGAGCAATCAGTATGATTATATAACCTGATGGCCGACGCCTGCAAACAGCGAGAAGTACATCACATAACTGCCAGTACGATCGCGATCGAAAGCCACCACTTCGAGATCACTTTGTGCTGGCAGGCTTCTTGCAACCTATACTTTCGACGAGTTTTTCTATTAATTGCACTGGCAGCTATCTGTTAGTAATTCTATTCCGTCGTCCGGAGGGTTGTCAGTCTGGCTTACAGATTGCTAAGGCAGAGTTTTTCGACACGAATCAGACTTTGCCCTATTTTTCGAATGTGTGATCACTGGAGATAATTTGGAACAGATCGTCCCAATTTTTCGAATTGAGGAGAGAGTTTCTTGATGTACTCGATGTTTGCGGCCATCATCGAGAACAGATCTGCGAGCCCCTTCACCTGATCTTCCTTCAACTTACCGAATTCCACTTTCTTCGAATCTACTCTCGCACCCTCTTTCGAGATCTCCATCGTTACAACGACGTCAAAGATCTCTCCGCCTTGCTTCTCATCCATCTTCTTTTGCTGTATCTTATCGCCTTCTCCCATAATGTTCTCTTTTCACGCTACCTTGTACAAAAATGGAGTCTATACCCATTTCCTCTATCCCTTCTTCACAGGGATATAGAGAGACTGTCGTGCCTGAGAATATAAACCAGTTTTCCTTGCGAGTGCAGCACTCTTGCCCTTGTGCTGATTTCTGCCCCGCATCTTACGCTCGATTTCGCGTGGAACGTCTGAAACTACCTTTCTGGATCGCAAGAGTAGGTTCCACCTTTCCTATTATCTTCAGGCGCTTCCTTGTGTTCGTTTGCAGGAAGAAAGAGAGAAATCAGTGTTCATGATGGATTTTCTTTACCATGGCAGAAAATGAGGCAAGGATAGAAGAGAGAGCAGAACCGAGCCCAAGCCTTCAGCCAAAACTGGAGGACACGAAGGATTATCCGGTATCCGTAGATTGGGTCGAGAAGATGCAGTTCGTCGGAACAGACGAACTAGGACACTCACTCGTGATTGACACCTCCCCTGAAGGTGGAGGAGAAAACAGTGGACCAACCCCGGTCAGGTTGCTTCTCATGGCAGTTGCTTGCTGCACAGCAATGGACGTCATCGACATTCTCAAAAAATCTAGGCAGAAATTGACGGGTCTCTCCGTGTTTGCGAGAGGAACTCAGAATAAGGAGTATCCAAGGTATTTCCGAGAGATACACCTCCTCTACAGGCTTGAGGGAAAGGGGCTTGAGAAAAGTAGGGTGGAGCGGGCGATCAAGTTGAGCGAGGAAAAATACTGCTCAGTTGGCGCGACTGTGAGCGGCAAGGCAAAGATTCTGATAAAATACGAGATATTGGAAAATGACGAGGAAAACTAGCAAACTAGAAAGTCGCCTAGTATAGTAGATTCTACTTATCCGTTCCACTCCGTCTGTACGGCGGAGAATTTTTTATAGTCGATAAATTTGGATGCCTCCGAGGGAAAGAGGGAAGGTAGGTTACCTGCCTTGCAATTCCTCCTCGTAGCACACCTTTGATCTGGAAATCCAGTGAAAAGTAAAAAATGCCGCACTCTTCAAAAAAGTACAGGAAACCTGAGCGGCCAAGCGGTAGCGGCTCCAGAGCGCTGACCTACGTCGTCGTGGCAGTCATCGTTGCCATAGTCGCCGCGGGAGCGGGATGGTATGCGTACAGCACTTTTGGTTCGACGGCGAGATCAATCATGACTACCACAACAACAAGTCCAATAATTTATGCAAAAATATTCACTCCGATGGGAGTAATGGAAGTGGAGCTCTACGCCTCGCTCACGCCCAAGACTGTCGCGAATTTTGTTGACCTTGCAAAGTCAGGATTCTATAACGACCTGACCTGGCACAGGATAGTCAAGGGTTTTGTCATCCAGACCGGCGACCCTACAACGAAGAACGGCGGCGGAGTCAGGTCGACCTGGGGGCAACACGGCTCAAATCAAACTGTTCCACTCGAGATAGTACCGTCGCTTCACAATACAATTGGCACCCTCGGTATGGCGAGGACTAGTGACCCGAACAGCGGCAGTTCGCAGTTCTACATCAATCTGGCAAACAACACTAACCTCGATGGCCAATACACTGTCTTTGGGAAAGTAATCAGCGGGATGAATGTCGCGCAGAGCATTGCCAACGTTCCGACCTACCCAGAGAGCTCGGCGTACCCCGACCAGCCAATCAATCCGATTCTCTTGACCAACGTAACAATTCTCAACAGCGGCCCGTAAAGGGAGAAATCATGCAGATTGAGTGGAGAAAGAAAACCTGGCTTCGCAGAGTGGCACACGCAGTACGCCTATCATACTCGTTCGAAGAAGATTCTCGGTCTTCCCCTTTCTGTAAGATACTTAGTACTGCTAGTTTCGCCGCCTTCGGGATCTACAATCTCAAATTTCACAATCACTTTGGATTCAGTACAGACATCTTTTGACGTATCTCCTTGAGTTTTCTTGACTACACCGAGCAGACTCCCACCCTCTTCGAGTTTTGCCAGAGCCAGGAGATACGGGGCTTCGATTGGAAATTCTTTTGATTTTGAATATACCTCGGTCGTCGCAACTATTGTAGCGCGTCCGGATAGCTCCACGACTTTTAGTTCAAGCGAATTGCAGACAAGGCAGCTTCTCCGAGGTGGAACCGTGACGTGACCCGCGATGCATTCGAGCCCGAGGAGCTTTCCATTCTTGCCTCCTTGGTAAAAGGACTCAACGGTCAGCTTTTCTTGTATCGGTTCCGAAGATATCATTGCAATCACACCTAGATCATTGATTTATTAATTCTCAATAGATGCGGGGTTGCACACGCGGGCGTTCTCGTATGAATTGATCGAGCCGCAAGTCTGATCTCATGCTCGTGCTTTGAAAATGTGCACCTGCGCGGTTACGCCGGCTCCCCCCATCGAGTGTGTGAGAGCTAGCCTTGCGTCTTTGACTTTCCTTGAGGGAGCTGCACGGCCAGTAAACTGTATGAATACTTCGTAAGCCTGCCCTATTCCACTTGAACCCACAGGGTGCCCCTTCGCCTTGAGTCCTCCGGATGGATTAACGGGTATTGAGCCGCCAATTTTTGTTTCACCGCTCTCTATCAGCTTGCCTCCCGCACCCTGTTCGCAAAGCCCTAAATCCTCATAAGCTATGATCTCGTTGATAGTAAAAGCATCGTGCACCTCTGCAAAGTCAACTTCTCTAACTTCCACGCCAGCTCGTGAAAGAGCCTTTTTGGCGGCACGTCTCGTTGCGTTGAATCCGATCAGATCTTCCCTGAAGACGAAATCGCAGTCGCTTGCTTCTGCACTCGAAATAATATCAATGGCCGTGTCCATGTATTTCGTAGCAAGGTCTGGCCGGCAGAGCGCAATGCAGCTTGCGCCGTCGCAAATCGGTGAGCAATCAAGGAGCTTGAGGGGAGTGCATACCTTCCTCGATGCGAGGACTTCCTCGAGAGTGACTTTCTTTCTGAAGTACGCTTTGGGATTGTCAAGAGCGTTCTCGTGATTCTTTACCGAGACGAGAGCGAGCTGCTCTTCAGTTGTGCCAAATCTCCTCATGTGCTCGCTGGCGGCAAGCGCGTTGAGCGCGGTGAGCGTGGCTCCGTTCCACTGTTCGAACGGCCTATCTGCCGCCATTGAGATGATTTCGAGTGCGGTTGGTGTGTCGAAAGAGGTCATCTTTTCCACCCCGCCGCATAATACCACGTCGAACTCGCCCGAAACGACTGCAAGATAGCCCGCTCGGAGCGCAGAACCACCCGAGGAGGATACGGAATCCAGCCTCACCGTTGGAATCCCTGAGAGGCCATAGTTGTTTGCAATTCCAGCAGAAGTATTTGCCTGATGCTCGAAGCTTTCAAACGCTTGGCCTAAAAAAAGAGCACCCACGTCGGCCCTTGACAATTTGGGGCAATTAGAGAAGAGCTCGTCCAGCGCTTCATCGAAGATCTCCCGTGCTGAAAGTCCTTCTCTTCGTCCGTACCTTGCACAACCGGCAGAAATCATTGCACAACGTGCGGTGCTTGTGTTCATTGAAGGATCGAAATCTCCTGTTTGAACTTCAGGACCTCAAGTGATTTAGGCATAGTCTCCGATTTCCGTTCTCCTGGTAATTTGAAAAAACGTATTGTTCAATAGTTCTGTATTGACGGCTTGATTCGAGCTTGGTCGTGGAGAATAAACGACTGCTGTACCTCAAAGGGAAAACAAGTCCTCGGCTTTTCGTCTTTTCGTATTCCACCCCGACATGGCGTAATTGCCATTCCACCTATTTGGAACTTTTTATCCGGTAGTGGAAGCCGAGTAGAAGAAGCTGCAGCTTCTTGGTTTCCAAGGTTATTTAGGGAAGAAATGAGGCTTGCCCGCTGCATCCTCTTTCTGCCGTGATCATTCAGTGATCCTTCTACTGCTGCGCGCCCCAGGCGGCAGCACAACTAGGAAAACTGCGGCGAGTCTTGAGGAAGGAATTCAAAAAGAGCACGCGAGGTTTATGCCGAGGGGGAGGAAAAGGAGATTCTGTCTCAAGTCTTTCCCTGCATACACGAACACATATCTTTTTGCTTACATTTTTTGCCGATAGTTGGTCAGACAGTGATGTCAAAGCCGACCTTTATGGCACATTTGATGTGATAGTATCTTGCTCCAGTCCTAGAGCCCTTGCTGAGTGCGTATCGCTCCTCGATCGGGAGGTTGCAGTACTTGCAGTTCGCGGGATTGCGTCTTCGCTTCCTGACCTGCAGATCAACGATCTTTATGCTTCGGGTTTGCCCCAAGAGCACAGGTTTCTTATCCTCAGATTCAGTAGTCTTGCTGGCCGGTGTAGTAGAAGTAACAGCTCCGGACGCGGCGGTCCCTGGCGCGTTGTTATTTGCCTTTGCCAATGTGTCGGTCTTTTTCAAAATTAGTTTCTCCATGCTGATTTGACCTGCTTATAAGTCTCAAATTTTACTTTGGAAAGTCTCATCGGATATCTCTTTTGGAAATCCTCGGCTGTTCGTCGTCATTCTTTGAGCTGTTCCGCGCTACTATTTATCTTTACAATTGAGAGCATGCATAGAATTGCCGCTTCGACCCTTGAACTATGTCGTATTGGCCAGGGGAATCTTCCGTTTATCGATGCGGGCCGAGTTCTTCTCCTTCTTTGTACGGCCTGTTCTCCTATCTCGGTCAGAGGTTCGGCGGCGAGGAAACGCGAAGAATAGATGGAAACGCGTGCTGCTCATATGTGCGTCATCTTCGTGCTGGAATGCCTTAATCGCCTTAACTTTGACTTTGAGAAAGTTGGCGAAAAGCAATCGGATCGGGTCATCGTGATTGATTCACCTTGCGCGACCTCCGTTATAGGAAATGTGAACCTTCAACGAAATTTGACGGATACCAAGAAGAACACAAGCTTCTTTCGACGCATATTGCAAAGAGACTTTGGATTCTGAGGCTGTGATTTATTTTGATAAATCACAGCAGAGTATTATTCCCCAAACGGTCATAGATCCGCATCGGTGTAATTCGGTAGTGAGCGAGCTAGTAGTCTTAGCGTTTGATAAGGAATACACTGCTGATCAAGTAAAAGAAAAGTTGCTGCAACTGCAGAATCAGCAACTAATTCTATTGGACGACCTCGTGGTTGTGATCCGGAAAGCCGATGGCAAAGTCGAGGTCAAACAGGCTAGAGAGATGACGAGAGGGGCAGCACTCGGCGGTGCCTTCTGGGGCATGCTGATTGGTCTCCTCTTTCTTTCGCCAATTTTGGGAGCGGCGATCGGGGCCGGAATCGGTGCGCTCATGGGACATGCCCACGACATTGGAGTCGACGAGAAGTTCATGAGAGAAGTCGGAAGCGTGCTAAAGCCTGGGACATCTGGAATCTTTCTGTTGATCCACCAAGTGACAGCTGATAGGGTGGTGGCTCAGCTTCAGGAATTCCACCCAACGGTGATTCGCACTAACCTATCCGCGGAACAGGAACAGAGATTGCGAACTGCCTTCGCCGAGGAATCTGCGAAAGCTGCCCCACAAACTGCATGATTGGAAACTGAAGCCTTTCTCGAAGGGAGAGAATTCTTCCCCTCCACATCTAGTGTAGGACAGAAGGAAGTTTGGGCCTGGAAAAACCTTCGGTCGCCTGCAGAGAGTGGAGAGGTTCTCTCCCTTTCTAGATTCTTATGAACAAATCGAAGTAGGATTCTGATGTCGGATTCTGAGTGTAGTACATACCTAGTGCCAGAAATGGCAAGGGAGAGGCAACCAATGTTCCTTAAGAACAAGAGTGAAATGGACATTATCGCCGTTTTGTTGGATGCAACAAAGAGCGATGGAGGGGTCAGCCAGGCTTCCTTGATGTGCAAAGCAGAGCTGAGTTTTGCCATGATGCGAGAGTACTTGAGGATCCTTGTCGACACAGAGCTGATTGAGGAGAAAATAGTAGAAGGGAATCAGTAAGTAAATGTGTACAGGACAACAGGCAAGGGGATGGATTATCTTGGAGCATATGAGTTGCTGACGACGGATATCAAGACTCGACGATGAAGTATCCACACATTCTCTTACCAAACCGGCCGATTGACAAGACCCGCCAAAAGTGGCTTCGGTCGGGTAGAAGGAATTGGTCTGTCAAATGGATAGATAAATCTGAATACATTCCTTCTACCTGAATAGAGCTGAAAAGTGGACATGGTTCGGGAAACCGAGAGGACGTACAAAGCTAGACTTGTGTTTTCGGCAAAGAATGCATTCGAGGCGGGGGAAAAGATGAGTAAACTTTCCTTAATCGCTGCTGAAAATGGGATTGATGTACATATCGATGAGGTGGGAGAACTGGTTTGACGTCGGAGGCTGGAAGCGAGGAATCAGAAGAAACCGTCGCTTATTCGCAACTTTTCGCGTACCGCACCTAGGTTACTTTGCCGATCGTAGCCTTGCGCCTTTTTCGAAATTGCTTGGGCCACTTTAGAAGTGGTCTCCAGAGTGCCAAAGGAAATATTAGGAAATAGTCGTGTCGACTACTCACTGCGTTGCCTCCGATTTCTGGACCTCAAGAGGTGAGCCACACGCGGAACAAAAATGGGCGTCCGAGGAATTTGCTACACCGCAGGCAGAACATGCGACCATGGAAGATGTCTTTGATTTTGGATTTGTTGCCCCCTTTGATGTCGTGTACGTGTTGACGACATCGATCACTCTTTTGGGAAGCGTATGTTGCTTGTAAACACCATAAGTGGCGGGAACCATAAGGGGCCAGAAGACGAATGCTCCTATGACCTCAACTCCTGCCTTATCTGCCCATTTTGCTTGCCCGAGCGTTACCCTGGTCATGCCGTCTTCTTTCTTTATACGGACTGTTAGCGCCTGCTGCATTCCCACGATCGCCCGCCCGGTACTTTCCTTCCTAATCTGGACAGCGATGTCGTTGCCTCCGCCCAATTCTTGCACATCGTAACCGTCGGCTCTGAATGTTTGCTCCAGCACATTGGCAAGTCCCTTGCCGTCAATATCCTGTGCGTATACTTCCTCGATCATTCAAACAATCACGGGATTGTGCTATCGATTCGACTGCAGTAATGAGATATTGCGATTTAGTTTCAGAAATTACAGATCGAATATTAGATTGGGAATGGCTTTGCCATCATGCGGCCCTTTCAGGCACTCCAGTGTGCGAAAATGAGTATCTGACTGACCACAAAGCAGAGAATAGAATACAGTTGTAGCCTGATTTGAGCAAGTCGAAATCGGTGAATAGAAGCAATTCCGAAGAAAATGCGGTGGCAGAGGAGGAAAAGAAAGAGAATTTTACTATCGTTCGCGATTTCTTTCTAATGGTGCTGGGAATAATCTTTGGATATTTCGCATCCTACTCAATTTCCAGCCCCGGTGTTGTTGGCATAGGCGTATTGATTAATTCGGCAACTTTTGCGGTGATTCATTTTCCCGTTTTTCCTACGTTATCTGAGATCGACATCCTTGCGCGAGCTATTGGATTCCTCTTTCTTGTTCCAATATCAGTCATGCTGTATCCGCTGATTTACACCAGGTACTTGCGATGGCTAAGGCAGCAGTCGAGCATATCCCTTGTCCGTGAATTGACCCGGTGCTTCTTCCTGCTATTTTGGCCTCTTGCGCCGATATGGGCAATCAGTCCGCAGCTCAGTTTGGATCCTGTCGACCAAGCTATCCAGAGAGCCCTTGGACTGATCTACGTGGTCTTCAATCTCGGCTTCTTCTTTTACAAAACGAGAAGCGCTAGACGAGGATTCCTGCGTTGAACTGCGCAGCAACAGTATCACTTCAATGATTCAATCTGAAGGGTTGTATACACAGCAATAGGTTACAAGGAGCTTGTCAAGTTATCTTCACAGTGAGGATGTTTTGCATCCTCACGAACGGTGTCAGATAACTTGACAAGCTCTGTTCGACTTTGGCAAAAGCATAAAAGTTTCAATGCTAGACGCCTAGGAGCGTTCTTTGGAAGAAGAAACTGACCTCTCAATAGAGCTAGATGCTAGACTCTTTTCAAATGTCAATAATGTGCTGAAGGCGCTCCAGGTATCTGGAATCGGGGCAAACGCCGGCAAGCTTGAAAAAATTCAGGACAATTTGAATCCTGTCCTGGCTGCTCAAGAAGTTATGAGAATACTCAGCATTCTTGTCAATCATGGTTTGGCGATTCATGAATCAGAGTCGCAAACGTATTTCATCACCGAACAAGGAAAGAGGGTGCTGGCAATTGGAGTCTGAATCTCTTTCGATTCTTTGACTGTGCTCGAAGATTTCAGTTTCTTACCACTTTCTTTCGCTCTCCCAGTAGGTTTCTATCTTCTCTAAAGATCTCCCTTTCGTCTCCGGGACGAGAATCCAGCAGAAGACGAATGCGGCAATTGCGAAGATAGCGTAGAGCCAAAACGTCCTCGATCCTCCAATCAAATCGACGAGTGAAAGGAACGGGACGCTTATGAGCAAATTCGCAGTCCAGTTCGCCGTCGCAGTCAAGCCGTCAGCCTGCCCTCGCATGTGCGTAGGGTATATCTCTGAGCCGAGCATCCAGAAGACGCCCCCTATTCCAACCCCGAATGATACAATGTAGCCAATCAGGCAACCAAGTACGAGAAGCCCAAGCGAACTACTGCCGATTGCAAATACGGTGCCCATGATTGCGAGCGCCGCCGCGCACCCAGCGATTGCCCCAAGCAACAAGGGTCTGCGACCTACAGCGTCGATGAGAAACAGCGACGCAACGGTAGCAAGCACGTTCACGACTCCGACGAATGAAGTCGCAGCTATCGATGAATTCGTATCAGTGACTCCTGCGAATTGCAAGATCTGCGGCGCATAGTAGATCACCGTGTTGATACCAATCAATTGTTGAAATACTGCTAGAACAATTCCGAGAAGCAAAGCAAGTCGCAAACCAGGACGCAAAAGACTACGTAAAGTCACGTTCTCAGTCATCTGCAGTTTCTGTTTTGCTTCGTTGATCAGCTGTGACTTTTGAGGCTCCGAGAAAAACTCACCGACTTCCTTATCCACCCGGTCCCAGGCTCCCTTGCTCGCAAGCCATCTAGGTGATTCCAATAGATAAGCCATGCCTACTCCGAGTGCAATGGCAGGTATTACGGCGACTGCAAACATTGGTTGCCAGCCAGGGTTCATTGAAGCAAAGGCATAGTCGACACCATAGGCAAGGGCAATCCCGACTGTAAGGAAAAAGCTGGTTGAAGGTCACGAGCTTCCCGCGCATGGAAATTGGTGAGAGCTCGCTTATGTAAATGGGAGCAATGAAAGAAGCGGCGCCTGTGGCGAAGCCTACAATAATGCAAAACAGGATAAAGTAGTAGTAACTAGGGGAGAGGGCAGTCAAGACCGCACCCACTCCGAAGATCCCTGCCAGAATCATCATAGTCTTTTTCCGGCCCAAGACATCCCCCAATTTTCCACCTGCAATTGCTCTTGCAATTGCCCCGACCAAGACGGCGCTGATAGCCACTTCTGTCTGCACTGAGTTCAAATGGAATTTCGGAGTGATAAAGAGAATCGCTACTGAGATAACTCCGGTGTCGTACCCAAAGAGAAGTCCTCCAATGCCTCCGACCGAAGCGACGAGATAAGAGTAACGACGCAGCGATCTTTGCCCAACTGACTTTTGTTCTTGCTTTACTAATTTCCGCGATACCGAAGAGTTACCTTGAGAAGATTCGATGACAAGATCGAGCTATATTCTACTTGAGGGTTCGCTGATTTAGTAGGATAAATTACAGCGAAAACCGATGGCAAAACGCCAGTCGTACACTTCAGTAAAGAATCGTAATTTTAAACAAATAATCTGGTTATGGAGAATTTCGCATTCGGAGAGATATTCACTTTCGAGATCGGGTCAGATCATCGACACTAGCGGTCTGACGGCCATTCCCTTTCTCCTGGACTCCCGATCTCTATCTTTCTGATATCTCAGATGCACTCGTCTCGACATCTCGAAGGCGCCTCATGAATTATTTAATTCGTTAAGTAACAACTATGTCATTAGGCACTTTGCGCACACCAGAAAGTCGCAAGCGGGTTTAGTATCTTGGCAAAGCAGACTGAAATTGAGATCAAGGGACGCTCGCAGGCATACCTTCCAATCGAAGATCATGGCATCATTGGCGACCTCCACACTGTTGCTCTCGTAGGGAAGAACGGCGCCATCGATTGGTGTTGCATGCCTTCTTTTGATTCGCCGAGCGTCTTTGGTGCGATAATCGACGCTGAAGAAGGCGGCACATTGAAGATTTCACCAAAGGACGTGAGTAACTCAGAAGTAAAGCAATACTACCTTCCGGATACGAACATCCTTGTCACTCGCTTTCTTTCCGCCGACGGCGTCGCCGAAATCACCGACTTCATGCCCATCCAGCATTTCAGGGAGAAAACGCAGCATCACCGCATCATACGTGGCGTCAGCGTGCTGCACGGCACGATTACTTTCGAAGTAGTCTGTCACCCTGCTTTCAACTATGCCCGTGACGTGCACTCCCTCCAGATTTTGAAACGAGGTGCAATCTTTCGTAGTCGACGACTGAGCCGAGTACTATCCTCATCTGTTCCGCTGGAAGAGAATGGATCTAACAACGTACGAACTACTTTCACCTTGCCTCAGGGGCAATCCGCGCATTTCATACTTGAAAGTACCGTAGAGCAAGATGTCGAACCGGTCTCGCGCCTGCGGAGTGAATACCAGGATTCATTGCTGGAGACGAAGAACTATTGGCGGGCCTGGCTGAGTCAGTGCCGGTACCAGGGGCGATGGCGCGAGATGGTTCACCGATCAGCCCTCGCCCTAAAGTTGCTCACATACGCACCAACTGGAGCAATCGTTGCTGCCCCTACCGCGAGTTTGCCCGAGGATCCCGGAGGAGAGCGCAACTGGGACTACAGATACACGTGGTTACCCGATTCTGCCTTTACACTGCACAGTCTGTTGCAATTGGGGTTCCATGACGAGGCGGAAGCTTTCGCAAACTGGCTCCTCGCCCGGATAAACGAGTCGACAGACAGCCAGCTTCAACCGATGTACACCATTGACGGCGGTCACGAGTTAACGGAGACCGTACTTGATCATCTTGAAGGCTATCGGCAAAGCAGTCCGGTAAGGATTGGCAACGGTGCATACAAACAGCTTCAACTTGACGTGTATGGGGAACTTCTTGATGCCGTTTACATCGCATTTGGTGAAGGGAGGGGTCTGTATTACAGGGGCTGGACAGCTCTGCTACGCCTCCTCGATTGGCTAAGCAAGAACTGGCAGACGCCGGATGAAGGAATCTGGGAAGTGCGAGGAGGTCAAAGGGCCTTCCTTCATTCTCGATTGATGTCCTGGGTTGCTTTTGACAGGGCGATTCGACTGGCGGAGGCTCAGTCCCTGCCCGCGCTTGTTGAAAAATGGAAGACCATCAGGGACACGATATACAATGAGATCATGGAAAGAGGGTGGAACGAGGAAAAGGAAAGTTTCGTCCAGTACTATGGAAGCGATGCGGTGGATGCGAGCTCTCTGCTTCTCTCAGTTACTAGATTCGCCGAGGGTAAGGATCCGAGAATGCTGCGCACGATCGAGCGCATACAAAAAGAACTTATGAACGAGCCCCACCTCTACCGTTACCGAATTGGCTCCGCAGCGTCCGATGGTCTAAAGGGCTACGAAGGCACTTTTTCCATCTGTACATTCTGGCTGGTGGAGGCGCTTACCAAGGCAGGGCGGCTGGAAGAGGCGAGGCAAAACCTCGAGGAGATGTTCACTTACGCCAACCATCTGGGTCTATACTCGGAGGAAATTGGTCCACTCGGTGAGGGGCTCGGCAACTTTCCGCAAGCGTTTACTCACCTTGCATTAATTAGCGCGTGCGACGTGTTGGATCGAGCTCTGAACGAGTCTTCGGACACCAGGTTCAAACCCTCTAGCTGATTATTCACCAACCCCTTTCTCCTCGTGGTCCTTGTTATCCTCTTAGCTGTATTGTGATTTATCAAGATAAATTACAGCACACAATTAGGTCATAGCCCAGTCTACGAGATTACAAACGGATATGACATTTGCAATCGCTCGAAGGCCAGTGTGGAGCAGGGTTGTTTCGACAGTTACCGGAATCATTGTTCTTTGCATAGGTCTCGTAATTCTATTTTTGCCAGGGATTGCGGCCGCCCTATTGAACATTCTATTCTCGGTCGCCCTATTGTTAATCGGTTTTCAAATCCTTGCACGAAGTATTTCTGGTCAAAAGACTACGGCATATGATGTTCCCAGTTCTGCAACGCGAGAATGAATGTAAGCCCAGCTAAGAAATTGCTTTGAAAATCATATCTGGTCTTTGAAGGAAAGAAATCGGAAAATGGGAGCCGGCAGATTTTGGTCGACAAGGTTCAGGTGGGGAGTGAGCATTGACAACATGTGGGTCTACCCGGGAGCCCCGCAGCCAAAGCCCATAGGAGCGACGAAACTTCTTACTGCGAAAGTTACCGGGAATGTTCACGGGCTGTTTCGCCGCGATACCGGTTCAGGAGTCAAAGAATCAGTCCAAGAAAGCCAGGGGCCTCCTCCTACCTCTCCAAACTTTCGAGAGGAGATCAAGCAGGCAACAGTCAGGCTTGCCAAGGAGCTCGAGAGAACCGGTATTGATTTCGTCCGTTGTTGGTTCCAATGGAATTTCTTCGAACCAAACATCGGAGAGCGGCCGTACAAGTTCCCGCTAGACGACTTTGTTTCGATATTGAATTCAGAGGGCGTGGAAATTGTTGCGGTACTGGAAAATGGATACTCGCGATTTCTTCCGAGGGGGATGGATGAGAATAATTCGGAAGATTACTTGACGAAACTAGCCGATGTATCGACAGCGGTTGTCCATCATTACAAAGACTCGATCAAAACCTGGCAAATCGAGAACGAACCGAACTGGTGGTTTGCACACCTCGCTTCGAGCTGGCGCGAGGGCAGGATATGGAACAAGCCTGGGATGAAAGACGCCGTTCTAGGGACGTTATCTGAAATAGTCAGGGAAGAAAATCCATCATCAACAGTTATCATCAACCTAGAGGCAGACAGGGAAAGAACAGATTCGAAATCCTTTGTCAAATACTGTGATGTCGTCGGACTAGACTTTTATCCAAATTATGCTCGCGCGACTCCAATCGATGTCTCAAAGTTCAAGTTCTCATCGAAGGTCAAGTCTGAGACAGGTTTGCCTGTGTTTATCGCGGAGACAGGGTATCCTTCCGGTCCCCCACGAGAAGGATACAGCGAAGTAAACCAGGCTGCATACGTCGCACGGGCCTGCGAAGAGGCCTATTCGTCGGACTTTCTAAATGGTATCGCCCTTTGGAGATATTCGGACAGCTACTGGACTTCCTTCCCGGAGAAGGAAAACCACTTTGGATTGCGCACGAAGGAGGGCAAACCCAAGCTGGGGTGGATCGAATATGGAAATCAGATTAGGAAAAGCAGGTCAGGGCAGAGTCAGGAATCAAGAATGCCGGGGCAGATCTCTTCGCCCTAAAACTGAAGGTGCTGTATGCCATTTTTGATTGCCAACTCGCCTTGATTGTTTCCCAAATTTGTCTTAGGTCATAATACAAGGGCTACGCCAATAAAGCCCAAGATAGAAACGATGATCCATGAGATGATCGTCGATAAAATATCTATCCCAAGCGCGCGAAACCAGCTGGTCCTAAAGTACCTCTTGAAAACCCATCCCCCATGCCAAGAACGCAAGAAGTGAAGCTACGGCCGTCGCATAAGGTAGTGCGAAAAGAAATAGATTTGCGAAGAACAGGACTATTGCATAGACAATGGGACCTATCAGCGTTGTGAGCATTGCCCTCCAAATTGTTGCATTCCTTCCGACAATTATTTTGGCAGCAAAGTATGTACGAATAGCCACCACGATCCAGGTGATTATTAGACCGGCCAACCATGCGAAAAATCCATCCAATTATCAGATATTCGCCTCAGTGTTAGTCTATACTTAGTGAGGCTATCATTGGTTGTGTTATTTCGCAGATTATCTTTCTACACAGAGGGTCTTCTTTCGTTGGATATTGTCTCGATCAGACTCCCACTGAGAGTGCCTTCAAAGACGAAATGTTGGAATAAGGTATCTCGATGAGTCCAAAACTTGCCGCCTCACCGGACGGAATTAGCTCGCCTGTTGTGGGATCTTCTACTATGAAGAAAGCATCAGCTAATCTAATCGAGCCCTTTGTCTTCTCGGCCACATTTCCGCATATGACCTCGCCGTTGTTCAGATGGATCATGACGGCTTCCCCCAGTTCTGTTTCTATTGGCGGTTTTCTCGACAAGGAAAAGCAAACAGGTTTATGATGGCTCTCCTATCAGTCTGCTGTTATCATTTCGGATAACAGGCCGAGAGTCAGGACTTACACGCTATTTGCTTGAAATCGGTATTTCGACTAGGTATTATCTTCGATATCTTCTAAATCCTCTTCTTCATGCATTTCATCTTTGATTTCTTCCCTTTCGGTGCCCTTTTCTGTCTCTTCCTTTTCTTCCTTCTCAATCGTCTTTTTTCTGCTCATCGTAGGTTGCTCTTCTTGACTTGATCTAGTATAAGCCTAGTGATGGCACTCTCATGAAATCGGAGGCCTAGCGCCGAGCTGGACATTAACGTTCACGTAATTTCCGTCTCTTATTATCCCCAAGGATACAGTTTGCCCCGCGATAGTGTTCTCTTCGAGGTAAGTTGCAAGTGCATCGTTGTTTATTACTCGTGTTCCATTGATTGAAACTATGATGTCCCCGCCGATAAAATACAGACGACCAAGAATGGTTTCTGTTCTGTTGCCAGCTCTCAATCCGGCGTTGCTCGCAGGCCCCCCTTGAACAACGTTTTCGATGAGTACCCCATAGGTAAAGTTGGTTCCAGATGCCTGCGTGAGCTGATAATTCATGTCCACCCCACCTATACCCAAGTAGGAGTGCAGATTATAGGAACCATTTGCAACGAGCGACGGCATCTCTTTGATAATCGTATCTGACGGTATGGCAAAACCCACTCCCTGAGATCCGCTGATTACGGCAGTAGTGATTCCTACTACGAGCCCCTGTGCATTCAGGAGAGGTCCGCCAGAGTTACCGGGATTTATTGGAGCGCTGAATTGGATTGCATTAGCGATGGAAAAATTGCCCGCTGTGGGGTCCTATATAGTCCGTCCAAGTTGGCTAACAATCCCTATCGTTATAGATCCTGCCAATCCGAAAGGATTACCGATGGCGGCTATAGGGAATCCCACCTGAAGAGATGCGGAACTAACAAGAGTCAACTGATGAAATTGGGAAGCTGGTGTCTGTTGCACAGATATCACCGCCAGATCGGCGTATCGGTCCGCTCCGACTACTCTTGCAGGATAGGCATCTCCATCATGAAATGTGACGGTTAGATTGGACGTTGCCCCCGCTACGTGATAGTTTGTAAGGACATAATCGGCATTCAGGTATTGAACGACAAAGCCCGACCCAAGTACGCCAACGGCCTGAGGACCAGATAGAGAGCTCTGTACCTGTGATCCTTGAACAGTTACGACGCCTTGATCTGAGTTGGCGTATATCTGTTGAGCGTTCAACTCAGAAGGTGAAGAGACATTACTCTGCAGACTCCCTTCGGTGACCGAAGAGCTAACGCTATTCAAAGATCCTAGTGGTTGTGTTGTAGCTGCCTTACCCGACATTCCGGGCGTGGCGAGGGCGAAAGAGGCCAACGTAGCTGCTGCCAGAACGAATACAATCACAATGACAATTGAGGAAGTACTGGCTCGCCTGAACTTTCCTGACTTCATAAATATTCGGCGCCATTGTTAGTGGCGAAATTGTAACCGATATTTCTACTGTAAGTTATTCATACGAGTAACAGTTGTCTATTAATCTCAAGTCGAATGTGACAAAAGAGTGCGAATGAAGACCGAGCCGTGACTTTAAACAACATCTTCTTGTAACGAGTCTTTCGGCTCTGATAATCGGAAGAGAGCTTGCTCTACACGCAGCTTGAGCGATTTAGCGTTACTGACTCACTTTTCCTCGTCCGAGAGCTCAAAAAGAGCAGGAATTCACTGAACTACTTCAAAACAGAAAGAAATCCTGGAAACTCAACGGAAAGTTTTGTCTTACAGGAGTTAGAGCGTAGCAAGTCCTTTCACAAAGTTGATGAATGTTCAAAAGTTCCCTTTGAAATTTGTGAGTTGCTCTAACACTTTGAACTTTTCGAGCCAGGCTCTCCCGCTCTCCGTCGTATAATAGACTACTTTCGACGATTCGTGGTCCATGCTCTCCCTAACCAACCCGTTCTGAAGCAAAATCTCAAGGAAGCGTCTCAACTTGAAGAAACTCAAGTTCACTTTGTACATTATGTGCGTCTTCAGGGAGCCATTGAGTGACAGTTCCAAGATTGAGGCTATCACTGTCATTCGGTCTCGATGTGTTCTTCCGTCCCGGCTAACAGGAACGCCTGTTTCGATCGTCTCCGTCTGATCGGCAAAGCTCGAGGTGGTACTAGACTGCATAAAGTCGCTGTAGGATTCCGATCGGGAATCGGCCGTTCGTTGCGCCATGATTATGTCATGTTGTTGTGCAGCCAATAAAATGGATTTGTTATTTATGAAATTAAATCACATCGCGTCATTTGAGCAAGATTTCATCCGCAATCTGTTGTAATATTCGGAATCCGGCGAAAAGCCTTCCTAGGAGTGGTTACAAAGGAACATTTTCAGCTCGTAGTCGTCGCGGCCGTCTTTGGGGTTTCCACCTGTTTTAGCGAATTTACGTAATTCTCCAGCTCCTGCTTCGACGAGCCTAGAACAATCCTATCTCCAATCGCACTCACGAAGCTTGACTTCAATGGCAACTTGGTGTGCCCGAATCGCTTCTTCATACCGATGTCTTCGGCCACTTTGTTATCGAGCTCCACGTCCAGAGTTGTTATTTGCCAAGTCTTCCCGTCGAAGTTGGTTCCCTTTACCTTCCCTATGGTGTCCCCGTCCTTGTCGATTATCTCTTTCTCGAGCAATTCGTTTGTGTTCATTCTTGATTTCTATGTTCAAATTAGCTGCAGTGGCCTAAATGATTCTAGTTATCAATTTTGATAAATAACCAAAAATTTAACCGAGGTCCTCAAGGACCGGCTAATCTACATCAGCTCTCGTTTCGTATAGAGCGAGCTTCATGCATTCCCGAGATCTGGACGCATCCTTCTCATGATGGATGGGTTCGTTTGCTCATTCCACGATCGACGAGTGAACCTCGTTGTTGCTACTCTCTGCACTTATCCCGTAGATGCTGACGGACTTTACGTTGACGAATTCCTTCAGGCCGTACTTCGAGAGCTCCCTTCCAATTCCCGACCTCTTGACGCCGCCAAACGGCATCCTCGGATCTGACTTTGTAAATGCGTTTACAAATACGAGACCGCTCTGGATTTCTCTAGCAATTCGCTTTGCTCTGTCAAGGTCTCTGGTCCAGAGGCTTGAGCCGAGCCCGAATTCAGAGTCGTTCGCCACCCTAATCGCCTCTGCTTCATCGGAAGCTACGTAGATTGGAGCAACAGGCCCGAACACCTCCTCCCGCATGACCTTCATCTCGAGGTCAACGCTGTCTAGGACTGTAGGCTCGTAAAATGCGCCGGAACCTCCCCTCGGCCTCCCTCCAGCCCTAACTCTGGCCCCGCGCGAAACAGCATCTGTGACCTGTGCATCCAGGGAGGAAACTTGCTGCTTGTTTACTAGGGGGCCGCCCTCGGTATTTTGGTCGAGCGGATCTCCAGTAATTTTCTTTTCAAACGCCGACACGAATCCCTCCGTGAACTCTTGAGCAACCGATTTCACTACAATAAATCTCTTCGAAGCAATGCAACTCTGCCCGGAATTGATCAAACGACCCTCCGCCCCAACTCTGGCTGCCTCTCGCACATCCGCGTCTTCAAGAACCATGAAGGGGTCGCTGCCGCCTAACTCGAGCACGAATTTCTTAAAGTTCCTCGCGGCCTCCTCCCCGATTGCCCGACCGGCCTCTGTGCTTCCGGTCAGCGAAACTCCAGCTATGTGATCTGATTGTATCAACTTCGAAACCGCTCCATGATCTGTGATGATCGTCGTGAAGACGCCCTCGGGAAAGCCCGCGCTCTTGAAAGCCTCCTCGATTGCAAGAGCAGAGCCTGGACAGACGTTGGAGTGTCTCAGGATTGTGGTGTTGCCAGCAACAAGCGTAGGTATCGCAAACCGCAAGGCCTGCCAGAACGGGAAATTCCACGGCATCACGGACAAGACCACACCTAGCGGATCAAATTCGACGTAGCTCAGGTTTGCATCAGTCTTCACAATCTCCTCCGCAAGCCAGCTTGAGGCATTGTCCGCGTAGACCTCAGCGGTCCAGGCGCACTTTTCAACCTCTGCTTCAGATTGTGTGATTGGCTTGCCCATCTCTATCGTCATGATCCGAGAGAACGCTTTCTTCTTGCTCCTCAATGCACTTGCGAGTTTTCTCAGGTAATCTCCCCTTTCTTCGATCGAAAGTTTTCTCCAGCTTGCAAAAGCCTGGTTTGCGCTTCTTGCTACGCGGTTCACCTGCTCATCCGAAAAGAGAGGATAGTCGGCAGTCTTCTCATCCGTTGCGGGATTCACAGTTTCGATGACTGTTGTTTTCTGCATGGTCTTCCACTCGGCCCCTTTTCTTTGGTCTATAAACTCGGCAAGGTAGAAAAGTGCTTGGGGGAAAGAGATATGTTTTACATGATGTTCCCGATTTTTCTTTGGAATAGTCGGATTCGGAATGAAGCGGAGTTGCGATGACTATTGTGGTCGCCAGGCCGCAGTCTTGATCTTGTAGATATTTTAACTATTAATCAAAAAGCATTGAATTTGTATCGCAACTTTAAAGAAGCTCCATCGCCTGTACAGCTATAGAGCACTTTACTCATAGTGATGATAATGGAAACACGCAGCGACGCTCGCAGGCAGACCTCATCGACAGGTCTCAGGTACTGCAAAGCATGCAACAAGGAGCTTCCTTTTGACGAGTACCTAGATCACGTCTACGAAAACCAAGAGTGCTACAGGGCGTACCTTGCTTCGGAAAAGAAAGAAATGAGCAAGCAGTGAACGCTGTGCGAGTGTTTGTGGTTAAACTCGAATAGAATACTCTCTCCGAATAACCCAAGGCACGCACGGTGTGGGATCTTCTTTCCTCTTTTTTTACTTTATCCCACAAAAGGAAAGTTAGCTCTTCTGTTTTGCTGAAGCCAGCGCACAGCCTCCAGAAATTCTCATCACTCGTTGCTATTCCTCTTGCCGAAGCAAAACGGAAATAGGGAACCTGAGCTTAAGATAAGAGACCAATGGGAATTACAAATTGTCAGAGCAACCTCAAGAATTACGGGGCGAGGAAGCAAAGGCGAAGCCTTCAGGGCAACCCAAGCAACAGGGTGACTATCCCGTATCAGAATCATACAAGGTCCTCGAGGGCTACGACGTATATCGGAGCAACAAACTCATTGTTGCGCTGGTCGTGGTTGAAAGTCAGTTCGGCAGAGACCTGCGACTGTACAGGTGGCAGAAGAGAGGTGAAGCTTGGAAGGTTGACCTGTGCAGGATGAGCGTGTCAAACTGGTCGTGGGACACATTAGCAGGCAAGGCAAAGGAACTGACGAGCAAGTACGAGATAGGGAAGAAACAGAAACAACAACAGACTCAAGAAGAATGATTAGAGTAACCGCGGGAACTCACAGCCCATTAGAGAAGGACGGATGATGGAGGCTGAGCGTATCCTTTTCCTTTTCCCTTTTCGTCTCGCGTTCTGAAATCTACTAACTCTCTTTCTTCATTCAGCCGCATATCGATTAGATTGTGTATTTTGAAAGAGCGACATATTGGATGCGGCAACTAAAGCGCCTGTTGGGATTGAGACTATGGCAGACGAATTGAGCCGCATCTTGTTCGCCTATTGGAAAAGACACAAAGACTACGATGAAGCTGGCGCTTTGGAAGAGGGAGAATTCAGGGAGAGCGGAGCGAGTAAAGTAATCTTATAAGCCTGCGCCCTAAAGATGCCAATAATTACTTTGCTCTTCCCGTAATTACGCGATCGAACTTGATCGTCGGCCGACTCGCTGAGCCCGGATCATACACTCTGACAAAGGGGCCGGAGAGAGACGATTCGCCGACCACGACCGTGCCGGATGAACTGTTAAGGTCGCTGAATAGCAACTCGTGCTCACCTTCATAGACCAGCGCGGCGTGCACACGCGATGGTATGGTGCTGGCCCTCGGGTTGTACTCCTGAAGGTCCACCTGGGTCCCCGAAGTGGTCCAGCCGACCAGACTAGAGTCTTGAGGGTTTCGCCTTCCGATGATGCATACGTCTCCCTGCCTCAGCTCAAGTGATCCTAGACTCCCCCTCAGGCTCTTGCTGGAGTCAAAATACGACAGAACGCAGTTTCGCCCTAAAATCAAAGAAACTGGATCGATTGTATTTGCGATGTTCAACGTTTCGTTGAACGAAATCTTGTCGGTGCCGTACTCTTGGACGTAAGAGTCGTACGCAGACTCGAAATCAGAATTGTAAGACTTCAACGAATTGATTGCATTCAGTATCTTTTCGTTGCCTATGACCACTGATCCGACGGTTGACAACCTGCTTTCCTACCACTCTCCGAGTGTACTACGGGTGGAATAATGCAGGAATTTATTAATCGTTTTGATTCCCTTGACGAATATCGACAAGACAACATGAGCATTAATTGCGGTGGTGGCCCAATCGTCTTTTTGTTCTCGAGGTGTCACTATCTCAGATGACGCATCTCTGCTAGCCATTAGGACCCGGGAAGTTTTCTGTCAGGCGTAGGGTTTCTCGTGAAAGTCTGCAGAAGCGGCTCGCTTGTAGATGGAAGGCCGTACCTTTCGGCAATGGCGCAGATGACAGATGGTAGAGGCAAGCAAGTTACGGCCCTCAATTCAAATTGGGATTCAAATGTTCTCAATTTCCCCCGTGCGCTCCACTCTCATTCCGCCACCTTCATGAGGAATCCTGAGTGGTTCGATACAGGGGATCTTGAGGTGTGTGCGTGAAAACTTGCTCTGCTCCCGCTCCCACCTTGTTGCACATGTTGAAGGCTATTGATTCTCGACATCTTCTTCTCCAGAGGCGGATGTGTTTCGCCAATGAACCGAGACTCCTCTTCAACCCATTTTCAATCGACTGGAAATCTACTTTCAAATCGCCCATTGTTGGATGATCAATCCCCTGATTCCACAAATGGTAGACTTTTAGGTGAAAAAGATGTGTTTATGTCACTTCCATCTCCCAGTTTCCCCTTCCACTCTGACAGTGGTGTTCCTGCATGTATCGATTGTAGAAATTCAAACGATCCCTATCGTGAAATCTAGAACCGAATCAATGTGGGACAAATTGATAGGGCAGAGGAGAATGGAATCAATGAGCTCGAAACGTAACAGTTTCTCAGGTTCTGAATCTCAAGTTAATCTCTGCAAAAAATTCGGCGTACCGAATCGAAATGCCGAATAGAAGCATACCGAACAAATGGTGACGCTTCGGATCCACACTCCCAAACAAACTGGTATACTCGTTGGCGGTAAGCTTTTGCCTATTTCAGACTTTGCGAAATTACGTACGTGATCACGTACGTACGTGATCGCATTTAGTGAGTGTTAAAAGCGGAGGATCGCCGTAGGGATTCAATGGTACAGTCGAGGAACTCACATTTATTGCATTGTCCCGCAATATTATTGGCGTTAATCAGTACATTCACCGGTCATCTAGCAAATTCCCGATTCTATCGAAAGGCCCCTCGAGAGTTTTCACACACGTGTGAAGAAGGCGAAGAAGAAGCAGAATGTCGCGTTTCATATTGTTCCGTCAATCTTTCTGAGCTGTTCAGAGAGGAGAAATCCACGCTTCGTATCTTTGCACTTCTCGACAATTGTCGAGAATTCAATGGGGTACCCCCCTAGAGGGGGTACGTAACTGAGCTAATTTGCTATATAAAGCGGGAAACCGAATAATGCAATCCTCCCATTTTCTTCATGTCGAGATTAGAATTAGGGCAGCAAGCTCCGATTTTCGGATTTTCGAGGATGATTTGCGATTTCAGCCGCGACGATTTTATCTGTACACGCAAGTTGCGTAAGTCATGGAGGGAAATTTTAGTAGCACACACTCGCGCCGAAGTAGCACTGGTGGCATGATAATCCACTATATATAGAGCCAGAGTCCGTGGCTAGCTCGAGTTCCCATAACCATAGATCTGACGGTGGGAAGATGAATTGAAGCGGTAGTACTTCCAAAGGGCTTGGACGCCAAGCAGTTCATCGTGAGAGACCTCCGGCCGTTCTCACTCCACTTTGGGATAAATATTACAAAGGGTAGAAGCGAATACAGTGGGACACAGGAGAGTACAGTCATCAGTTCGTGTGAAGGTGTAGCGTCTAGCTGACCGTCGCTCGCATGCCCGAGTCAGAAAATGAGCACACCTGACAAGACGTAGGATCAGGGTTTGAGATAGGAAATTGAAGCATTCAATAGACGTGGCGGTTTTGGGGGCGACCGGAAAGGTCGGTCTCGAGTACTTAGAGATGCTCAAGGAGCACCCATGGTTCAGGGTGGTAGATGTAACCGGCAATACAAAGGTAGGTATGAAACTGGGAGAGGTAGCTCCTGACCTTCCCACCAGGCTGCGTTCGCTCGAGATAAAGGAATCCTCGCCCTCAAAGATAGATGCCGATCTCGTATTTTCGCCTCTGCCGACGGCGGTTGCAAGCGAGACGGAGTCAAAATTCGCCGAAGCTGGCTTCAAGGTGATAACTGACGCTTCCCCCCACCGTATGGACTCTGATGCCCCTCTGATTATTCCAGAGTTGAATCCCGAGCACCTCAAACTGATCGAGAGTAGGTTGAAGAGTGGAAAGGGGTTCATCGTGGCAACGCCCAACTGCACAACCGTCGGCCTTGCAATTACACTCAAACCTCTAGATGATTCATTTGGAGTCCGTAAGGTCGTGATGACTTCCTTCCAGGCCCTTTCAGGAGCTGGGTACCCTGGCGTCCCCTCTCTTGACATTGAGGACAACGTGATACCCTTCATCTCAGGCGAGGAAGAAAAAGTGCCGGCCGAGACAAACAAACTCCTCGGGAAGCAGGTCGGTGGGAAGGAAATCAAGCCGTCCTCAATTGAGATCTTTTGCTCCTGCAACAGGGTCGCTGTGATAGATGGGCACCTAGAATCGGTTTACCTCGAGTCTGAAAGAGTCATAGACAATCCGCGCGCTGTACTTGAAACTTTTATCGGCGAGCCTCAGAGGTTGAAATTGCCTAGTGCCCCAAGTCAACCGATAATTGTCAGGGATGAAAACGACCGACCGCAGCCTAGGCTAGATAGGATGGCCGGGAACGGTATGTCAACCGTTGTGGGCAGGATACGAAGTGGTGGGGGACGAAGCGGTAAGAAAGTACTACAGTACCACTTGCTGACTCACAACACGATTCGCGGCGCGGCCGGAGGGGCAATACTCACGGCGGAGCTCCTTGCTAAACAGTATGATATTGCGGGCTAGAGTAGTACGCAGACGTGTATAATGGTCAAGAGAGTTCCGAATTTCCCCTTCCTCATTTTTTTCACTCCAAATTGTTTAACAGTACAAGAACTACTATCGGTTGTTGATTGCAGGAAATTTTGAGCTTCTTCTCCTCAACACTTGGATCCAAAAAGGGTCACTACACACTCAGGTGCTTTGGGTGCAGGGCCGTCTACGACATCGACGAGTATGGTAAGTTCTACCGCTGCACAAAGTGCGGGAACCTGCTTGAGGTGAAGAGGGACACCACCTGGCTGAGGAGCGATAGACCCATACAACAGCTACAAGACAGGAACTTCCGGCGTGAACGATCAGGTACCCCCGAAAGCCTTCGGCGCCCTTCCTACTCATCCGACGGAGTCTGGAAGTACTTTGACCTCATTCCACTCTGGGATCAGAGCAACATAATTTCGCTCAACGAGGGAGGGACTAATCTGATTGAATGCAAGAACATCGCTCGCCGCTTCGGCGTAAGGTCGCTCTATGTAAAGTTCGAGGGCCTTAATCCCACTGGATCTTTCAAGGATAGAGGGATGACGGTCGGCGTATCAAAGGCGGTTGAACTCGGATACAAGAGCGTGATGTGCGCGTCAACTGGAAACACTTCCGCTTCGCTGGCCGCATATAGCGCAAGAGCCCACCTCCGCTGTATCGTCCTAGTACCCAAGGGGAAGATAGCCATGGGGAAGATAGCGCAGGCGATTGCATACGGCGCCGAGATTTTCCAGGTCGAGGGAAACTTTGACGATTCATTGAGGATGGCGAGCAAGATCTGCGAATCGGACAGCAGCATCCTGTTGCTTAACTCCTTGAACCCCTTCAGGATCGAGGGACAGAAGACCGTCTCTTTCGAGATTGTCGAGCAGCTGGGCACCACCGTGCCCGATCACGTCATCCTGCCTGTTGGAAACGGTGGAAACATCACGGCCGTGTGGAAAGGCTTTTCCGAGATATTCGAGATCGGGCTGGAGAGCACGGTTGGGAAACACATAGGTTCGAGGCCGCCGAGGCTTGTCGGAGTACAGGCGGAAGGCGCCGCACCTATCGCTAGGGCGTTTAGGGTGGGTAGGAGGGATTCGATAGACCCCGTGGATGATCCGCACACTGAAGCCTCGGCGATCAACATTGGCTCCCCCGTCAGCTGGATGAAGGCGCTAGCTGCAATCTACGAGTCCGAGGGCAGGGCCGACTGGGTTACAGATCAGGAAATCTTCTCGGCCCAGAGGTTGCTAGCTTCGAGTGAGGGAATTTTCGTCGAGCCAGCTTCGGCCGCGCCGATTGCGTACTTGGAAAAGGTTGCGAGGCTTCGAGATGCTGAATATTCGCAAGAGTATCAAGAGATGAAGGATTCCAAGATTGTCTGCATCTGCACGGGAAACGGCCTCAAGGATCCAAATGCGCTGCTCAAGGGAATTTCCCTCGAATCGCTCAAGACAATTTCGGCTGATGAGCGGTCACTCGAGAAGGCTCTGACAGCAAGATAGCGGTGTGAGCAAACTACTGGTGCGTAGCTTGAACAACCTGCTGGGCCGCGACGTCTGGTATTGCTGCCGCTTCGCTCTTTGATCCTAAGACGAATTCTTCGTGGAGCGCAATGACGGCTCTGCTCCTCTCCTTCTCCTTCACGACGAAAGAGATGTTGATCTCCGAAGAACCCTGCGCAATCATCCTGATGTTGATCCCCTGCTTTGCCACTGTGCTGAATACTCGTCCCGCGATTCCGGGCGTCCCTATCATTCCCTTGCCGAGCACCGCGACTATGGCGACATCGTCCTCATAGTCAAGTTTTGAGAATCTTGAGCTGCTTCCGCTCGAGAAGAGAGCTCTTTTCTTCATGAGTTCGCGCCTTTCTCCACCTCCTCCGGCTTCTCCGAGCACGGCGGCAACGGCCTGCTGTTGCTGAGTGCGCTCCTCCGAGTCGGGATCTTCCAGCAGGAGGTCCTTCTTCAACGCCTTGATGACCTTGGGGATTGCCTCCCTCTTTATCACCAGTGAGACATTATTCTCTGAGACCGACTGGGACATCATGAGTATGCCGACCTCGAGCTCCTTCAGGATTTCGAAGATCTTCACCGCGGTTCCGGGCCTGCCAACGATGCTCGTGCCGCTGATACTTACGAGGCCGACCCCTCCGAGAGACCCGACCGCCTTCACGCCGTTTTTGATTCCATTCGACGCTTTCTTCGATGAGACGATGACGGTCCCGCCGACCTCAGGTCTGAATGTGTTTCTAATCCTGACTGGAATGTCCTTGTTTGCCGCAGGCTCGAGAGCCCTGGGCTGCATGGCCTTTGCCCCAAACGCACTCATCTCCATTGCTTCGAGGTATGTCACCTGATCGAGTATCTTTGCGTCCTTGACGATTCGTGGATCTGCGGATAGTATCCCGTCGACGTCTGTCCAGAGCACCACTTCGTCCGCATCAACAGCTGCTGCAATCAGGGTTGCGCTGTAGTCGGATCCTCCGCGGCCCAAAGTTATGATCTCCCTTTTGTCGAGAGTCTCTGCGATGTACCCGGTGATCACAGGTATGACGCCTTCCTTCTCGAGTAGTGGGAGGAGGTTTGCTCTTAGGGCATCGAACGTCTGCTTCGGCACTGGCTCGGCAGCCCCAAAGGTCTCGTCGGTAAGTATGCCGGCCTCTCCGCCCGTCATGTACTTCGTCTTCAATCCCAGCGAAGCAAGGACGTTGCAGACTATGAAAGCGGATAGGCGCTCTCCGAATGAGAGGACAAAGTCCATGGATCTTGGGCTCAGGTCTCTGAGGAGGGAGATTCCGAGCAACGCCTTGTCTATCTCGTCGAATCTCTCGGCCACCCAGCGCTTCGACTCCTCTCTGAAGAGCGGATTGCTGATTGTGTTCTCGATGACAGAGTTGTGGTCTGCGTGCATCTCTGCAACGGTCTTCTTGGCGACCTCGATTTCCCCCTTCTTTGCGTGTTCGACTGCCTTGAGGAGAAAGTCGGTGGTGTCCCCCATTGCGGAGCAAACGACGATCAAAGAAGCACCGGAATCCCTATACCTCTTTATTATGGAGGCGCTCTGGACTATCTCCTTCGAACCTGCAAGCGATGACCCTCCAAATTTCATTACGTACCTTCGAGTTTGAGGTGCCGCGCCGACAACCGCATCCTTGCCAATTTCGAGTGCGGAGCCGCTGTTATTATTTGACAAATCTCTTGCGGGGAAACCTCTCAATGGGTTACTAGATAGGGAAATGATGATGAAGATATGATTAAACTCGCTTGTGTACTAGGCATCACGACCGCAAAGACGCCTTTTCTGGCTTTCCGTTTCGAGCGCAATTCCTTTGACTTCTCAGACTCCTCTCCTGTAAGATCCTAGGACTTTAAGCTCCTCGGTCTGTTGCGCCAGTTTCGCAATTGCCTTCCTGCAGCGTTCCTCCTTGACGTGCCCCTCAAAGTCAACGTAAAAGTAGTACTCCCAGGCGCGGCCCCTCATCGGGCGTGATTCGATCTTTGTGAGGTTGATTCCGAGAGTGGATAACGCCGCGAGAGCACTTACCAGCGCTCCAGGCTCGTGCCTTGTGACAAAAATAGCTGAGGTCTTGTCCTTTCCCGTCGGCTCCGTATCGACAAATGTAGAAGTTGCCAAGTTGGAACCAGCGGAATCTTTCTTCTTCTTCCTTTTGCTCACCCGCTCGATGACTATGAACCTCGTTCTGTTGGAGTGGTCATCCTCAATTCTCCTCTTCGCTACCTTCATCCCATAGATTTCAGCAGCAAGCTCGCTCGCAATGCCCGCGGTATCGAGCAAGTGCTGCTCCTTGATCATCTTCACAGATCCCGCAGTGTCGTAGATAGAAACCTGCTCCCACCCCCTGCCAGACTTGTCGAGGTACTCTCTGCACTGAGCGAGTGCCTGAGGGTGCGACATCACCTTTCTTATCTTATCGAGAGTCGTGTCCTTGTGAATTATGAGGCAGTGTTCCACTGGAACGCTTGTCTCGCCGACGATCCGAACGTCCTTCTGAATAAGGAGATCGACCGTCTCGCCGACAGTACCCGCAAGGCTGTTCTCTATTGGCACGACGGCAAAGTCTGGCGAGGACGACTCTCCGCAGACGGCTCCGAACACGCGCTGTAATGTCGGGAGTGGGATCACCTCCCCCACGTTGCTCTTCCCGAAGAAAGCGTAGACAGCGCTCTGACTATATGCGCCTAACTCCCCTTGGAAGGCGACCTTCAGTGAGGCTGTTGTCCTTCCCTTCCTTTCAATAGGGTGCGGTTGTTGCCCTATTTTCCCACTCTCACCACTTTCCTTGAGTAAGAGCAAGAGATTCTTGGAATAATCAAATGGAGGCAAGCGAGAGACCCTTACTGCCACAACTTTTCCGCCGTCTTCGTGATCATTTTTCTTTCGACGCGTTCAGCACGAGGCGAGGAGCAGCCTCTGCCTCAGCCTGTCCTTCACTTTCCCGAGCCTTCCGCCGGAAACTAAGAGATTCCTCTCCTCAGTGTTCATCAGAATCTTCTTCTCTGCTCTGAGAACGCCGGCTTTGTCCTTTCTCAAAACGGCGAGGTTGTTTAGGTCGATCTCGACGTTGTCGCCGATTTCGAAATCGGAAGTGCTCTCCACACGAACCACACAAAAGGTGTTGTTGATCGAGTTGCGGAAGAAGATGTCTGGAAAAGACTCGGCGATGACCGCGTTCACGTTGTTGTACTGGATTGCGTATACCGCCTGTTCTCTGCTTGAGCCGCATCCAAAGTTCTTTCCAGCCACGACTATATTGTCGGCGTTCGGGTTTGACCTGCAGACCTTCACAAACTCAGGGCTGTATCTCTCGAAAGCATAATCGGCGAAGAAGCGCTTGTCCCAAGCCTCCTGAAGCAAGTATGCAGGTATGATGTAATCTGTGTTGATGTCGTCGCCGAACTTTACTGTCACGGTGCCTCTGACATTATTGGTTGATTTTTTGATCATATCCTTTGCAGCGCTCAATTTCCTTTGTAGTACCTCCTCGGATCTGCTATCTTGCCCTCTATAGCGCACGCCGCGGCCGTTGCTGGAGATGCCAAGTAGATAGAGGCCTCAGGCGATCCCATGCGCCCTTTGTAGTTGCGGTTGGAAGTGCTCACACAGCGATCACCAGGCGAAAGTACTCCCATGTGCTTCCCGAAGCACGGGCCGCAGTTTGACGACTCGATATTTGCACCCGCATCTGCAAAGGTTTCGAGGACTCCCTCCGACATTGCCCAGTTGTATACGAGCCTCGAAGCAGGGATAACTATGAGGTTCACGTTTCTGTGAACCTTCCTCCCCTTGAGGACCCTGGCCGCTTCAACGAGGTCGGTGTGCCTTGCGTTAGTGCACGAACCTATGAAGACGACGTTCACCTCGTCGTTTACCTCGCTCGCTGGCTTGGAGTTCGCGGGAGAGTGAGGGAGCGCAACCTGTGGGACAAGCTTTGAGGCGTCGACATCCATCCTGGATGAGTACTCTGCGTTTGCGTCGCTCTCCGTAAACTTGACAGAGTTCATGCTCTCGGCCAGTTCCACCGATAGCTCTGGGTGGCGGCTGACGATGTCAGCGATGAAATCCATGGTAACCTGATCTGGGTTCACTATGGCAGATCTGGCGCTCATCTCGACGGACATGTTGCATATGGTGAAGCGGCCATCCATTCCCATTTTTCGTATTGTCTCCCCGCCGTACTCTGCAATGCGCTTAGAGCACCCGCCCTCCTTCAGCGTCCCGAGGATGTGGAGGATGAGGTCCTTCGCAAAGACTCCTGAAGGGAATTCTCCGCTCACCTCGAACCTGTAGGTCTCGGGGACAAAAAAGTCGTAAATCTCTCCCAGGGCGAGGGCGTACTCAGCCTCGGTGGTCCCGATTCCGAACCCGAGCGCACCGATTGCGCCGACGGTGTCTGTGTGGCTATCTGTCGCTACGACGACCTCTCCCGGCCTTACGAATCCTTCCTCCGTTACGACGGTGTGCTCGATTCCATCCCCTTCCTTGTACATTTTGATTCCCTGTTCCGCGGCGAAACTCTTCATCAGGTTGACGCCCTGTGCCACCTTGACCGAGCAAGACGGCACCGTGTGATCGGGTATGAAACAAACTCTCTTCGGGTCAAAGACCCTGAGTTTTGCCTTCTGCTTCTTCTCGCCGTCAAATACCACTATCTCCCCACTTCGCGTCGTGGAACTGCGGCGGGCCGCCGAGCCCTCGATTTCTTCGAAGATTGGTGAGAAATCGTCGTTGAAATTTACAAGCGCCGGCGGAGCGATGACCTCGTTGAAGTAGAGCTTGTCAATCGGGAGCACCTCGATCAGGTCTCCCGGCCCGACTTTTCTTCCAACAGCTCTCGAAACGATCTTTTCCACGATGGTCTGTCCGCACGCTGCTGCAGATGATTCTGTCTTCATATCTTCTAACCCCTAGCACCTCTCAGAGTATCTCCAACTCAGCGCAACTTTCCAGTCAGGTAGCGCGAACCTCGCGCTGCTGCTCTTGAAAATCAGCTTGTATCTATAGCCGTCAATCAAAGCTCGTATGCTCGCATCTAGCACGTCATCCGAAACGGCCGTGGTCGCCCAAGTCATAGAGCTGGCGGCCGGTGTACCAGGAGACTCCGACGAAGATGCGTTTGCCTCGGCGGGTGAAAGAGAACCGCTCATCGACATGTTGTCGACCTGTGAAGGCCCCCGATCTGCGAATTCTGTTCTAGCCCTTGCCGCCGCGGCCGTCCCGTTAAGAGAGTCTACGATGTTCAGCGAATAGCTGATGAGTTTGAGATCCTTGAGTTCAGGAAATTCGCTCTCGAGTGCCCTTCTTAGGGCGAGGTCGATAGCGTGTATAGGGCCGACTCCCTTTGCCGAGGCGATAACGTTTTTCATCTTCTTGTCCTCTCCATGACCTTCTTCGATTGCAACCTCGATTGTACCATTGACCTCGGGCTGGGCGCCAACCTTGCTTATCGTGCTCGTCTCCCATCGAAGTACTTGGAAAGGCTGAATCTCAACTTCTAGGGTGTCAAGGATGAGCAGATGGACGCTCGCTTTTGCGTCATCGAATTTGTAGCCACGAGCTTCGAGATCGTTCATCTTCGCGATCACATTGCTCGCCACCGCCTCCCTTTCCTTTGAGTAAAGCCCTAGCTCCCACATCTCGCCGAGGATTAGGGATGCGTCGTCGACTCCCATCTTCCTCGCGTTGCCCACGAAGGCAGGATTGATAGTCTCGTAAGTGTCGGGGCTGTAGGAAACAGAAGCGACATGGGATGGGTCGCTGTGTGCGAATGCTCTTTCTCCCACAAATGGTCTCTGCGACGATACGATGCCCGAAACGTCAGAGACCTTCCTTGAAAGCGCCCTCAGTGATAGGAGCTGCCGTTCCTTTGGGAGAGGCGAGTTGAGCGTCGTGTATCCGAGTCTCAAATTGAGCAGGGGGAGGACTTGGCAAAGGTCCGCGCATCCGGCGCGCTCGCCAAGCCCGTTGATTGTGCACTGGACATGCTTTGCACCAGCGCTAACAGCAGCAAGCGTATTTGCAACGGCCAGGCCGCAGTCGTTGTGCGCGCATATCCCAACCAGGATTTCTTCATGCTCATTCGACAGATTACTTACGACGAGTTTCACAGCTTTTGCCACTTGATCTGGCGTGGCGATGCCTCTCGAGTCGCAAAGCACGACTCTGGAAGCACCCGCCTCCGCGGCTGCCTTGATTATTGATAGGGCGTAAACAGAATCTTCAGAATAACCGTCAAAAAAGTGATCCGCGGAGAAGAAGACGTCCTTTCCATGCGCTTCTCCAAGCGCCGAAATCCTGGATTTTAGTTTCCTCAGATTTTCGTCTGGATCGATTCTTCTATGCGAGAACGGCTCTATCAGATGCGACCTCCAGCAGTCTGCCCTGACGCTGACTATACTTGAGGGAATCGACGATCCATGATTTTCGTCGCCATTCTCTTCGCCAACTTGCGTCTTGCCTTCATTAGCATCATCTCGAGCAGAAGGTGCATTCTCGGAGTATTGCAGGATAGCCTGAGTTCCCCGCCTTAAAACCGATGAAAGTTGATTTGAAAAACTGGTAGCAGCAGAAGAAGACGCACCTTCCCGTCCGCTTGCATTCTTTGGTAGGGCATACTCGATGAAATCGACGCCAAGCGAATCAAGCATGCTGGCAATCGAGAGCTTTTCTCCAAGCGCAAACGAGACGCCGAAGGTTCTTTCCCTGAGTGTGGCATCAAGTATCTCTATCTTGGAATAGGCAGGACGCGGAGAGCTCGTGCCACTGTTACCCTCTTGATCTCCAGTGGCTTTTGCCCGGTTGCCTTCCTTCGAGTTTTTTACCATTGGCCCGTTTCTTCACATTTCCTTCTGTTCTTGCTTGGACGCCAACGCACACACGCCTGCGGGAATGAGAAAGCACGCACGAAGAGTGTAGAAAGATTGCCACTTTGCGTGTCTCTTTTCTGTGGCGCGTGTTTGTGATTGGTTACTAGCCTTACTTTCTGCCCCTCGTCGTAGTAGTTTTCCTTCGCTGCTTCCTCTGCGTCTTCTTGCTCGCCACAGCGCGCGACGAAGAGGTAGCTTTGCCACTCTTTCTTGTTATTGCGCCACCCTTCCTCTCACCGTGCTGCTGCTGAAGCTTTGACCAGCTCGCTACCTTCGACGATTGCGATTGCAGGGCATCCTCCGGCCACATCATGCGCCTTAGTCTTCTTCCGACCTGCTCTATCGGGTGAGCATCCAGTTCGTCCATGTACTTCTCAAAGGCTCGAGCCTGTTCGTTCTTGTAGGCGTTGACCCACCGGTCAGCGAAAGCTCCGGACTGGATATCCCTGAGAGCGCTGCGCATCCGTTCTTTCGTCTCCTCGTTGATCACATTGCCTCCCACCGTGAGCCCTCCGAACCTCGCAGTCTCGCTGACTCCCCTGTACATCCCAGAGATACCGTACCTCTGGATAAGATCCACTATGAGCTTGAGCTCGTGCAGGCACTCAAAGTACGCGATCTCCGGCTGGTAGCCGTTCTCGACGAGAACCTCGAACGCCTTTCTAATTAGGCGATCAACCCCTCCGCAGAGGTCGACCTGCTCTCCGAACCAATCGCTCTCGGTCTCCTCCTTGAACGTGGTCTTGATGACTCCGGCTCTTGTACTTCCAATCCCCTTGGCAAGCTCCAGCGTCCTGTCCCAAGCTCTGCCCGTCGCATCCTGGTGCACTGCGACGATCGATGGTGTGCCGAATCCTTGGAGGTAGACCTCCCTGACCCTCTGTCCCGGCGCCTTCGGAGCTACCATGAATACGTCAACACCCGGAGGTGATTTGATCCAACCCCAGTGTATTGCTGCCCCGTGCGAGAAGCTGAGCGCCTTTCCAGGCGTCACGTACGGTTCGATTTCCCTGTAAACATCACCCTGAACCATGTCCGGGACGAGCATGTGGATAATGTCCGCCGCCTTCGCGGCTTCCACGACGTCCATCACCTTGTGTCCGTCGCTCTTTGCTAGGTCCCATGATTTCCCCCCCTTGCGCAGGCCGACCACGACTCTGAACCCAGAATCGCTAAGGTTGCTCGCCTGAGCCCTGCCCTGGATTCCGTAACCGAGTACCGCGATTACTTCGTTCTTTTTGACCTGCGTCGAGGTGACATCGTCGTCGTAGATCGCTTTTGCGGCTCCTTCGGTTGCTGCTACTTGCTGCTTCCTCTCTTCTTCCTGGTTACTCATCATCATTTTCTTCTCGATCACTCCAAAAACAAATTCTCGCTCTCTCAGTATACCTTGGTCACCCAGTCGTCGTGACCATAGTTCATTCTTCCCATGACTAGCGCATTGTAGGCCTCTCCGAGATCTCTCGTCAGCGGGCCCACGGTCCCCTTTGCCACCTTGCGTCGATCTATCGACAACACCGGCGCGATGCCCGCCGCTGTTCCGGTCAGGAAGACTTCATCAGCGGTGTAGAGCTCCGACCTTGCAATGTCTCTTTCGACCACTTCAATTCCAACGACCTCCTTCGCAAGTTCCATCACCGTATTTCTGGTGATACCGTCAAGGATTGACGCACCAATCGGCGGGGTGTACATCTTGCCTTTCTTTACCACGAATATGTTCTCGCCAGTCCCTTCCGAAACCTTCCCCTCCACATTGAGCATTATCGCTTCGTCATAGCCGTTCTTCGCCGCTTCCCTCTTTGCAAACACAGAGTTCACGTAGTTCCCGCAGATCTTTGCCATCGGTGGGGTCACAGGATCGTAGAGCCTCGTCCAAGTCGAGATGCAAACATCAAGGCCCGGCTTGCCAAAGTAGTGCTTGAATGGAAAAGCTAGGATGGCCGCCTCAACAGGGTAGTTGATGAATCCCAGGTTTATTCCAGAAAATCCTACAAAGATAATCGGACGGATGTAGCAATCGTCCTTCATCTCGATGGACCTGAGCAGCATGACGCATGCCTCGCTCAGCTCGTCAGCTGTGTACTTTGTTTCAATGTCGCATATCTTTGCGGAGTTGATCAACCTCTCAAAGTGATCACGCAACCTGAAGAGGTTGAGGTTCCCGTTGGTCCCGTATCCCCTTATTCCCTCGAAGACACCCGTGCCGTAGTGAAGCGCGTGGGTCATGACGGGGACGGTCGCCTCGTCCCATCCGACCAGCTTGCCGTTCATCCACACGTACTTTGTCTTCTGAATCTCCGGCTTTACTTTGTTGGATTGTTCCATCGAAGCCTGCTCTAACTCGACTACCATTTTTTCTTCAACAACACATCCTTTCGATTGCTGTTTTCTAAACCGACAACCTCACCAATTGGGCGCGATTCTTCTCCTTGTCTTCCCGCACGCATGCCTGAACCTTTTTTCGTCATACCTCTTACTCGCTCCCCATCTTCGCCGTACATCTCTCGGATCTCGCTGCAAATTTCCCTGGTTACCTCCGCAGTGCTCGATGCCCCGCCGATGTCTGGAGTGAGGACTCCTCTTGCGCCAACTGCGGACACTGCTCGATCTATTGCGAGCGAGGCTGCGAGGCAGTTTTCATCGGATCTCTTAGTTCCGAGCCAGTCGAGCATCATCTTCGCAGTGAATATCATCGAAATGGGGTTTGCGATCCCCTTTCCCGCAATGTCTGGCGCACAGCCGTGAACCGGCTCAAAGAGGGCAAATCCGTCTCCCAGATTCGCCGAGGCCGCGATGCCAAGGCCACCCACGACCTGAGAGGCCTCGTCAGACAGAATGTCGCCGTACATATTTGACGTCACTATCACGTCGAAGGACTCTGGGTTCCTGACGAGCGACATCGCCGCTGTGTCAACATACATTGTGGAAAATTTTATCGAAGGATACCCCTCAGCGACGACGGTGCAGCTCTTTACAAAGAGCCCGTCTGTCTTTGGCAAGACGTTGGACTTGTGCACGCATGTCACGCTAGGGAAGTTTCGGCCGACGCCTCTACCGGGAATTTCCGGTTGTTGTCTTTTCTCATCCGATATCAGGTATGCATCAGTGCGAGCGGATTGCGAGTAATACGAGTCGCTGTCGTCTCGCTTCTCCTCCCTTTCTCTGTTTACTTGGCGTGAGGCTGCCATTTCAAAAGCCACCTTCGCGATTCTTTTACTCGCTTTTTCAGTCGTGACTTTGAGTGCGGTCGCCCTCTTTCCGTCATGCTCTTCGAACTCCCTTCCCACGTAGATGTCCTCGGTGTTCTCCCGCACAATTACGAGATCAACGTTCTTGAACCTGCTCTCGACAAACACGTAATTCCGCGCGGGGCGGATGTTTGCGTAGAGGTCCAAGTCTTGGCGTATCTTGAGAATCGTCTCCTTTGCGGTTTCACCGACGGGAGCCTTGAGGCAGACATCGGACTCTTTTATCGCGATGAAGCTCTCCCTAGGGAGAGCCTCACCTGTCTTCGCCAGGGCTCGATCACCGGCCGGCGTCGCGATGAACTCGAAGTTCAGGTTGAAGCATTCGCTGAGAGTTTCGAGGACAGATCTGCTCGCCGAAAGTATCTCTGGGCCGATTCCGTCTCCTTCGATGAATGAAACTCTGTAAGCGCGCGGCAACTCCCCTGCGTATTACACTCCTTTTCCTTCTTCTGTTACTTTTTTCTTCGTCTTTTTGCGTTTATAGACCGACTTTGCATGCGAGTCGATTTAGGGCGTAGGAATCATTTTCGCACTCTGCTGTGAGCTTCGGGACTTTCTGAGAGTAATCTCGTTTATCCCACTTATCATCGCGTCGACGCTCGCCATGATGATGTCAGGTCCAGTAGAGGAGGCCGTCGACACCTGCCCATTTTCGTCCTCCACCTTGATCACCACTTCGGCGTCGGCGTTTGTTCCGCCCGTGATCGCTTCCAGCCGGTATTCCTTCAGCTTCACTTTAGTGAACCTGTCGGTGACCTTCTGTATTGCCCTTGCGACCGCATCCACCGGCCCGTTTCCAGTCTCCGCGACCGTGATAATCTGGTTTCCTCCGACCGTGAGTCTCACAGAAGCTGTCGGGACAGTGTTTATTCCTGTTACCACGGCGAGGTCTGTGATCTTGAGGAAGGGTATGCTGCGCTCTATGCCGATTACGTCGCGTGCGATCCTGTCCAGGTCCACATCCGTTACAGTCTTGCCCATATCGCCCAGTATCTTGACCTTTTGAACTACTCTTTTGATTTCCTCGTTTGTCGCCTCGATTCCGAGCGATTTCAGCTGAGCTGCAATTCCGTGAGAGCCAGCGTGCTTTCCAGCCTGGATCCTCCTCTTAGCCCCCACGAGCTCCGGTTCCATTGGCTCGTAGGTTGCAGGGAGAACAAGGACACCGTGCGTGTGAATCCCGGACTCGTGTCCGAACGCGTTGTCCCCGACTATAGCCTTGTTTGGCTGGACCAGTACCCGGCTTGCTCTTGCTACCAGTCTAGATGTAGAGTAGAGCATCTTCGTGTTGATGTTTGTCTCGTAGTTGTAGAGCCGCGTGATTGCCATTACGAACTCCTCTAACGACGCGTTTCCGGCGCGCTCCCCTAGTCCATTTATCGTCACGTGAGATTGGTCTGCGCCCGCGATCACGCCTGCTAAGCTGTTTGCAACCGCTAGCCCGTAATCATCGTGGCAGTGGGTGCTTAGTGGAATATTCACCCTGCTCCGGAGGAACTGGATTATCTCCGCAAAGCCCTCCGGCGTCATCGTGCCCACGGTATCGGGCACGTCGATTCTTTCTACTCCGAGCTTTGAGACCTCAGCCAGCACGTGTGCCAGGTATTCTCTGTCTGACCTCGTGGCGTCCTCGGCCGAGAACTCTACCCTCATCCCGTGTGCACGCGCGTACTCTATGCCCTCGATGGCCGCACGGAGCGCTTGCTCTCGGGTCATCTTCAGCTTGTACTGGAGGTGAATGTCAGAGGTTGCGATGAAGAGGTGACCGTATGAAATGTCGCAGGAAATTAGGGCATCGATATCCTTCTTATCCACCCTTGAAAGCGCGGCGACCTGTGAGCGCAGCCCCAGTTTGTTGATTGCCTTGACTGCAGCGAACTCTCCTTCCGAAACTATCGGGAAGCCGGCCTCGATCACGTCGACGCCGAGCTGGTCAAGCGCCTCAGCGATCTCGATCTTTTCCTCGGTAGTCAGCGACACGCCCGGCGTCTGCTCTCCGTCGCGCAGCGTCGTGTCGAAGATCCTCACCCTTCTCTTTGGGACCTTTACCACGTCCTGGGCGGCTGCTGTCGCCGATTTCATAGTTTTGCCTTGCTCTTCCATTTTCGCACCCTTTTCCTCTCTCTTTCTGTATCCTCTTCTCTATTCGCGCAGAGAATTCTTTCCTTAATCTTGACCTACTACAGTCCTTTTCTTAAGGCAGTGAGCCCGGTTCTCACAATCTCCTTGATCGCGCCGGACTTGGACGCCTCGTTGATGAAGTAGTCGATTCGCTCTGGGGTGGCGGTAAACTCCACGACCAGCGAATCCCTAGACACGTCCACGGCCCGCGCACCGAGATTGTTTGAAAGCTCGAGTATCTCGTTCTTGCTCTTCATGTCGCGTGTCTCAAACTTTACGAGTGCAAGTTCTCTTTCTATCGCGTCCGCAGGCCTGATTGTCCCCACCTCGATGACGTCAATCATCTTCTGGAGTTGCTTTACCAGAAGCTGCAGAGCGGCCTCGTCTCCCTTTGGCACGATCGTCATTCTCGCGAGGTCAGGGGACGAGGACTCGCCGATTGAGATGCTCGTGATGTTAAAGCCCTTAGCGCGGAACATACCCGAAATTCTATGCAGGACACCGCGTTGGTTTTCGACTATCGCGTAGACTAGGTCTCTTGCCTGTTTCTTTTCGTTTGCGCCAGTCTCAAGAGCGCTTCTTCCGGCCTGCCTGCCGATTGAAGTTTCTTCCTCTTCGCTACTCTTAGATCCATCTGACGCTTCGGCGGCCGGGACGGGCTTTGTTGCTACGCTGCTCATGCTACGATCATATCCTTCAGTGCTGTGCCGGGAACGACAAACGGGAAGACGTCCTCCTCTGGAGATATCGGGATATCGATTATCGTCGCGATGTCGCTCCTGAGCCCGAGTTTTATCGCCTTTGCAAACTCGTCGATTGATTGGACCCGTAGTCCCTGGGCTCTGTAAGCTTCCGCTAATTTGACAAAATCCGGCACGCCGTAGAGCTTTACTCCATGATACCTTCGTTCGTAGAACAGCCTCTGCCACTGCGCAACCATCCCGAGCATCGTATTGTTCATTATTACGACGATTACCGGGATGTTGTCGAGAACCGAGGTCGCGAGTGCGGCCTCGGTCATGTTGAAACTCCCGTCACCTGCAATGTCTAGGACTGGCCTGTTCGGCGCGGCGACCTTTGCGCCAATGGCGGCAGGAAACCCAAAGCCCATCGTGCCGAGACCCGTGGAGCTGTAGAAGGTACCGGGCTCGATTACGTCGAAGTGGAGCGAAGCCCACATCTGGCATTGGCCTACTTCTGTGGTGACGAGCGCGTCGGGAGGAAGGACTTCTCTAAGTTTTTTCAGTACGCTTATCGCGGATATCTTTGACATGTCGACGTGCCACTCGTTCCTGCAGCTCTCCTTTACTTCCTGAAATCTTTCAGACCACTTTTTGATTTCGTTGCGCCTTGCTCGCCTCATGAAGGCTTCGAGCAGCGCCCTGAGCGAGGCCTTGACGTCTCCCACGATCCCCAGGTCAACAGCCTTGTTCTTGTTAATTTCAGAAGGATCAATGTCAATGTGTATTACGGTTGTTTTGGGAACAAAATCGCTCACCTTACCCGTGGAGCGGTCGGAGAAGCGCGTTCCGACGGCGAGCAAAACATCGGCTTCAAGAATTAGGCGGTTTGCCTCTATGTGACCATGCATCCCGATGGGGCCGAGAGCGAGCGGGTGGGTTTCGTTGAAAACCCCCTTCCCCTTGAACGTAGTGGCGACCGGGCACATCAGCGCCTCAGCCAGAGCCTGAAGTTCAGCGTAGGCTCCTGAAATCGCAACACCTCCACCTGCCAGAATCATGGGCCGTTCGGCTTTCAGGATAATGTCAAGCGCTTTCTCAATCTGCAGGGTATCTGGCACGACCACGGGATTGTATCCTCTGATTCTCACGGTGTCGGGAAACTGGGTTTCCGCCTCTGCGGTCTGCGTGTCCTTTGGAATGTCAATCAGTACGGGGCCGGGGCGACCTGATGCTGCAATGTAAAATGCCTTCTTTACCGTACTGGGAATCGTCGCTGGGTCGGTTGGCTGGAACGCATACTTTGTGACTGGACTTGCGACGCCGACAATATCGCACTCTTGGAAGGCGTCCTTTCCTATGCTTGTTGTGGCTACTTGTCCGGTGATCGCAACCATGGGGATCGAGTCCATGTAGGCGGTGGCAATCCCAGTAACAAGATTTGTAGCACCTGGACCCGAAGTCGCAAGGCAGACGCCCGGCCTCCTGGACACGCGTGCAAAACCGTCGGCCATGTGCGCTGCGAGCTGCTCATGCCTGACAAGTATATGCCTTATCTCCGACTTTGACAGCTCATCGTAGATAGGAAGATTTGCTCCCCCTGGCATTCCAAAAAGTACGTTCGCCCCTTCATTTTGGAGTGCCTTGATTAGCGACTGCGATCCAGATAGTTTTACCACTTGTATTTTCATTACCCCACACTACAAATTTCCCTTCCCCCAGCCTGTTTTTTCCGTGTTTGTATGGAAAAAAGCTGGGGCCTATGCCACAGTAAGCGGCAAGCTGAACAAGAAGCTCAAAGACACGTCAACGTAGGTGACGAGTCCAGAGGTTGCCAGTGAAACGACTCCAGATTGCTTGCCGGGCATTTCTTGGTGAAACTAACCTGCCGACTTGTAATTATTTAAGAATAGCTAACAGGGAGCTGTGATAATTCGATGCTTCGATTCCGCCTGAGAATCTAAGAGGAATTACTCTCGTCAATCCCGTTCCCTCTCTCAAGTCCTTGAAGATTCAATTCTGGTCTTGCGGGCGCCCACAGATTGTTCCCGCGTTTGGCCCCTTAGAAGCCCAACCATTGGATTCCCGTTTCTAGAGAATTCGCTGATTGTGCTTGCTGATTTTGCAACTCTTAAATCATGTTTTCGAAGAGTTTTGAGAGTTAGCAAGCGGAACAACGGGAACCTGCAAGAATCGAGAAAAGGGAAGGTGCAACCGTCACATTGAGTTTCGGAAGTGGTTCGGGGAGAAACTCCTCTTCGTCCTTTGGCGGGAAGGGAGGCGCTCAGAGGAAGGAGCGTAAGAAGAAACAGGAATTCCACAGGCACAAGATAAAGTACGTCGAAGAACAGCAACTAGACTTTGATCAACTAAAGAGCAGGACAGTAATCTCGCTTGAAAAATTAGGGCAGCAGGTCTTTTCGTCCGAGCCTGGCGGATACACGATGCATAACTGGATCAAGAATTTCAACCTCCTCCTAGATGATTTCGAGACAAAAGCAGGCCCTCACAATCTCACCAAGGAGTATTTCGAAAAGAGGCTCGAGCTTAACGCGTCTCTGGCGAAGCCGGTCGATACCTCAGAAATTAATCGAGAGATAGACCAGTTGCGCAACGATATAGAGACTATCAGCAATGATATAGTCCAAGCGGATCTATTGGGAAAGCAGCAACGCGATGCGCAGATCGGGGAGCTCGGCTCAAAGATCGACTCTCTCAAGAAGCAGTACCACGAGAACGAGAGGCAAATCGAAGCGGAGAAGGCAGCGCTCGAGGAGAGAAAGAGGGGCGCCAAGAAGAGATCCGATGCTGATTCCTCGACTTCATTATTCAAAAGGCTGTTCTCGTCGAAGGTTTCAGATCCAAACTCGGTTGAATCCGTAACGCGCAGGATAAATGAACTCCAATCCAAACGCTTGAAGCTGGAAGGCGAGATTCACACTCTGCAGGAAGAGCGAAATTCGAAGATCCGCTCTTCGCAGGGTTCCGATGGGAGAAAACATCAACAAGACGCCGAACGGCTAGAGTCTCTGCGCATCAGAATGAGCGACCTCGGTATTCAGAGGGCTCAGATATTGCAGCAGTCGGAACAGCGAAAATCCGCTACGGCTGCGATGTCGGAGTTAATCTCAAAGATAACTCGGTAGTGATGACTAGACATAATCAATATGTCAATCCGGGATATCGCGAAGACATAAGAAAGAAAAACTGTGGCACGCCTGCATCTTCACCATGTTCAGCAGGGAGTGCCTCATTTGAGATGGGGGCTCTCTGTTGGGCGCCGCCCCTCGTGATCTCTGTTTAATTGAAGGTTTGCTAATTTCCTTCGAGTGCGCTATAGCCCATACCATCCTCGTCCCGCGAAGAGGCTAACGAGGAAGAGGACTATTATGATGACTATCACAAGATATAGCAAGCTTCCAAGTGCTGCGGCCGCTCCGCCAAACCCAAGGAATGCGAGTATGATGATCAGTATGATGATCACTATTGCGAGGTTGACTAGACCCATGTTGTTTTCTTTTCGCTCTTCGATTTGCTTTGTGTCCTCTTCTTGCCAATGCGGTACTCATAAGCCTAGAAGCGAACATGCTCTAGACTGGCCAATAGAGAGTTAACCTACAAAAGTTCAAAGAAGGGAAAGAAAAATCGGGGCTGGTTCGACGAGCAATCCGCACCGGAGGCACAATAGTAAAGAATGACGAAAGCTAAATCCGCGGAAAAGAGGAGCTGGGGATAAGCTAGGAAGCACATACACTAGCTAAGTTGAGAATAAAAAAGAAATCTAGTAATCCAAGGTTTTTCTGCTTTCGCATATGAATTACTAGACCGTGGAATTTTTCGAAGCGTGTGCAGGAAAAACGCACGAGTCTTTGAGAATCAGTTGATTCGTCTTCTTATGCGTTTTCGTCAGAAGATGAATCGCCGACTGATTCAGTCATTGATTCGGCGCTGCCGCTTCCCTCTGAGCTTTCCTCAGAAGATGCAGACGCTGAAGATTCTGTTTGAGCACCCGAAGATGCGCCACCTGGGCCGACTACTGATGCGCTCGCGAACCTTGGACCCACACGATCAACCTTGATTTTGACCTTCTGTCCGACTTTCGCTCCTTGAACGAAGATCACGAAACCTTGGACCTTTGCGACTCCGTCGCCCCGTCTTGAAAGTTCAGTGACTTCTACGTCGTATTCCTTACCTACTTCTACAGGCTTTGGACCCATTGGAGGTCTTCCTCCACCGAATCCACCCCTGTTACCTACGTATCCGCGATTATCGCGGTCTCTTCCGTAACTCATGATATAGTTCAGTAAAAGACTTCGAGCTTCTGCAAACTAGTTAAGCGTATCGCAACATCGCGTGAGTGTGAGAGAGCGCGCTTTGCTAATTCCCTCGGGCAATAGGATCGTCTCAATGCTGTCTGTTTCTGCATTCTTGCGCACAAAAGATCTTGAGAACGAGAATCAGTGGTATTCATCACAAACCTTCTCAACAACGAGAGAGCGCAGATCAGGTTTTGGGGTCCGTACTCAGAGCAGCTGTTGCTTTCTCAACGCGTGAAATTTGCCAAGACTTTGTCACGGATCTCTAAGGATGCCCTATGAATAATGCGTAAATAGGATTTTTACATCAGATCTTTGGACTAGACCCGAATGAGGTATCAATGCAGAAACTGTCAGCTCGCTTTCGAAACGAAGGGAGAGGCTGACGAACACGAATACGAAAGTGGGCACAGGGTCGAGCTCATGGTAGCTTCGACTTACTGGGGAGCCCACCTGATTGCCCACTAGTGGGCACGCTTTACGAAACAAGCAGTAGAGAAGAAAAATTCAAACTGCATTCGAAAGCGAAAACAAAGAAGAAGAAAGGAAAGACAAGGGGAGAAGGAATCTACACACAGTTACGCCAAACGTAGCTGGATTGGGATGCGCTCCCATGTCTTCAAATTTTTTCTCTTCTTCATTCCTGAGGCGTCTTGAACTTCCTCACGACTCTTGAAAGCTCAGCAAGAGAGAACGGTTTGACCAAGTAATCGTAGAGCATCTTCGAGTCGTACTCTTCGCCGCGTTCAGCTGGCCTTTCAAGACCGCTGATTGCAACGACTGGAAGATGATTGATTGTCGGATCTTTCTCGAGTTCCTTAAGCAGTTGCCATCCCGTTCCTCCGGGCATCATGATGTCAAGAAGCATCAGGTCGGGGAGCTTGCTCGACCTCAGAAGATTCTCCGCCTCCTTTGAGCTCGCGGCGGTCTTTACATTAAATCCCTCCTTCTCGAGATACTTTTTGATGATGTCGCGTATGGTCGGGTCGTCGTCGACCACGAGAATAGTTGAGGAAGATTCCTTTTCGGGCTTTTCAAGTTCCTCGATTCCCCTGGAGCCCCAGAATGATATGCGTGGCTCTCCCTTTCCTACGGAGGAGAGTCGGGACCTTACTTCCCTTTCTATGTTCATCTGCTCGACGGGATCAATGAGCTGTACGTCGATTGCGGCGAGTTGCCCTTTGTCGTATCTTTCGTTCCCTGAATACCATCCGGGAATTATGGCAAATGAAGTACCCGCGGCCTCGCCGTGAATTACGAGTAACCTCTTGCCTTTGATTTCCATGGTTTCGTAGGTCTGGTTGCCCAAGACACAGGTAATTGTTTTCTGCAAATGCAGGATCGACTGTGGACTTTTCCCACATAGTTAAGGAAAATGGAGAAAGGCTCCAATTACTAAGGACAAGTCCTTGGAAAAAGTCCCGGTGTATTCCACAGCGATAACCCGAATGCCTGACAGGAGCGTTTATTTCCGATGAGGGGCCAATCTTGAATTCGAAACGCAATAGGCAACGCGCTTCGGCCATTGTTAGACACTTGCACACATGCCAAATTTTTCTCGAGGAGCAATGAGTGAATCCAAAATGGAGAAGGCAAGTCCTTCGGTCAAGGGAGCAGAGCCCGCAGAGGCAAAGCTTCCAATTTTTGCCATCCTCGACTCCATCGACTTTGATGACCACTTTCTCATCCTCGGCGATGTCGGAACCGGCAAAAGCACCGTGACTCCGATACACGAGTACATGCTTCACGGCAAGCAGAGGATGATAGTCATCAGGGAGCCCTCGAGAGCGTCGTGCAGCGCGCTATACTACTCTCTTTGCACTCTCTATCCAGAGGTCAGGGACGACCTCGCGGTAATCACAAAGGACACGAAGATCAACGCCGAGCGAGGCACGATACGTATTGTAACCGACGGTGTTTTGCTTCGCATGCTTGCCGAGAGGTCCCTGAGAAATTCTTCGATCTACTTCGATGAGAGCCACCAGCTCACTTCGCAGCTAGAACTCTGCATGTCTCTTGCAAGAAGGCAGATGGTAGAGGGCAACCTCCTCAGAGTGATGAGCGCAACGCTCGATCCAGAGGAGTTCCTCGAATTCCTCGGGATAAAGAACCAGTACACCATTTCGGGCAGAAGGTTTCCCGTCTCGATAGAGCTTGAGATGGCAAAGGACCTCGACGAGATGTTCGACCGTCTACCGCTATACCTCTACTCTCAGCCGCAGAACGAGTCGTGGCTTGTCTTCCTCCCGACGAGAAGGCTCGTCGAAAAGTACGCCCGCTCTTACGGCGGTGTCTACATCCACGGAGGGCTCGAGGGCTCAGAGATAAACAAAATTCAAGAAAGAGCAGAGATCGACAAGAACCTGAAGGTTTTCGCAACCAACGTGATAGCCTCCTCCGTGAACATCTACGTGGACAACGTCCTGATCTTTAACGAAGAGATCGACGGGAAGGAGAAGTTAGGGCAGAAGAGCCTGGAATACAGGACAATCGACAACAATTCCCTCCTTCAGATGATGGGGCGGGTCGGGAGGTTCAAACCCGGTCGCGCGGTCCTCCTCTCCGATGTACCTGTACCGAAGATGATTTCTCCCAAGAGCGTCAGAAAGTCGCTGGAGCGCGAGACACCGTTCGACTTGGTGCTGCTCATGTCAAAGTACGGGCTGAAACTTTCGGAACTGGAGTTCATGTCGAAGTTAAACATGAACGACCTACAGTTCGCCGAGAACTGGATGTACGATGTTGGGGCAATTGAAAGGGGTACCCATAGTATAACTGACAAGGGGCTCCTGATGAGTGAGATACCCTACGAGCCGGATTACGCCCATGTGATTTCGGAGGCCGTATTGAGAAGTGATTTTGAGGCGGCTAGGTTCTTCCTCGCCTGCGGTGCTTTTGGAGACTCGCTGAACCACTCGTACAAATCGGAGATGGAGGGCGTCGCGCTCGAGTTCCTCTACGGGTTTGACAAGACAAACGAGCTCAACATCAAGGCGACGCTCCTCAAAAAGTACTCTGAGGACATCGACGGCAGGTTCATCTCCACGCTCGTGACAAACGGTATCTTCCCCAGATTTGTGGACGAGGCTTGGAAGGACTACGAAGCGGCGAGAGAATCGCTCAACGACATCCTCGCCGAAAGAGGAGAACCTTCAATCGAACGGGAGGTGCTCACGAACGTCGAACCAAAAAAACTTGCCCCCTACCTCGACGACTGCCTCACGTTTGAGAAGTACTACAAGCATGAGGCGGCTGAATTTGGTCTTGTGGGAGGCAATCGCGCTAACCTCAGGATCGAGGGGGGCTTTTACGCGAGGAGTATCACGATGAACTATCGCAAGATACTCTTTGACATCGTTGCAATGGAATCTGAAGCCTAAAGGATTCCTCATCGCTCGCGGGCTAGTAGGCGCTCGATGCCATTTCCATCAAGTCGGTAATAGTACCATTCCGCGAGCCTCCGCGCGCCCCTGCGCTCATAAAAATCGATAGCTTTCTTGTTCCAGGTGAGAACAGCCCACTCCATTCTCCCGCACCTGTTTCTAGCTGCTTCCCTAACGCAGTAGGTGAAAAGGTCTCTCCCAATCTTCTTTCCTCTGAACTCCTTTGAGACGTAGAGATCTTCCAAGTAGAGTGTGGGTCTCGCGAGAAATGACGAGTATGTGTAAAAGTAAAGCGCGTACCCGACTGTTCCCGCCACATTGGACGCTGCAAGTACCAGGTTGAGTCTCTTCTTTTCAAAGATGTCGCGGGTTATTCTCCTTCGCGCGGCAGGCGAAGGGGGCTCCAACTTTTCAAAATTTGCGAGCTCAACGACGAGTTTCAGAAAATCCTTAGAGTCTTCCTTCCTTGCTCGCCTGATCTTTATCCTTTCCAATTTGTTTTTCTAGCAAAATTCGGATTCAGAAAAACATCTAAAAAAGGATAACAGCTCACATAGAGGAATTAAGACACGACATGTGCTAATGCTAGTTGTATTTCGACTTGTATTGCTTCAAGCCGAGTGCAACAATTTCGTTCATCAATTTGCTCGTGTCGTTGCCCGCCGTCTCCCTTGCGACGAGGTCTTCGAGTTCCTGATACGTCATGGAATTCAACTGTGCGGTTATTGTGCGAAGCTTATTCCTCGACATGCTCTTTCGTGAAACTATTGCATCTTCGTCAATTTCCCGCCCATCTAGAGTGACGTATTTTTCACAGGAACTGCACCTTAGAAGAGTATTATGCTCTAATTTTCCGCTGACAGCGATAGAATATACTCCAAAGTTGTCGACTTCGAGATGCTTGCAAAGTACCAAGACTTTCTAGGCCTCCAATTATCACATGGGCCTCTTGCATATAAGATCCCTGATTCGCCATTAGAATCAACAATTATTGCGCCATCTGCGAATAACTGAATAATGGCAAATTGCCTGAATAAGTAAGAAAAGTCCAATTCTGACGGATCACACACTTTGCCGTAGAAAGTGAAAAAGCTTGGAGCAAGCCGAAACCAAATTCTGTCCTATATGCAATGAACAGAGGGAGGTGGTTTTCGTCAGGAAACCTGACTGTGATCTCAAGATTTGCAAGAAGTGCGGTAGCGCAGTGTCAATTCGATACAAGGATAGTTGAAGAAAGATGGCACAGCTCACAAACACTCGGCGAGCGCCAGAATTTTTCAAAAATGACGCGGAGGAAGTGGGAGATGGATCAAACGTATACAACCGAATTTCAAGCGTACTGTTGTTAGTATCTCTGCAAATATTGTTCTTGCAAGCGGAGCAAGGAAGTATAGAAAAGGCAAAGGCTCAGATCTTATCACGAAGAGGAATGCCCTCTTATCTTCTACAGCCCTAAAAGCAAATGCAGTCCTGAAGTTCCGCCGTAATTGATCTGTCGATCTCCACACGCTTAATTAGAAACCGAGTCAAGCATGCGCTATTCAAAGCATTGACAACAGTGACGCCCGTCAACGGCTGGTCAGTCATCGGGCCGGACGCCGAGCTACAGGACAAGACTGAAGTCAAGGAGACAACCCTACAAGTTCCTGCCAACTCATTTCTCGACAGAAAGAGTCTTGAAGAGGTCAGGTTTCGCGTTACAAAGTACTTTTCCCGCGTCCGATTAGGATTCCTGAAGGTAGGCGAGCCCGACCCAGACCAGATTGAGGTCTACGAGAAGGATCTCTTCTACATTCCATTCTGGCGTGCTGTTGGAAGCTATGCGTGCAGGTACCTAAGAAGGTCAGTGTACTCGGCGGGAATCGCGAACGATGTGGAGGAGGTCATGATAAACGGCGAATCGCAGCAGATTGCGACGGAGCGCAGGCGGATCAGTGATGTCGTTTCGGAGATTGCTTCCTCGAGCGCAATCCCTACCGGCATAGGTCCAGTCCCACTCACGCCATTCCAGGGGAATATCAGGGCAGGATTGCAGAAGGGATTCAGTTCCGGAATTCGCGTGGCACTTCGAAGCAAGGATAAGGAAGTGAGTCACAAGGTCCAGCTTACTATCGAGGCCGAGGAAATTGCTTCGTACGCCGTAAAGTCAGAGGTGTGCTTCAACGCGCACCTTGGGAAGGAGGATCAGAAGACTCTCAAGGCGCTGCGAAGCGTGACACGTTTTGACGAAGCAACGTCTGACGTTGTGAGCAAGGGGTTGAGCATCCACTTTTCAAAGGAGGACCTGATCTCAAGGCTGAAGGGTGCGATAGTAAAACAGCCCGAAATCCGTCCTCACAGGATAATTGAGCAGGTGGCCGTCGCGAGCAAGATCGAACTCATTTATGTGCCCTGCTATCGGTTCATCGCTGGATCAAAGGGAGGAGACCAGAGGGTCATCGAGTTCAACGCCCTCACCAACGAGGATTACGTATCTACCCAATCATTCTGAAAGGTGAGGTGCCGTAAGGGTCTTGCTGGAATCAGAGTAGCCTCCAGTGACTAATCTCGATCCCAGCACGAGAACCTCAAGCTCTTGCATTGACTTCGGTCGCTTTCGATTGGTCAAAATTTAATACCGTTCTCGCTCAGGTTTAGGAGAAATCACTGGGGAGTTTACAGATCCCCTATCACGCTTTGTACGCGTGTCCTTCCTGAAAATGAGTCTGGAGATAGATTCCGAGCAGTGAAACTGGGTGCCGGAAAAGAGCCATCAGCTGGAACGGAGTTCGCTAGTTCCAGGAATGGGGAGTTTGTCCGCTACATTGGCGCCGCCGCCATAGCCAACCTCACCCTACCAATCTTCTCGATTTTCATCCCGCTTCTCGCTGTCGAGCTCGGAGCCAGCGTCCTCGAAATTGGAATTGTGGGAGGATCCGCCAATCTGGTCTACTCCTTCATGCCCTTCGTCATGGGACACTTTTCCGATCGCGCAGGAGCTCGAAGGTACTTCATAGCGGGATCCCTTGCCATCCTTTCTGCGGTTTCCGTACTTTACTTTATGGTGAGCGACCCGATTACCCTGATCGCAATCAGGTTGTTCGAAGGGTTAGGATGGGCTACATACTGGCCGGCTCTGGAAGCCGCGCTCACCCATGATCCTTCTAGAGATCCGAGAAAGTCGCTTACGATATTTAACTACTCGTGGTCGGGCGCGGCCGCGGTGGGGCCGCTCATTGGATCTTTCCTGGTCCTTGCACTCTCGCTCAGGCTGGTCTTCCTGTCCGCGGCGATGTTGTTGATCGGAATAACGCTTGCAAACTTTCTCCCAATATTGCTGAACAGAAAAGCCCCGGAGAAACCGCAAGGAGAAGTTCAGAGCGGGTTGAACTCTACTGCTCTAAATGGAGAGCAGACTGACGGGCCCTCGATATTTGACGAAAGGCAGAACGGGCGCAAAGTGAGCTGGGTGTTCTACTTTATCGCAATGGCTCTCTGCGCCGTGTCGTCGGGGATACTGCTGACCTTCTTCCCGCCTTATGTAAAGTCCCTCGGGTTATCCATCCTGCTGATCGGTGCAGCGCCGGCAGTCTACGGTGGGGTCAGGTTTCTGGTGTACCTCCTCACGGTGAGGAACGGGTTCAGGTATTTCCTTCTCCGTCGCGAGACAAGAGCGAGAAACACACTCGCGCTTCTCGCTATGCTCTCGCTATCGAGCTTGCTTCTTACCATACCTGACAAATCCGGAGTGATATTCTGTGTATCGTTCGGAATAGTTGGGGCGGGATACTCTGGAATATACTACATCTCGCAGGTAGCAATGCTAGCTGAGGCAAGGTCCGAGAGGATGGGTGCGGGCGCGGGCCTCTTTGAGTCAGCAATTGGTGTCGGAGCCGCGACGGGACCTGTCGCGGCTGGAATTTTTTCAGGAAGTTCGCCGACCGCTCCCTTTTTGGTCCCTTCCCTTGTTCTTGCGCCAGCATTGATCACGCTTCTTCTAGTCTCCTCCAGTGCTTGGAGAGGGAACAAGGGCGCGGTGGGAAAAGGAAGGTTAAAGTCAACGAAGACAAAGAAACCACCAGGGCCTCAGATTCCACAGTGAATGAACTCGGTGACTTTCCTTAAAATAGGCGGGATATAGTCAATCTCAGTAGTTTATCAAGAAGCCGTTTTTTCCTTCCTCGCGTGCTATAAACAAAAGCAAGCTGGCATCTTGCGTTCATATCTTCGTAGTCTTGTGGCGTGTCAATATTATGCAATGATAGCATGGTCGGGTCAATGGCTCTCAGTTCCGAGACGGGGACGCATCTGACGTCCTTCAAAAGCGCAAGCATGCGCTTGCATGCCATCCTCTGCGTGATGACAGATCTAGCTATTGACGCTCTGGTTTGCTCAAGGTTGTAAACGCCGCAAAGTGGCTCGCAGGTCATTATATCAGTCTCGCCCCAGATAGGAATGGCTGCGGAATGTCCGAGAGCGTGCGTAGAGGGTCTTTGCAAGTCCCCCCCGTATCAGCGGGGAATCGCACGCGATTACGAAGATGTAATCGCCTCTAGCATGATCTAAACCGGAAAACATGCCGCCAAGTGGGTTCTCAAAGAAATCGGTATCGTTTACGATTTTGATTCTTCTGTCACCTAGCACGCATTCGAAATCTCTCTTATCCTTCTTGCCTATCGTGACCACAACGTCATCAGTAAATGTCAACAGTTCATCAGCAATTAGGGAGACGAAGGGCTTGCCCTCGTGTCGGAGAAGGGCCTTGTCAGTACTCATGCGCGAGCTTCTGCCTCCGGAGAGAATGACAGCTTATAACATTGGTAGCTTCACTTCTTGGGATGGAATTGCATCAGTTTTTGGAAGGCCATTTGCTGTTTACAGGAGTTACAGTACTTCATCATCGGGTCTTCGCCACCAACGAGCGCTGCGACTTTTCTGAGAAACCTGGCGCTGTCAAGGGGAGTTCCGCAACGTGCACAGTTTACTATCTCATCTTCAAAAGCGGTCCTTCGTTCCAGGTCCCCCACTCTCGGGAGAGGGTTCATAGTTATCGAGTTCTCTGGACACAACGAAGCGCAGTAACCACATCCTGTACAATTCGATGAATCAAACTCTAGTTTGCCCCCATCAATCTTTAGGGCAGAGTGAGGACAGTATTTCTCGCAGGTTCCGCAAAGCGTGCAACTTTCCGAAATCGCTAAACCAGTGAGCCCCAGTCCCAACGCTGGAGCCTCAGGAGAAGATGTTGTTCTCAGAGCCTTCGTGTAATTCTTCCAAGATTCCCTGCCATATGCGATCCCTTCGAGTTGTTTCCGTTGATTGGTTGAAGGGATGTTTTCGTACATTTCCCGTATCTGGGCCCTTCCATCTTCTCCCTCAACGAACGCAAGAAAGAAACCATCTTTGTCCTTGAGCGCAGACTTGACGGACTCAACTGCTTGCCTTGCTTTTGACTTTCCAAGACATGAGCCGTCGGTGCAGTACAAGATTAGTCCAGATAAACAGGATGAGCTTGCAGCGAAGGATATTTGACGCGGACCTATCACGCCGAGGTCCTTTACCTGTTCGACGTACATCCACGGCGAGGGATCGACTCGACTTGAGTTGCATGTGAGGACAAGTACCTTCTTCGGCGCGCGGGACTTTTCCATTCCTTCGATGAGGCCTAGAAAAGAAGATTCTGAAAATCTTGGCAACTGGATCGCAGAGACGGGACAAATCGACGTGCAGAGACCCGCCCTGTTGCACTCTGAATCCGATACTCTGATCAATCCCTTTGCGAGACTAATCGCTTTCGAAGGGCAAGCGTCTATGCATTTTCTGCAGCCATACTTTGAGTCGCAGATATCGGTGAAGACGATTGGTGCGTCCGAATAGGATTGAAAGCTGCCCCTGATCCCCAAGAAGAGGTCCCGCCTTGATACCTTCGCATCGCTGTCATTTGGGGAAAATGCAACTCTGGTCTTCGCCAGGTCAGACCTCGTCATCATTCCGAGTTTCGCGTTGACCTGGAACAGGAGTGCCTCGGCGTCCTCGTACTGAGGCTCGATTCTTTCAAGGACCTGAATTCCATCCAGGTCTCGTGCCTTACGCCCCTTTCCGACGATCAGGAGGGCTTCCGTCCCCGACGGAATTTCGTCTTTGGACGAGATGGTGAAAGCTCGTTCGCTCCAGTTGTTGTCTATTTCTGACCTGAGAAAAGCCGAGGATTCATCAGGCAGCTTGCCAATCTCGACGCAGACCTTCACGAGTAATGATGCACACTCTTTCCTCCTTTTCACCCGTGGCCAACGCCGAGATAGTCTTGCTCGTCCCCCACAAAGTCTCTCAGAACCCATGCAAGCTTTCTATAGAATGGCGAATTGGTACTGCAAGTCATTTTATCAGCGAATGCGAAGACCCAGGGAGCAAGGTGAATCTCGACAAACTCCTCCTGCATTCGCCTAAATATTTCTGCCTCGTCAGTGTTTTCACTTGCAAGCTCCTTTGAACAGAGGTGGTGCATGAATTCGAGCTCTACAGCGATGTGGTCTGGTAGATCCTTGAAATTCTTGGAAGTCTCAACTCCCGCTTCAGAGTATCTGCGCTGTACATCAAATGCGGACGGCCCAAGGACTGTCCCTATCTCCATCTCCGACCTGTCCTTCCTGTGGACTGACTCGTACGGAGCGCAGGGGAGACGTTCGGGTCCGACAAAGAGCCTGTTGTATTCAAAGGCGAGCGCCTTCGAATCTGGCTCGAACTGGTCTCCGTTTGCGTCGTCTGGTGTTTCCAGCTGGTTCAACGCACTCCAGATCTTGTATGTTTCAGTACTAGGGGGACAGAAAGCCAAGGATAAGATGCGATAGACCGCTGCTCTGGCTTCGGTGTCCTCTTTGTCGCCTACGACGTTCAAGTATTGTGCGGCTACGCCCTCCTGCCCTAGTTATGGTTTCAGTTTCTACCGCTTCTCTGGACTTGAGAGCGGCAAGTATCGAATCCCTAGCGTGATCAGCAGCGCAGCGCCGGCCACTAGTCCGATCGCAATGGACCACTCGATTACACTCGGGAAGTACGACCCGGATAGTTGGAAGGAGAATCCCGGGTTGTACCCTGAGATCAACGGGTTGTAGGTTGCACTCGCCGTGCCCACCGAGGTGCCCGGAGGATACTGCACCAGCGGGTTTACAAATCCCGGAATCACGAGTTCCAGCCTGTAGAAGAAGACTTCCAGCAGGACCATTACGGCCGCGGTCAACTGCGCTCCCGCCAAGCCCCTTGTCTTCGGATAAGCTACTAGAGCCAGGGCCACGACTGCAAGTATCCACTGCGTCCATGCAAGCCACCAGTAAGGACCGAAGAACTCGACCAGTAGCGGAGAGACTTCCGCGGGATTCGCGGGCCATACTGCGGTTACGTACTCTGAGGCAAGTAGAAAGAGATCCACGAGTATTATGACGCCCAAGAGCCTCGCAAGCCCCGAGATTGTCTCCCTCTCCACTTTGACCGCCCCGAACTTGTTAGAAAGAACGCAGACAAGAATCACCAGGCCCAGCCCCGACACAAGCGCGGAAGCGAGGAAGATAGGTGCGAGCAGCGCGGTGTTCCAAAGTGGTCTTGAGATCTGAAGTCCGAAGATCCATGCGGTTATGGAGTGCGTCAGGATGGCGACAGGTAGCGCAACGAATGCGATTCCCCTCACCAATCTCTCTCTTGAATTGTACTTGCTTTCGTTGCCCTTCTCCTTTGCAATGTCAGCCGTGATCATTAGTCCTAGTTCTACTAACGAAATTATGAGATAAGTGAAGATGATCGTGACATCCCAAATTAACGGTGATTGCAGATTAGGATAGAGGAAGAGATTGAGGATTCTGTCCGGCCTTCCGAGGTCAGGGAGTATTGCGAATGCCGCGAGGGCTATCGCCACTGACGCGAGCAGGTTTGCAAGCTTCGAAATCGGCTGCCACTGTTTTATCTTGAACACTGCCGCAGAGGAGGATACTATGAGACCACCCGCACTTACACCGACAAACCATGCAAATAGCGAAATGTAAAGCCCCCACGATACCACGTCCCTCATGTTGGTCATGATAAGGCCGTTCTGAAGTTGGATCGACCAAGCCACCACACCAGTTGATATCATGGCAATGAGTGCCGCGATGAAAATGTAGAACCCCAGCTCCGAGTGACTCTTTTTCGTCTTTGGAAGTTGTACTTGGTTCATTTCTTTTCCTATTCACCCTCCACTTGACTTGATCCTGTTGCTTCTGGCGGGGCAGGCGGAGGAACAATCACTCCGCCCGGCGCGGGCTTGAAATTGGGGATGTATCCCCCTTGTGACTCTGCCTGTGAAATTATGAGAGGACTCGGAGAGAGCTCAGAAGGAGGCGAGTTGCTCGAGCTCGGGACCACGTCCTTCTTCTGGTAAGGTGGGATGAAGAATACTTTGGGATTCGTGCCCAGTTCCGGCAGGAGCTGTTGTGCGTTTCCATTCCTTATTGCAGTTGAAATCTTGCTCGAAGGGTTGTCCAAGTCTCCAAACACTCTTGCCCCAACTGGGCAGACTTGGATGCAAAACGGCTCTGTCCCTGTGTCGATTCTCTGAACGCAGAACGAACATTTTTCTACGACACCCTTTGGCCTTGATGGTGTGTAGACCCTCCTGTTTTGGCCGGAAGTGGGGTCTGTGTCGAGGTGATCTCCTTGCTGCCCAACAGGAAAACTGATTCCTGGTGAATACTGTGGATTGCCCCAATTGAATGTCCTCACACCGTACGGGCAGGCCGCCATGCAGTATCTGCACCCTATGCATCTGTCATAATCGATCAGAACAACGCCGTCAGATTGACGTTTGTAGGTTGCTCCCACCGGACAGACCTTGACGCATGGAGCATTTTCGCAGTGCTGGCACGCTAGGGGGAGGTAGTGCATCAGGACATTTGGAAAATTGCCGGAGGGCTGGTCGATCTCGCTTCCACCGACGGTGAGAACCCTGTTCCACCAGATTCCGAGGGGTTCATTGTTCTCAACCTTGCATCCAACCGCGCAGCTCTGGCATCCGACGCAACGGCTAAGATCAACCAACATTCCGTACCTTGTCATTCTTTCTTACCTCTTACTCCAAGTCTTTCATTTTCAATACTCATGAATCTGGTCATCTTCATGACTTTTTCACATCCACCAAAACGTCGAAGTAGGCTGTGTTGGACTGGAAGAGAAAAACAACAGACTGCGCCGGGTTGATTTTCTGATGAGTCAGCATGTTTACTGTTCCATTGGGAAACTCCTGCCAGTCTCCCTGGTAGATGTTAACGACGCCGGGACGCATGCCCGAGGTAACGCGCGCCAAGGTCGTTATTGAGCCACGGTCATTGAACACCGTGACGGCGTCACCGTCGTTAATCCCACGCGAGGCGGCGTCATCCGGATTGATCTCAATGAATTGCTTCGGATTCAGTTCGCGAAGCCAGGCGAGATTGTTCCACTGCGTGTGTGTCCTAAACTTCGTGTGACTCGTAATCAGGACTAGTGGGTATTTCTTGAAGAGCGGGTTGGAAGGCGACGCTTCTAACGGTTCCTGGTAGGTCGGGAGGGGCTGGTTGTAGGGGACAAGTGACTCGACATAAAATTCTATTCTGCCGGACGGAGTCGGGAAGTTCTGCTGATAGAATGGAACGTAGGGATGTGTTATCGGCTGATAGGCGGCGGAAGCAAAGTCCTTGTCGTCTAGGCGAACGACCCCCTGAGACTTTAACGTGTCGAGCGTAAGCCCCGAAGGAAGGCCGCTCAAGAGAAGGCTGATGTAGTCGTCCGTGGTTTGGTTGAAGTAAGAGCCCTGCCCCATCTTCTGAGCTACCATCCCGAACATGTCAAGATCTGACTTGCTCTCCCACAATGGCTGAATTATCTGCGGCAGGTACTGAAGATACATGTTGCCTCCGAGAAGTATGTCCTCTTTCTCATACTGCGTGGCGACAGGGAGCACGATGTCTGCGTAGCGAGCAGTTGGAGTCATGAAAACGTCGGAGACGACCACAAAGTCAAGCGCCTGCAGAGCCTTGATTGTCCGGTTTGTGTCTCCCTGCTGATTCACAAAGTTGTCGCATGGGAACCATGCTGCCTTAATTGGATAGGGATTCCCGCTGAGAACGGCATCACAGAAGGAGAGCGGGGGGAGATACGAGTACGATTTCTTGTCAGGTGTGATCCAGTCTGAGAGATCTATGGCCGAGTCCAACAGAGCTCCGTTGTATGTTGTTACGCCGCCTCCGTGCACCCCAATGTAGCCGCAAAGGGCTGAGAGAGTTATCATGGCTCTGTAGGTCAGGTCACCGTAATACCAGTGGGAGATTCCGCCGAATCCGGCCTTTATCGCCGCGGGATTGGCAGCAGCGAACTGCTCAGCAAAGGTCTTGATCGTGCTTTGATCTATCCCCGTAATTGTGGACGTACTTGCAAGATCGTATTTCGATACCATCTCGGAAAGAAGCTGGAATGCCGGCTTGCAAGTGATGCCGTTGATCGTGTACGATCCGGTCAGAGCGGGCGTCGCTCCAGTTGTGTCGCTTGTAACCGCTGAGCTGCTACTCGAATCGTATACCATGTACTTCTTTGAACTGCCACCAGAAACCACATCGCCTTCTCTGAGGAAGAGGCCCGTATCCTGGCGCACTAAGAAGGGAGCCACTGTGTAGCTCGTGATATAGTTCTGATTGTACAGGTTCTCGTTGATGATTACGTTAATCATTCCCAGGGCAAGCGCCCCGTCGGTGCCAGGCCTGATCGTAATCCACTGGTCTGAGAGCTGCGCGGTCGAAGTGTGCCTCGGGTCGATGTACACGACCTTGGTCCCAGAGTCTCTGGCATCAAGGACGAACCTCATGTCAGGTATGTCGGTCTCCGCGAGGTTGTTTCCCCAGAGCACGATCATCCTCGCGTTCAGTAGGTCCGTGAGCTCGTGCCCATCAAATCCTCCGAGTTCCTCTACCGCTCCCGCAGGGCTCGCAGAGTCCCCCTCGTTGTCTCCTTCAAAGTCGCCGGCACTCGCGCCTATCACGCTCGCAAATCTGTATCCGACACCTATCAGCCCGTTAATCGCGGCAAGGTTTCCCGTATAGGGCGCAATGTAAATCGACTTCGAGCCATACTGTGAGGATATGGAGCTCAACTTGTTGGCAATTATCGTGGTAGCCTGGTCCCAAGAGATCTGCTGCCACTGACCACTCCCCCTCTGACCCACCTGCTGCATTGGATACTTTATTCTGTCAGGGTGGTAAACATACTGCAGCTGGGAGAGGCCCCTCAAGCAGATCCTCGAAGGGAAGTTGGGCATGTTGAATGTGGCGTCGCTGAACCTGACAATGTTCCCACCTACAACCGTTGCGACCAGTCCACAGGATCCATCGCAGTTGTTGGAGTGTGCTGTCCGAATTGTAGTTGTGGTCGAATTCGCCGGGGTCGACTGCCCTAACAACTTGGTGTCAAGGGCTTTCAACAGATTGTGTCCGGGCGGAAAAGAGAGCGCGACGTAGGTCGCCGTCGCAGCCAGGGCTGAATATTTTACGAAACTTCTTCTTGTAATTCTCACGTGAAATCCCATTCACTTCTAGATTAGCGAAAGAGAGAAGGAGACGTATGGGTTCTTGTGAGCAATACCAGCCTATTTTAGTCAAGCAGACGATTCTCAAATTTGAGAATGGAAGTAGGCTTAATATCATGGCATTACCATAGCGTTATCAAAGGCGAGAGTTGTCGTAATGGCGTGGGACGATCCGGTCGTATGGGTTCTCATCATTGGAGTAGTGGTGTTCCTTTTCGGAGCAAACAAGATTCCACAGTTTGCGAGAGGGCTCGGGCAAGCCAGGAGGGAGTTCGACATGGCGTCGAAGGGAATTACCTCAGAATTGGCAAATGGCTCCGCCTCGGCTAACGTGACACAGTTTTCACAAGCAGCGTCGGAGGACCCTCTTGTAGTCGCGGCCCAAAATGAGGGAATCGACACAATGGGTAAGACGAGGCAGCAAATTGCGACCGAGCTTTCGTGGAAATTGAACAAAAAGTAGCGGAAATACCATGGAAGCCGCGCATTCGTTCACGCGGATGCGATAGAGTGGGATGCCTCTCTTCTCTTCCTTTCTTGTGTTCTCCACCTCGGAACACATAGTGAACAGAGTGGAATGAAATAGGTATTGCAGGCCCTAACTGTACACACTCGAATTTTTTAGTGCCAGAACTCGTGATAATCGTCGTAACCGTGTTACTGTCCGGTCCCCACCTGACCTAACAGACCGAGCTAAGAGGCTTCGGAAACTTTGATCTTTGCTAACATTATCACGGTCGGCCGCCGCACTTGCTCCGAGGTGAGTTGGCTAGAGACTCAGAATATTCTTACCACCAGAAATCCGTTGTAGGTCGTGGGAGGCATTAACAACGCCACATAAAGGGTATCGTTGCCGTAATTTGGCACGGCCCCCTTGCTCGTTCCAGAAAGGTGCATCCCTTGATACCAAGTGTCGTTCTCTGGCGGCGAGAGGTTGAACGCCTGAGAATATCCCAGCACATGAAAGTTCCAGTACTGCGCGGTCGCCTGCGAGATGTCAGTCCCATTCACGGCGCGCGCGAGGGGAGGCAAATTCGTCATGCTCGAGTTAGAGGAATCGAGCACGAAGTTGTAGAGCACGATGACGAATGTCACCATCGAATTTGTAGGGAAGCTAAGCCTACTGTTTATCAGGGTGTATTCCGTAGCTCCGACGGTGAAATTTACCCCGGACAATGCTACAGAGCTCGCAGGTGAAGTTGTAGCCGTCACAAACTGAGTGGTCGTGTAAGTTTGGTATAGAGTCGTTACCAACACAGATTGGCTTTGAGTGATTGTCTCGGTCTGAGAGATAAATGACGTTACTGTAGTCGTGGTGGTTACAGAGCTGCCAACATATTGATACGACACAAAGCCTAGGATTGTGGCCAGGATTAAAACGACCAGAATCAGGAGCACGTTGAGGGCGCTGATTGCGCGGCTTCTGGGTTTGTTGATCAAGCGCCATAATGTTGCGGGCCTTCGATCATATTTTAGAGTATGGCTACTTCACGAATTGAACAGTTCCCTCGATTAGCTAAACTCATAATCAAGTAGACCAGACTCTCGAAGTGTACGGTCACGGTGCGACGGAGCTGCATAGGTAGAGAACCATAATGACTCAAGGCGTGGGGAGTTTCTCCTTCAGGGTGGAAAACAACGGGTCGGAGTACCACGCGACGTGCGAACTCGGGCCGATGGAGCTGATCTGCTTGACGCTCTATGTCCCCTCAGGACACGTGACCGCGAGGTCTACCTCACTCTCAAACTCGGCACACTCTTGCTCGAGCTAAAAGTTCGCCACTGCGGCATCTGCCATGTTCCAAGTGGCAGAACAAGCACAAATAATGTAGAATGAAATAGAAGACGAAGTTAATACGCAGCGCGGCAGGGATGACAATTTCATGAGCTCTACGGGACCGGGAGCTGCGATTGGCTTTGTTCCCATTTTGATAATTGCTCTTGTATTTGGAGCATATCTGAGCTTGGCAATCACATCAGCAGGAGCTTCCTCTTCGACGACTACGAGCACCAGCATTGCCACGAGTGTTAGCAGTACTTCTGCTCCGCAAGGTTATCACAATCTAATCTTCAATCAGACGGGCTGGTGTTCCCCTCAAGTATACCTCGCTCCGTGGGCCGTTTCATTGTCCAACGGAATCACTATTGCACAACCTTCGAACGCGACGCTCCCCCTTCCGGAAAAAGGCGTCTACACGTATTCTCAAGCCTACACGAACTATTCGGTGATAACCTTTCGAGTGTCTGACGGAATCTACAACTACAATGTTTATCCTAAGTCAGAGTTTCCGGGCCAATCTTCAGGCACCGTAATTGTCAAAGGTGCAGATGTAACTGTTCAATTATCTACAATCGCGGTTCCGTGCAGATCTTCAACATAAGCTCACATACAAAGGCTGAGGCAGTGCATTCAATACTGGTTGCGACCGTTCTAATCATCAGAACAGGTCGTCAAGACCATAGAATCAAATACGATCTACTCCCTCGACAACAAGCGCAAGTATATTCTGCACAATGAATTGCTCCACCGCGTTACTCCGTAAGCACCTCTCCCGTCGGAACTTCCACTACTAATTCGAGCGGCATAGAATACCCTTTGATTAATTTCCCAAATACCGCGGAGACAATCGACTCGAAACAGTGGCTGAAGCTTGTTCAACCATCTAGAGGTCAGCCCGATAAGACGTGCCTCTTCTCAGCAGGGCAGTACACATTGACGGTCTGCGATGAATGGGAGCAGATGGATATAGTTCACTTTCAGGTCTCAGGGAGAGAATCAACGTTAAACATTTTATCCGTTTTCAATTAAACAAAGTGTTGTCGCAGGTCACAAGTGGATGAACACAAAAACTGCCCTTCGGATCATTGGAGTTGTCCTAATAGTACTGGGAGCGGTGCAGCTCTTGTTCTCAACCATGATAGTGTACGCCGTTGTCACCTGCTCGAGCGCAGGCTGTCCACAGATGAACTATACGCAGCAATACTTGTGGGCTTACTCTGGCACAGCGTTCATTATATTTGGGTCAGCGCTGATTGTTGCAACTTTCTTCATCTCAGATGGAGTGTCAAGCAAAGATACCAGAAAAAACAGACGAGAAATGCCTCTAGCAAAGATTTGAGAATGATATCAAGTAGAGGCATGGTCCAAGGAAATCAATCGCGACGATAGAGAGAAGCTCTAGGACGCCACCTGAAGCTACCAATGCGAAACGTTCAATCTGTAGAAACGAGATCGTGACTTTTGGAGCCTTGGCAGAAGAGAGTAACACAAATTCCTATCATATAGGCGCTGCTAGCTCTACTTCAGCAATAGTCCAGAGGGCCTTGCCCCTCATCGCAGCAGCCGCCGTCTTTTTCTTGGCGGTGAATCTGAATAACTTTCGGATCCAGGTAGGAAACACGGTCTACTATCCTTACGCCGCAATCGGCTTCTTTCTGCCTTTCGCATGCTTGGATCTCTTCATTTTCGGAATAATGGTGAATGTCATCGGGCACAGCAAGAACGCGGCTTCGATGTCAGCGCTTCTTTCCTCCGCCGCTACCCTCTTTTTGTTCGCGGGACTTGTGATATTGATTGCAGTTGAAGACGCGGGGCCGCGATGCAGTGTTGGAGGTTGTGATCCTTTCGTTGTCATGTACTTTATGTCAATTCTATGGGCTTCTTCTGCCGCTATGGCAGGCATAGTTTGTACCGTTATGGGAACCCGATTTCGTTCTAGGATGAAGAGGCGAGCATCCGTTGCGAGACAACATTAACCAGTCCCTGGCAAAGTCGAATCGTCAATCTCTTGCTCCCTTGATAGGCGTGGTAGTTTTGGCCACGCTGTAGTTTTTTCGGGTCGTCTAGCTCCGTACTCTTTTCGCCGGCCGCCTTACCTGAAAGAAGAAGTAGTAGAAAGTTGTTGCGAGTTCGCCCTGCAAGCTTGGCAAATTGCTAAATAGCGCCAGACGCTCCAGAATGACGCCTGACAAATGAAACACGCTTGCATACTCTTGCTCGTTGTTGTAGCAATCATTGCGGCAGGAGTATCCATATCCTACGCGATACTCCTTGGACAATCCTATGCGCCTGTGGGATGCGGCCATGTCCTGGAGAAGGGCAACCGAGCGTACTATGCCGGTGGAAGCAGTACAACATGCGAAATGAATTTGAAAAGAGAGTCCACTTTAACCGGAGGATTCATCTCAAACGCAAGCATGCTGTTCTACCTTTTGAATGAGAACCAGTACTCACAAGTACAATATTCAGACTCGTTGCCAGTGAGTTATATTTACACAAGCGGGAACACTACTTCGCTAAACCTGAATATGACTTTGCCTCCTGGCACGTACTATCTGCGCTTTTGCTTCACCTACAAGTACTTGGTCTCGAGTCCTATAAACGGAACCGGCTGGGCCGGAGAAACAGAACTTGATATTACGCAGACCTTCCTAGCAACGCCATTTCGCTGATGGCTCCTACGTTCCTACGAGACAGAACAGGTTTGAGAAACCAAGCTGTCAAGTACGTACTTTGACCGACGCGGGAAACAGAAATGTAACCTGATGAACCTAATGGCCGTGAGATCAGGTTTGTTGCTGCTTTTGTTTTCTTTCCTCTTGCTCTTTCAGCTTGTTGTCTAGTACTTTGTTAGCTTTCGAGAGTAATGAAACAACGCGGAAAATCAAGTACACAGGTACTGCGATCACTACGGCAATTATGAGAATCCAGACAACGGGATCGTCAAAGGCCAATTTCTTAATAATCGCCCGTACTATTGACACCATGATTCTTTCTTATACAGATTTCCTATTGCCATGAGTGGGCGAGAGAATGTTTAATGAAAGAAAAGGCAAATTCATGAGCAACAATTTCTGAGATAGATGAATTGAGTTGGCAGGTGACGACGAGAAGGAATCTGGGAGTTCGAGTACGGTGTTGGCCGAGTCGTTTTCGTTTCTGACTGCCTGTAATACAGACCAGCAAAAGATGCGGCTTCAAGGGCGGGTTCATCATCTGAGTCGGAGCCGGCTGCCGTTAACGGTTAAATAGCGCTTTCGTGTATCATGTGTTATAAATGAAAACCATCACCATCTCCGATGAAACCTACAAGAGGCTGGAATCCGTAAAAGCAGGAAGGTCCTTTTCGGAGACCATAGACGGTTTGATTTCCGCGAACGTGGAAAAGACGATAGATCGCCTCCTTGCACTGAGTTCTCACTCGACCGGCAGAGAAGCTGAACTCGCCAGTGTAGTCGAAGGAATCAGAAAACGCACAAGAGCAAGAACTTCAGTTTGAAGCTCGTTTTGGACACAAGCATTCTAGTGGCCCTGCGCAGGGGTGACTCCGAGGTCCAGCGCGCGTTGAAGGACCGAAGAGCGTACGTGGAGGAATTGGGCGCAAGCAGGCTCACGGAATACGAGCTAAAGCTTGGCGGCAATTATCTGTGGAAGAAGCACGGAGATGCAAGAGAGCTCGCATGGCTCGATGAGATATTCAGCTGGCTCAGGGTCTATGAGATAGACGAAGAAGTTGTGTCGAACGCGGCAGACGTACAAGGGCAAGCACTTCGGAGTGGAAAACCTTTCCCTGATATGGATCTCCTTATTGCTCTTTCTGGCAAGTCCGGCTCGGAACTTTTGACGCTCGACGAGGACCAGTTGAAAATGAAAGAAAGTCTCAAGGCCAAGGGCGTGGCGGTTCGCTCTCCCTGATGGGAGATGCAGAGATCGTGCAATCCGTTTTTCCACATTTGCGACGCTCTTGACGATTTTAGTCTCGTGCGGTACATTCTTCGGTTGCGCGGCAATCCCGAAGATCAAAGAACGGATGCATTGAGGAACCCATAGAGAACTTTATTCTTCAAGTAGTACCCGCTTCAATTGTGCATAATCCCTGAAGGCCTTGGGATCGATCTCAACTTCGGTACTGTCAAAGAATCGCGTGAGATCTACTCTTTTGCGTGACAGAATCACTACAGAATCGTCACTATGACTTCTTTTTCACCTTTCAACTTCTTCGAACGTCAATCTTCAGGCAATGTGACTCTGTCTTGATTGTCAATCCGGCGAATGGTGACCATCTGGCATTCCAACATTTTGGGACGCTATCCGCATTACTCCTCACATTCTATATGTGTTTCAAGACGGCGACAAGACCGGCCGAAGAAGTTCTGATGAATACATGACGTGAGATGAATGGCCACTCCCAATGTTACAAGCATCACCAACTCCAGATCCACATACACCAACGTGACAGACGTCATGTGTCATGCCTTATGAGTGGACCACTACGCGAACGATTGAGCGAATACGTATAGACATCACGTCGACCAATGTAAGACCTAAGTAAGACGATTAACTTGTCGACCTCCGACATGGCTTCAGAAGTTAGATTATCGTCCAAGGGACAAGTCGTGGTGCCAAAGGAGGTTAGAAAGAAACTAGGATTGAGAAAGGGGGATAAGCTCAAGGTCGAGGTTGATGAGCAGACAAAGAGCATTATTTTCAAACCTTCCGTCGAGGCTCCGAGGGACATATTCGTTAGGGCCGGGACAAATACCACGAGCGCATTGCTGAAAGAGTCCGATAGAGTAAACGAAAAGAAGATCAAGCGACTTCTGAGTTCAATTGGAGTAACTTCTGATCATTGACTCCGCTTTCGGCGATTGATACCGATGTTATCGTAGAATACATGGATGAGGCCGGAGATTTTCACTTTCAAGCAAAGTGGATCATTGACAGCATCACGAGTGGTAAATTATTGGGAGTAATTGCTCATCCCGTACTTGCTGAGCTTTACTACGTTTCGTATAGGCTATATGAAAGAAATTATGCTGTAGTAAAGGACAACGAATCACCTGAATCGAGAGCAGGAAAGTTGATCAATTGGCTCTTCAAATCTCCGAATGTTCTTGTTCCGGACAGTACGGTCGAACTTGCGATTGAGGCTGGAAAAATCAAGCAAAAATTCTCGCTCGCCCTTGCTGACTCTTACGTTATAGCTTCAGCAAAATCTTTCCGGTGCAAGGCAATTTTCAAGAGGAAGGAAGAAGAGATGAGCAGGGGGAACAAACTCAAAAGACTCACAGAGGAAGACAGTGTTAGCCTCGTCTTTCTCGAAGATTATGCATGAACATTTTCACTTGTGACAGAAGCCCATTACGAGCTTTGGGGTAGCTTTCTTCGCATCGTTGTACAAACCGCCAAGATGCGCGCAAGAGGACTATACTCCTAGAAATGCGGCTTAAAGATAGAGTTAGGGCACAATGTTATCGATGAGCTCTTGTGATAGCTTTCAGACTAACTTCTCTTTAAGCATGTGTGCGTAAACAGTAAGCGAGGAATTGCCTTCTTCTGATGATCACATTTGCACTCCCGTTGGACGTCTCTGGATCACCGAGATGTCATTACGCCAGAGGCCAATTGCAGTGTTGAATATAAAGTTACGGAACCTGCTCGAAACCGAACTGCCTAAAATTTTCATCGTTATCAAAAACGCGACCAATTTCCTCCGCCTTCATTAGGGCAAGACCTGTGCAGTGGTAACAGAAAAGATGGAAGTCGCCGTCCTGGTTATGGTGACTGTCGTCTTCCTGATTCCATTGATTCCTGTGTCGCTTTTCACGCACGTGTGCGGAAACCCCACGGATTGGGAGTCGCCCAGCTTTTTTTCTTAGGTGTAGGCGCTCATTTCATGCAATTTATTCCCTGCTAGACACGGTGCCCGTATCCTAGAGATTTCCTAATGGTGATTTGGAACACAATTTGAGAATCGGATTCGCTCTCTCCGCAGTCATAATCGCTCTCCTGATCCTGTTCGTTCTCTTTGCCCCGGTAATCTATTTCGGAAATCAAAGGATAATTCATAATGACGAAGACTATTCCGAATCCGAGAATCGCAAGCTCAGATCTGAAACCGACCTTGTCCAAGAGCTAGTGGCTCCGGTTTCTGCCAAATAGAAGCTCATGCCTTCAAAACCAACTTTGCATTTTCTAGTCATCACAGAGTATGCCGTCCTTAACGGCGCAGGATAGTACGGAAATTCCTAATAGTCAAAGAATAAATGCCTCAAGCCACAGCGGAAGGTCATCATGAGCCAAGGTAATGCGCCCTGCAAAGCGAAAGATTGCAAGGGCCAGTTCGAGTTGATTCCGCCCGACAACGAACATCTTGAAGCGTCCCCTACGAAGAAAGACGAAACAAGCGTACCGAAATATTACACTTGCAATTCCAAAGCCCACCACTTTAACATAATCTACTGGTCAAAGGGAACAAACGTCAAGCAGCAATGACCGCATAGTCCTTCTCAATCGGCCAATTGAAAATTGCGACACAAACTAGCAGTCATAACAATTGTACTGGTCGCTACCATTGTGTTCTCATACTGCGTGCCGTGCGTTCCCAAAGCTCATTTCATTATTAGCGACGCTTCCGGCACACACTATGTCACCCAGTACGTTTCGATCACGTATTATTTCTTCTACGGTGGGGCCATCTACTCATACTCAATTGGATATGAAGTGGTAACGTGTATCTTCAATTAATCCCATTGCTAGGTGCTAGGCTATCTAAAATGCGTCAGGTCCATCAGCTCGACTGCAACTATGGAATCGCCTTCGTAGAAAAATATCGCAAGACCCTCTTTCTCAGGCTCTCCAAGCGATTCTTCAGAATGCTTGAACCTGATGTCGAGATCGTCCCTTCTGCCATAATCAACTGCCACGACTGCCCTAAGCAGCTTCACTTTGTAGCGATCTTCTACACTTGCGCTCTAATTTTCAGTGCCACTTGCGACAGCAACTACTGGTGGATGAGATAGGGCCGAACAGAGTTCCCAAGCCACGCGCCCAAGCTGAGAATACCTCAAGGATGTACATCCTGCTTGTAACATTGGCTATTCCTGCGCGGGAGCCGTCAGTGTAATCGAACTGCAGGAGATTCAGACCAGTGCCTCAATAGTCAATCTACCAAGCCTACTTAGGAGTTTCCTTTGAATGAGACCCTCACTATGAACCCTTGCATCGCTTTGTTACGTGTAAGAGTGTCCAGTATGGAACCTTCAAGGCATAAATAACGAGTCCGACGTAATATTCTAACCAATGGTGAGAATAAGTGAGAATAAAGGTTAAACTGGGCGACAAGGGCCAGATTGTCATCCCAAAAGTAGCTCGAGAAAGCATAGGGTTGAAGGAAAGAGGAGGTGCTCTGCTGGAGGTCAAGGAAGACGTCATAGAAATAAGGCCTCTTCCAAGTGAGGACCTGGTTCAGAGATCTAAAGAGAGAGCAAAGAAATACGGAGGAGATGTCAAAAAGCTTCACTGGGTTTATGGGGACAAGTTATACGAAGAGGTCTTCTCCTCCCGATGATTTATCTGGACGCCAATTTCTTTCTCTTCTCCAATTTTGATCAGACCTCTCGTGGCGATAATGCCAGAAAACTCCAAGGAAGAATAATCTCAGGCGAGAAAGCCGCCACCTGCGTTCTAACTTTGGACGAGGTCATGTGGGTCATCATCAGGAACAAAAGAAAGGAAGCCTTGCGAGAAACGATAGAAGATATTTACTCGATGCCGAATCTCGCTATAAAGGAAGTCTCTCCTTCAACTGCTCTGGATGCTCTGGATCTCATGGAGGAATTTGATTTACGACCAAGAGACGCTTTCCACATCGCGGTCATGAAGTCAAGCGGTATAACCGAAATTGCCAGCGACGATCCTGACTTTGACAGGGTGAAGGGGATAAAGCGCTGGCGATTTTGATCTCCAAACAAACGCGTATCTGATGCGGCTCTATTAAACAGGCGCGGGAAGTTTCGTCCCGTTCGTTATCGGCTGTCCGTCGAAGTAAGCCTGGTGATAGTTATCTGCGACCATTCTCTCGGCATAATTTTGATTATTTCTTCGTCGGTAGCCTTTCCAATGCCGACATCAGTCACGGGTGTCGCTTTTTGATTCAGTGATAAGAAAACGTCAGTAGAAGAGCTAGGATGTGCGCTACGAGAAGGAAGAGCTCTATTGCCTTTCTTTGAGGCTACCGAAACTCTCGGACACCATCTCCTTTTCATACTTCAGCGCAACAAGTATTTCCGCTCTTTCTTATCTTGTACTCTCCTTTGGTCTCTTCGAAGCTCATCCCACCAGCAGGCGCCGAGCACCTTGCCTACGGTGAGCCTTGTACCTTTTATCACTGGCTTTCCAAATCTTGTTTTCTCCTCAGTGATGATCTCTGCCATTTAGCCCAGTCAACTTTCTCTTTGGAATCTGAAACAAATACACTTGGTGTATGACATAACAATCATCATCAGAGGTGATCGGTGGATGCAATTCGTCGTCTAGACAAGACACATGAGCGTGCGTAGCAAGTTAGGCCTTCGATTACTAAGCGAAGAGACACTCTTTCACATGAAGATGCATTACAATACTAGTAGCCCACCAGCGTACTAAACACCCAAGCGGACCGTCACCCACCAAGAAAAGAGCACCTAGGTAAAGTGTAAATCTGCAAGATGGCGTTGCTCCGATAGCAAATTCTCAACTTCTCCCAAGTTAACTCGCTCCTTTTCCTGCAATGCCTAAGAGATCTTTCGCGAAGACTTTCCGCTTGGATCGCATGATTATCGCTCCGTCATGCACATCAATTTCGAGTTCGCTTCCTGGGCAAATGCCAAGACGACTGCACACTTTTGCTGGAATCGCTACGCGACCTTCTTCATCGACCACCCTTCTTACGCTCATATTTTCCCGATGCAGGAAGAGCCAATGCCCACTCAAAAAGTTCTTCGGATCCCGAGCTAGTTCGAGTAGCGCTATGGTCTACAGTGGTCAACAATCACTTGTTGCGCGAGTGACCTTGAAGTCGTGCTCGCTGTATGAGGGATTGAAGGGGGGACTGAAGCCTAAATTGCCCTACTACGGTTTGATGTGGGACAGCCTCTTCACGCGTCTGTTCTAACTGTCAGAACAGGTTCAATATTGAGTAGTTTCAAATACATTTCCGCCTCTTGGAATCATAATAGAAATTGCCGACAGGTAGAGCCGTAAGCCAAACGCTCTCAGTCATGATAGTAGTCGCCGTGATTTTAGCGGCATTTGGAGGCTATGTGGTTGGCACTAATAGCCAAGCGGCCCTGAGCTCTCAGCCGCCTTCGACGGAGATCGTAACGCTCACGGTTACACAGACTGTGGTAACAATTCAGGTCGTAACATACCATCCCCCGTCTCAGCAAACCAGCGGGAAGTTGATCAGCTTGACAGAATACATCACTGGTTACGACGTCGAGATAGACACGGTAGTACTCTACGTGCAATCATCCACGACGTATACTTGTTTCGAGGGAACCGCAGAAGTGGCTCAGACCAGCACGGCCACAGTATTACCGGTACTGGTCAACGTTTCCGGCGTGTTGACGATTTCAGTCGCCACAGTCGAGTCAAATACCGTCAATGGTACTACAACCACCACGATTACAAGCTCCTTCCCGCTCACCACTCAGGTGACAACGATAGATAACTCGACTGTCACAACCACCGAGTGCGCCGTGGTAAGTTGAATTGATTCCCCATCGACCTATTCTCCATGATGCCTTAAATCACAGAGTTCTTCCACATATTCGGATCAGCTTTGGCAAACTTCGACCGCGTCGCAGACATCTACGATGCGACTCGCCGTATGCCAACAGAAGAGATGACTAAGATCATCGATTCTCTAACACACTTGCTTTCGGATTGCAGGACAATTCTCGACGCAGGCGTGGGAACCGGACGCTATGCCATCGAGCTTTCGCAGAGAGGCTATTCTGTAATCGGCCTGGATATTTCTCAAAAGATGCTTGCGATTGCAAGACAGAAGGGTATGAAGGACTTGCTCATCGGCGACATCAGCGGAAAGATCCCGTTCAGAGATGGTTACTTTGATGCTTCATTGGTGGTCCATGTTCTTCATTTGGTCAATGACTGGAAACTGGTCGTTCACGAACTTGCTAGAGTTGCTGACAAGTATGTTGTTACAGTGTTCAATGAGGTCGATGCATTAAAGCCCAGAGATCGATACCTCGCTTTGAGGAATCACTTCGGTTTTCCTCTCGGTCGTGATGATACCGCGTGGAAGGTTGCGCTCAAGGCTGCTTCGAAGATAGTTCTCGTTCAAGATCAGCAAGAAGAAATCAATGGCGATGATAGCATCCTTCACCTCGGAAACAGAAGATCTTCCGTGACGTGGGACGTTCCGGATGAGATTCATGAGAAAATCATGGCTCAGCTCAAGAGGGAATTGCAGGGCAAAAAGTATGAAACGAGAGCATTGACAAAGATTGCAGTTTGGAATTCGAGCAATCTGGTGAATATTTGATAGGCGAATTGGGTCGATACGCATTCCTTTCGCAAACGTTTATCTCCGCTGATCGAGACGTCTGACGTTACGAGCGAATGCAAATTTTTCCTTGAATGATGGTTTAACTGCCAATCGTAGAGTCGAGGACCGCCGGCTAATCACGGGCACGGGAGCCTTTGTAGATGACATCAAACTCGAAGGAATGCTGTACGCCGTCTTTCTACGCAGTCCGATGGGTCACGCAAAGATCAAGTCTATTGATGTTTCTAGGGCAGAGAGCGAAGCTCCTTCTTCGTCATCACTGACCATTCTAAAAGGATCGGACATCAATTTTGTCCTCCCAATGATTTCAATCTGGCCGGGGAGACCACAACCGCCATTTCCTCTCCTAGCAAAGGACGAAGTGAAATACTTTGGTCAGCCAGTTCTAGCTATTGCTGCTGAATCCAGAGCAAAAGCAGAAGACGCGTTGGAATCAATCGACGTGGATTTCGAGTTCCTCCCCTCAGTAGTCGAAACAGAAAAGGCTCTTGATTCCGGAGCTCCACTCGTCCACGAGGATCTCAAGACAAACGTCATCGGCTCGTGGTCGCACAGTTCCGGCGATATCCAATCAGCTCAAGCACAAGCCGACGTCATAATCGAGCAGCGCTTTGAGGCTCAAAGAGTCACCGGGCAGGCAATCGAGCCAAGAGGGGCGCTCGCGAGCTACGACCCGAAAAGCGGGAAGCTATAGGTCTGGCTCACCTCTCAATGCCCCCACATGGACCGCACCTTGCTCGCCGAGTGCCTGCAAATCCCCGAGGAAAAAATACAGGTCATAGCTCAGGATGTCGGCGGAGGCTTTGGAATCAACTCACACCTCTACCCCGAGCAGATACTCACCTGCTTCCTCTCAATCAGGACAGGGAGGCCGGTCAAGTGGATCGAGGACAGGAGAGAACACGTCTGCGGAGCGATACACAGCGGCGACTGTATTCAATACGTCACGCTTTTCGCAAAGAAGGATGGCACAATTCTCGGGATGAGGGATCGCATGATCCAAAATGTCGGGGCGTACCTCCAGACGAGGCACATTGTCTCGACATTCGTTACAGCAATTTTGGTCCCGGGGCCGTACAGAATTCCCGCATACTCCGCCGAGATCGAGGCAGTCTTCACCAACAAGGGGCCCGTGGGCACGTACAGGGCGTTCGGAATGACACAGGCCACGTTTGCCAGGGAGAGAATGATGGACCTCCTCGCGAAGAGACTCGGCATGGATCCGCTTGAGGTCAGGATGAAAAATCTCATCGGAAGCGACGAGTTCCCTTACGCAAACCCCGCAGGACTAGTCTACGACAGCGGCAAGTACGGGGCCACCGTGGCGAAGGCTATCGAGCTCTCGGGCTACAACAAATTCGAGAAAGACGCAAAGTCATCTGGCACGAAGCGACGCGGAATCGGGTTGGGCTTTTTCTTGGAGATAGGAGGAGTGGGAAACCTTGACACTCTTCCCACGAAGGGCCGCAAGTACGTCCCGAAGGAAACGGCGAAAATCGCCTTGCACAACGACGGATCTTTCACGGTGTATTCCGGTGTTGCTCCGACAGGGCAGGGGCTTGAGACGACGCTTGCAAAGATAGTTGCTGACGAATTTCAAGTCGAGCCAAGCCGAGTAAGCGTCGTTCATGGTGATACAAACTCCTGCCCCTACAGCGCAGACGGGACAATTGCTAGCCGAAGTGCAAACCTAGCGGGAAACGCTGTCCTCCTCGCCTCTCGAGAGCTCAAACAGAGACTGTCAGATTTTGCAGCTTCGGCGTTTGGAGTAGGCTCGAGGAATAATCATCCTGAATACGCGGAAGACGCTTTCCGCACCGATTCTGGAACTTTATCGCTAGAAAGGCTGGCAAATGATTTCTATGCGAAGAACCCCGGTGCTGTTTTAGAGCAAGTCTCCTCCTATGAGCCCGCGATCAAGTCTGGCACGTCTGCCTTTGGGGTTCACGTCGCACTCGTCGAAGTTGACGGCGAAACTGGGTTCGTCTCCCTGAAGAAGATTGTCATGGTCCACGACTGCGGAAATATCCTCAACCCAGTAGTCGTCGAAGGAATGGCTCATGGTGGAATCGCCCAGGGAATTTCGGCCGCCCTCCTCGAGCAGGTAGTATACGGCGAGCAAGGGGAGATTCTTGGATCTTCTCTCGGCGATTACCTCATTCCCACGTCATTAGACATGCCTCCAATCTCAACCGGTCACACTGTGACTCCTTCCCCGACAAACCCTCTCGGCGTGAAAGGCGGAGGAGAAGGCGGCATCATCGGCGTTCCGGCCGCAATAGCGAGCGCGATTGATGATGCGCTTGGTTTAGGGCAGGAGTTCCATAACGATAGAATATCAAGGATGCCATTCGATCCACAGAGTTTGTTACGATTCGCGCCACAAGTCGCCTCGAAATAGGGTGATATTCCCTACGTCTTGGTTAAGCGCCCGAGTGCTCTTTTTTCTAACCGCTCATACCTTGGCAAAATAACTAAAAATGACGCGCCAGTGGCTATACACTGTAAGAAACAAGTTGCAAGTAGTCAGAAAAGGGTACGCGGATACACCGAAGGGACAGATTCACTACATGGAGGCAGGGCAGGGTCAGCCACTTCTCTTGCTCCATCAGACCCCGAGATCAACCGACGAGTTCGCCGAGGTAGTCCCCATCCTAGCCAAAGCAGGTTTCAGGGCGATCGCGATGGACACCGTCGGTTTTGGAGAGTCCTACCGCCTGAATGGAAATCATAGCATTGAAACTTACGCAAGAGGAGTCGTCGATTTTCTCGACGCGATGAAACTTCAGAGCATCTTTCTCGTCGGGCACCACACCGGCGCGGTCATCGCAGTCGAAGTCGCGGTCATGCAACCGCAGCGGATCAAGAAACTAGTCCTTTCTGCATGTCCTTACTACGATAGCGCAAGAAGAGCAGAGGCGAGCAAACATCCAGTGATGGATGGCGACGAAGAGAGCGAGGACGGAAGCTACCTAGTGAAACTCTGGCAGAGGAGGCAGGGGTTCTACCCAAAAGGGCGAATAGATCTCCTTCGAAGGTTCATGGGAGACGCGCTTCTAGCAGGAGAAGGAAGAGTGCTGGGGCACCAGGCGGTCAGGGACTATCCAATCGACGAAAAGTACGGAAGGATCCAGTGCCCCACGCTTCTCGTGTGCGCAACGGAAGACCCGTTCTCATTCCCGGTCCAATCCAAAGTCTCCTCTAAAATCCCGAATTCCAAACTCGTACCTATTCCTGGGGGCACGGTCGCAGCGGCCGATCAGATGCCTGAGGAATTTGCACACTCGTTCATTTCGTTCTTGAGCTAGGATGTTTTGCATGAGATTACGTCCCTCGCTTGTCTGGGTCCTGTTTAGTAGAGGGTATATGCGCCATCAGAAAATTAGACTTCCACAACTACAGAAAAGCAAGATCCATTTGGAGCTAAACAACTGAAGAACGGCACCTCAATCTGGAAAATTGCTTATCCGGTGTTCACCGAGCCACTTGGAAATTCAATTTCTTGGAGCAAGCGAAACGACCACCAATGGCGTAGTCAAATCACTAGACCCTGCTCTGGTAGACCCTGTCCCCAGCGACTATCTGTTCACCTGGGTCCGTTTCGAGTACGAACTGGCCGCTGTGACAAACAGACCCGTCGTTCAAAGGCTGCGCCTGATAGGTGAAAAGCACGGTGCCGTTGGTAGAAATCCACACCTGCTGTAGCGGCATTGGGGTATCATGCATCCAAAAACACAAGTCTTGGCTCGACGCCGTAACAAATATCATGCCTACGCATCGTGCACTCAAGTTTTCAGAGAAGCCGTTGCAATCCCCGAAACTCGCTATATTCTGAAATCCCTGCTCTAGCTGGGAGGGCGTCGATGCGACATACACGGGCCCACTCACTACTGGACTGCCGCCCGGCGTTTCAATCAGGAGGGACTCAACGGCAAAGCCAGAGAGAGCTGCGATTCGCTGGCCGTAGCCGTCGGACACTTGCGAAGATGGCGTGCCCCCGATGCGAGTCAGCGCTGAGCTGGTGGCAACAGAGTTGCTCTGATTGTAACTCAAGATTACACCGCCTATCACCGCCAAGATGACGGCGAGGATTGCGATCATCCCGATTGCGCCTGGTGAGATCTTGTACATGGATGACAATTGCACTTGTGTGCTCCCGTAGCCCGCCAACCGGCGGTTTGCCTATTCTGGAAATGAGTTCGCAGCCAGGTTGCAAATAACCTTCGCTCGTCTGGGTAGCAAGGGTAGCTAGTTCCAGGCAACGCTTTTTGTTAATGCCATAGTCACGGCTTCCCAAGGTGAGCAAATCGAGAATTCAAGCTCCGAGGAGAGGAATCGGCAAGGGCTGCATGCCTCTCTTTGATCTTTGCCAGTTTTCCCACAGCATCGACCCAAGGAGCATAATTGAAAGAATCGGCAGCAAAGGAGCTTTTGGACTGGATGCAGCTCCTTCCTTACCGGCTAGAGAGGCGAGCCCACGCTCATGTTGACGACGATCTCGCAGATGTCGACCGAGTACTCTGCAATCCTCCTGAGGCTCTCAAGAGCGAGCCTCAAAGAAATCACGGTCTTGTTGTCCACGCGCGAAGAGATCAGCTCCTCCGTCGCCCCTTCCTCCTCCCTGAGCACTTGTTTTAACTTCAGTATCGTCTCGTTCGCGATCCTGCTGCTGTTGGTATGGACAGCGCGGAGCGAACTCTCGTAAACCTCGTTTGCGAGCTTGCTCATCTTCGTAATGTGCTCAGAGAGCGACGGCGGCACTTTGCGACCGTTCAGGAGAATCTCCGAGCTCGCAACCTGAGCGGCGTGGTCGGCTATCCTCTCCACGCTCTTCACTATGAGCCTGTAGTTTAGGCAGTCCTGCGCCGTCGAGAGCCCGATCTCCTGGATCATCCTCCTGTTGTGCACGGCGAGGTTGAGCTGCCTCGTGATAAAGTGGTAGAAGCGGTCAACCTCATCGTCGCGGTCAATTATCTCCGAGGCGAGCTCCGTGTCACCCTCGGAGAGGGACTTTACAGCGTCGAACTGCATGGAGCTCGTGATTATCGACATCCTGACAAGCGCCTTCTTCAGCGGGAGGTCGACGTACCCGTGGAGGCACTGTGCGAGTATCCCTTCTGAGGTCTCCTCCACAATCTCCACGCCGATCAGCTTGTCCCTGACGTGTGCCTTGAGCTTCGCCCTAAGTTCAGGCACGTGCGAGCGGAACCTGAGCCTGATGACGTCGTAGCCCGCGATGTAATTTGCAATGAACGCCCTCAGTGTTTCCTCCTCGTCGCTGTTTGCCGAGATCTCTATCGTCCGTTCCGAGGTTCTCTCCGTCCGAGGACCGGGCATGACGAGCAGAGACATATCCGTCTGGGGCATGATGAATACCTCGTCCTTTGCCTTGAGCCCGACGCTCTTCGCCCAGTCGCTGGGGAGCGAGACTACGAGCGTTGATCCGCCGGTGAGCTGGACCCTTCTAGTCTCCCCGCCCGAAACTTCATTGCCACTGCGCTTGGAACCCTTGCTGACTTCTTCCTCTTCCTGTAGCTGCTGCTTGCTCCACAGATCTCGTCTCGCCGGCTGCGAATGCGCTTCTTTATCCTCAAATGTTTCTGATTCCATGTCTTTCATGAAAAAATCTCTAACTCTCTCTCAAACAAAGAATACTATGTACGCGTGTGTTGCTGATGCCTCATGTGGGAGGCTGAGCACTTTTGAACCCCCTCTTTCGATGTTTCGAAAGCGTCTTCGAGGCAGTCACCCGCACGGTAACAAGACTGAGAAACTAATGGGGTATAAGAAGTTTCTCTATATTCCATATATTCCCGTCCCGAATATATATCTTCAATAATAAACCCTTTTCCGTATCCCTCTACGATAACTGTCCCAGAAATGCGAAGAACAAGCGAAACAACAACAGTAAGAGTTGAGAGTACACAAATGAAAAGCGGATCAAGTGCATTGAAGATGGAAGAAATGAGGAGGCGTTGGGACGAGGGTATTGCAAATCACGAAAAGCTGAAACAGATTTTTCCTTTTCTGAAGGAGGAAGAAGAGAGCTTTCTCTAGAGCCCACGCAATGAATTCACCAAATGCCTGCAAAGCGAAGTTTACTACTGAAACGAAGATGATCACTTTGCAACCGTGATCATTTGCTGAAAACAACTTGGCAAAAGTAACTCGTGGATCCCTAGCGGCAAAGATTAATAGCGAATTGTCAGAGAGATTTTCTTTGCCAAGATGGAAGCTTCCGAGATTCTTGCACTTAGTCCCGACATCCTAAGGTGTGCCGTGCTCGATGATGCCGGTCGCATCGTTAGCTACGCCGCTTCCGAAAAGGGAAAGGAAGCAAACCTGCCCGCCGACTATCCTGTCACCACGAAGGCCCTCGTCATCGAAGGGCTCTCAGAGGCTCTCCCGAAGGAACTGGGCAACATCAGGTTCACTACCGTGGTGACTGACAAGTACCGTCTAGTTACATTGAGCCTCGCGGGTAGGACGGTCATGATGGCGCTGCCTCTAACAGCTGCTCCGGATCCAATCTGCGACAACGCAATAAGGAAATTTGGCATTATTCCTCCGAGAAAGCAATAGAAAGTGGCCTTTGTACTCTCGACGCCCTCATCGAAGCCGCTTACCAAATTCCGCCTAATATTCAAAATTCTCGAAAAGAGTGGATATCCCTTCGCAGATATAAGGAAAGAATCGGCGATAGAGATTCAAGATACAGAGTTGCGGTCAGCAAGCAAATCTGCCCGGGCAATCCTTATCCTTTTTCACATTCCCGCGCCGAACTTTACGGTCCATTTTATTCCCCTCTCAAGTTAAATACCACGTATCCGCACTGATCTTTTGAGTACGCTTCTCTAGGAGCCTCCCTCAAGTATTTCGGGAGAGTCGCTCTAAGTCAAGCGAACTGTCAAACACATTCCATCATACTTCGATAAAGACGAATTAGAGTTATCCTACCCAATTGCGAGTGTAAAATCAGTGTATATCGGTCTACACGATATTAGGGCGCTTAGTATGATTGAGTATTACGAAAGCCTCGGGCAGTTTAAACTACGTCATACAGGACTTCTCGACAATTGTCGAGAAAGCGAGGGGGTACCCCCCTAGAGGGGGTACGTAACAGAGCTAATTTGCTATATAAAGCGGGAAACGGTGCGAAAACAGCACAATCGGAATACAGAGAAGGGAATGCAGGAGTGGGCAAATGAAATCCAATCGTGCATCATTTTCAACGAGTCCTTGGGTATTCAGCAAGAATATGCAAAGAAATCTAATCTTTGTAACGCTCATGCCTCCTCGGATAAACCCCCGTCTCTCGCCTTCAACTTACGTATGCATACATCAGTGCGAGAAAAGCACTGAAAACTTCAAAAAAGCTTTAAGATAGACGCAAAACAGGCACTAATCATTCCACTCTCACAGAGGCTTATATCCCAGAAAATGAGCGAGAGAATACTCCGCGGCGAGCTTCCGGTACTAGCAAGGGAAGGCAAGCCAAGGGACAAGGGGTTAACAATCGTCTCCGACCACTTCGGCCCCCTCAACAAAGAACTACTGGAAGCAAGCGCCGAGTTCATCGATTACATGAAGATAGGCCTGAGCCTCCCGCTGATTCTCGACCGCTCCACGCTGGTGGAGAGGATACGCTACTACCACGACCTCGGGATCAAAGTCTCGAGCGGCGGCACGCTGTTACAGGCCGCTGTGAAAAAGAGGATCGTCGGGCAGATTCTCGAAAAGCTCAGATCAACTGGCTTTGACACAGTTGAGATCAGCGAGTCAGCGGGAGACATCCCCAGTGAGACGAGGCTTGACATACTAAACTCCATTACAAAGTTGTCAATGGACTACATCTTCGAGGTGGGTAAAAAGGACCCGAAGCACCCGGTCTCGACCGCCTATATGATATCCAAGATTCAGGAGGCTCTGGACCTAAAGAGCCCCAAGGTGATAATCGAGGCTGGACCCGAAGGGAGGGGCACGGGGGTTTACGACTCCATCGGTGAGATTTCCTGGGACACACTCAACGAGATCGTGGGAAGGTTCGGCCCGCCGAGCCTGATCTTCGAGGCACCAAAGATGTCCCAGAGGGTCGAGCTCGTTCTGGAGTTTGGGCCCAACGTGAATCTGGCGAGTGTAAATGCGGAGGACATTCTCGTTCTCGAGATGCAAAGGCTCGGCCTCACAACTGAGACGCTCGGTGTCTCGCCGCCGATCCAAAACGTGGAGGGCTCTCCCGCCGCCAAATTCATCTACCACCTGATTCGCACTGAGCACCCGATCGATCAACCTACACTCATTCAGAGGTCAGGCCTCCCAAAGAGGACGCTGCAGGCCGCTCTCAGCTACCTGGTCGAGAAGGGGTTCGTAAGAGAAGTGTCAGACCTGTCTGATCTCCGCCGGCACAAGTACACTCCGCGTTGAAGAGAAAAAAAGGGCTACTGTAATTCAATCTCAACAAGCGCTCAGCAGTTTCAAAGCACAGGGAATTATTTGCATCTCAAGAAAATAAACCGCTCTTCTCACATCCAAGATCTTTGTGAGGGAAAGTTCTCTCCCTAGCGGACAAAGTACAACTTTCACAAAAAAGGGAACGTGCAAGCAAGATCAAACAAAACCAGAGAAAAGAACCGGAGAAAACAATAAACGACAACTCTGAATTTAGACAGTTTCTCCATAATCATACGCTCGCCCACCAACAAGAAATAGAAAGTACGAATGCGCCTCATTGATTTCCGAAAAGTAATATTGGTAGAGAGTCCCACAAAAGGAGCGTGCGTGTGGTGCCCAGCGAGAGTAGGAGGAGCGTGTTAGTAAAAGCGCAATGACATCGGATAATGGCAACAGAAGCAGAAGCAAAAAAGCAAGGCTGGGCGCAAGACCTCCCAACAACTCCTCAGCAAAGCCCCGTCGTCAGCGATACCGCCCGAGTGCAGACAGCTTTGATAGTGCTGTTGCTGCAGCTTCTGAGGGGCAACAAAGCCTCGTCCCAGTCTCCGATCCAATCCCCAAGGAACTGCCATTGCGCCAGCAAGTCGTAGAAGGAGAAGAAAAGCCAACCACCCGCAGCGGCAGGATGGACGCCATAAGCAGCAAGCTAGCAGTACTGGACGGAAGGAGGCAGGAGCTTGCAAAGAAGCTTGATGAGGCCCAAAAGCAGTCTGACTATGACACCTTCCAGAGGATTGGCAACAACTACCTGGGCACGATCCTCCAGAGCATAGACCTCTACATCGAACTGATCAGGGAGATCAGCTCGGAGCCGGTCTCGGACGAACTCAAGAATGAATTTTCCGAGATTGTGAAGAAGGGAAGCAAGTCCCAGGGGATTGAGAGCCAGTCCGAATGGATCTCAAACGACGTCTCGCCGCTCTACGAGAAGGTCAGGCAGATTTGCGCGTGCGTCTATGCAGCCGTAGCGAAGATCGATCAGGAAGCTGGCGCACCTGGCAAGCCTTGAAGTTTTAGGACACTCTGTAGCCAAGAAGAAGTAAGAAGCGTGCGTTCCCTGATCACTTTGAAGACGAACCCTAGCGCCTTATCCCGGCGTCGCGGAGCATCTCTCTCGCGCGGACCTCGGCGTCGTGCCAGTGGTTGCGGCACCTCACGAGCGACTCGCCGTAAACCTCGGCCCATAGCCACCCCTTCGAATACAACTGCTGGGGAGTGCTCTTCGCGGATATACCACAGATTTCACAGTGCAGTTCGAGCATTTCTTCCAATGGCATTGTTTGCAATGATACCTCTAAACAACGATATTGAGATTGATTGTAGTAGTTGTGTCCCACAGCACAGCCTTCATCTAGAAAAGCATTTTTCCGCACCTCAACAATTTCCTCTTTCCAGGACTTTGGAGCTTCAACAGTGATGTCAGCAGAATCTTCCACCACATTGCTGGCCGGCCAAGAACCCAAGTGGTGGTGCTGCCTAATCTCAAGAGATGGCGCCGACACCATCGGAGCTACTCTTGACTCGATAATCGAGCAAACACTGCCTCCCGAATTCGTCGTGGTGATCAACGACGGCTCGAAGGACGAAACGCCGCAAATAGTTGAAGAAAAATCAAAGCGCTGGCCGGAGATATACAGGATTGACACAAAATCAAAGACGAGGGACATCCGCAGGGTCCCACACCTCCTGAACCTCGGGCTCGAATTCGCAGATCAGAAGGTGCGCACTGACTACATGATGGTCGCGGGCGACGACAACGAGCTCCCACAAGATTACGCTGAGCGCATAATTTCAAGGATGCGGAAGGAGAAAAGGACTCAGATAGTCGTGGCCTCAGGCACCTTCCTCAAATCGGACAGGAGCCCGATGCCCCATGGCGCCGGGAGGTTCGTCAGGAGCGATTTCATGGAGAGGCTTGGCTGCAGGTACCCTGTAGCTTATGGCTGGGAGACCTGGCTGATTTACAAGGCCCTCGAGCTCGGATACCAGGTGGCCAACTACCCCGACGTGAAGTACAACCATCTCAGGGAATATGACCCGAAGAACCTCTTCGGCTGGGGGAGGGCGATGTACAGTCTGGGCTTTCCAACGTACTTTGTCCTCGTCAGGTTTGTCCTGAACCTGTTGTGGGCGAGCAGAGGTACGCAGACGAGAAAGGCGAGCGTGACGATGCTCGTGGGTTATCTCTCTGCGAAGCTGAATAGCGACTCGGTGCGCGACATGCTGATTTCGGACGAGCACCTCAAGAGCTTCGTGAAACACTTTTCCACCGCGAGACTGTTGAGCAGGCGCATTTAGAAGCAAAAGAAATCTCCATGCCAAAAGAAATACCTACAGGCAAAACTCACGCGGCGAGAATCAACTTCACCTGGCTTTGCCCACCGATCTTCTCAACCCTGTAGACGTGGTCTGCCATCGTCTCGAGGTCCCTCTCGTGCGACACAATAATGACCTGATCTGCGTCGAGGTCCTCGAGAACGTTCCGCAATCTGTAGATCTGCTCTTTGGAGAAACCCTCGGTTGGCTCGTCGAGTATGAGCAGGTTTGTGGTAGCCAGAGCGTCTTGTCCTGATGCCCTTCGAACCATGAAATTTAGGGCAAGCCTGTACGCGAGTGCAACGGCCGTCCTCTCCCCGCCGGAGAGGCTCTGCACGTCGAGCTCGTACCCAGCCTGCTCGACGAGAGGCGTAAACCTATCATCGAGTGTTACTGTGATGTCCCCCTCCTCTACAAGGATCGAGAACCACCGCTGGAACACCTTTTCGAACTCTTCGTTTATCGAATCGAGGACGTAGGTCTCGATGTCCCTGACGGTGGGGATGAAGAGGGAGTCAATCCACGAAACGACCGCGCGGAGGAGCGACGCGCGCTCTGCCTCCTTCCTCAACAACTCGACCTCACTTTTGATTGATGCAAATTCCTGCTCCTTCACAGCGAGGGTCGCCGAGAGGCCGTCAAAACCGCTCTTTTGCTCGTTCCTTCGCGACTCCATCGAATCAATTGTCTCCTTTAGTCTTGAGTACTCGTAGATCTTCGGTTCCAGAGCTTCGAGCCGCGATTGGTTCTGCCGCATCTCCTTGCTCTTACTCGTAGCGGAATCTTCAATCTCGGCAAATCTTTCCTCTTCTCTCTTGATGAGGTCCAAGACCTCCGCCTCCCTCGAGGCCCTCGCCTGCGCGCCAAGGTATTTCTTTTCAACCTCTGAGGCTACGCACCTCTGGGTGAACGCTTTGAGCTCCCGTAGAGTTGCGAGCTCAGGAGCAAGATCCATTTTCTTCTTTTCTAGGGCCTCGAGCTCGCTTTCTTCCTCAGGGCTCCCGACGACATCTCCGCGCCCTAGTTTTTCTCGGACTGCGTCAATCCTCGTCTTTATTTCGAGGAGCTCCTTCGCCTGCCTTTGCCTCATCAGAAAAGTCTGCTCAAGGGCCGCGAGCCTTCTAGAGCACACATCATACTCTCCCTTCGCCCTTTCGAGTGAGCTCTTTTCCTTCTCAAGATTTTTGAGCCTGCTTTTGAGCTCCTCGAGTCTTGAATTCGAGTCCGAGAATTCGGAATTTAGGGCGCCTATCTTTTTCGAGAATTCGTGCGAGAGCGAGGAGACGTGCTCTTGGTCGAGCTTCTGGCCGCAGAGCGGGCAGGTCGACTCCTTCTTCAACCCGTCCATTTTCCTGAACTGTGAGTTTGTGTTTTCGATTTCGCGCGCGATTGAGGAGCAGGTGGAGCTCAGAGATGCAGTCTCGGACTTTACGATGTCGATCTCCTGTTCCAGCCCTTCTGCTTCGCCGAGTTTCACTTCGAGCTCGCTGAGCCTTTTCTCTAGCTCGGGCTTTTCATTCAACGTTTCTTCGAGCGAGCGCAGCGTGGATTCGCACCTCCGCATGTCGTCCTGCCTCGAGAGGAGTTCCGCCCTGAGGCCCGACTGCCTCGACGAAATTGTGTTTTTTATTTCTGAGATTTTCTTATCCAGAGCGAGCTCCTCATCCCTCAGGTGATCTAGTTTGTTCACGCTCTCAGTAGCGGAGAGGTACTTTGTGTACACTGGTGCGAGAGTTTCGACTAGGCTCTTTGCCTTCTTTATCTCCGATAAATCTTTCTTTAGGAGGTCGAGATGGGATTTTTCCTTTTGCAATTGCGCCCTAAATTGTTCGAGGTTCCGCTCCAGTTCTGGGATGAGGGCCTGGAGTTTTTTTGCCTCGTCCCTTGCCGTTTCGAGCGACTCGAGGGTTGCCTTTGAGGTTGCAAGGTCACTTTCCAGTTGCTCGATCGACTTTTCCTTCTCGGTGAGTTTGTCTCTTCCGGATGAGATTTCCGCTTCCAGTTTTGACCTGGCCTCCTCCTTCTCCGGGAGGCTCTTTGAGAGGCCGGCATGGATCTGCGACCTCCCGCGGAGCTCTCTTGAAGCGACCTCTGCGTTTTCCATCGCGAAGCTGTAGTCCTCGATCCCAAACGCACGCCTCAGTGTCTCTATCCTCTCGTCTGGGCGTTGAGAGAGAACTTCGCGCATTAACTCCTGCGGGGTGAAGATAGCGAACCTGAATATCCTGGACGTAGATTTGCCAGGCTTTTCGCGAAAATTGAGAATCTGGAGGATCCTGGTCTTGAGCTCCGTAGGAGCTAGTTCTTCGAGTGTACTCATTTCACCGCTGGAGAGCCACCCCTTCGTCACAAGCATCTTCGAGGCGCCCTTGTGCTCGACGGTCCTGACAACCCTGTAGTCGCGCCCGCCGACCTCGAACTCGAGCTCGACCTTCGCGGTGCTCGCCGAGCTCCTGAGTATAGAGCGGGCCTCGATGTCCCCGAGGCCGAACAGCGCAAACTCGATCGCGTAGAGGATCGAGGATTTCCCTGAGCCGATGTCTCCCTCGAAGAGTGAGATTCCGCGCTCGAACTTGATCTCTGTCGGGATCTCTCCGTAGCTGCGGAAGTTTTGGAGCGTGAGAGACTTTAGTATCAAGGGAACTTTTGATCTCCGGTAGATTTGCCTTTGTTCTCGTCAGCTGTTTCGGGTGGAGGGTGTGAGCTCTTGCGCTTTTTCTCTGCTAGCGGGACTGCTTGCCCTAATTGGACTTCGACTTCATCACCCAGGCCGAGGATACGAGATGTATCTCTGAGGACTCTTCGCTCAAAGCCCTGCCTCGTCTCCTCTTCCCTCTTCTCAGACTTTAGCGCTCGAAGCAGCGCCGAGGCCTTTGCCACACCCTCGGTTGATGCAAATGATGCAAGCTCCGGGCCGACCGGCTTGAAGTTGAATATCCTTTCATGGAGGAGCTTTGACTCGATCTCCTCCCTGTTAGTCGCCCCGAGCTTTGCTAACTTTCTCAGCTCCTGGCTTGCGAGTGCGGTCCTGTTCACATTGACGACGAGCGCTCCCCGAGAGAGGAGTTGCTGCCTGATGGAGAACCAGTCGACGTCAGAGGGACGGCCCGAGGACAGCGCCCCCTTGATCTTTAGCAGTACTATAGAGTCGCGCACGTTGAGCTCTTCCTTCGTTGCAAACGAGGCAATCTCTTTGCTCAGGTCGGGGGCGCTCTTGCCGTCGGCGGAAAAGTTCTTCGCGAGTATCTTCGGCATGGGGATGTCCATGAACTCGATTCCCGTGGTCTCCGAGCCCTCAAAGTCTACTATGGCAAATCCTCTCTTCTCTCCCTTGGCAGTGAGCTCGAGATCCGCATAACTTGTGCCGAACAAAGGACCTGGGTATACCACTGGAGAGGCGCTGTCTTCGATCTTTCCGACAGATCTCTTGTGAAGGTGTCCACCGGCGTAGTATGAAAAGCCCCTTGGGAGTTCTGAGATAGAGAGGCTCTGCTCGATAGGGATGTTAAGCGACTGGAGCTCGTTGATGCTCGCGTGGAACACGAAGATTGAGTATTGGCCCTCCAGTGTATCAGTATCTGGCGCGAGGTTCTTGTAGAATCCGGTTTCGAGGCCCCCTTTTCTCGCAGGAAGCCCGCCGATACGTACTCCAGTCTTTTCGTCGACGATCGATCTAAGGACAAGTGAGGGAGCCTGATTTTCGCTCCTTGCTTTTGCGGCGCCTGTCTCAGTCTTTTCCCCTCCAAGTGAGAACTCTCCGACATTGACAAAGAGGCCAGCTGAGGTTAGGACGTCAACCACGGAGACGGTAGTGGGGCTGTAGTCGTGACTACCGTAGACAACGTACGTCGAGATATCATTTTCATCCAGTTCTCTGAGCTTCCTTACGGCTGACCTGACAGAAGACATTTCAGGTATCCCGACATCGAAAATGTCGCCTGAGATGATGACAAAGTCGACCTCCTTCTCGATGCAAAGGTCTATCGCCTTCCCGAAGGCGCTGTCGTTGATTCCTCTCAGCCTCGGGTCGCGCCACGCGCCTATGTGGCAGTCTGAGATGTGGGCGAATCTTCCTTTCATCCTTTTCCGAGGTCACTGGTTAGAGACAAGTATCTGACTTTTCAACAATATAAATTAGGGCGCTGTCTTTGTGAAGGTAAGATTTGAAAATCGACTTTATTCGCTGTCAATTGGTCTTCGATTCTTCCTCTGAAGTTTCGAGCAGGCGCTTGAGCATTGTGGCTGAGACGTTGCCTCCTGATATGACCGTGATTGATTTTCCTGAGTTTTGGGCCTTGAGTGCGGCGGCAAAGGATGCGGCCCCGGAAGGCTCGGCTAGGACGTGCTCCTTCACTATCAACCTAGTGGTGGCCGCGAGTATCTCTTCGTCGCTTACCAGGATTATGTCGTCCACGTATTTGTTGACAAATGAGAATGTAATATCGCCTGGCCTTCTGACTCTGAGACCGTCGGCAACTGTCTTGCTCTCATCGATGCTCACGACCTGCTTCGCCCTGAGCGAGCTGTACATCGAGTTGGACCCTTCAGGCTGCACGCCTATGATTTTCACTCTTTGCTTGATCGGTCGTTCTTCACAGATGAGCCTTACTGCGGCTGCTATTCCCGAGATAAGGCCGCCACCACCAATCGGTACGTAGATGTTTTCCACATCGGGGACATCCTCGAGTATCTCGAGGCCGCATGTGCCTTGCCCCGCTACAATCTCCGAGTCGTTGAAAGGCTGGATGAAGAACTGTCCCTCCTTTTGCTGGATCTCAACTGCCTTGGCTGCGCGCACATCCTGCTGGATTCCCGCGAATACGGTTCTTGCGCCGAGTGATTTTATTATCTCGAGTTTTTCGGGGACGACGTCCTCGGGTAGGACTATCGTCGCAGGTATGCCGAGTTTGTTTGCGACGTATGCGACGGCGAGGCCGTGGTTTCCAGAAGAGGCGGTGATGACTCCTCTGTTTTTTCTCTCTGCCTCGTTGAGGAGGAGTATTTTGTTTGAGGCGCCGCGTATCTTGAAGGACCTCACCGGCTGGAAGCATTCAAGTTTAAGGAAGATGCTGCCTTTCTTTGCCGAGAAGCTACGGTAGCATGGAGTCCTGTAAGCGTAACCTTGGATTCTTCTTGCTGCGTCTCTGATGTCTTCGAGAGTGACAGGCGCTTGACCTGACTCTTCTTTCTGCATTCGGATCTTCGGAAACCTCTGTCAAGGAGAAAGTGCCTGCCCACACGGAAATAAGCAATGCGGGTGCGGATGTTCAGTTTCCGGACTTCATGGCCATTATCTTTCTTTGGCCGGATCAACCCACACCGGAGAGATCCGAAAGACAGTTCTCCCTATTCTTAATATGACGAAGACTAGTGTATACCCTCAGAAGCTCGCTTGTTGCAACGAATTTTTCATTTCACATCTCATTTCAGCAAGAAAAGGAGTTGCTTCAAAGAGCAGAGCGACTGGTGTGTGCTCTAATAGCATGTTATCCTCAAGGTATAGCCTTTGCCTCTCTCACGCGGTTTCCTGCTTTAAATACCAAGTTAGCTCTGTTACGTACCCCCTCTAGGGGGGTACGAGCTTGAAAACTCGACAATTGTCGAGAAGCACAAAGATACTTTGAGTGGAATATGTTCCGCTGAAAAGCTCGAAAGTATCCACAATTCGCAGAGATCGTTTCTTAACGATCTCACCGCGCCTGAAAAGGAAAAGTTCGAGAATCTATGGAAAATGTCGACTATTGCGTAGATTGAAGCCAATCCCCAATGAAAATCGCAGGTGCAAAGTTGTCAGGGCCGATTCGCGGTGTGTGCCCTAAACACAAATTCCACGCAAGTCTTACGTTTCCCTAAGCCATTAATCGATAAGGCGTCTTGTTTTAGATTCAGAGCATCTTTTCCATTATCAGCTCGTCGTAGTATCGCTCGCCGACTTTGATTTCCTTCTTCAATTGACCGACTGTTAAAAAGCCCAAGTCTTCGTAAAGCTTGACAGCGGCGTGCTGCTCCTTATTCACCATGAGTTGCACCTTTACTGCGTTCTTGTTCTCGCGGATTCCATCCAGAGCGCTCTGGAGTAACTTCTTGCCTATACCCTGTCTGCGGTGGTCGGGGTCTACGTACACGCCGTAGATTCGGGCGATATGTCTACTCTTCACTTTATCACTGAAAAGGTAAGTGATACTTCCTACTGGCTTGTCGTCCGCGACCGCGAACAGGGCGTTCCACATCCGTCGTCGCCATTCCGTTTCACTGAGGCTTTCTTCCTCTTCGTAGGAGCTCCCGAAAGCTGTAGGATCCGTCTTGAGTGCTTTCAATCGTAGTTCTCTTGCCTCCATCCATCTTTCAGGAGAAAGAACCTTCACCTCAATCATCGCTGGTGTCCATTCTCCACTTTCCGTGCCTCGATATTTGAACAGAATCCCACCTAAAAATGCGAGGGAGAAACTTCGATTTCCTGTTTTCTAATCCCAGGAACCCCTCGGCGCACACAGAAGACTTTCAGGAACAATACGTACTAGAATCACCCCGTCCTTCATTGTCTTTGATGTAGGGAGGTGATTTGTGAGAGAATTGACCAGATAGCTTGTACTTGCTGCAGCAGTACTATCAATAATTAGACTCGGAATCAACTTGGCATTAGACATTGACAACATCTGCGACATGACACTCATGGGGCTGTGGGCACCGACATTCATCGTTTCCATACTGGGCCTCTTCCCGAGCGGCGGATGGAAAGCTAGTGTCCCAAGCAGAGAGGCGGTTCCTCAACAAGGGTCTACCGCACCTTCTTCTACCACAAGCGCTTCTTCCTCTTCTTCGAAGAAGACCTAACGTGAATCAAGGGTCAGGCGTAGCTGGCATTTTCGCCTTACCTCCCTTTTTTGTTGCGGCAACCACGCGAACAAATATCGTCGGGTACTATCTAGCAGGGCTGATACTCCCGTCGCGTCCGCTCTCTACGCGAAGGGCCGTCTCCCTATATCCAACTTTCTAAAGACAAGAAGAAAGTGGCCATGATAGCTAGGGCGATAGGATCCGGACACGAGATGCAGCCGTGTAAGCAAATTCTGAAACTGATTTAATCCGGAAATCTTTCTTCCGCTACCTCGACAGGAGCCTCCGCGACACGATCGTTCCGAGGACGACCATGATCAGGGCGAACGACCCGAGGTAGAGAAAGTCAAACCACAGAGGTGCCATCCCAGGTGAACCCAGTAGGAACTGTCGGGAGATGTCCGTCGCGTAACTGACAGGATTCACGAGCACGATGGGCTGAAGCCAGCTCGGCATGAACTTCACGGGGAACATCGAGTTACTCGCGAAGAGCAATGGGAGGCTCAAGAGGTTCACAATCATCATCTGAGTGTCTTGGCTGGTAGAGCGGACCGCGAGCATTACGAAAAGAGAAGAAAATCCCATCACCATGAGAAAGAGCCCTGCGAATGTGCCGAGCAGCCCTGTGACCGTAATGTGAGAGACGTCGAATCCGAGCAAGATCGCTATAATTAGTACGATGGCCGCTTGAGACAGCCCCCGAAGGATCGAAGAGAAGACCTTCCCGAGCGGTATGGCGCCCCGTGCGAGAGGAGTGCTCAACTCCTTGTTCAGGAAACCGAGGCGCCTGTCCCACACCACCGACATCCCGCTTTGCATGGCCATGAAGAGTGATATGAATGAGAGCATTCCCGCGGCGAAAAACGAAAAGTAGTCGCTAGTACCGAATGTGTTCTGCATCACCTGGGCGGCAATTTGATCTATCACACTTTTAGGTATGCTAAGTCCAGGTATGTTGAACGAGCTGCCGGTAAAGATGGCTCCAAAGTTCATAGCCTTTCCAAAGAGACCAAGCCAGATGACCGGTTGAATCAGCGACAGGATAAGGATCACGGGCGTCTTGTACCATTTCTTGAGTTCTCGATTGGTGAGCGCCCACAATCCATGAAGTGGACTCTGGTTTAGGGCGGTCTCCTGTTCGAACGCTGAAAGGGACTGTTTTGCAGCCATTGACTGTAGTCTTTTCTCCGACTCGGCCTCCTCTGATTTGCCCGTCACGACTGATTCAGTCATGTTCATTCCTTTCTCCTACCTGCGCATCCTCATCGACATTCCCCTTCCGTGCGTCGGGCGGCGGCCAGTGCTGCTGTCTGCATGCTCCTCCCGGATCGATCTGCCGGTATACTCGAGATAGACCTGGTCGAGCGATGGCTTCACGATCGAAATCCTCGTAACTGTCGCACCGCCCAGCCTCAACACGTCCATAACGTCCGGAGCCGTCTGCTCGCCGAACTCTGTCTTTATCCTGTATTCGGAGTTGTTCTTTCTCACGTCAAGCACATGTTTGATTTGGCGAAGTGCGTCGGACAGGTCGAGAGACTCTTCTTCCTGCACATCGACTTCTATTATGTCTCCGCCTAGGCTTTCCTTCAGTTCATAGGGAGAGCCTATCTTCAGGATTTTTCCGTGGTCTATTATCGCGATTCGATCGCAGAGGTTATCCGCCTCGTCCAGGTAATGCGTGGTCATGAAGAGCGTCATGTGAAATTCTTCCTTGAGCCTCCGGATGTATTCCCAGACTTTGGCCCTCGTCTGCACATCAAGCCCGAGCGTTGGCTCGTCGAGAAAGAGGATTTTAGGGCGATTGATCAGGCCAGAGGCAAGCTCCAGTCTCCTACGCATTCCCCCGGAGTAAGTGCTGATCTTCCTTCTTGCGTCTTTGTGGAGCTCTACTAACTCCAGGAGCTCCCACGCGCGCGGCTGCGAGACCCTTCTGGGAATGCCGTAGAAATCTGCGCACAGCAGAACGTTCTCGAGCCCCGAGAGGTCGTCATCTGCGGTCGACTCTTGAGGAACAACGCCGATGCTCCTCCTCACGGCGGCAGGATTCTTGATCAGGTCATACCCGCACAATGTTGCACTACCAGAGGTCGGGCGAAGAATAGTAGTCAGCATATTGATTGTCGTGCTCTTTCCCGCGCCGTTCGGCCCGAGGAACCCGAAGATCTCACCTTCAAAGACGGTGAAAGAGACGCCGTCAACCGCCCTGGTCTTTCCGTCAAAACTCTTTGTCAGATCCTGGATGTTCAGTATCTCCTTACGCGGCTGCTCCTTGACCAATTGCGCTGTCTCTAGGCTTGGCATATCAAACAATCATCACGCATTATCTTACTACCATCACGTTACACTCAGCATGAGTCACGACCCCGCTTGAAACGCTACCTTGGAGCAGTTTCCTGAACCCTCCGACACCTCTCGTTCCAATTACTATCAGGTCTATGTTTTTGCGCGCTGCAACCCCAATTATCTCCTCGACGACCGATTTGGCAGCGCGGACCGCTTCAATCCTTGCCGCGACGCCGTGCGCCTTAGCAAGTTCCATAGATCGGTCCAAGAAATGGCTAGCATCCCTCTCCTGTTGCTCGTAATACGATTCCAACCCAGTCGGCTGGATCCCTAGCCCCGCGGGAGCGCCAAGGAGGACGCTCGGGGTAGGTATGACGTTGAGAATAAGAAGTTCAGCCCCGTATGTTTTCGAAAGCTTTGTTCCGACATCCAGGGCGCGGGTCGCATTCTGGGAGCCATCTATGGGAACAAGAATTTTTGACGGAGGGAAAAGTTCAGACTTGTTGCTCAAAATCCCGTTCAGCACAGAGCTTTTGAGCTCGCCACGTACTTAAGCACGGGACACGATTATCAAGCCCGAGAATGACGCACGTCTGCATCCGAGCACTGAGTCTTGACATGTTCTAAAGGCTCCCAAGCCAAAGGAAAATTCGCCATGCAGCATTGAAAATGCGAAATCAAAAATAGAGGCCACCCCGTCCATTTGCGACCGTCTCGTGGCAAGAGCAGACCCGAGGTTAGATTTCCGACACTTTCCATAGAAACGAAAATGGAGTGAGTGGATTCTCCTCGACCTTTTTCCCTCCTTTCATAACAAATCGCTTAAGAAGGATGAGACATGGAGCATGATCTTAACTTAGTATGAAATGTGGCGCAGCGAGGACTTTTCTCTCGCAGATTCACGACCGGCGAGAGCCCATTGCACCTATTCCACCTGCTGATCTGGATTATCTTTCTGTCAACGGCTACATCCTAAGGACAACCAAGGAGGATTACGACAAGTGGAACGCAGATGTTGCCAGATTATCCCAGGTGACAGTTGAACTAAGCACTGAAAGGGCGGAAGAGCAACAGGCACATGTTGCACTTCAGCAAGATGAGCGAAAGGAGCACTCATTCCTGTTCCACTTTGAACACAAGGAGGAGCAGGACAAGCTCCGCCAAAGGATTCAGGAGGATAGGGCTGCTGTCTCCAGGGAAGAATCAGAACTGGGGGCTATCGAGGCTAGTGTGAATGAGCTTATACAGAAAAAATCCACGCTTGATCGAATGGTGCCATACGGGGTGGAATATCTGTCGCTTACTGATATAGGCACTCTAATACTAAATGACCTAAACGCCAGGAACTACCGGGTTTCGGATCAGGAGTTCGCTGATTTCATAGCGGAGATCAAGGCGACCTATTCTGTGATGCGCTCAATAGCCGACAAGGCCAGTTCTTACGTGAGTGTGCTCAAGACCAGGGTTAAGTTGGAAGATGCGGAATACTCAAACAGCGAAAGTAATGATACAGAGCATTCCATGGCGCGGCCCTCATCATTATTGTGGGGCACCGCGATAGGATTAGCCAAGCTCGAGGGCGACACCGACCAAATAGGGCAAAGGCTAATTCAGGCTCTCTCTGCCATTGAAAGTCTCGACTCCACGACTCCGAACAAGCTTATGGCGGCCGAGATCGTGACAGCGATTAGGAGCCAGGATGTTCAGAGCCTTGAATCCGTGCTGAGGAGTCTGGACCAGCAGCTGAGGAGTCAAGGCGTCCCCAGAGAGCTATCCGTCGGAGTTGCCGCGACAATCATGGCTGGTAGGAGATTCGATGGAACCTATCCGATCGATCGTTTCTATCGATTCAGACAACGGACCGCGTCGTACGAGGCAGCCGCAATACTCGCGGTAATGAATGTACAATACGATGGGCTGAGTTCAAAGTTCCAAATATTGAGATCAATGTTCGTTTCCTGGGGGTACATGACGTCGGAGGACACGGAAATTGCCTCGGCCTTCCTCGCGATCGGAGAACTTGATCCGGACGAAGTAGATGAGAAGCTGAGGTATATCGTGGATCAGTTGAAGAACTATTTGGAGTATCCGCTCGTGGCGGCGGCGATACTTGCCTCAATACCCGTGTTCGAGGCCCACGAAGTCCTCGACCTAATGGAGAAGGCCGTCACTCTGCTTTCCGCCTACGCCACTGGTTTAGAGCGATCAGAGTTGGTTGCTCTGGCGGTCAGAATGATCCATGGAGTCAGAAACGAGCTCGTGCGGGAGATTGACTCTACGGCGAAGGTTACGCAAACTCCGGTGCAATTCACCTACGCGCCACATCCGGGCCTATTCATCTGGTATTACCCGGTAATCATAGCGCACTCAACCTACCATTCAACTTTCAGCGGGATGGGAGGATTCCATCCGGCTCATAGTCATGGGATTGGGGGATTCGCAGGCTGAGCTAGGATTCAATCCGTCGGAGACGACAACGTTGAAAAGGTTAGGGAAAGAAAGATCTCAAAATTGAGACACAGGACGCATAACGCTAGTGCATCTGAGGTTGCAATGAGCAATTGGATAACAAAAAACTAGTCTTTGGAACCGTGCTGGTAGCATTCTTGCTTGTGCTCTCAACCGTAGCCAATGCGCACGTGGCTTCGGCCTACACGCCTCAGAGAGGGGATTACTTCAGGTATTCAGAAAACACGACCGTGAACAATGGACAGGGGGTGTATACGGGATATACCGATCAGCTTCAGACGACGGGAATGGAGCAGATGAATTCTGTCAATGGAAGCATCGTCTCAGCCTCCTACAGTTATTCGTACCAGTACAGCAACAATCAGGGGAGTTCTACTTCAAGTTCGTCCTCTGACAGTTACACGTGGTCGTCAAGCAATTACACGTATGCGAGTGGAACTGACAACCAGGTAGGATTCGGAGGCATCAAGTATTCGAGGCCCCTATACATCTGGTTTGCTATGAATACTTCGCTCTCCGTCGGAAGTACCTTCTACGTCCTGAACACCCACTTCACGATGCTTTCGAAGAACTACAGTTTCCAATTACCGACAGAAAACAAGTATGTCCAGACGATCCAGGCGGAGGGGACCGGGCAGTACCAGCGAAACGATTCATATGGCACCTTCACGGCTTCGTATACTTGGTATGAATACTTTGACCCGTCTACCGGATACATCGTGGGCTACAATTACGTAGAACAGGACAATGGGCAGTTTCAGGGCCAGGTCGGAAGTTTCACTTACACTGACGATCTATATGTTACATCAACGAGCTACTCTCTAATACCTGCAAATCTTCCTACCACTGTTTCAACCACATCAACAACTAGCCAGGCAATTGCAGTAGCGATTCCTTGGTATCTCGTCTACCTTGTAGCAACGATAGTAATTGTTGCACTCGTCGTCATAATTGCCGCTTACGCAGCAGCAAGGAAGAGAAGGGGCAGGGAGACGCTTCCAAAGCACCCGTATCCTCCGACTTCGCCTCCCCCCAGCCCCCCTTCAACACCTTTTCCGTCCAACGTCGACCTGGGCTCAAAGCCGCCCGAGCAGGTCGTGATAAAGGAGGTTGCCAAGGTTAATTGCAAATATTGCGGCACTTTGATTCCGACAACGGCTGACAGGTGCCCTTATTGTGGTGCACCGAGACAATGAGAGGATATCCTTCATTCGTTTAGGCCTTGTGATGTGAACAGCTCATGAGTGACCTACCTTGACGAGGACTATCGCCTATACAAATTCCATCAAGCTGAGAGGCGTTCCAATCGAGCTCGACGTATACGAGGGCGCGGGGACGATAACAAACAAGTATTTTCAGAGATTCGAAATGCCCGAATTCGAGAAGATATACCTTCCCGACAGCGTGAAACCCTTCACCGAGGCAGACCTGATTGGAACCAAAGAGTTCCTGATTGACGATAACAGGAGCGCCGTCAGCAGAGACCCCTACATCACAATTGATGGCACAGATTTCTACTTCTCCGTGAAGGGAATAGGATCAACAACCAGCCCGTTCAGCCGGCAACTATTCAAGAAGGGAGAGGTCTGTAGCCTTCTCAAAAACAACGGCATAAAGGACAGGATAATGAATGCAAGAGAGATGAGGTTTCCAAGGTATCTCACCGGGGAGTTGTGGTCGAGGGGGTGTCCTTACGGATCGCAGGGGCTCGAGTTCGCGTCAATTGCGATGAAAGCGGCGGAAATGTCCGACGCCAGCACCACTTCCATTCGCGGGTTCAGAATTGCCCCCCTGGTGAAGATCGTAAAGCTCCCCAAAGCACTCCAAGGGGAGGTCACCCAACTCTACTGGTATCGGAGGTTCAAGCAAGAGATGGTGCAGGAAGCAAGGCTGATCCCGTCTAATGTCAGGATCTACTTCCACTCGGATTGGACGATCGGGGACGATACGGGAGAGCTCTTTGACTTTTTCCACATTGACAACAACGATAGGGCTATGGAGTTCATGAAGAACTTTGTCAAGAGTGGGATTGCGATTCTCACCCTTTTCGTCAGGTCGATGAGGAATAACGGCAACGGTACGTACACCGGCCTGGACTTTTACGATGTGTGGCTCGACAAGGATGCGGTGCTAGGCCCGGACGGCACCATCTTTTGGGCTGACCTTGAGGGGCTCCAAGAGATAACAATTGGAGGAAGAGACACAGCTGAAGTCGAGTTCAACATCGAAGAGAAGATGGAGCACCAAATTTACAGATCCCTATACGAATTCATGTATGCATACGAGCAGATTGAGCGGGAGCGGATCAAGAGGTTCGGCCACTCGACCGACCGCAAAATCCAGTTCGAGTACCTCCTCAGAGAAGCCCTGAAGGACGATGAGGTCGTTAGTCTTCAACGCAGCCCCGACAGCCTTGAGTTGGTCATTGGGAACATCCTCGGAGAAGAGAGACTCACCAAGAAGTTCACGATTCTGGATTGGTAGCGGTTAGAGCATGATGTTCACCACAAATGGAAATAAGTGAGGAAGAGGACTACGAGCAATAGCGTCCAGGTATCACAAATAAAGTCGATAGAAGACCAGCTTAGCGGCCTACCGAAGGGGCTATCCTTCTTCGACCCCTTCCTCAACCATGAGGTCAAGGAGACCCTTGAGGCGGGAGGCGAAGTGTTCGTCTCGCATAACTCGAAGGGAGAAACGAACGGCCTGTTCATCTACGACAACTACGAGGCAACGGGAACCATTTTCACGAAATCCAGGGAGGTGTTCGATCACTTCTACAAGCTAAAGCCCTCAAGCTATATCTTTTCGGAGCTCGAGGTACAAGAACTTCCAAAAGAAGTCTGGAACATATGGCAGCTCGACGTCGACAAGGCACCTCTGGACTACAGATTCAAGTATCACGTCAGCATTGATCACAACGTTGAAGAAATAGAGCAGTTCATGATCGCCACTCAACCTGAAACAAATAGAAAATGGATCAGGGTTGCCCTAAAGGATGGAGACAAGTGCTTCGTCGTCAAGATAGCCGACAGGATCGTGGGCATAGCGTGGATGTCCATCGTAGGCGGGGTTGCGAGATCGCACAGCGTGTACGTCGAGCCGCAATTCAGAAAGATGGGAATGACTAGGGATAATCTGCAGGCCAGGCTCATCTACCTCAAATCAAGGCACGTCCACACCCTGATCAACGAGATTGCAGAGTCCAACGTGCCATCCTCCAGCCACGCTGCAAAAGCGGGAGAGAAGATTGTCGGTAAGATCTTCCTTTACACTAGCCCGGATATTACTATGCAAACGTAACGAGCAAAGACCGCGCATCAAATGACCTATTGGTGTCTCCTCGATCCATCCTCAAAAAGTCTCGACGGTTGAAGTTTATCAAAGCCCGATATTCCTCGAATTCAGGGTAAAGATTGCACCCATGAATTCGCAGCCTTTCAAGAATCGACTAAAAGGTCAATCTCATATGTGAGAATCGTGTGCATAGATTAAATCCTCCGAAAGAGAGCTCTATTCTCATCTAGCTCAGCCCAGGAAGAAGGCCATAGTTCGCGAATCTAAGGAGCCTACCTAAAAGTAGATGATACCACCCATGATTCTCGTGCCTCTTCAGATCCCGGGTATTTCAAGTTCCGACCTAGTAACCCTACTCTACATCGCCTCGTTCGTTGTGCTCACAGTGATAAGCCTGGTATTCGCAACACAAATCCAAGCCTCACAGATGTTAGGACAGATAGGAAGAAACCTCGTGAAATTTGAAGCTCTGAAAAACAACAGTCGAAAGGAGCTCTTGAATTACCTCACCACATACTGCAGGGTCCCATACCCGGTTGCGGAGGGAGAGGTAGATCGGATTATTGATTACTTTACAATTATGCCTGAGAGTATGGATCCCGCAGGAGTCGTTGGGAAGATCGAACAGGTCGTCAGACTTCAGGATGACAGAATGAGGCAGGAGATAAGGGAACTCGCGCTAGGCGCAGATCGAGTTCAGCAGAGCATTGCACAAAACATGCTCGAGATTGCCTCGACCTTGTCTCAGATGTACAAGCTGATGAGGCATTTCTATCTGAGCGGACAAAAAATGAAGAACCCATACATCTTGGCTCAAGCCCAGATGACTATGCCAATTCTGCTAAAGATGGGTGAGGCGTACTTTGGAGCTCTGGATGCGTACAAACAGGGACAGCCCATGGGCGATGGGATCGGCGAGATGGTCGCTGGGAGGCTGATGGCCGGGCGAGATAAGAAAGTAATAGCGCGTGAAACGGTGTACGCGAAGTCTGAATACAAAGGGCGCAGCCTGTTCGTTGTTAAGGCAGAAGGTCCGATTGCGACTGTAGGTATGCCCGATGAAGCCGCTCAGAAACTGATTGGAGACCCTTTGAACAAGATAAACATGCTGATAATGATTGACGCGGCCTTGAAACTTGAGGGCGAAACAACGGGAGAAATCGCACAAGGCGTCGGCGCAGCAATTGGCGGCGTGGGGACTGAGAAATTCAGAATCGAGGAGGCTGCGACGAAGAACAAGATTCCGATGTACGCCGTGGTCGTAAAGGAGAGTCTGACTGATGCCATCGGTGTGATGACAAAGGAGATTTCAGAATCGTCTGAAAAAGCAGTGGGAATCGTTCAGAACTTGATAGAAAGGAAGACACGGGAGTCGGATACCGTCCTGATCGTCGGTGTCGGGAACACCCTTGGTATCGGTCAATGAGTCATTGTGTAAGATGACTCAGTTCATGTCATCAATCATTTAGGACGATTCGAAGCTAGACCACAGACCATTTATGAATCTGAGAAGAACTTTCTGCATTTTCTTACTCGAATTTCGCTCCCTGCCGCCCTGGCTATTTCCATTGCATCATTTGCTATCATTTTCTCCTCGCCCTTGGGTGGCATAAGGTTAGATCGGAAAATAGGGGAGATGTTCGATTCAAGATTATATCCACTTTACACGTTTCATATGATTTGCAGCTCTTTGCCGATCTTTGCGAAAGCATTTATTGCAAAATCCAAGTCTTCGGTTGTCAGCGCCGCGTTCATTATTGTTCTTATTCGTGCTTTCCCTGTCGCGACCATCGGGTAAACAATGGGCAGCGCAAAAACTCCCTCTTCAAAAAGTCGAGCACTCAATTTCTTAGCCACGCCACTTTCTCCCACGATAACAGGAGTTATCGGCGTTTGACTATTCCCGATGTCGAACCCGAGTTCCTTCAACGATTTCTTGAAGTATCTTGTGTTCGCCCAAAGATTCTCGACGTACTGTGGTTCGTTTTCCAACACGTCGATTGCAGCGATGCAGGCTGCGGCCACTGACGGCGGATGAGAGCCGCTGAGGAGCCAAGTGCGCGATTTGTTATAAGCGAAATTTATCAGATCTTGAGAACCCGAGACGTGCCCTCCAACCACGCCAAAAGCCTTTGAGAAGGTTCCCATCTCGACTTGTACCTTGTCGCGAGTGAGGTTGAAGTGTGAGACGATTCCCCTTCCGCCATCACCCAGAACCCCTTCTCCATGCGCGTCATCGACGTACACCATCACGCCGTGCTCAGCGCCGAGTTTCGCAATCTGGTCCAACGGCGCAATGTCTCCGTCCATTGAGAACACGCCGTCGGTGATCAGAAGAATTCGCCTGTACTGAGGGGAGCGTTTCTCGGCTTCACTGAGAACGCGCGACAAGTCCTGCATGTCTGAATGTTTGTAGACTGCTTTTTCAGCTCGAGATAGCCTGACGCCGTCTATGATGCTACCGTGGTTGAGCTCGTCGCTGATTATTAGGTCGCCTTCGCTAGCAAGCTGCGGAATTAGCCCTGCGTTGGCGGCAAATCCAGTTTGATAGACCAATGAGGCATCCGCGTGCTTGAACCTAGCTAGCCTCTTCTCCAGTTCAACGTGGAGGTCCATGTTGCCAGCGATCGGCCTAACGGAGCCTGAACCTACGCCGTGGCTTTGCACTGCCCTGATCGAGGCTTCCTTCAGTTTCGGATGATTGCTCAGACCCAGATAGTTGTTGGAGCATAACATCAGCACATTCTTGCCATCCACTTTGCACCACGGGGTGCTTGGTCCTTCAAGTACTCTTAGTTTCCAGTCGAGCTCGTTCCTTACAAGATCCATGTACTCATCTTGCAAGAAGGACGTGGGGTTTCGCATTCTCTCGCATCCACACTCAATACAGAGCTCAGTGTTGAAGATTAACCCTTCGGATTACAGCCTCTTGGAAAGTTTCTCGATCATGTCCCTAGTCATGGAAGCCAAATCATAGGTGGGCTTCCAGCCCCAGTCGATCCTTGCTGCGCTGTCGTCTATAGACATCGGCCAGGAATCCGCTATCTCTTGCCTAAAATCTGGACTGTAGTCAACGACGAAATCTGGGATGTACTCTTTGATCTCATTTGCGAGATCTTCGGCGGAGAAAGTCAGACCGCCTAGGTTGTAGCTCGTTCGAAACCTAATCTTTGCTGGATCGGCGTCCATCAGGTTCAAGGTGGCCTCGATGCAGTCCGGCATGTAGAGCATGGGCAGAACCGTATCCTTTCTTACAAAACAGCTGTAGCGCTTTTCTTTTATCGCCTTGTAGAATATTTCAACGGCGTAATCAGTTGTTCCACCTCCCGGAAGCGTTTCACTGCTGATGATTCCGGGATAGCGAATGCTCCTGACATCAAGCCCAAACCTCGTGAAGTAGTAATTGCACAAAAGCTCCCCTGCTACTTTCGTGATGCCATAAATCGTTCTTGGAATTAGGGCAGTTTCTTGAGGAGTGCTGACGCGAGGAGAATTAGGACCAAATACCGCTATCGAGCTCGGCCAGAATACCCGAGCGATCTCTTGCTCTCTAGCAACTTCCAGTACGTTATGAAGCCCGCTCATGTTAGTTTGCCAGGCAAGTTCAGGGTTCTTCTCGCCGGCGGCAGAAAGGATTCCAGCGAGATGGTAGACGACATCAATGCCATGCTTCTTTACCATAATTGAAACTGTGTTCTTGTCTGTTACATCCAACGACTCGAAGAGTGCGAAGGAGGATAACTTTTCGCCTGGAGGTTTTTTGTGACTGGTTGCTACGATGCTTTCTCGACCGTACTTTCTCGAGAGCTCTGGTATCAGCTCAGAGCCAATCTGTCCCGTTGATCCGGTTACAAGAATTCGCATAGAGAATCTCGATCTTTTTGCTGAAAGCGAACCGCTGTTTCTGAGACGTAAGAGGGATTAATATGTTAAAGCTCATTTCAAATTCGGTGGAAATTTTCAAGATCGGCCATCTTTCGTTATGAAAACTAGATCCGATGTTAAGTGCTGGTTGTTTTGCGTAATGCATATCGCGAATCTATGAAATACATTACTCTGCCGAGCTGTGCACTCCAAATATCCGAGACTGGATGAACGTCATTCTGTTTCTTCGATTCGTACCAATCATTCTGACATTATGTGTCGCAGTCAAAAAAAGCATGACAGATCACTTGGTTGCAAAGCAAAAGAAAACAACCCACCGATGAATGTTAGCTCGAAACACCAATGAAATTTCGAAAAGGTGATGCAGACATCCAGAAGCATATACAATTGAAACTGTATGAGAATACTATGTTCATGAGGCGTAGCTTTCCTCTAGCTTGATTAATTAGAGGGTTTGTCGAAGTCGCCTTTTGAATTGTCCCTAAAGACCTGGAAACCTTGGCCGGAAAATGACGATTATCCAATTACGAGGTCGAGAGGAACGAAGGAGGCCAACGAAGCACTTATTGAATCTTACCGGAGGGCGACGACCAGATTTGACGCTTGCTTGGACTCGACTGCGTCTACTATTGCCATCGAATTGCGGGCTGACACGATCAGATGGCAGGAGATGAAGGATAAGGGCGTAAGATTGAGGATCATCACTGAAATCACAAAGGAGAACGTAGAGGAATGTACACAACTGACAAGGCTATGTGAGATCAGGCGCTTGGGAGGAACGGTCGGAAATTTCATCGTAACGGACAGAGAGTATATTGCAGCGAACAGGCCACCGAAAAGCGGAGAACCCCTGTCAGACATCCTTTGCATTTCGCATCCAGAGGTCGTTGAACAGCAGTCTCGCATGTTCGAGTTGCTGTGGCAGAGATCCATTCCCGTCGAACAAAGAATGGCGCAGCTTGTTCGTGGATCCGAGATTGGCGAGACTCGGGTACTGAACGATATCAAGCAAACCCTTGACGAAATTATAGAAACGACCATGCGGGCGAGGAAAGAAATTCTCATACTATACCCCCACGGAAGAAGTTGCAAGGAGAAATCCAATTCTTCGATTGCTGGAGAAGAGAGCTTTGTCCAAGGGAATAAAGGTGAGGGGTCTTATACCAATCTCATAGTCAAGTCGAATACGAGAGGACTTCCCATCCATAGAATGGCGAGAAACCAGGGAGGGTAAGCTTGGTATCGGCGTCGCAGACAAAGAGAAGGCTGTGATACTAGAATACCTGGACACCCATACCGACGAATTGGTTAATGGCTTTCTCTCTGCGTTCATCACTTCCAACAAACAATCCGTCCAAGGTTTCAGGTCGATGTTCGATATCTTGTGGTGGGAAAGCGAACTGCGAGAGAAGGAGGAGAAAGAGAGAGCCGCGCTTGAGCTCTCCTACGAAGATCTAAAGCTCGTCATGGAGAATGAAACGCAAAGAAGAAGATTATTCGCTCTCCTGCAAGACATTTTGACTCACGACCTTAGGAACTTTAATCAGGTGGCAAAACTGAGTGCTGAACTCCTGGCAGAAGAAGCAAAGAAGGATTCAAACATCAGAATGTTCGCTGACTCGCTTCTCGGAGCAGTAGATGGATCGACTCGGCTCATACAACAGGCGAACCGGCTTGGAGAGATTCTTTCAAAGAAACGGGTGAATCTGCAGCCCCTCGGAGTCTGTGATGTCATCCACGCTTCGCTCGAATCGGTCGAGCAAAACAATCTGGACAGAGTCGTTCGCCATAATCTCATGGTTAACGGAGCGCGTTTCACGAGAGAAGGGAAAGAAAATAATCCTGGGCCAAAAGTGCTCGCAGATGATCTGCTTTCTGACGTTTTCGAAAACATCTACTTGAACGCGATTGAAAACACTCCCTCAAAGGAGGTACCGATAGAAACACGGATTGAAACAGAGGATCATTACTGCAAGATAAGCATAGTGGACAACGGAAGAGGGATGCCTGAGGACTCAAAGAAGCAGATATTGATCCGATCAAGGCAAATCACAAAACGGACTGGGATCGGATTGTCGATTGTTAACGCACTCGTCGTCGAAAGATACGGTGGCACAGTCGAGCTAACGAACCGAGTTCCAAACGATTATGCTCAAGGAGCACAGATTGAACTACGGCTCCAGATCCCCTGCTCTTGAATTTCTAAAGTTCACATCCATCCTCATTAACAAGGACAGCAGGACCGCTTTTTTACAGATAGATGAATTGGAGTGTCCATACACGCCAGAACTACTTATCAAACCAGAGCTAGGCGAAATCATGTTCAAGTGAAGTGAGAATGGTATCTGGGATATCATTTGCCCTGGTTGCACTCGCTACTTCCCTGCCTCAGACACAGAACTTCAAGGAAAAGGCGCTTTTCTTTTTGGTATCTTGCCTTTATCGCGGGAAGACACTGAAGCTCGTCCCTCGGATTAAGACGCTGATTTCTTTTGATTCAATGAAGTGACGTATTATTCGTCAAAATACTGATGAGGTGTTTTTCTTTCGAGACAGAAAGCTACCAACATTCTGGACGCTCCCAATTTATCCGTTTAGAAGAGTTCTTGACCATCCAAGTCTTCCATGTTTATCCCAATTGCAACGAAAGAAACGACAAAATCGCCCCGAAGAATTTTGAAAGGCTTTTAAGTTTCTTCTAGGCGCAAAATGGTGATCCTTTCTTGCAGACTACAACTCAGCACTGGCAAGACGAATGGATTCACAGCATGTGTAGGATGTGCCTCCACGGGTGCGGCATACAAGTCCACGTTGTGGACGGCGTCGCCGTGAAGATCGACCCCGACCCTGACAATCCCGACAACCTTGGTAAACTCTGCCCCAGGGGCAATACCGGGTTATCAAGGCACTATGACAAGAATAGAATCACAAGACCACTCATGCGAACTAATCCGGAGAAGCACTGGGACGCTGATCCAAAGTGGAAAGAAATCTCACTCGAACAGGCTCTCGACATTGTCGCTGAGAAATTAAAAACAATTCACAAGAACAACCCAAGGAAGCTACTCTGCTCCTTCGGCGATTTCCAGAGGTACTGGACGTGGGCGTGGCCCGCTGGAGCCTTTGGCACATTCAACTTTTTCTCAACGCTTGGAACTTCCTGCGGGGGAGGGTATCATCCCGTCAACGGAGCATTCCAAGGCACATTTGCAACCATCCCCGATTACAATTACTGCAACTATTTACTGCAGCTAGGATCGGGTGACGGATTTGAAGCACACCTGCATCTCTCAGGGACTGCAAAGAGAGCTGCTGATGCAAGGATGCGCGGAATGAAACTCGTCGTCGTTGAACCTCGACTTGGTGCAGCAGCAGCCAAAGCTGACGAGTGGATCCCGATCAGAATTGGAACTGATTGCGCCTTTGTAATGTCGCTCATGCATGTAATGGTGCACGAGCTCGACCGCTTCGACAAGGAATATCTCAAGAAGAATACCAACGCCCCGTATCTCATCGGCCCCGACGGCTACGTTGTGAAGGATTCGGAAGGAAGGGCGCAAGTATGGGATCCATTGGATGACCGTCCAAAGTCGTATAACGACCCTACGATAAAGGACTTTGCCCTAACTGGTGATTATAACATCAATGGTGTAGATTGCAGGCCCGCCTTCCAACTTTTCAAGGACAAACTACAGTCCTACACGCCCGAGAGCGTCTCTACAATTACAACGATTCCTGTCGAGACGATAAGGAAGGTAGCCAAAGAGCTCGTCGATGCGGCCAAGATAGGTTCGACTATTGAATTAGACGGACAGACATACAGCCTGCGCCCCGCCGCAGTCCAGTGGTATAGAGGCGCGCATGCGCACAACCACAGCTTCCTAGACAACTTTGCCTACAAGATGATCAACGTGCTCCTCGGGAACATCGACATGCCCGGTGGCCACCTCGGCGTTCCTCTTGGATGGAGCCCCGTCGATTGGAAGGGCGATTGCACGGTAAACAAGACGGAGCCTGGCGAGAACGGCGTGATGAAGCCTTGGCTCTATGAGCTTCGGCCTCCAATCCCATACAAGTATCCTCCAGACCGCTACCAGCTTACAGAGTACTTCCCCGTCGGCCTCGAGCCAGGAGAGCTCACGCCCGAGGTCGTGATCAACCACGACAAGTTCGGCCTTGAAAAGCCAGAGGGGATTTTTGCATTCTACTCGAACCCGATGTGGAACATGCCGGGTACGAGCAGGGCGCTGAAAGCAGTCCAGATGATTGACTTCATGGTTACAATTGACATACAAGCGGTCAGCGAGACCACAATGTTTTCGGACATTGTACTCCCGGACAGGACCTACCTGGAGAGCTGGAGCCTCTACCTCTGTGAGGCACCGTTCGTTACGGGACATACACTTAGGCAGCCAGTAGTAAAGCCTCCGCCCGAGACGATGGACGGAACCGACATCATCACCGAGTTATCCGAGAGGATTGGCATACTGGACAAGTGGAATGACACTCTCAACGGCTTTCTCGGCCTTTGGAAGAATCCAAAGTATCTTCTTGAGAAGGACAAGAAGTACACCTGCGAGCAGATCATGTCGAGGTTTGCCTCCGCATTCTACGGTGAATCGAAGAACCTGGAGTGGTTCAAGAAGAACGGAACAAGCATGCGCCTAAAGAAACCGAGCGAGCTGTATTTCCCATACCGAGGACTACGCCTCCCCTTCTACATGGACTTTGTGAAAAAGGCTGGAGAGGATCTCAAGGTGAACATGGAGCGCACGGGGACAGAGTGGATGAAGACGTGGAACTTTGAGGACTATGAGCCTCTACCAGAATTCAAGCCTAGTTTCATTCACACGGAGGGCCTTGAGGAGTATGATTTGGTTGCTAGCTACTTCAAGACCGCGCAGACCACATTCGAAGACCTAGCGAACGTGCCGTGGGTCGTCGAGGTCGCAAAGAACAGGCCGGACATTTCTTCGGTATGGATAAACTCGGAGACAGCGAGGAAGAAGGGGATTAAAACTGGGGACAAGATTCGTATCACCTCCAGGTATTCCTCCGTCGAGGGCGTCGCGTGGCTAACAGAGGGGATTCACCCGGAGGCGATCATGGTGAGTCAGGCGGGGAGGCCGCACATCAAGGGCAAGTACAAGGTCGCGTCCACGCCCATGTTTAACGAGCTACTGACTCCGGAGCTCAGGCAGGTTGATACTGTTTCAGGCAGTTATGAAACTGCAGTGCGAGTAAAAGTGGAGGCAATCCGCTAAAGAGTGCTTTCACTAGCCTAGACTTGCGAATAACGACTATTTGAGCCTTCACTTTTGGCTTTTTTTCTCTTGTGATTTGATTCTCTTCGATTTACGCAAGCTACATCACCCAATAACGGAAATTTGTCAGCTAGTCTGACAAAGTCCGAGACGGAACTTTTGCTGGACACCATGCTACTGTAAGGCAAAAATCGAGGAAAGCTCAAAGAATCCCTTTTGTGTCATTCTTTAAAATGAAGTGCGGGCATGAATCCATCGATGACAGAGGAACAGTATCTCCCGCAATCTTCACTCCTGGCGGCTTTGGTTGCGCGTTCACGTGGAGAGCCATTTTTCACGGAAAAGGGTAGGGCCTCCGCGTATGATTTAGCTATGTTGAAGGTGCACCTTCAAGGTAGGTGGTTAGGCCGCGCGCGGCACGGGCAAAAATTCCACGTGCTCGTTACGCCTGAAACTTTACAAAGCTTGTGCCGCGAACAAATCATTCCAAGCTCGCGTCGCCGCGCCGAATTTGAGTTTGACGTCCTCGAAAGAGTGTGTCTTCGGTGCGCGCGCCGACTTTAGCGCTTGAGGGAAAGCAGAATCTTCGAGTCCTCAATGGTGATATGAAGGACGATGTCGACCGCCTCCTACAAAAGAACATCTTCGCCCAGGACTCACATGAATGAAAGGGGCACTTGCAACGCGGAGCTGGAGAAACTTTGTCGCCAGTTTCACCCTCCCTTTTTTCCCTTTTTCCCCCAAAGTCGCCCCCGTGAAAAAACCAAGGCTTGCTCTGCTAAATCTTCTTTGAATTGAATCAGCATGGTTTGGCCGCCATGAAAAAACTAACACGCCCACGCAATTTTTTGCTCCGTTTGAGGTTGACAGTGACAACTTCCTGCTAAAGCGAAACTAACACTATATCTGTCTCTCATCCTTGAAGAAGTATCCATGACCAACCCCGTACTGCTCAACGCCTGGAAGCGACCCGAGCCGCTTTACTATACGGACAACGTTTTCAACATCGCGTGGGTCAGGCACTCGGCTGTTCTGCGGTACGACCGCCCTGACTTGTGGTTTACAATTGGCGGGAGAGGCGGCGGCAAGTCGGCGGAGCTCGAAGCCATCGGCGAGCAGGTGCTCGCGCGCGGCAATACTGTGTTCGACCTTCAATCCTCGCATGACCTTGAGGGTCTTGCGTGGCTGAGGAATCCAATGGTGAAAGACCTCCCCATCTTGCTCCTTACCGGCGACAAGAACGTTGTCACGGGCGCGAATGCTCGCCTGTATGCACAAAAGCCGATGCGCGAGCTGACACTTGAGGACTTTGCCAAATATCGCGTGATTGTAAACTCCTTCGCCTTTTACGAATCTTCGGACGAGTATTACGAGCGAATGCAGGATGCGCTGCTTCTCCTTTACGAAGAACGCCTCTTCTGGGATCGGATCGTGTATGCTATCGTTCGCGAGGCTGCAAACCTTCTCTACGCGCGCTTGAAACTGTACAAGGACAGCAAAGAAGCCAAGGCGATGATGGTCTTCATGCTGAGAGAAGCACGCCACCACGGCACCGCTTTCGGCGTTGACAGCGTGAGGGTCAAGTCAATCGATCTGGACGTTCGCGCGATTGCGGATTATATCACCTTCAAGAATCAGGGCTTCGAAGGTTTGCCGGACGAGTTCCGTTTCCTTTACAGTTATTACGATCCTGACTGGGTCGCTACGATGGATCCCGCCGAATTAATCATGCTGACCAAGCGCCACGCAGCAATCGGCGCGGGGTTCAACTCGCTTCCCAATGCGAACGGTCTAATGAAGAAAGGAACGACGTGGCACAAGATAGAAACGGAGCCCATCCTCTCGCTTTTGGGACTCGAAAAAGGCCAGCGCCCCGGTTCGATGGGAGAGGTCAAAGTGCCAGAAGAGAGGGGCGACCCAGACATGGACGCGCGACACAAAACGATTGTTGAGCGCTACTCCTCCGAGGGAATTTCGGAAGAAGCGCTTGCGGTCGAATTGGGCTTTGGCTCGAAAACCGTCGTGCACAAAGAGATCGTCCGTCACGACGTCAAGGTCGGGATGCAGGGCAGGTGCTCTGTCTGTGAGAGGGCAGGCTCGGACAGGGTGAGAGAGTTTGTCGGCCGCTCTCGCAGCGAGGCAATCAAACTGTCGAACCAAAAGAGGGTGCAATCGGCGTGAGCGTATCCGATGAAGTGAAACAGCGACTCGCCGAGCAGAGCGCGCGCGTTCGCGCGCCTAGCCGATCCCCTCCAATACACGAGATTCTCATAATCAAGTGCCTTGCCGCGTCGCTCAACGAGTTACCCAGCCGCAAAAACCAGCTCGTGATTCAGGCGGCCTATCAGGTTCCAGAAGAGATGCGCGCAGATGTATCCAACGATCTTTTAGAGCGTCTGAGTCTCGTTAACACGACTTTTTTGCTGGCGCGCGTGCGCGACGACGGCTCCGTCGGGCTTTCGTGGCCTTGCGATCGGACGCCGGAGGCCTTTCAACGATATATCGCTCCGTGGATTGGAAAAACGCGAATCCTCTTTGCGTATCGCACAGAATCAGAGGCTCAGTCTTTGTGGCAAGCATTCACCGCGAATGCTGCGGAGTTCCTTCCCAAACCCCCAAACGAAGATACGTGGGAGGACGTCCGGCGCGGAAAGTATGACGATGTGATCCCACTCTGGGCGCACGTCTTTTTCTGGCAGGAGATTTTAACTCATTCAACGTTCGACGCGATGCGTTCTCGTTTTCTGGTCTGGGCCGAGCCGCAGATTGCCGAGATCACGGCAACGATCAGCGCGCTGCTCAGTCCGCAGAGCAGAGCGCTGCTTCAGCAGGCTCTGTTCTCACAGGGGGCAAAATAAAATAAAATGCCGGAACAGAACTTCCCGCCGACCGTTCGCTACGAAGTTCTTGGTCCGTACTTTCTTGCCTGGGATTATGTCAACGAAGCGCAGATGCGATTGCTCGAAAAGGACCTCAGCGCGCCGTTCGACGCCCTGAAACTGCTGCAGTACGGCGCGATCTGCGCAAAGACGCAGGTTAAATCACTCTTCAAGCCAAGTCAGGAAAAAATGGTCGGCCTGTTTGAGGTCTATCTGGCTTCCGCGCAGGAAGCGAGCAAGCAAAAATTGCACGACGTTTACATGCAAAAATACGACCGCGCGCGGACGGAGTATGAACTGTCGCGCGTGACGTGCGACGCGCGCTTGCAAGCGCTCGAAGCCTATTTGCGCGCGATCAAGGAAGTCCTCGAAGCTGAACACTGGCTCAGCCCCGAGAACGTCCGGCAGCTACCCCGCTGAAAGCATATCAACGGCATGCTTGGGGATGAGAGACGTCTTCCCGGCCGACTCAACGAGAATGTCGTATGCGCTCACTTCAATCACCTTGCATGTGAGGGGCTGATCTCTTCCTCTGATGTGCAATTCAACGTCTTTGTTCAAAAACTGCGAATACAGGCCTGTCAGGCGCTTGGCCTCTTTGTTCAATGTCACGCCGTGGACGCTTTGCAGGTGTTTTTCAAGGTCGGTTGAAGTCCAAAAACTCGCTTCTTTTCCGACCTTCGCACATTGTTTGCATTTTTCTTCTACTATTGCTTTACCCATTTTTCATTGATTCACTTTCTTACTCACAAATAGGGGGTGTACGGGCGTGTACACCCTGCTGTACGTGCTCAATTCACTTTCACTGATCCATCGGGCTGTACAGTGTACGATGCTACTTTCTTCTTTTTCATATCATGTGCCAACCTTGAATCAATCACTGAGCGCCGGGCCTTTTCGAGCGTGAGTTTTCGATACGACTCTTCCTTTTCCTGCCACTTGCCAATGCTGCACGAGTCCATAATTTCGGTGATTGTTTCGTCAGAGAATCCAATGCGAACGAGTTTTCTAACTAATCTGAACTCTGCCTCGGAGCGTGTCTTTTTCACCCACTTTTGCCATGCGCCTGAGTAGAGGTCTCGGAGCTCTTCATCGTTCTCACAAGCAAGTTTGAATGCTTCTGCATAGTCTGACGCGAGTGCTTTGTACTCCTTCTTTTCATAGCCGAGTCGCTTTAGAACAAAGCCAACAAGCTCAAGGTCGGCGCCCTGGACTGTACACGCTGAGCTGACAATCGTGTACAATCGCCCAGAGGGGTGTACAGACGGTGCAGCCACGACGTATCCGCCCTCAGCTCTCACGTCAACGTGACCGAACTGTGTTTCATACGCCTGGTTTCTCCCCTCTTGCCCGGCCGGCGCTCTGAAGTACGCATGTATTCCCTTGCCCGTCCTCACTACAAGCGTCGAGGACTCTAGTTTTGTCCGCTCCTCTTCAGAAAAGGCCTTTTCGTATGCCTGAATTGAATCAAAGTCGAGGACCCAGAGGTTAGAGATCACGCCGGTAACAATCGCGACGTTGTTTTGGGTGTTCGCCGGCCAGAATTTGCGGATCTCCTCTTCTGTAATCGCCCTGGTTTGAAATTCCCCCCACGACGGGAACAAAAACTCGTCCTTTGTTCGAGGTTTGAGGGGAAAGACGTTGAATCCCAGCTTCCTGTATAGCCGGATGTAACCCTGGATTGTGAAAGGCGGACGGAAAGTTTGAAGTTGCTCAGTCATTTTTGCATCACGCCTTGTGCATCGACCCCACGTGGGCGTTCCACTCGGTCGGAGCCAGGAAGTAGCCTTCTGGATGCTCTTTGCACGTGAGATACAGCCCTTCCCGCTTCTCGATTCTGGTGAAAATCAGGTCTGAGCCTAGAATTTTGCCACGCTTGCCATCCTTGCTATCCTCAAAAAAGAACCCCCCCTGATTTGGCTTGTCTTTCTGATCTACCCCCCCTCCTTTTTTGACCGTGGCAATCGTGGCAAGCGTGGCAAAACGCGCCCTCCAGAGCTGTATAACCTTCGAGGTTGCATAGTAGCCCTTGCCTCCCCTGACCAATCCTTGCTCCTGAAGATAAGCCACAAGCGGGAGAAGGACATTCTTCTCTGGGAGGTCAAACGTCTGTTTTAGCTCCGCCTTGGTCGTTCTGCCTGCGACAACTAGATGTTTGAAGATACTCACGACTTTAGGATACGCAAGTGGTACGCCATCCTCACCTTTCACCATGTCTTGATCTAACAGCTTACACATCTCAAATATTATCCCATCAATCTCTGCCTCTTCGAGCGTTTCGTTCTTCTCAAGCTGCGCAAGCACGTTGAGGCCCGCCCGCCTGTACTCTTCGCTCAAGAATGTCACAACTCTCTCGACGTGCTCTTTCTTTACAGTGACAGTCTCAAAGTTTTCTGTCGAGAGAGTTAGCAAAGCAAGTGCGGCAGCAAGTCGCCCAAGCTTGTATTTCATGTCGATAGAGACCAAGGGTATAGCATCGACATGGAACATCTTGTAAAGTCCCGTGGCCTCCGAGAGGATTAGTTTCAAAGCTGAGTCTTCATATACGATGTTGACTTTTGAGCTCCACGCCCACTTCTGGGCCTCCGATAGCAATTCAAGATCTTCATCGTATTTCCCAGCATGTTCTTTGTTAACATCATCAGGCTTGACCTCTTGGGTAGATGCAAACACAGCAAAATCGAGTCTTGCGATGCTGATTTTGTCGAGGATGCTTGCTACTGCTTGGGCATCGTAGAGAAAATCTCGCAAGTTCTTTGTCTGCCAAGTGTCACGGTCTAGGGCGTTTGCAATCTTAATCTGCCTAGTCCGCGCCCACGTCTGTTCCTTCGCTGCTTTCGCGATCGTCACTACTCCGCTTCTCTCGGATTCAGCAAGCGAACCCCAATTAGACATAGACAGTTTGTGCGAACCGTCGATTGCAAGCAACTTCCTGTCCTGAAGCGGTAGGAAGCCCCAATCCACGTACCATCCTCCCTGCTCTTTCTGGACAGCAGATCCGACAAGTCCGACTTGGGAAGCTGTCTCCGCCGTGATGTACGCCCCGCCCTGGAGCAATCTCTCAAGCTTCTGCTCCGTCGCGCTCTTGCCCGTAGTAGAATCGCCCTGAACTAGTCCATTTCCCCAACCGCGCACGACGTCGCCATTGAGTTTGACGTAAAGTGGCGTGAAATGAACTAAGAGGCATCCCAATGCGACGTTGCGCCTGTTTATTATCTGTGAGTATATTTCGAAATTTGACAGAATCCAGTTTAGGCGCTCCTCTACTCCTACGAGAGAGTCCATTTTCGCCTTGAGACGAGAGAGCTTTGTAACATCAAAAGAGTCAAGCTCCTCAGGAAATTCAACAGAACTCGCAAGCAAACTCAGCGTCTGCGAGCGCGGGTTGGGAACAACTTTTCCAATGAGAATCACCACGCTGGACGGCGAAAACACAATCTGCTTGTCTGCTACCACGAAAACGTCAAAGGTTTTGTACTCAAAACCCTCCTCGTCAACAACCTTCCCGTCCATGGTTTGCAAAGAAAAAATCTCGGGGCGGACTTTGAGCCAGTACACCGCCCTGGATTCTTCAACTTTGAATGTTGAAAGTTTCGCGGGGAAAATGCGAGACGTGATATACGCACCGAGTCGCTTGTTTTTCAAGTCAGCACTCACGTTGACTAGTTGCAGAAGTATCGCATCGTCAGACGCAATTTCGATTGTAACATCCTCATTTACCTTGATCTTCGACGGCGCAGAGTACGTGATTGAAGTTGAGCTCACTACTGCCCTAACTCGTACTGTTTTCTCCAGATGCGCGGGGTTTTCGATTTCGTTGATATGCCCCAGAGTGATAAGTTCGCTCATTGCTCGCGCTCTTGCTCCTCCTCCCGTGCCAGAACACACCCCCAGCAGTCGCAAAAACAATCAAAGCGCATCGTCTCTAAAATGAGCAGGCACGCATCGCCCTGACAGTGCCTCGCTTCTGCTTTTTTCGAGCGCGCGCGCGTAGTCGCATTCAAAAATCTTCGATTATGCAAGAAAAGCTGGTCAAAACTCTCGAACTCGCGAGCCGGCACATGGCACCTACAGCGAAGTTCTAACTTTTTATGCCCGCTCTGCGCTACTTCCATTCCGACCTACCTCCACAGAAAGGCGCGAGTCGAGCTCCCTGAGCCTGGCTCGCGTTTGCTCTATCTCCTTAAGCGCCCTTGCTGCGCGGGCGAGAATTTCGTCGTTCACGCGAAGATAAGCGCCTCCTTATGCTTACTGAGTCGTTCTACAATCGCAGTCCTCACAAATTCACTCGCGCTGACGCCGTCTTGCCGAGCTGCTTCGTTCACTCTGTCCCAGAGCTGGTCCGAAATGCGGATTGTTCGTTGCAGACTTTTCATGAAAAGACAATGAAACGACAAGTATATTATGTCTCGCCTCAACATAAGACATATGTCGAAAAATGCGAAAAAAGGACATAAGACGATGAGGTACTACGCGCTTCCGTCGCTTCAGAGAAGCGTCCTGCGCGAATTTGCGGAACGAGGCAATCTAACGTTGAACGAAGTCGCGCGGCAACTCGAACGCACATACCATCCCGTGCACAATGCAGCTAAAGCATTGATCGAAAAAGGTTTGATACAGCAATGCGGGCCTCACTGGAGCAAAGAGTTTCACGGAAATCATTTTCCGACTTTCTGGCTCAGCGAGTTAGGGGTGCTGACTGCTATCGCAGATCGCTACTTCAACATTCACGCGAAAACCGCAGAATCTTTACTCGCAGAGTTCGATCTTAACGCCAGAAATGACATCAGCATTTTCTACGAGACTTGCAAACATTGGGGAACTGAAACAGCACAAATCTTGATACCGTTTTTCGCCGAAAAAAAACTTAGAGACATAGTAAAAACAATAGATGTTGCTTTAGCAAAAGAGGAACATGAAGAGATCTCGCGAATTACTGAGACAATGAAAAATCAATTTGAGGAATTCGAGCGCGAAACAAAAGAGCTGGAACGCACAGGACAGATCAGTCAAAAAGGGGGCGAAAGAAATCTGAGGCACGCGATAATGATGCGAATCAACAACTACGACAGAGAGCGGCTAGTCAAGCTCTGGGACTATCTCGATCAGACGCTCTGACGCGACCTCGACTTGATCTCTTCTAAAACTTGTTGCATTCGATTCAAAGTGTCGCTCAGGATATTCACCTTCTCGCGTAAAAGTGCCACTTCGGCGTCGCGCGACGTGATCGCGCTGCGTGCCTCCGTGATGATCGCGGCGTTTTCCTGCTTCAGTGACAGAGCAGGATCAATAAAAAGGACGGACTGATGTTTCGCGTACTCTTGCGCGAGGCTCTGCGTTGACGGCCGGTAATACGAGGTATCAAGCTGACTCAGGTGTCCCATCAGCGCCTCGACCACAATCGACTTCATCCCTGCGCCTTCAAGGGTCGTTTTGAAGAATTTGCGAAAGCCGTGGACCGCTTTAAACTCGCGTGTTTTGAGGCCGACCTTTCGCCATAGATAATTCAGCGAAAACGCAACCGACTCTGAGCTTGTTCGCAAAACTTGTGATTTGTGTTTGAAATTTACAGGGTTTCGGACCAGCGGAGAGTCCGGCGTCAAAACCTCTCCGGCGCGCTTTCTCTCTTCGCAGTAAGCTTCGAACAAATCCATGCTCTCACTGCAGACAAACGTCGTGTACTGCTCCGGCTCGCCAGCATAGACGCGTAAAACACCGATGCGTGTTTTCTTCTTGTTTTCTTCGAAGTGTCCTCCGCTTTCGATCTCAAGGGGCTTCAGGTCTTTCAGTGTAAAGTAATCAAAAGCGCCGACGCGGATCCCCGAGCTTGCAAGCAGCGAGATTACAAACTTGAACCGGAGATCGGCGATTGTGAAAATCTGTCTGATTTCCTCTATCGACACTGGTCGGTCCTGCGAGACTGACGTCTTGGGCGCTGTCTTGATGATTTTCTTCCAGTTAAGCGGTGTGGGGAGTTCGGCGAACTCAGTGAAGCTGCGCACAGCGGCCAGCCACGTCCGAATGGTACTTCCACTGTAGCGAGCTTTTGCCTCGAAAATCCATTGCATCAATTCGTCTTCGGCGGCCTTCTTATCCTTCCTGGCACGCTCAAGGAAACTTTCCGGATCGCCATTGAACATCAGACGAAGGGCCTGCTCATAGGCGCGTGCGGTCTTTGGCGTCCTAAGAGAACGGATAAATAACCCCACTGAGGTCTCTTCTTCTTGTTGAGCCGCCATTTCGCCTGAATCTTTCTTTCCGATGGCATTATTTAATAGCCTAGGTTCGTTCAACAGAGTGTTAGCGTTGGGGCGCAAGGTGAAGATCTACTCCGTTGGTCAGAGGTCACCTCTTCTCTCGGACAAGATCACTGAAGTAGAGTTTGAAGGAAAGACCGTAGCTGACCTTCTGAAATCAATAGGCTCTAACGGAAAGACACTTTTCGATGAAGTGGTTTCTCAGGACGAGTCGTTCTCTCACGGCTACTCTATTGCACTCAACGGTGAGCTTGTTCGCTGCGAGGACATTGGAAGCAAGGAGATTCCTAATTCCTCCGAGATTGTGGTCATCCACCTGGTTCAGATCCCAGGAGGGGGATGATGACAATTGACAAGACTAGGAATGCTAATTGACCTCAAGCGGTGCATCGGCTGCGACGCGTGTACGATCGCATGCAAGCAGGAGCAGGGGACTCCGCCGGATGTGATGTTCGCCCGTGTCTTCAGCAGAGAGTACGGGAAGTTCCCGAACACGAAAAAGTTCTTCCTTCCGATTCTTTGCAATCATTGCGAGGACCCGCCGTGCATGAAAGCGTGCCCTAGCCACGCCATTCAGAAGAGGAAGGATGGCATAGTCTTCGTTGACGAGGACAAATGCTGCGGCGCGCAGGCCTGCGTCTCCGCGTGCCCATACGGCGCAATTTACTATCCTGCGAAGGATTCAATCAAGTACTTCGACGAGCCTACCGAGATGGAGAAATATCAGTTCCAGCGTAAGGTCAAACTTCCGGTCGCGATGAAGTGCAACTTTTGCTCGCATAGGGTCGACAGCGGAATGGAACCTGCATGCGTTGTGACCTGCCCAACAGGCTGCAGGATCTTTGGTGACCTCGACAACCCCAATTCAAAGCCGAATGTGTACCTCAAGGAAAGGATGCCGCAAGAAACGCCTCTGCCGCTGAGACCAGAGGCAAACACTAGACCCAATGTGCTATACCTGAAGTGATTGCCAAGAATGAGTTTGCAAGTAGTTCAATTGGATCTCGGGGGTATGGGGACGTTCCCCACTTTTGTTTCTGTCTCTCTTATCGACTTGCTGGCAACAGTGACCCTAGTAATAGTCATCATTGGAGCATTTTGGAAGTATCTTTCCTGGAGGCGCTCTTCTCCCCCCGCCTTTTTTAGGGCGGCAAGGCGTTCGCTTGGCTCGGGAGGGCTGGTTTCAATTTTCTTCTCGGAGCTCGTCAACAGAGTGTTGCTGCAGAAGAACGTCATAAACGAAGACAGGACACGAAGGTTCAGCCACCTCGCGATGTTCTGGGGCTTTATCGGTCTATCCGTCACGACGACACTTGATTATTTCTTCAATCAACCAGGCAACTACATCCCTCTCTTTGGTTCAAACCTGAGTGTGATTCGCCTGCTTGGGAACGTGTCCGGAGTCGTGATGCTTATCGGAGCCACCATCGCGATTGCGCGCCTCATCGCCGTGCCCAAGTTCCGAAGAGGCAGGACGTTCGGTGACGTGTGGTTTACCTCGCTTCTTTTCATAGTGGGAGTTACGGGCTTTCTTGCAGAGTACTATGGCGAAGTAGCTTATGCCGCAAATCCGTCAATCCCTCCTGCGGCGGCGTATTCTCTTTCACTTTCAGCGAGCCCCTTCATAGTCATTCCCTACGGCATACATCTCGCCGCGATAGGTCTGCTCTTCCTCTCGGCGCCAATATCCGCTTTCATCCACGTTCTTCAAGTGCCCTCGATGCGATACGCCGAATCTGTTGGCGCGAAACTTTCTCTGGTGCATGGACAGGAGAAGAACGAGTTCAGGAGCTTCAAGGAAGGCGCGATGCTCGACCAGATCCAGAAGTCATATGAAACGAGTCCGAATCCTTCTGATTCGGCAAAGTCTCCAGAAGTCGAAAAGGCTTAGATCTTGCGATTTCGACGTATCTGCTTCACAGCGGTCTTTGGTAATGATTCTGTGCGCGACATTCCTCTTGCTCTAAACGCATTCTGAATAACGGCTAAATGCAACCAGTCCTTTTTTCTCTCTTTCATGGTAAGAGTTACCTATTCGCCATATAGAGAAGTTGTTATCCACGAGATTTTGGAGAAGACGCCAGAAGAGCTCTTCTCCGCAATAGTTCAGCAGGCTCATGCTCAGGGAGCAGTCGGAATCACCCCCAGCATTCAATGGGCGCGAGGGGTGGCCTTCAGCGTTGGGTTCTTTCCTCAAACAGAGGAGATAGTCAGGGATAGCCTTCAGGGCAAAATTCACTACGGAACCGTCATGTTCACTTCGATTCCGCAATTCAAACCAGATGTTTCGGTGCGAGTACTAGGAACGGAGCATCGCATTAGGTTAGTCAATGCAGAGTCAAATCAGATACTCGCAGATGTTGCATCATTCTTGAGCGGTCGCAGTTGGACCAAAGAAGGCAATTCTCAAACTCGGACGGTAGAACATGACACCACTTGAGCTAGCGGGGGTCATAGCTCAAGATCCGTCTCTCTATTTTTGGCGCGAGAACTCTTTCGAGATCGCCGCGTCTGGCATATTTCTGTCTCCCTATTTTTTACAAGGAAGTTAATTTCTTCTGTGTTTGACAGAGAACTCTGCTGTTCGTAGCATCCTACGATTCTTTACCATTACGGCCGAGTCATAGAAAAGTTACATGGGAAACAGAAGTAACAGCCTCGCAATGATGTACGCGGTGCCAAACTTGATAGAGGCCCTACTGCCCATCCCCTCAGAATTTCGTAGACCGGTTGCCACTGTATCGTCTGTCTCCCCCTCGCAAACCCTGTGCCGGCCATGGCTCCAACCAGCGCCTGGTTCATCGAAGTGAAGTACCCGAACAGAACCACTCGCACGAAGACGACAATTGCCTGTGCAAACTGTGCTGCGCTCGCCATTGAGAGATCGAGTTTAACAATGTCGAAGGCGACCCTCTTGAGGAGTGGTTGGCCCCATGTAAGTGCCCCACGGCTAGCCCAATACCTCCCAAGAGCCCGGCGACTTCCCCAAAGAGGTGCGTCAGGAGGAATACGCCGGTAGCATTTGAAACATCGTTTGCACCCATTGTGAACGAGGCCGCTGCCCCAAATAAGACCAGAGTCTTTGAAAGGGTAAGCAGCTTGCTCTTTACTTCCTTTTCCTTAACGTTAGATCCACCTTGAGATTCGCCCCTTGCTAGGCCCACAGTAGTATTCGCTGAAAAACGATCGATGACATGGGTCAAGAGATAGCCGAGGGCACATGCGGCGAGTGGAGCAATTGCCCACGTGACAACGAGCCATCCAATTAGAGACCAGTGTATCGGCAAATTGTAAGCAAGAGCAACCCCAACCACAGCAAAAACGAGGATTTGAATTGTGGAAGAAGGGATTTTGACGTAGGTGAGTATTGTGGTGAGGAAGAAAGCCGTTGCCACGATAATTATTGCGGCGGTGACGGTAACTTGCGTTGAACCGACAATGTTCTGTCCCACATTGAGCTCGACGTTGTGGCTCGCAAAGGTCGCCCCGAGAATAGTAAGAATAGCCATCAAGATAAGAGCGGGCCACATTCTGATTGAGTGGGAAGCATATGACATCCCCATTGTGGCGCCAGTGTAGTGGGCTCCCATGCTCCACGCGAATGCGAGTGCAACAGCAATCAGCAGTATCGAATTAGAATCCAAGGAAGTCGTTCATCAGAACTCGATCTTCGTGGATAATATTCTTTCGACTTCTCATGCCGTAAAGTCAATACTTTACATTTCAACTCGAGGGCTATGATGAACTTCGTGGGCTACGTCTAGTATCCTCCCTCCGTAACATAGAATTATCTTTCGACAATAGATTATAGAGCAGAGAAAGCGGGCAAAGGGGGGCAGCCACGCGATGAGGGTTGGAAGATTCGCTTTAGGGACGGCAGTCGTTGTTGGCTCCTTCTTCTCGTTTCTCCTCGGAGGTTTGTTGTTTGAGGAGTTCTTCAGTCGGTACGCTGGAGTCCAGGTTGTTGCGCCCTCTATCGTGATTGATTCCTTTTTCATAGAATTCATTATCGCTATCGCGGTCGCTTTGGGAAGCTTGCTCCTCTCGCGGAGAAGATATGGGATAGATCGATGGCAGGTCGTACTTCTCGGAAGCATTACTCTATCTGTGATTGACGGATTTATCATCTCGACGGGGGTTGCATTTCCCATCTTTAGTCTGCAGAGTTTCAACTACGTTTTCTACGGGATTTTTGTTCTGAGCATTGCAGGAATGGTTAGTAGTATCCGGAAAACCACGAAACAAGGCATTATAGTCGATAGCCTTGCCTATGCTTCTGGGCAATACTCGTCAACGTCTGTTACAAGAATGACTAAAAGGACAATCTTCCTTTGGAGCGCTTTGATCGGATCTGTTGCAGGCAGTTTCGGATTAGTAACACTCAACACGGCCTTCGGAATGTATATGGAACCACCACCCCCTCTGCTTGGGCAACCGCTTGCATACCAGAGTCTTCAGACTTGCAACAGAGTACCCCTTGAAGTGTGTCCGCCACTCGTCATGAACGACATTGGACTTGCTGCAATGGATTTCACGCTTTGTTTCCTGATTGCTTTCATCGGTGCTTCATTGATACTGCTAGCCCTTGCTTCCAGCGCATCCCATTCGCAGAGTGTAGTCAAAAGGAATGTTGTCCCTATCGTACTGTTTATCATAACAATTCTGATTGTATCATTGTCGCTTAGTGGATCAATTTCTTCAGGGGCGTCCCTGACTCAGCCCCACTGGCCAACTCCCTCCGGTATTACTTTCGGCTTAGGCAACGTTTCTTTGTACGGAGGCACCGCAACAACGCCGACGAGCGAAGGCGGCGCCCATGTTGATATTCGCGTCCTGAATTACCATTGGACGGCTCAGACCATAACGCTCACGAGCATTCTCTTCAAAAGCTCGAATGGAACGACAATCAACCCAACAGTATTCCAGTGCCAGTCTGCAACTTCTTGTGAAGTAAATTCCTCCTTTATCGCTGCTCCATACAGCGCAACCGTGCTTTCTTTCTATCTCGGATCTCCAATTCAGAAGGGAGCGCAGTATTCATGCAACTTTTCAATCACCTCCAATCTTGGGGGATTTATTTCGTCTTTCTCTCCTCCAACGATTACCGCGAGCTGAGCCACTTTTTCAGAGTACGGCGTGTTCGCCACCCTAGGATTTTTGAAAGTGACGAGCGATTCAGCTGCGCAGAGGTATAATACGAAACTAAGATGAATCGCATATCTCGTAATTAGGTTACTCCGATTTCTCAGAAAGATATTCCAGCAGGTCTGTCCTCTGCTCTTTGAGGTGCCAAGGCAACTCCGCGTACACGTCCTCCATGAAGAGCTTGTCCGGGCTCAGTGGCGGGGTTGACTCCTGGCGCTGTACAGCGGACGATATCATCCCGTCGTAGTTCTTTACGAGAGCCTTCTCGGCTTCGTCGTTCCACGCCTTCCTTGCCAGCAGGTATCGCTTCAGAAGTTGAACCGGATCTCTGCTCGACCAGCTCTTCATCTCCTCCTCGCTCCGGTATCTCTTTGGATCGTCGGCGGTTGAGTGCGGCCCCATCCTGTATGTCAGAGCTTCGATAAATGTCGGCCCTCCGCCACTCCTGGCTTTCTTTAGGGCATATCTCGCTGCAACATAGGCAGCTAGGGCATCATTGCCATCTATCCGTATTCCCTCAAAGCCGTACGCGCTCGCCTTGATTGCAAGAGTTCTTGAGGCGGTCTGCCTAGTCACCGGAACCGAAATTGCCCACCCGTTATTTCGACATATAAAGACCGTCGGAGTCCTGTAGACACCCGCAAAGTTCATTGCCGCGTGGAAATCTGATGACGACGTACCGCCGTCGCCTAGGTAGGTGAGGATGGCTATCTTGTCTCCTCTCAGTTTCGCGCCAAGCGATGCGCCGACCGCGACCGGAAGGTATGCCCCTATAGGAGCAGCCGTTGGAACAGTATTCAGCTCCCTGCTGCCCCAACTGTTCGACATCTGTCGTCCTTTCAGAAGGTCGTTAGAGTTACCATAAAGCTGAGCAAGTACCAAATCAACTGAAAGCTTGCGAACGAGATGTGCGCCGAGCTCCCTATACGAGGTGAAGAGCCAGTCGCTGCTTTGAAGCGCGAAGGCGCTGCCAACTATCGCACCCTCCTCGCCAGTGCTTGCGATGTATGCGCCGAGTCGCCCCTGCCTCTGCAGGCTCAGAATCTTGCTGTCGAGGACGCGGCAGAGCAGCATCGTTTTGTATATCGAAAGCGCTAGTTCGTCGTCAATGCCGAGTTGAGAAGGCTTTGAGAAGTCTCCCGAGCTCAGGATTTCATAGGGCTTTTCTTCTTGGCCTGTATGACTCTTGAGCCACTCCTTGATGTCTGAGTCCTCGTCCACGGAAACCGACTGCATTTGCACGCCTACCTAATCCTTGGCTGGCAAATAACTTTTGGGTTGTCCTCTACCTGGACCATTGTGATACAATTTATCCGAGCACCTTTCGTGAAACGAGCCCATGACTGTGAAAGGCTAAGCCACAACTCATCAACCCGTTATTTTCTTTTCTTTGAGATCAATCCTTTACAAGATTACTTTGCAAGTCCAGAAAGTGGGGAGTTAAATGAAATCAAATGCATGAGCTCCGCAATGCAGAGTACTTCCCCGACTACTTATTACTTGTCAATGTAGGCTTCTTCAATGCACATTAGGAGAAGGAATATGAGATCACGGCAACTGATTAGTTTTTCTTCTGATCTTTGAGTGAGAGGGAGTTAGAGAGAATGCCACAGCAACAAACAATCATAGATGCCTACACGCATAGCACACCGACTGCGTACCTGAAGTACATCGCAATTCAGCCAAATCCCGAGATGAGCAAGCAGGCCCAGCGCCTGTTGGAACGCTGCAAGACTCATCCCAACATGATCGATTTTGACGTCAGGCTATCGCAGATGGACAAATACAGGATCGCAAAACAGATCACTTGCATATTCCCGGAAATTGATCCGAATCGTCTGCCGACCACAGATTCCAATGAACAATTGAAACTATGCAAGATGATAAATGACGGCATGGCAGAGACCATGAAGAAAGGGAGAGGGAGAGTCTTAGCGCTTGGAACCGCGCCGCTTAAGGCGATGAACGATGGTGGACTCGAGGAGATGCGCCGAGCTGTTGAGGAACTCGGACTTCGCGGGTTTATGGCGGTTACAAACGTGGGGGGCGAGCCGGTTGACCAGTTTACCCAATTCTGGGATGAGGCAAACCGTCTAGGCGTCGCGGTCTACCTGCATCCTGTCGACCCGATTAACTCGAAGAGCAGGCCATACGAGGACGAGTTCGACCTCATGCACGTCCTTGGTTGGCCTTTTGAAACATCGCTTGCGATGGGAAGGCTTGTGCTTTCGGGGACGATGTCGAGGAATCCAAACCTCCGGGTCGTAGCTCACCACCTAGGTGCAATGATTCCTTACTTCTCCGGCAGGATCAACGAATCCTACGACAAGGATATGTCGTTCATAAAGTCAGGGCAGAAATTTTACAAAATGAAGGATGAAAAGCCCCCGATTGAGCACTTTGATAGTTTCCTTCTGGATAGTGCTATTGGGGGTAGCGTGGCGGCGATCAAATGTGCGCGTGAGGTATTCGGCGCGGAAAAGATAATCTTTGGCACGGACTATCCGTTTGGGCCCGGCGACGGGTCGATCAGGATGGCAAGGTATCCCAGCGTTGTGGAGCAAGCCGGTTTTTCTGCAAGTGAGAAGCAGCTGATCTTTGAGGAGAATGCCTCAAAGCTCCTGAAGATTTGAGATGTACGTTGAATCAGGTCCAGGGCGCTACATATGCAACTACAATAAACTAGAAGATGTGTCAAGGGCGCATGTTTGATATGATAAAAGTCGCAAAGGGAGGAAGGATTGCGACGTACAAGCTTCAGTAGTCAGATGAAGCAAGGTGCGCGGTAGACAAATCCACAGGGTTTTCAGAGATCAGGGGGGCATTCTCAACAGAGCTTGGGGGGCCGATTACTTCAAGTCACTCGTCAAGGTCTTTCGGTCTGGAAAGACCGAGTATGCGAGGATGATGGCCTTGGAGATGGGCAGATTGATCGCTCGGGCGTTTTCCTAGGTTGAAAAGTGCGAGTGTAGAGCCGAGCTCTTTGTAAACTAGTCCGTAGAGATTGTCTTAGCTTCTTCGTTCGTCACCTCGTTTCGCTCTCGCCCAAATTCCTCTTTCCACGTAATAGGGACGTGAAAACTCCAACACTGCTAATTGTGCACGCTACTAGAAAAGCCGCCCGCGCTCCGCTCGTTACGGCCTCCGCCATCGCAGGTGGAAGCGTTGAAGTTGAAAGGAAGAGTCCGACAGATCCGCCGGCTATCTGGGAGGCCATGATCCCTCCGAGGACGGCTATACCAACGGACTGTCCTGCCGTCCTGATTGTACCGAGCATTCCTGACGCTATTCCAAACTTGCCCGGCTCAACCGAGCTTATCACAGAGTTGACGTTCGCTGGCGAGAAGAAACCGTGTCCGAAGCCTACCAAGATGAGCGGCACCCACACGTTCGCAGGTGAAGAGCTCGGCCCCAAGAAAGAAAGGAGGAGAAAACCCACCGCCCTAGATAACATTCCAACAGAGCACAAGACTCTTGCCGACGCGCGTTCCGAGAGAGTCCCCGAAATCGGGGAAGAAATCGCCATGAAGATGGGCTGCGTCAGCAAAATCAAACCAGCGTTGATGGGAGAGTAGCCCAGGACGGTCTGCAAATACATCGAAAGAACGAAAAGCGTACCGGAGGATGTGGAATAGTTTGCAAACGAGGTCGCCATTCCCCCAGCGAAGAGGCGGTTGCGTGTGAACAATTTCAGGTCTAAGAGCGGGAAGGCAGCGACCCTTGCCTCGATGCAGACAAATGCTACGAGCGAAGCTACACACGCTCCATCGAGTAGACCGCCAATGAAGGGCGACATAGAAATGTCTCCCTGGTTCAAAATCAACAATAGAGTGGAGAGGAAACTGCCCAGGGTAAAGGCGCCTAACAAATCGAAATTCCGGCCTGACTCCTTATCCTGCCTTGTTATCTGATCTTTTTTGATGCTGAACATGGTGAGCAGGACCGCGATGACTCCAACGGGCAGATTGACGTAGAATATGGATCTCCAGCCAAATGACTGGACGAGAAATCCTCCGGCCACTGGACCTACCGTGCTACCCACATATACTATCATCTGGTTCAATCCAAACGCTCTGCCGCGGCCTGAGGCCCGAAAGGCGTCTGCGAGCAGAGACGTTCCGGCCGCGTCCATGCCCGCACCTCCAAGACCCTGAATTATTCTTGCCGCGATGAGCTGGTCGATATTCAGAGACAGGCCAGCGATAAGAGATCCTGCGGTGAAAGTCGTTAGGGCAAAGAGAAAAAGCCTCCTCTTTCCGCTCATATCTATGAGCTTCCCCATTGTCGTCTCGAGCGAGGCGATTACTACCAGGTACGCAGTCGGAATCCAGATGAGGTAAATTATCGAGACGTGCAGTGACTCACCGATCGCGGGCAAGGCCAGATTGACAACGCTCGCGTCGAAGGGAATCATGAAGAAAGCAATCGAAGTAACCACGAGCACCTGCCAGCGGTATAGAGCCGATGCAGAGGCGGGTTCTGGAAGTGCCAAGTGGGTTTTGACGGCAAGTATGTTCAACGATGCACTATTTATGCCAGCGAGGAAGAGAGCGGATCGAGAAACTCTCTCAAGCATTCCACATGTCCGACTGCAAGAGAGGGAAGAATACTAGTATGGACTCGAAAGTGGGGCATCAGTAAAAAGTAGGCAGAAAATCTTACGGTGGAAAGAGAATGCAGAAAGAGACGGACTGTTTTCTCTCTCGCGCTACTTTATTCTCTCTCGCTCAAGCAGCTCTAGTTCAAACTTCATCGAATTCACAAGAAAGTTGACTGAGCGAACATCGGCTAGCCTTCGAATCAGGTCCCTCTCGGTGACAAGCCCGCAGATAGGGGACTCGTCATCGTAGATCGCCAGCCCTCCGATCCCAAAAATCATCATCCTTGATGCGGCAACCCTGCAATCTTCGTCACGAGAGGCGGTGACGACGTCCCTTGTCATAATCTCTGGGATCCTCGAGTTGAGGTCTGCCCGCTGTTGCGAACGGAGCCTTGCAAGAAGCCGCAAGACGTCTTTGTTCGTTATCATCCCGAGCAAGCCAACACTTCCATTTGTGGCCTCTCTTGCCGCCTTGCCCCTTCCTGAAATCACTGGCAGTCTCCTAACGCGCATCTCTGACATCAAGTGCACGGCGTCCACCATCGTAGAATCCTCGGAAATCGAGGAGATCTTGGTTGTCATGATTTCAGTGATCCTGACGCCGAGAGGCTCTGAGCTCGTACCCAGCAAGCCGACGAGATCCCTTAGAGTGATTATCCCCTGAACGACCCCCATCTCGTCTACCACCGGCAGCGCTCCGATGTTGTTTGCGATGATTTTTCTCACGATTCCAAAGAGACCGTCGCCCTTCTCCACAACGATTGGGTGGAGCGCCATAATTCGGAGCACAGGAATCTCAAGAGCACTCAGCACCTCCGAGGGAGTAATACCTGGGCGAAGTGCGAGCGAAAGTGAGTCAACGATGTCCTGTGCCGAGAGGACTCCGACGATCTTACCTGCTTCGGTCACGACGGGCAGGTGACGAAAGTTTCTCTTCTGCATCAGGATTGCAGCGTTGAGTACGCTTTCTTTCTGCGTGATGCAGACGGTCTGTCTTGAAAACAGCCACCACAGGTCTGAGGCTCTTTCGGGCAACGTGACTTATTCCTCGATTGGGACTTCTTGAGGTGGAATTGGAGTCTCCTTCTCTTCTTCCTCGATTGTGCGTATCACGGTAAACTCTGATTCAAGAACCTCTCTTTTCTTCTCCTGGATCTCAAACACGCTGAAGAAACGATCAAATTTTGCGGAGAGATATTTCAAATCATTCTCGTCGAGCCTGCGGTGCTCACAGTAGAGAGGCTTCGTATATTTGCTCCTGAAGAAAAGCGCCTTGACTCTCTTGAACTGTTCAGCGGGCAAGATCTCCTTGAGAGCTTGCTCGCTATGATACAAGTCATCAGCCGATAGTATCCGATTGTATTGCTCCTCGGAGATCACACCATCGAGTTTCATAGCTTTTAGGTAATTTAGGACGTCGTCCCGCTTCGATGGCAAACCGATGGCAGACTGTGCCACACTCCCTCTAATGTATATCATGCCGCCGACCATACCTGTCCCTACGTATCGGCCGACAGGCTTTTTCTCATTGGAGAGGTTAAGCACCACTGCTACTCCTCCAGCCATGTACTCGCCGAAGTAGTCATCTGCGCTCTCGCCTACTATGAGGTACGGCTTGCTCTCTTTGTACTCTCTCATCTGTATGGCCGCCCTGTTACCCACTGAGCCCCTGATGAAAATGTCACCGCCCTGGAGCGCCTGTGCAGTCACATCTCTCGAGCTCCCATGTACGATTATCGATCCCGAGTGCATCGTGTCCCCGAGATCATCCGCAGCATTTCCGAAGATTTCAAAGTGCCCGCCGTCGTTAAGGTTTGCAAGACAATTTCCAGGGAATCCGATAAGCTGAACCCCGAACCGTCTTTCCCTTGCAGAGAGTCCAATCCCAATATATCTCTGCCCCGCGAGGTTTGTTACTTTGATTCCGCTTGCGCCTTTCTTGTACGCCTTGAATATTTGGGCGTTGATTTCAGAGAAATCCATCGCAGTTGAATCGATCACTTCGATTTGATCGCCATTCGCAAAATCTTCTCTCTTCGCGCCATCGTAAACGTTTGAGAAAGACACACTCATCATGCTCGAGTCTCGGGTTGTCCCACTCTCAATCAGGCCGCGTTTCAGCGAAGCGATAAAGAACGAGCCGGGCTCGGGCGTCCAGACTCTCGCATTCCTTGAAATGTTCCTGATCTGGACTTCCTCACTTGCAACGTAAAATCGCTCCTCGTCCTCACCTACAATTAATGGGCGGAACTTGGACCGATCAACCAGCGCGATGAGATAGGTATCTTCGACATCGGAATATGAGGCAACGACAGAGAAGGGGCCGTCAAGCCTTGCGCTTTTGTACTTCGAAATCAGCAGACTTTTGATGTCGTTACCGCCTATATTTTCCTCGAATGGGCTGGTGAGAATCGTGCAGGCTGCTCTAATCGAGAGTCCTTCAAACCTGACCAAGTGGTTCAGCAGCCTGGCTATGACTTCACTGTCCGTGCCGACATGGCTCTTGTATCCCAAGGAGCTCAAGAGTTCGAGATTTGCCCCAAATGAACTGATGTCACCGTTGTGAACTATGGCACAGTCAAGTGATGCGAAGGGGTGAGACCAGATTGGAGAGGAACCGGGTGAATTCGTGGGCTGCCTCGTGTGAGCGATCCAGGCATCGGCTTCTTTCGATTCTCTGTCGAGACTGTAGATCTTTGCGACGTCGAGAGGGTATCCTACCCCCTTGTACACGGTTATGTGCCTTCCATAGGAAAATATTCTTCCGTTGAATCTCTTTTCTTCCTGTGTGACAAGAGCGGAGTTTATCTGATCGACTTTTCGTTCAAGCTCGAGCTCTGAAACTAGATCATGCGGGAGTCGAACTTCAAGAATCCCCGACCTCTTGCCATCGCCGGGCAGGATCAGTGAGAAGGGAGGTCGCTGATCAGGAGCTCGAACAGCCGAGGAGGTGAAGGAGTCGGCAAGGGCCTCGACGATAAGGTTCGCAGCTGTTTCGTCTCTTACAAACGCAAGGATCTTGAATTCAGGGTCTTGCGAACCTTCAATGCTTGCATAGCCCGCCCCAAGGTTGCTCCCTCTGTAATTTATGCACGAGATGCCACTTACCGCAATGAGATTCGATATACTGGCCGCCCCTGGCTTCCTTATCACCCCAAAGACTCCGCACCCGTCTTTCACCACTGGGCGGCCGTACCTTGCCCCAAGGAGGAAGGGCTCTCCTTCAGTCTTTTCCTTCTCCCCGTTTAATGGCAGTTTTCGCTAAGCACCACCCGCAGGTTTTACACCGATTTGCTTTCTTGTTTCTGGGTCGAGATCAATTGATCGTAGAAGCTCCGTGTTCCCGACAAGCGAAGACGATACGCTACTTAGGCCAGCCGCGCCGGCGAGAAGTTTGATTTCCTTCTCAAGGGCGATAATAAAGTTCTCAAGGTGCTCCGTCGATTTGGCCGAATCAAATATTATTTCCTTGTCGCCCTCCTCAAAGCCAATTGCGATTAGGGCGGCCCGACCAATTCCCACCAGATCCGCGCCTAGTGCAAGGAGTTTGAAAATATCATCCGCTCCTCGAAGGTTGTTTGACTCTGCTAGAAGCGCAACTTCCGACCTCACCTTCTTTGACTTCAGGAAATTGTCGAGCCTCGATATGGAGACCTCGAGCTGCGTGCCGTCTCCTGAATCCTCATCGACGATGATGCCAGAGAGGTCCTTTCTGAGTCCCGCAAAACTCGTCTCAATCCACTCCAGAGCCGTCAAAGAGGAAGGAACTCGGAGGAAAAGAGATTCGTTGTGATTTCTTCCGTCGCCGGGAATTCTTGCAACGCCTACTCCATTGGGCAGAATAACATTGCCTTTCTTCGTCTCCTCAGCACCTACCACCGACTTGTCTGGGTGAAGGAACGACTTGATATCAGCATCGCGGTAATCCAAAATCAGACGTTCAGAATACTGTTGGAAACCCGCAATGTCTGAACCACAGCAATCTAAAATCAGACCCATAGCAACCGCGCTCCTAGCAAAGATTTTCTTCGCCTTGGCTGGAATCGAATCAGGGAGGTGAGTGAAGAAGAATGGCGCGGAGAGGCGCAATTTGGAGTTCGGGACGTGGACAAAGATTTCAATTTCCTCGCGATAGGGGTCTATGCTCGGGCGAGTAACCTGTGCTCCGTCCGTCACGAGCCAGTCGGAAAGACGAATGGGTGGCTCCACAAAGGGGACTGAAGTCGATCCCATGCTCGAAATCTCTGCTTCGGCCGGCGACTTGCCGATTGTTCCCGCCATTTCCCTTAGCATGTTAATCCGCGCCTGAGTCCAAAGCGTCCCGCCTTCTGTCCTATGGGGAGAGGAGGAGTAGCGTGAAGATAGTGTGGTCCCCTCGCTCGCACTTCCAAGACTCCCGGCCAGTCCGAGAATCTCCTTTGTTTCTTCGTTCAAATTCCCCCCGTGAATCAAGAGGTCCCTCCTGCCCACGACCTGCCTGATATCAGAGAGACCCATGAGTCGAAGTAGGAGTTTCATCTCTTCCGTCCACCCATGGACAAGGTTAGTGAGCCACGTAACCGACTGCTCAAGAGAGAGTATCTTCGCCTGGTTCTCGGTTATCTTGTTCGTGAGAATGGCTGGGCAGTAGCCCAGGTGGCACTTGTGCACCATTAGGCACCCGAGCGCGAGCAGCGCGGACGTCCCAAGGCTCGTGATGTCCGCTCCAAGGGCGATCAGTTTGATGGCGTCCTCAGGGCAGCTCACCTTCCCTGCCGCGACTACTGTAAACCCTTCTCTCAACCCCTCCTTCCTGAGAATCGAGTCCACCGATGATACTGCTAGCTCAATCGGAATTCCGACGTTGTTCTTTACTACAGAGGGCGCGGCGCCGGTTCCAGCTCCCGCCCCGTCTATGATTATTCCAGATGCCCCCATCCTTGCAATCCCTGAGGCAACATAGGGGATGTAATTTGTAGCGCCGACCTTGACAAACACGGGCTTTTTCGTCGCTTCCTTCAGAGCGAGAATTCTCTGTCCTAAATCTTCAATGGAGTAGATGTCGTGGTGTGGCGCGGGAGAAATCGCGTCTTTCCCCTGTGGAATCCTCCGCGTTTCGGCGATTGGTCTTGTCACCTTTACACCGGGAAGGTGGCCTCCGATCCCTGGCTTTGCGCCCTGTCCTATCTTTATCACCACAGCGTGTCCTTTTGAGAGAGTATTGATGTCAACTCCGAACCTAGCAGAAGCCCACTGGACTGTGATTCTCTTGCACTCTGCAATCTCCTCAAGAAGACCGCCCTCTCCAGTACCAGCGAGTATACCAGTCGCATCGGCCGCCCTTGCGATCGCGATATTTGGCACGCCGGAGAGAGCTCCAAAGGACATGTCTCCAAGATAAAGCGGAGCCGAAAGTTCGAGGTCGGAATCGCGACAGAGCCGCAGTGCAGTACTTACAGAGCTCAGAGAAGACGAAATAGCAAACTCGCTGGTCTTGGGATGATCCTGCAGTTTCAAATACAGTCTGTCAAGAACACGCGTGCTTCTTTCGGATTCTGGAATTAACGGCTCGGTCGTCTCATGGCCAGACACCGCAAGCTTGCGAATGTGTGATATCTTCCACCTCGTCCAGAACTCCTTGCTTCTGGTCGGGGGAAGCGGAAGGTAAGTGGAAAGCTCCTTTGCATCTTTCCTACTCTTGCCGAGAGCAGTCAAACCATAAGATATCTCTGCTTTACACCCACAACAAGAGCCCGCGCGTACTTTAACTGGTCAGATTTTTTCCACTTTCATAAGCAGCAGAAAATATGCAGGGAAAGATATCGCCCTTCACGACCGACCTTTCAAGATGCGACAGACTCGCGGAAAAATTAGCTCGAAACTATGGATTTAATGATTACGAGAGAGATTCGTGTTCAATAGCTCCCAGCACGATTCCTCTGCGGAATCAGAGATTAGCATCTGTGATAACGAGTGGAATGACAAGAAATAGAAAGAGAAGATTTGAGTATTAACTCGATCATAGAAGGGATCTCGTAACTACTTCCGCCCTAACTTACCATCATCTTGCCCAAATCGTATTGCTTTTTGCGCTCCATTGCAGTTTACACGCAATTATTACTTTTTTGCATTCTCTGTCAATTTCTCTCGTAGACAGTCCTACTAGTTCCTCAACCGACTGGTGTCAAGATAATCTTCCAATCTTATCTCGTCCGATTTGGGGACGCTGAGCCCTTCTGGCATTCCGGGCTTTCTCGTGGCATCGATCCCGACCTTGCCGACGAGATACCCTTCTTCTGCAGTCGGGTCAAGTGGCGAACCCTTCGCTCCAGAGACGATGAAAATGTCCTGGCTTGGCCTTACCCACATCGCAACCGCGTGCATCATCTCGCTGTCGCTCTTGATGTCGATGTCTTCGTCGACCACTATGACGTACTTGAGGAAAGGATCAGCCGCGAATGCAGCGAAGCACGCATTCTTCGCCTCGCCCTCCATCATCTTCTTGATTGAGACGTAACAGATGAAGCGGCAGCGGCCGGCGATTGGCATGTGGATGTCCTTCACAGTTCGTACAGCGAGATTCAGGGTCTTGAAGATCGCATTGAGCCTCCCAAAATACCCGAGTATGAGGTTGTCCGGGTGGCCGCTGAAAGCATCCTGATAAATCGCGTCACTCCGCATGGTTATTGCCCTAACTTTGATTATTGGTCTGAGGCTCTTTGCCCCGTAAGTACCAGTGAACTCTCCGAAGGGCCCCTCCATCTCCCTCAGACCGGGAGGAATGACTCCTTCGATGACCATCTCCGCGTTGGCTGGCACCTCTAGGTCAACTGTCTCGCACCGAACGAGCTCGACTGGTTCACCCATTATTCCGCCGATAACCGAGTACTGATCCACGCCAGGGGCGGTGTTTGCCACCGATCCTATGCAAAAAGTTGGGTGGTGACCGATAACTAGAGCTACTTCCATCGGTTTGTCTGCCAGCTCATGTTTTTTGTGTATCACAAACCCCTGGCTTGTCTGCGCGAGGTAGACGCCGAGCTGCCGTCTTCCTTGGATCATGACTCGGTAGGTTCCGAGATTTCGGTGGCCGAGCTCGAGATCCTTCATCACCATCGGACCGAGCGCGATATATGGCCCGCCGTCCTTTTCGTGATAGTAGATATTCACAATATCTTTGAAGAGATCTATCTTCTCCTCGGGAATCACGACCTCCTTCACCGGGCCCGTCTTCACCAAAACGGGAGGAAATGGGCTGGACTCTCTCTGCCTATAGATCTGCCCTAGTGATGATTCGCTCGTCCCGAGTGCGATTGCCATCCTCCTGAAGGAAGAATGCATACTGCTGATGACTGGAAATTTCGTCCCCTTGACGCGCTTGAAAAAAACCGCGGGGAAGAGCCCTTCCTTTTCTAGCCTCGCAACGAGCGCCGACATTTCAAACTTTGGATCGACCTCTCGATTTACCTCCACTATTTCTTCGGGGTACTTGTCTTTCAGCAGATCGAGAAAGCACCTGAGATCTTTCAAGGAATGCTATCTTTTCCTAGTGCAGTTCAATTTGCGCGCGATTAATAAATTACACTAAGGATAGCAGGAGAAAGAAAAGAGAGAGAGCTTAAGATGCATCAGAATATACGCTGAAGGAATAGTCTCGCCCTTTCCCTCGCTTTCTGCTTCGAAAGTGGGTGCAAAAGGAAAGAACGAAACAACTTAGAAAAGCAGATTAAAGCAACTCATTCCGCAAAGTGGACATAAAGTGTGTTCGTGATTTCGAATTGATTGATCTCTTAATCAGGGGAGGCAGTGTGTTCACTCCTTCCGGATTTGTGAAAACGAGCATTGCGATTGACGGAGAGAAGATTGCAGGACTAGGCTTTGAGGATGCTTTTCCTTCACCTGAAAGAGTGATTGATGCATCAGGAAGGCTGGTCCTTCCAGGGTTGATTGACACACACGCGCACTTTCGTGAGCCCGGATTTGAGTACAAGGAGGACTTTATCACAGGATCCAAGGCAGCCGCCGCTGGAGGAGTCACCACTTTTTTTGATATGCCGAATGTCAAGCCCCCCACGAACAGTGTGACAAGGTTTGAAGAAAAGAAGAAGCTTGCCTCGAGCAAATCAGTGATTGACTTTAACCATCTCGTCGGGGCGACGGACAACACAACTGAGTCCTCGGTGGGAGGGAGAGGAGAAGCGCTGTACGTAAAGTACAACCCTCTGTTCGAGGAGATACCAAAGTTAGCTAGGGCAGGAGTCGCAGGATTCAAGATTTTCATGGCCGACGGAGTCTACCCGCACCCCTCCGAGCTCTTCGTGGACGATGACGCTCTGATGCTGGACCTCTTTGAGGCAATTGTAAAGTCGCGACTCGTGGTTTCGGTTCACCCGCTCGACAAGAGCATCTATGACAGCGACATAAAAAAGAAGAAGGAGAAGGGGCTCACTGACCCGCAGTCCTTTTTCGAGGTCCGAGCGAGATACGACGGGATAAGCATGACAAGCGGGGTGGTCAGACTCCTCCCGCTTCAGCTCGTCACCGGTGTCAAGCTCAACCTTCTCCATGTCTACACAAAGCACAGTATTGATTTCATAAGAGATGCAAAAGCCCGCGGCCAGGACATTACAACTGAGGCAAATCCGCAGCACGCGTTTCTTAGACCTTCAGACATTAAGAAACTTGGCCCCTACGCCATAACTGCTACCACAGAAGCGAACATCGAGGCTCTGTGGTTAGCTTTGAACGATGGAACGATAGACATAGTCGCGACAGACCACGCGCCGCATACGAAAGAAGAGCTTGAACCTGGCTGGGAGAACATCAACAAGATTCCCTACGGCTCCCCTGAGATACAGGAGTACCTGCGCCTCCTCCTGACCGAAGCAAATAGGGGAAGAATCTCCGTTGAGAGGATCGCAAGAATGTGCTCGGAAAACCCAGCGAGGCGTTTTGGCATCTATCCCAGGAAGGGGGCAATTGCAGCGGGCTCCGACGCTGACCTTGCCATTGTCGACATGAAGAGGGAGGAAAAGATCTCTCCTGGGTACTCAAAGTGCGGCTGGACTCCCTACGAAGGGAGGGAGGTCAAAGGAGCTCCCATTATGACCATAGTGCGGGGCCAAGTGGTGATGAAGGAAGGTGACATACTCATGAAACCGGGGTACGGCAGGTGGATTCCAGGTCCCGGCTACAACGCTGAGCAGGCAGGTTAGGCAACTATTCCCCCTCTGTACTTTCCTCTCAAATCGCAATAACTCAAAGACCTGATTCACTATTCATAGAATGACCTGCGAGTTGTGACAACAACGATAAATATCGCGTGGGCGATTTTCGCCCTCGCGTCGAGGAAAAATGACAGACTACGACCTCAGCGTTAATTTTGGGTCAATTCGTCTCAAGCATCCGATTATCGCAGATTCCGCTGGTTATGCTCTGAGCCCGTCAGGTTTGAAGAGACTATTGAAGGCTGGAGCATCAGCTGTCATTACAAAGTCGTGCACGTGGGAGCCCCTCCCGAGTTTCCCCAGGTCATGGGACCAGAGTCCGGTTCCAAGATGCTACTGGGATGACGTTACGCTACCTGGCCCTGCGTCCACAACAATGGACGGCACCGAGGCTCTGGTCAACCCGGGATACAAGAGGATGGCCGAGTACGTTAGAGAGGTAAAGCCTCTTGCCGAAGAGTTAGGCGCTCACCTGATAGGAAGTTTTTCACCTCGCTCCCCCCAAGAGGCTGCCGAGATGGCAAGAGAGTACGAGAGGGCAGGGGCCAGCGGAGTACACTTAGATCTGGTGTGCAGCACTGCCGCGGGTTTCAGGGGCAAGCAGATTGGCAGGGATTACGACAAACTTGGCAAATGGTGGTCTGTCGGCGGACCAGAGCGTGCCCTGGAAGCGATGAAAGCAGCAAAAGATGCAGTGGACATACCCGTATGTCCGAAAGCGTATTTTTTCCAGTGGGCAAGGGAGAAACCCGAGAGCATAAGGATGATCGAAGAGCGAACGAGGATAGACGCTCTTTCAATCAACACCTATTCCATACCCAACACTGCTAGAATCGACATCTACCGGGGCAAACCAGTCACGTACCCTAGGTTCGACAATCTTGAGGAAGCGCTAGTTCCCCTGACCGTGGGGAATACACTCGCGCTAGCCAAAGTGGCGAGTAGACCCATACTTACCTCGGGAGGTCTCACCACAGCTCATAACGCAATCGAGCTCACAATGGCCGGTGCAACTCTGCTTGGATTCTGCAGGTCAATCTATAAGGACATCCGCGTTATAGAAAAGGCCGTTGAGGGTATCGAGGCATACATGGCAAGCCAGGCGCTTGAGAGCCTGGATGAGATACGCGGTATTGCGTTGAAGCACCCGATTCGCTTCCCGGACGGTCTTTCGCCAGAGCACGAGGAGCAGGTGATTCGGATGAGTTCGGGCACGATGAGCAAGCAGATTGGAGCTTAGGTGCATTATTGTCCTAAAGCGACTCCGGTCACACCATCTCGCTTCTAAAATTGTTACGGCCCCGTATTGAACTCGAAGAAAAGAGGCCTGAGACACAAGGGACATTTCAGAGGACAATGAAGCGACCGTTGCACGCAAGTGAGGACGGCGGATCTCAAAAGCTTACACCGCACATCGCCGAGATGATCGAGGCGCAAGCATACATTGATTGGATAAATTCCGCCCCCGAAGAACTCTTTACCGGCTTTAGGGCGTACACCGGCAAAATTGGCGCCTCGACCCCCATCTTCACAATCCCGAGGGTTGACTGGTACACACCGAACAGAGTTATGGGGTTTGGCCTATTTGAGCCCGCGACTGGCGGAATGCTCGATGAGATTATCTCACTGTGCAAGAGTAGAACCCCCTACAGGTTTTTCGTGCCTCTATGCCCTGAGACGACGCCTGGTAACAATGTGATACGTGCATGGCTTGGAGAAAATGGCTTCAGGCCGTACAAGCCTTGGGTAAAGCTGTACAGGGACTCGAAGCCCCTAAGTAAAAACGACCGCGAACCACAGTGCGAGTTTGAGATCAAGAGAATCGACCATAGGCACGCAAGGGAATTTGCGGAGACGGTCATCGCTGGCTTTGGCTATCCACGCGCTTTTGAGCCTTGGCTTGAACTGCAGGTAGGACTGCAAGGATGGTCGCAGTATCTGGCCTTCGAAGGAGATTGGCCCGTGGCAAGCGGTGCACTCTTCGTAAAGCACGGCATCGGCTATCTGGGCCTTGGGAGCACGCTTCCCTCTCATAGACGAAAGGGAGCGCAGGAGGCCATAATGCGCAGGCGCGTGCACGATGGTATTTCCAGTGGTCAGTGCAAGTGGTTTGTAACAGAAACACACATGGAAACGCAGACCGAACCGAATCCATCATACCACAACATGCTCAGGACTGGGTTCGAGTTAGCATATGTTCGTGAAAACTATGTGCGCAGCTTTGCCTAACATTGAATAGAACTCTTTAGCCCTCGAATCATAACGCCCCAAGCGGAGGTTAAGTAAATGTGCGGTTGCATATGCTGCAGCTCTTCTTCAGAGCCTACTCTTATAGGCTTTCAGCGTCTCAAACAGGAAAAAAGCGAGCGCTGCAATATTGACAAAGACGGCGAAAAGGTACACCGAAGTAATCCGCTGCGGCAAATATACGGTAATCAATATCAGAACCGTAGAAACAAAGAATATCGTGTAGGTTGTTTCAAATGGTATCACCGCACTGCTTATCCTAATCATGTTTTCAAATAGGACTCGATCCACAACGTAACCACCGTCCTGTTCCTTGATCAATCCCTGCTCTAAGAGCTTCTTTACGTGATACGTTGCAACTGAAGTCGAACTAAGCCCCAAACCTCTTTGAAGGTCATGTATCCCCTGCGGCTTGCGCATCTTGTAGAGGTATCGATACATGCGCCGCGTGGTTTCGTTCAATTATCGAGCTCGCCAGTTTTTTCCCAATTACGATTTTTGGAATATATTTTTGCTTATGAGAGATATGGACACCGAATCCTCCTACTCCTTGTTTGTCTGGAATTTTTTGAATTTCAGAAAGTGTGTTTCTAATCCGTACCCGTAATCAATCGCTTAGTGCCAGTCGTACGCTCGTTCTAATTTTAGAACGAGCATGCTTTCAGCCATTCTAATGCGTAGCACCATATAACTTCGGCTTGCCCACATCCTTCTCGTGAAACCAACACAATGTGTCACAACGGCAAGAAAATAGCGATAGGCGCAATCATCGCGGTAATCCTCGCAGCTGGCCTGGCTGTGGGTGCCATGTATCTTGCGCCGTCGGGAAGCAACCCAACAACTCAGGGAGTAAACTACAGTTCATCATCGCTCCTGTCAACTAGCAGCGGAAACTCTCAGGCCACGTCAAGCTCACAGAGTTCCTCAGGAAGTGCAATTCTTGGCGCTAGCGGCGCGATGAACATCTACTTGACAGACGCGCCTCCATCCAATCCTCAATTCAAGTATCTTCTAGTCAACATCTCTAGCCTGGTCCTAAAATACCAGGGGAACGTAAGCACTTCAGCCCCAAGTAACCAGTGGGTATTCGATGTTTCGTCATCGACCGGAATGAACGTCAATCTGACGAACCTCGTGAACAACAAAGTCTTGCTTGGCGCTACCAAGGCCCCGACGGGTAACGTCACAGGCATCATATTTGACATAAGCAGTGCGCGGGCTTTCTTCACTGACGGATCCTCCGCACAGCTGAAGGTAGTCGCAAATGGCAAACTGATGGTGCCAATCAACTTCACTATTGGCGCAGGCAGCACAGCAGACCTCACAGTGGATATCACGCCGAACTCGATACATATCAGCCCGGGGAACACTCCTGTTCTTACACCAGTGGTTCACATTACTGACGTAGAAACAGACAAGAGTTCCACTAGCACAGCCCACGGTTTAGCTGTCTTGACCAGCGACACAAGTACGGAATCGACTACCAGCAGCGTGGCGACCACTACTAGTACAGGGTCAACTTCAACAACAGGCTCTAGTTCGACCACAACGACGAGCTCGACAAGTACCACGAGCACTACAACGACGAGCTCTTCCTGAAGTCAATACGAACTAACAAGAAATTATTCCACCAATGGAGTGTTGCGAGGCTAGCTTCTTCGTCTGGCCCCTCTCTCCTCTCCTCTTTTTCTGATTCCATACCGCACCTTTGATTTTTCCCATTACTCATTCTTCCGCTCGCAATGTGTGTTGAAACGGATGGTCATTCGAGCTTAAGATTGAGCAATATCGGTGCGGCGCCACCCTCTTAGATTCAATCCTTTCGGTGCTTTTGCTCACTCTCACAATTATTACGCGGTCATAGTTACTTTCCTCAAATCAGATGCAGTTGAAACAAAAGTAGCCCTGAAAGTGGTCTGATGTCACAAGTTTTGGGAGCTTGATGTATTTTGCCGCTTCCTGCGAAACCTTTCCGTACTCTGTCCTAGGAATCGAGTTCTCTTCTTATTGCTGCAAGTGACCTCGATCGCTCTTTCTGCCGAGAACAACCCAAGTGAAAGGAAGAATGGCTTTCCGTTTAGAACATAGGAAAGTCTGCTTGAGATGCGGGAAATGAAGGATAAGAAAAAGCGACTAGTTCTCCACCGTTGTATTAAAAATGTAAGAAGAGACGGGACGGCTTTCTGGAAGATGTTCCTGATCATTTCATTGAATTGATCTTGGCGCGTATTCTCTACACAATCAATTGGTAATGCTAAATTATCATTATGCCGTCAAGTTCGTCCGTAAAGGATAGGCTTTGAGGGCTTTACTGATAATCGCCGCGCTGGCAATGATAGCAATGTTGTCGGGGGTGACCATACTCGAAACTCAGCAACAGCAGACAGCGAGTGGGTCAACGGATTCGTCCAGCCATTCTGTTCAGGTTACGAGCATGACCATAAGTTCTACCCGTGCAAGCCCAGCTCTTTTGACAGGATCTAGTTCATCATCCTCGCCTCAATCTTCAGCATCAACAACAACTTCCACCTCAAGCTACTCGAGCGTGTGTCAGGGGACTCCGAACTCTACTTCGACACGCAGACTGGTTGCACAGGAGAACGCAAGCAACTCTAAAATTGCATATGCTCTCATCGGCGGTCAGAGCGGCCGCTGGTTTCAACAGCTGCAGTATCCCAGACTGTTCAACCTCTCGCTCTCTCCAAGCGGCTCAATCAATAACTTGAGTTCCAATATTCCGGGTAGAGGCACTGTTTGGGGCGGCGGCTGGAACGGGACTGAGTGGACCATTAGCGGGTGGGGGACCTGCGACACTCCGATTTCTTCGAACCCCTACATCTTGCACATTAGTGCGAATGGAAGCCGGTACTTTGGCTCACTCGAGCAGGGGCAGACCGAGTGGACGGGAGGAGATATATTTTCTGCAAGTGCCAATGGGTCTCGCTGGATGCTGACGGGCATGGACTCGGGCTACATCCCATTACACAGCACGCGTTATCCCAAATTGACGCTCAGGTCCAGGACCAACCACCTTTCTCTCGGGGTGACTCTTGGAAAGAATTTCGTGGACTATTCCACGATTCTTCCGAGGAAGATGGACGGCGTCCTCTTTGCGCGCCAGTCCAATGGGACAGAGTGGCTCACCGGGGGTGGCTGGGAGTCAACAGGAGTGCTCTTTGCGTTCAACGGAGAGAATTTCACCGATCTTACACCGCTTATTTTGAAAGCTGTTCCAAGCTTCCACTCGGTGCAGACCATCGCGTGGAATGGGAAGTACTGGCTGATAGGAGGCGTGGGGTTCCTCGCAAAATATCAGGGTTCCACGTTCACAGACCTGACACCGGCTCTGAACCGCACCCTGCCTTTGCAAGAAAAACTTGACAACTTGACAGCTGTGAATTCCATTGCCTGGAATGGATCGCTGTGGTTTCTGGGTGGAGGATATCAGATCGCCTCCCCTGAGGAGACTGGCTCAGCATGGCTTGCTTCGTTTGACTCTTCGAATTTCTCTGATCTGACAAGTCATCTGCCGCAAAGGACGTTAGATTCCACTACGAAGAACTCGAGCATTCTCTCAATTGCGTATGCTAACGGAGTATGGGTTATCGGAGGAGCGGTGAACAATCACGGTTTGCTAATTGAATACCGTGGCGGATATTTTCTGGATTGCTCTGGGATGCTCGGTGATACGACCTACGTGGACTGGGTCGGTGCGCTGGGAAGCTAATTCACAGGCCAGATGCTCGGCTGATTCGCTCAGTTCAAAAGGAGAACATTGCTCAGCCTATAAAATCGTAGTTTCAGCATGAAGAATCCAAGGAGGACAATGGAACCGAACTGGACGGCTGCGAACTCTACACTGATTGAGAAAATGAGTAGAGCCAACAGTACCACGGTTAGATTCCTCGTAGAGCCGAGCGCCAGGAGCAATATAGAGACTCCGTGGACGAACCTTTGATTCTTGACGCTCAGCCGCTGCCTCCAGTTGTCGATAGATCTGAGGGTGCGCGAAGTAGCTATGCGCATGACAAGATCATGCGCAAAATGCAGCTATTTTAAATTTTGATCAAACTTCCAATGCATACGACGTTCGGCACCTTCATTTGGTGGGCAAAATGCTCAGTTTAGTGCATGAAGTTTGATTTTTTTGAGAGTCTACATGCTGTCTAATGGGTAACAAAATGTCTCTCGACTTCATGTTCTGTCAGCTCGTTACTATTCGCAAATCGTTCTTCGCAGATTGCTGCCGTTCACGATATTTGGAAAGCGACATCACATCAACTCATTTCTTTTTCTGACTATTCCTACCTGGATTTTATAGTGTACTCAATTGCCCGTGGATTCGACAAATTTGACGTAATGTGAAAATCATCTATTAGCCCAACGTATTACGACCCGAAATATCGTCATTCTTTGCGATTAGAAACTACGCTGTACACGAGAAAATATCGCTAAAAAGTATGAAATGACAAAATGTGGGACAGAAATGCCCAAGGGTAGTGCCTCCGTTCATATCCAAAACATGAAAAATGCCTTCTCCGAAGAGACAGACTAGCTTCTCCCTCTTCTCTTTCTCCACTCGTCCGCTCCCTTTCTCCCCATCGCATTCTCCTCCTCAATTCCTACTCTGTTCCGATTTGCCAGAGGCTTTAAGGCAAGAGTGTGTGAGAGAGAAAGGGAGCGGTGTGGCTGCTGAAAGGCTCTTCTAGCGCCTCCTCGATCGCCTTCGGGCTCTGCTGCTGGCACGCCCACCTTTTGCGGCAATTGCCCGCTGTTTTGATTTGGGCATCGCGGCAAATCCTCTCTTTTTAGCCAATTTTCGCGCTATTTCACCCCATTGAGGGGTTTAGAGCTTCATAGTTGCTTTTTATTTGATATTACACTATCTTCTCTATTTCATCTTCTTTTCCTCATATTCTGAACGCTACAGTAGATCACTTTACTCTTCCAAGGACCACAATAGAGTTACAGCCAGCTCTGTACCAGAGTCAATGGTTCAGGATGCATATGGTATGATTTCTTGCAGGTATGCTACTGCTCAAATCCTATTGCGCGCCCAAGCTGCACACCATTAAAGAGTTGAAAGAAATCGAGCGATTACGGTGAGATGAAACGTCAACGGCATCATCTTTCTTCTCATGCTGTTTTCTGAGGATTTGAGAGCAGGAAGCATAATGACAGTGCATTTCTTTCTTCTTTTCGGATTCTGTTTCACTGTCCAAGTTAACGTTAAGAAGAACTCTTCTTTACCCCTCTCCTCTCCGAGCAAAAGGAAGAAAGTGCTCACTTACAAATTAATCAACGATGGTCACCCGAAGCTCGCAAAGAAGATAATCGAACTCCAGACTCACTTAGCCCCAATTTTTCCAGAGCTCGACGGAGTTGCCCTGCGGGTCAGAATGAAGAGGTTGAGGAGGGCCGTGGCCGAGTACGACCACCGGACCCTGCGAATCGATATTGACCCTTACCACTTCGAACCGGACAAGAAAAACAGGCTCCCCTTGGTGCTCGCCCACGAGACGATGCACGCCGTGCAGTACATCGACAGAAAGTTTCCCTTAGGAGAAAGAGCATGCGATCTCTTTATGATGGCGAGGCTCCCAGTGGAGTTCTATCCGAGGTGCATGGATTTCTACCTGAAGATCCCTGAGAGCCTACTCCTTCTACGTTCGCAAGATATTAAACAGTCCGCATTGAAGGCAATAAATCTCAGAGAGGCGGGCTTCCGAAATTATATTGTCTGGTTCGAAGATGAATTGAGGAAGATATCTTCAGCTTCGCATGGCTCTCTGGCTTGATGCGGCAACCCATGTGGAACTGGAGAGGAGAATCCAATCTCACAAGGACTTCGTCATCTCACTTCTCTTGTATTACAGATGGGTTCATCTGTCGAGCCGTCAAATTCTTTGAGGGCTAGAGATTCTTCCCAGCGGGCTGACTCAACCTGTTGAGCTCATCGTATGTGATGGCACTCGTGAAGATCTCATCGTAGGTCTTTCCCTCTTTCAAGCCAGAAGCAATGTTTTTCATTGCAGCGATTGAAGCGCGCACCATCGAGGTTCCAAAACTCACCCTGGCAACTCCAATCCGCTCGAGCTCTGTGATGCTGGGGGATCCCGACCCCAGTATGATATTAATCGGACAGTTCAGACGCTTCACTATCTCCGAAATGGAGCCTGCGTCTCTGGCTCGCATTACGAATATGCAGTCCGCGCCCGCCTCTCGGTATGCCCTTCCCCTCGCAACGGCCTCCTCCAACGCTGCGGACTTGTCCGACATCGTGTAGAAAGCATCTGTTCGGGCGTTGATGAATAAGTGTACGCCATTTCCTTCCTCCTCGGATGACTTCCTCAGCGCCCTAATCTTTTGGCATTGCACTTCAATATCCTCAAGAGGTCTTTGCGGATCTCCGGTTGAATCTTCGATGTTCAGACCAACGGCTTCAGCGTTGATTAGTCCGCGTACAAGTTCTGCCATCTCCTCATCACTCTTTCCGTACCCTGCCTCCATGTCGGCGCTTAGAGGAACAGTCAACGCGTGCGACATCCTTTCAACCGCGCCCAGCATCTCCTGCCTGGTTATTTTCTGACCGTCTGGATATCCGAGCGAAGTAGAGACGGCCCCACTCGATGTGGCTACTGCTGGAAATCCTGCTTCCTCGAACACGCGGGCGGTGATTACGTCCCACCCGTTGGGCAGCACAAGAATGCGACCGGTCTGATGGTGGAGATCATAGAACCTTTTTGCCTTCTCTTTCAGTGTAGTCATAGTGTTGGAAGAATCACTGTTTGAAGGGCAGGTGTGTCCTCCTTTAATTTGTTCTTCTTTTTCCAAGTCATGCGTAGGAGAGGAGAGGCTTTGAGATATCTGGGTTATTCTGTATGGCAAAGTGATGCGCAATCGGAAGGAGCCTACGCTTTATTACCAACCCAAAACTCTCTTCTCACACACAGAGAGAGAGGTTCATTCATTTCACAATGAGCACTGAACAGCAAGTCCAATCGAGTGGCGATAAGAAAAGCGACAAACGGCAGCAGGTTGCGAGGCTCGGGTGGAGGCTAGCTTCGCGCAATGCCTCTGATGCAATGGCGACGCTATCATCCTGTGTGAGGAAGAGCGGTCTCGAGGAATCTCTAATACAGCTTATTGACATCAGAGTTTCACAGATCAACGGTTGTGGTTACTGTCTCGACATGCATACAAAGGACGCAAGGGCCATCGGGGAGACAGAGCAGAGGATATACCTCCTTAGCACCTGGAGAGAGGCCCCACTTTATACGGCGAGAGAAAGAGCAGCGCTTGCCTGGGCCGAGGCCCTGACAGAGGTCTGCAAAACCAGAGACGTGCCGGATGAAGTTTACAATGATGCGAGGGAGCATTTCTCCGAGTCGGAGCTAGTCGACCTCTCGCTTGCAATTGTTGCAATCAATGGATACAACAGGTTAAATGTCGGCTTCCGTACCGTTCCGGGAACATATGTCCCGAAAAACAGAAAGTCAGTGTAGCTAGTCAGGTCGTGATCGAGTAAGATAGAATCTTGTCTGAAGCCGCGATGAATATCTGCTCGTCTGCCGCGCTAGGCGTAGAGAAACGCATGACGTTCCCGACGTGAGCCTGGAATATCACAGACCCGTTGCTCGGGCTGAAAGCGTAAAGGGTTCCACTCCCATTATCCAACGACCAGACAGCTCCGCCCGCAACTATGGGCGGCCCCGCGTCGAACTGGATAGTGTTCCACATCACCGAGAATGTTGGGTGCGATAGAGAGGAGAGATTCAGAGTTAAAGCATACAATCCGTTAATGCATGGCACATAAAGGTAGGGCGCTTCAAACGCTGTTCCTCCAAAGGCTCCGGAGCAAATGTGCGAGGAGAATAGCTCGCCTCCGATTCCGCCAAGATGAGATTCGTTTAGCAGGTATCCGACTCCTTCCTTGCCTATCTGGAACACTGTATCATTCCCAACAATGGAGGGAGCGAGCGACCCGACATCTGTGTCGCCCTGATTCAGTGATAGCCAATTGTTTGGTGCAAAGTAATCAATCTCCAGGAGAGAGGGAGAGAGCTTGATGACACTGTTCCCATAATCAAATGTCGAACTGGACTCGCTGTTTCCAGTAGCTATGAACAGGTCCCCGCTGGAATCGATTGATAGCCCGGATGGCGCCCACACGCCGCCTGCGACTCCGGTCGGGACCTGGTAGGAGAGCAGTGCCCCGCTCTGATTTGTATTTATGCCGACGACGTACCCATGATACTGCCCACAGTCGCCGGCGAGTCCTCCGTATGGAATATAGACCACTCCATCCGAGAGTGCGAGCGCTCCGCGCTGTTGTTCGACGAGCGGGCTAACCCCCTGCGGGTTGACGTTCTGATGGAAGATAACGGTACCCGTTGTCAGGCTCAGAGCAAAGAGTTCGTGGATTCCTGGCATGAGAAATCCCACAACGTAAATCGTCCTCGTTGCGACATCCACAACAGGCGTACCAGTTATACCGGTCGGATTTATGTCCCCGCAGGGAAGGTTCGAACGGGGCACTGGTTGCCCGAGATTTGCCCTCCACAATATGTCGCCAGTGCTCTCGTTTAGGGCGTACACTGAATTGTTCTCTGTCGCGGCTATGACGGAACCATGCACAATAAGCGGCTCTGCGTACACCGCTCCGTCGAGCGTTGGAGAGCTCCACTTCAACGCGGGGTTGTGTATCCGTAGCCCCTGAGAGTTATAGACGCCATCTCTTTGCAGGTTCTGGTGGTAGGTTGGCCAAAAGTCGTTTGGAGATGACCCATTGTTTGTTTCGCTTGATGAGCTAGTAAGACTGTTCGACGTTTGCACAAATGTGGAGGTTTCGCTTGGAGGGGTAGAACCTGTCTGAGTTTTCGTGGTGGCAGTAGAGGAAGCAGAATATGACGGTACTAGAAATGTCGTGGTAGTGGCTAGACTGCTGGAAGTCGCAGAATTTGTCTTGCTTGCGTTATTTGGAGTTATGGAACCAAGGGCGATTATCGAAGCCACAGCAATAAGGAGGAGGGCTATAATGACTGAAACCACTCCGACGGTTCTGCGCACTTGAACTCACTCAAAATTATGATAAGGAACTGGATATTTTACTTGAACAAACTTAGCTCAGTTACTGGGTAGCAACGCCCACGACCAAAAATTCAAGTTAGCCTGATATCCGTCTAGTGTATCGTCAAATTGAGCCAAGTTAACCTGACAAGGCCCAACTAAAACAGAAGCCTAAATTAATGACCCCATCCAAGCCCTACTGCGGAAAGATTGCTCTCGTTTCGCAGGTGCCCTGACTGTCACAAGTATTTTGCTTCAACAGTGGTTGACAGGGAGTTATTGCACGCACAGGCTTTTCACACACAAGTTAGGGTGGGGCGAGGTTTCTCTGAAGTGAACAAGGAAAACATGATGTATCGCATTACCTACAGATGCAAATATTGCCAGCATGAGTGGACTGAGTTGGTCAATAAGAGTATGTAAAGAAGCTGTGCAGAAAGAAGGAAAAGATAGTCTTCGGTCTAATTCGCCCACCTGATGATTTTTAATCCGCTGCTTCATCCTCAAGAATGCTGCAAAGTATAAAGCTGGGGTCGAAGTAGTTGCCGCACATCATAGTGGACGGTCACGAGGACATTGCGTTCAATGCGATCAATCTTCACCGCGACTTTCTGAAACCAATAGAGGCTCTGAGGTCGGAGTCTAATGCAAAAGGCACCCTGAGTCCTACGCTATGCCTGCCAGAACTAGAGAAGGGGAACGTTAAGATAGTATTCGCCACGTTGTTCGCCGCCCCTTGCAGCGACAGACTCACAGAAGAGATTGGAGGACCGTGCTACAATACTCCTGACGAGGCTCATGCCCAAGCACTTGACCAGTTGAAATACTATAAAGAACTTGAAAGACAGGGTCACGTCGCCATCATCGAGAGCAGAGAGCAGCTCGACGAGCATCTGAGTACTGATCAAACAGACAAAAGAAAGAAGACCGGTTTGGTGATTCTGATGGAGGGCGCAGATCCCATTCGCTCGCCAAGTGAAGTTGTCGAGTGGTTCAGGGTCGGGGTGAGGATCGTCGGTCCTGCTTGGCGGCGAACGAGGTACAGCGGCGGAACCGGAGCGCCCGGCCCCCTGAGCCCTGAAGGAAGGGAACTCGTTAAGGAAATGGAATCCGTCGGGATGATATTGGATACTTCACACCTATCCGAAGAGAGTTTCTTTGAAGCCCTCGACCTTTTTGACGGTCCGATTATTGCAAGCCACTCAAACTCGAGGGCCTACACTCCCACCGACCGTCAACTTAGCGACGAGATGATCAAGGAACTAGTCTCAAAAGGCGGGGTGATAGGCACCACCATTTACAACAAATTTCTCGATCCTGCGTGGTATGAGAGAGGCCGAGAAAAATCCGAGGTCACATTTGCACATGCAGTTCGGCACATCAGAGTAGTCTGCGACCTTGCGGGGGATAGACTTCACTCTGCCATAGGTTCTGACCTCGACGGCGGTTTCGGCGTTGAGAGCACGCCCGCAGAACTCGATACAGTCGCAGATCTCCAAAGGCTAGGCAGCGCCCTGCAATGGGAAGGATTTTCTGAGACCGATACCACAAATATCCTAGGCGAGAATTGGATAAGGTTGCTCCGCAAATCATTACCTGCTGAGGAAGAAATCAAGCAGCAAGGAAAGCGGCAGTCGCAACAAGAAATAGCCAGACTTTGATTCGAGTAATTTAGGACGTGAGCCTCTGTTAATTGTCCTTCCGTGAAAATCGATTCGACGTCTTGATAATAGGCGCCGGAGTACTCGGCGTCACTGCGGCTTATCACATAAAGTCGAACAATCCGGCCAAGTCGGTACTGCTTGTTGACAGGTTCTCGGACGTATCGCAGGGCAACACTGCAAGGAGCAACGCCATGTTTCGCAATACCTTCACTTCGAGAGACAATCAACTGCTAGCGAATTCCACAATCGACTTCTACATCGACCTTCAAGAAAAGTCCAAGATAGACATTGGAATCAGGAAGACGGGCTACCTCTGGCTCATGAGCGAGGAGCAGCTTTCCAGGAATGCAAGGCACATAGAAAAGATGGAGAAGAGAGGCATTGAGACGAAGGTCTTTGGAGGAGGACAGGTCAAGGACAGAATACCATCTCTCTGCACTGACTTTGCCCCGACCGACGAGGACGCGTCGTTGATGAATCTTGATCCTGTTGACGGAGGTGTCTTTGGTGCAAAGTGCGGCAGGCTCGATCCCTCAAAGCTTTCCAAGTTCTACCTCGAACGCTTCTTGAATCTCGGAGGGAAGACAAGTTTCAACACGAGCGCACAAGAGCTGCTACTTGAACCAAAGATTCCGCTCGACATCGAAGGTGAGCCATTCGTCTGGCAGGACGCTTCCATCACTGGCGCAAGTTTGACAGGTGACCTCCAGGGTAACTTTAGGGCGGGGCGAGTCTTGCTTGCCTGCGGAGCCTGGACCAACGAGATCCTGTGGCCCGCAGGGATTGATGGACACGTAAAGGCAAAGAAGAGGCAGTTGTTCAAGATAGCCAGCAACGAAAAACTTGCGGGCCTTCTGCGCTGCCCAGGCTTTAACAATCTGGGCGATCTTCCATTTCTAATTCTTCCGAAATCGGGCTGCTTTGCAAAGGCAATCCCGGAGAGCAGGGAGTTCTGGGTGGGCTGTGATGACAACCTGGGACGAGAATACATCGACATACCCGCAAGGGACCTCGATGAGTACAAGGCCGAGCCTCAGTACTACGAAAGGAACCTTCACGCCATCTTGAGGAAATACCTTCCTCAATTTGAAAATGCAAGGCCGGACAGAATGTGGGCTGGCCTCTACTCATACAACACGCTTGACTATCTTCCGTTTGTTTTCGAAGAAGGTGGAATAATCGTAATCGGAGGCGACAGTGGGAGCGGCATTATGAAGGCAGATTCTCTGGGACGAATTGCTGATGCACTATATAGAGAAGGCGATGGTGCGGAAGCTACACTGTTTTCAGGAGAGCGTTATCTGGTCAAGAAGCTCGGATTTGCGTCTAGAGACGTCGAGCGAGAAGAATGGGTCATATGAGCCGGGCTATCGTCCCTTTTTTATATTTCACAGTGTTTTTCCCTCTTTTTACTATAGCAAGAATGACGATCTGACAATTAGTGAAGCGCTTTGAGATGCCTGTTGACTTTGGCAGATCCAAGACGGAAGCCTTGGCTCTAATCTCCTCACTGGAGTCTGCAAAGGAGCCGCTGGAGCTGCAGGAGATAGCGGCACATTCGGGTTACAGCCTCCCTGGCACGAGGCGCATGCTCTACCGCATTCAGCATGAAGCGCGGGCGGTTAAGCTAGTTTCGCTGGACTCACGCAAGTAAGTTGATCTGGATTCGTTCCTTAAGTACGAAAGCGTCAAGAGGTGGGCAAAGAACCTAAAGGAGGAAACAGGAAGGGAAACAGCACTTTATCACTTCGCAAGATTTCTAAAGTGGGTGCAGACGAAGAAGGGCTGGTCGCTCAAGGATCCAGATGCGCCCATCGAGAATGCAATGTTTTACGTCCTTTGACGAATTTGAAAGGACGAGAAACGGTAGCTTTCGTGTTAGAACTGCGTATCCGTATATCGGTTTTGTTGATTTAGCCATATAAAGCAAATAGTATTGCTTATATCCATATTGTTATTGCTCGCAAAGCACATAGCAATTGCAGTCTTTTCCATACCAAAGAAGGATGAATATCTCCAAGAAAGCACTGCTCATTTCGATTTGTTTCGTGTTTGCTTTCTGCCTACAGACTTCCACTTCTTCGGCCTTCGCAACTCAAGAAATTTTTCCTGTAAAGTCCTCATCGCTTAGTTCTGCGTCCAATACAGCGTCAGGCAACCCTGCCCTAAATCAAGCTACAAGTACATCCTCCAACCCGCTTCTCCCTGGAACGGTTTCATACGAAACACTTGGAACAATAGTGAAGCTCTCGTATGCAAAGTCGGCCAAAATAGAAACTCTCAGCCACTTGCAATTATCAACGGGAGTTCTGCTACAATCAATGTGCAAATTCCTAGCGGATTGTTCATGAACACGCTAGTTGGACAAAACATTGAGCAGAACTACAGTATCGACTCTAATGGGACTCTCTCGGTGCAGGATAATTACGGGGACAACTTTAGTCTGTATGTGATTGGTTACAGCTCAGCCGGTACTTCCACTACAACCACATTTCTAGGAAACTCCACCTACATTGTGGCCAATCACCTCACCATGAATGGATTGCAGCAAGTCTCAAACGTCTCCATCTCATTCATCGTGCATAAACAATTCTGTAACCCCTCTGGAATGGAGGTTGTGATTCAGGGAAACTCCGCCACGACAAGTAACAACACGATTTCATTTCAATTCAAGGAGCGACCAACAAGTTTCGGTCAAAGTGTCGTTTGGTTTGACAATGGTCAGCTAAACCCGGTGATTGCGCCAAACGCACAGAATAATAGCTCGACTGGCACAAGTGCGACTAGCCCCGCCCATCTTGCGTCGTTAGGGTTCAGTTGGGCGGATAGCGCAAATCTCAACCCTGTGTTCAACAACGCAACAGAAACTCTAACCTACCAGGTTTCCTCCCAAAACTTTACCATAGACCCCATTGTTGTTGGTGGTTCGAGCTATCCATACGCAACAAGCAACGATTATGGCGGCCACACATGCGAAGCGGCAGGTCGGTACTGGGTCTTCTATGTCAACGCCACCAATTCACCGGTATACCAATCGAGCACCGATGGCTCAGTCTGGAGCACGCCCACAAGCTTTGGCAGCAGCGGGATTGCGGGAAACATCCAAGGTGGATTTTCCGTTTACTGCTCGGGCGCCAACGTATACTATGCTGGCTCGTCCGACTCTAGCCTAACCTACTCGTTCATCATAGGTCAGGGCTCAATGGGGAGCAACGGTGCCGTCACGTGGTCGCATGCCCCGTACACATTGAGCACGCCAAACGCAGGAGTGAGTGACCCATCCATAACTGCAGACTCCAACGGCAACGTATGGGCTGCTGTAACAGAGGTATATCCGAGTACTCGCCTGGATGTCTACAAGTGCACTTCGTCCGAATCCGGTTGTACTTATTCAAACAGCCTAACTGGAAACGCAGCTTACCCTCCCGAGCTCGTCCCACTCACCAATGGCAAGATGGCCCTCCTCTTTGGAGGCTCAGGGATTGTGGTAGATGAATACAGCGGAACATCGTGGAGTAGTGGCCCCACCACTTCCCACAGCGTTTCACTCTACTACTCGTCGGCCGTAGCAATCGGAGACACAATCGAACTCGGCGCGAGCGACGGGACCAATGTTTATTATTACATTTTCGCTTACGGCGGCAGTTCCTGGTCATCGGGTGTAACTGTCGGGCAGGGACATTACGCCGGAATCAGTGGCGATGATAACAACAGACTAGTCGTCTCATATATCTCCGGGTCAAGTGTAGAATATGTCTACTCCACGGCCTCCGGACTATATTGGAGCGATCCAGTAATAGTTAGTTCGTCGGAGACATCTCCCGAGTTTATCTCCGCTTCGTTCGCAATCGATTCAGGGATGTTCCAGGCTGCATGGACAGACACGGGAACGTCAAATTACGATGTAAAGTTCGTTTCGCTTCCCTCAGTGATTCCCAACGCTGCGACATCCGGCAAACCTTGGAGCAAGCCAGGCTTATCTCCGTTTCAGGACTACTTTACCCACATTTCTGAGTACGTCTCACCAGGTAATGGGTTGCTTGGGATCTCCCAGACCGATTATTCATTGACTGGAAGAAACGGACTCGATCTTGCGATAACCCGAGTTTACTCCACACCCTACTCATTTTCCACTGGAAACAAGACTTTCAACTATGACAACTTTACGCTGTCTAACCTCGGTGCTGGCTGGAGCCTCGACTTCCCCTGGCTAGGGCAGTACTTTGTACATGTAGGTGAAGGACAAGCGTATGCCTACAACTGGACCGGAAGTGTATTCTTGAATACTCGTGGACAGCCCTTTAAGCTTTCGAACAACAGCGGATCATCATTTGATCTCTACCTTGCATCCGGCGTCGACTACCACTTCGATTCGTTGAAGAGGTTAGTCTCGATAACTGATACAACAGGGAACAACACGCTCACACTCGAGTACAATTCCAACAGTTACATCTCAAACATAACCGACTCGGTCGGAAGGATCATCAAATTCATCTACAGCGGATCAACGAGCCAGCTTTCCACGATAATCACTGGAGAAGGAAACTTCACCTACGCTTACTCGGGCAGCGATCTGGTTTCAGTCACAGACCCGATGAATCACGTGACAAAGTACTACTATAAAACCGGATTAAACAGCTGGTTGGTAAGCTCCATCACTTACCCCACTGGAGCGTACACTAACTACACCTATGCCGGCGCTCCAGTCGGAACTGGAGTGATGACCTACTACGCCACCTCGCAAAGCGTCTACATATCGTCGGGGAATTTGGATAGATCAACCCAGTACAACTATGACATCACAAACGGCCAGATCAACTCGTGTAATACAACAGTTGCTGACGGCTCAGGTACAAACCAGAGCAGGATCAATTATGTTTTCAGTGGCACCTCTTCAAAGCAGACGCAGGTCCAGGAGTACGCGAACAAGACAATCATCCTGCAGTACGAGAGCGACTTTGATGCGACAGGCAGGATTAACGAATCGAAGACGCTCTCTCCGACCAACACTGTTCTGGCATACTCCGTTACGCATTACGACAATTGGAGCAACGTGGTGTTTACGCAGAACGAGATAGGTCAGAAGACATGGTACTCTTACGCCAACACCAATACGACAAACACCTTCACCGACGGCGCGTCAGGATTTACAAATAGTTTCTACGCGAACAACACTGTAATCTCCTCGAACATTCACGATCTCCTAGTCGGAGAGGCCCAGTACCAGAACGGCCAGGGTACTAACAAGAGCGAGACATACTACAACTACAACTCAGCAGGCGAGCTGATTCACCAAAAGCAGCTTCATAACGGGAGCTGGCTCGTGTCAAGTTACACGTACGACCACTACGGCAACAAGCTGACCGCCACAGATCCTTTAGGGAGGACCACTTACTACCAGTACTCATCAACATATGACTATGCTTACCCCACCCAGCAGAGCATTATTGTGAGCGGTGATGTACAAGGGAACGGTGGTGCTAGTGGTTCCATATCTCTTGATGGAAGTGCATCGGCGAGGTGCGTGAATGTTGTTACTTGCTCGACCTCCTTATCAACATCAAAGTCGCCTGACGTGATAGTCGTCACCGCAGTGGATCAAGCGTCTGACACGATAAACACGCCAACGGACACTGCAGGGCTTACGTGGACTCTGAGAAAGTCGGTGGTCAATGGTGGGTTGCACTCCTACTACTGGTATGCCATCGCCACCGGTAGCCTGAGTTCCGACAGCATATCTGTCACGGCGAGCGCATCCTGCGTCATAGCCCTGACGGCATTCGGAATCTCGGGGGCGAATACTGCGAGCCCGTTTGATTCAAACAGCGGACTGCCTGCGAGTGCGACAGGATCAAGCACATCTCCTTCAGTTACAATCTCAACGAGTAATGCCAACGACATGTTACTGGGCATTCCAGCCGCGGTGGGGAGCGCAACGGTATCCGCAGGAACAGGATTCACGCAGATCAAGACTAGCACCTCTCCCGGAACGGGAGACGAATACGAGATAGTGAGCGCCTTACAATCAAGCTCATCCGTCGGCTCAACACTCAGCGCTTCCGAAAATTGGGCGATGATTGGCGACGCGATAGTTCAAGCATCATCAGCCTCCGGTGGTTCGCAGAACGTCTCCACTACTTACACCTACAACTTTACGACTGGACTTCAGCTCTCCGTCACGGATCCGAACGGCCACACAACGAACTATGCCTACGACAAGATTGGGAGGTTGACTGCTACAATCTATCCGCTTGTGAACCAGGTCGCCTCGGAGACAAAATACTTCTACAACGACGCTGGCAACTACATGACAACGACCGATCCGAACGGAAACAACGTCACGAACTACTTCGACGGACTGGAGAGGTCGGTCCGAGTCGTTACATACAACGGAAGCTCGGTGTACTCTACACAAAATTACACTTACAACTACCTTGACCTGAAGAGCTCGTACACGACTGCGAATGGCAACACTACGCAATACTCTTACGACGCTCTAGGGTTCCAGACCAAAGTTACTAACCCAGACGGTACATCTTCCACCGCCTCGTACAACTATCAGAACAACACGGTGACTGCGACAGACG
>JAJPHP010000022.1 GCA_021325255.1 Nitrososphaerota archaeon | reverse complement strand
GTGGCTAGGAGGAACTCGTCTTCCGTGTTTGTCATCACCAAAAACATGAGAGATCAGTCCTTCTGGCCATAACCCTTTATCTTACTGGGCTTAACTTGACGGTACCGGCAACGCAAACCGATATCCATAAAGGTGCTACACAAGGAACGGCACTTTTATAGGATAAACGTACCATTTCCTCACTTGGACTCGTTTGCTTTAACCTTTTTTTGAGGTCAACGTGATAGAGTAGAGTAGATCTCGCGAAGTGAAAGAGAGCTGACCGAGCTAGCTTGGGTAGGAAGCATTTGCACATCGGACCTTGAGAATGAACCGGACCGCAAGAGGAACTCTCCTCAACAAGATGAGGCCAAGATTTCTCCGAGTGGCGCTTTTCCTCCTCATACGCGTCCAGACGAAGCACTCGCCGGTCGAATCATAAGGGTGGCAATAGCGGAAGACGAGATGCCCATCCTTGTGATCTATGAGAGGATCCTTGCGGCTTCGGGTTTTGACCTCTCGGGATCTTTTGGCAACGGAAAGGATCTCACCGACTTTCTCCTGAGCAACAAAGACCCGATGTCCGAGCCGGACGTCGTCATCGTCGATTTGCGTATGCCGATAATGGACGGGGTTGAAGCGACAAAGATCATTAGGGCAGCCAAACCTCAGATCAAAATCATCTTGGCATCCGCGTACGACGTTCCGCAAGCTTCCGTAGACTTGTTCGACTTTATCTTGAAGAAACCCTTCGCAAGAAATGAACTGATCGAAGCCGTGACCCGCGTGGTGGGGAGAGAAGTGTAGCGTACTCGGAGAAGAAGAATGACACCCTCAGCAAGCATTCCCAATTGATTGCAATGGCCCGGCGTTTCTTTTCCTTATTCGGTCGCCGGAGGGGCAGGGACGCCTTTCCTAAGCCAGATTTCTACTAAGGTGCCCTTTGTATAATCTCCAGGAACTCTGTCTTTGATTTGCACTCTTCCCTTGTACCTCTCGACGGCCAACGAGTGTACTATTGACATGCCCAATCCGGAACCCTTGTCGCTTTCCAAGTACCTCATGAATATCTGATCCTTGAGTACATCCTTGATTCCGCGACCGTGATCAGAGATCGAAACCTTCCAGTGTTCTGCATCCCCTTCCTCGACTAGAGTCTCGACTAAGACACGATTGGAATCGGTGTATCTGGCGCAGTTTGAATAGAGATTCTCAAATATACTCCCGAGTAATTCGTCGGCAAGGACGAACGCTTCATTATGATTTGAGGTTAGTTCAAATCTAACTTTCCTCTCGTCCACGATCATCTTTTCGTCCCTGTATGCATCCTTTATCAGATTCAAGGAGTCTTCAATAGTCTTCATCAGATCGACAGCGTAAAGCGTAACATCGCCTTCAGAGAGCACCTTAGAGAGCTGCTGCGCCTTCTCCACCATCTTTACAGTGTTATCGATTGATCTTTGCAGATCTTCAAGCGTTTTCCTACAGTAAGGGTCGGCGCCAATTTGGTCGAGTAGTAGCTCGCCGTTAAACTTGGTCACCTGGCAGTAGTTCCGAATATCGTGCGATAGAATATCCTGAAGCAGCTCGGCTCTTTGACGCAGGTCGGTCTCTCCCCACAGAGACTCAAAAATCGCGGCGATTCCATCAATCATCCGAGAGTCAGTCGATATGATGCCAGAAAGGTAAGGCTCCGTTGACGGTGTTCTCTTCCTAAGGCTGGGATAGAGATACTGAACAAGACCCATCCACTTCCTATCATAAATTCCCAGAGACAGGTTAGAGATTCGTGAAGTAGAGCCCAGCGTCCTCATCTGGACACCCGATGACCGATACTCGTCCATCAGCTTAATTTCTTCGCTTGAAAACCGACCAAGAATTTTGACTTTTGTTCCTTCAGTCTTAGCCTTTGCGACTATTTTTTCGAAGAAAGTAGGATTTCTGGTGATTGAGTTCTGTTCTGTTAGAATGACAAGCGCTTCCTCCTTCATTTCGTCGACAAATTTGTTGGCAGAATCGAATATTTCGCGAGTGTCGAAGGTGAGTTTTGTTTCCCCGACCCTTTCGCCGTTCTCAAGCTCTGCAAACCTTATCTCTGCAGGGATTGCCCTCTCCCAGACGTTATTGAAGAAGTAGACATTTCGTTGCACTAGTTCCATAACATTGCTATAGATTACCTCCGGGATGGGCTGACCTCCGCTGATGCTCGACGCCGTTGCCACAAGCTCCGCATCAGTAACTAGGAAATTCCCAATCGGACTTTCAGCGTGTCTCACTTCGGCTGAAAACAGATCAATCATTTGCTTGCAATATTCAATGTTATCTCCGGTGATTTCTGTGATGTAACGTATCTTTACCCCGCGTGATTTGGATTCTAAGAACAACTTTTGATAGGAATTAATTTCAAAAAGGAGCTTAGGGCCGGCGGATTGTGCAAGAATGCCGATGGTACTCTTAGCCCTCTGCACAGCCTGAAATAGCGTTTCAGTGACTTTGTCTGCGCCTCGTACGACCTCAGTTCTTGAAGGCAATTCTCCCGTTTCTATTTCTCTAATCTTAGCTTCCGAGGGTACAGCGTTATCCCACAGCATGTCAAAAAGCAAATGGTGATGCTTCACAAACGATTCTTCGTTGCTGTAAAGAAGCGGACCGTTGGGATTGAATGCCTCAGATCCTGGGATAGCAAGATACTCGAAATCGCTAACCCCGAAATATGCGCTCACTCCCGAGAGGTGGCGAAGTTCAACTTTCTTTCCAAACTGTTTCCAGTAGTCGACATAATCCTTTGTTATCTCGCCGATAACTCGAATGTGTCCTCCTCGTTCCGCGACCTCATAGAATGCTAGAAGTAAGGCTTCATTTTGCTGAGGCTGAGCGTTGTCGTTTGTCGTTATCCTGCCCGTGCAGATATCCATTCGTGACTTGGCATTAGAAAAAAAGTTGAGCGCGGTTGACAGGACTTGCTCTTGCCCGACGAGTACTTTCGTGGTTCGTCGGTCTAGTGGCGCAATCGTAGAGTGCGATAGATTGTCGGCGGTGATCGTCATTGACGATCTAACCCACAAAACGTCTCGTATTAAACTGTAGGTAGAGGAATACTCCATTGTAAAAGCGAGATTAGATTTTCTCACTCTGGGAAGTCTGCCCGTGCTGCTCTGGTTGGTGATCGCAAGACCTCGTCCGCACGCGTGACATGCGCTTGGTCTTTGACCACGCGTCGATGATAGCTCTCAGACTAATGGCACCGCAAGAAAGAGAACTACTGATAGCGCGCCGACTGCATAAACAACCAGCAACAACAATTGATTCACGGTTCGTCGATCCCTTCTTTTTGTTGCTCTGCAATCGTTCCATAGACCGAGGTTGGCAGCTATGAACTACTAGATGTCGCTGTTATCACTTAAAGAGAACCCGATCATCAACTTTGAAAATGAAAAGCAAGCAATTACCCTTTAGGGCATATAGCAGACGAGGTGACGGCTAATATATCGGAAGACCCTTTCTTCTCCTCTTTTGCTTGTGGTGAACTACTGCCAAGTTCCAATACTCTGCACCGAGCTGCTGCGTAGCAAGATCGATAAGGTGCAGGAAAGATAGAGCGTAATTCTAACCGCTTAGTCGGACCTGATAGAGGGCCTCCCCATTCGTCAGGGGTGAAATACTAATCTAGGAGAATGTTCCTTCCACTGTCGCGAAGGAGAGTGGTAGACGAACTAAAGCTCCATAGTGATAACCAAGCGAGGACCTTCGACTGCGTTCCTCCCGACTCTGTCGTCGGGAAAGACACCTCCGTAATAGCCAGTATGTTCGGTTCTCACGATTGGGTAGTCTCTGATTCCAAACCATTCGGGAATGGAGGCGTGCTGATCTACATGCGCTGTTCGAGATGCGACGCGGACGGCATGGCCACGATTCTAAGGAAATGATATTGCAGCAAGCATCTAAAGCTGTAGAGAGAGATTGTTAATTTTTGAAAGTAGAGAGAGAAGCAGTAGCAGTGGGCTCATAGCCGAGGCAGGTAGAGATTGGACAGGTAATGCTGCTCGAACACAGAAACAGGTTCCAACTGGTAGTCCATCAGGGGAAGTACAGGACTTTCATCACCTTTAGTGTCGAGTAGGCTACCGCCCTAAAGAAGGAGCTCGAGGACTGGCTGGGGTCGGCTAGCAGGCCCTGAATTTTGCTGTCTCTTGCGAACTACTTGGAACGCACCGCACAGATTATATCTTAACTTCCTTCGAGATAATGAGTATGAGCAACTGGAGTTCTAGGGCATTAGGCAGATCAATTTAGCCTTCCTTAGTCATGCTCTCGAAACGCTTTACCTTCTTGAAATCCTCGACGTCGATCCCGTACCTCTTTGCGGCGGCGATGATGCGCCTCTTCGCGACCTTCGGATGGCAGAACTTGGACTCTACCTGACCGAAGCGTGCCATCGCGTTTCTCACGTGGGCGGCATCGTTGATTGGAAGCTTGCGGTCTCTGGGGCACGCATACATCGTGGACGGCAGGCTCTTCTTCCGCTGATAAGACATCTTGGGAGGCATGCGTATCGCAGCTGGATTAGAGCGCTGCTCCTTTTTGCCTTGTGCGAAAGGATCCTCTAGAGGGAAGGGGGGGTGGTGCAGCGTAACGTTTGCCGAAGACAGAAACTCAGTCCTACTTCTCAATCGCTCTTTTAGAGAGTAATAGACGCATTTTCTCGTAGACGTAAACTTCGCTGCTCATAATGGCCTCTACCCTAAGATATGCGCCAAAACATCTCTCATCGTAGAGGGGAGGGGCCATTAACTATTGTCTACACCAATAATATCCAAGACGCTCTCCGGAGTTTTCCCATGCCGTGTCTGCGGTCGCGCCTTCGCAACCACGGATGAGCTAATGCAACATTTTCGCGAGAGACACGCCCATCAAAGCAGAGAGGAAGTACGTCAACACCCCGCAGTTATCCACTAGATAGCACATCGCGCCGTATTATTCGGGGGGGTGGATGATACCTATATCTTGAGGGATTCAACTACGATAATCGCATTTCGGAGTCGGCGACTGGAGCAAAGGAAGCACAAGCGGTAACTGCGCAGGACGGGGTTTTTGAGTGAGAAAACAAAGGCACCGCGTCCCAGTCTTGCCCGCCCACTAAAGAAGTAGAATCTGTGAGTTTTCACTTCGGCACTACATGAGTATCAGGCCTCGCTTACGCTGTTATGTTGGCTGTCTCGGTAATGAACCGCACAGTAGATTCATGATGCTATCAAGAGCCAGCTTACAATGCCTTTTTCATCGTCGATGGGTTTCCACCGACGACTACTTCGCTTCCCTGCCCAACCTGAAAAGAAAGCCCATGACCAACCGAGGCCGAAGCCAAGAACTCCAATCGTGAGAATAAAGGGAAGGAGCGGCGTCACTTGCTTTCGTCACTTCGAGTAGATTTGAAGTAGCAGTTTCCTACCACTCCTCGTTCTGTGGCAATTTAGGATCTTGCCTAATCATTTTCCAATAACTCCCATTCCATGGAAAGAGGATTCTCGACGTGTAAAGAGTCAGAAAAGTGTTCCATGTCAGAAAGATTGTCTGTCCATATACGGTCTATCTTGTTCATTCGGGCCGTTACTGCAAGTAGGCAGTCAAAAATCTGCGGGCCGCGTAGCGCCTTCTCTCTAGCTATTTCTATCGCTTCGGTAATCGCGTCCTCGTTTGGAAAGATCTTCTTCAATTTGCGACTAAGCAGCAAATCGGAGCATATTCTAGAGATTTCCGAAGAGCTCGGTAATGGCTTCACCCTTTTCGAGCTCGTCAACACTGAATAGAATTCTAACAAGTTTTGACTACTAACGTGCGCCTTGAGACTTCCCTGTAATGAAGCGAGCACAATGCAGGATGCCTTTGAATGATAAGCAGAGCCTTTGTGGTTGGCAAAGACTAGAATGTTTGTATCAAGTAGTATGTTTTCGGAGGCGTAACTCGTCAGTTCGACTTCCACTCCGTTGAGCCTAACTTTCATCATAATAATCCTTACGCCGGAAATGTCTTGCCGCAAGTTTTCCTGAAAACGGTTTATTGATCATCCGATCGATCAGGCGCTCCTCCGCTGCAGTCATGCCGGATTTACGCTTCAACCTTACCTTGAACGTCCCTTCATCAAGAACCTCTATCTCGGCTCGGTCTCCGTCGCTGAGTTTGAGCTTGTTTTCTACTTCTTTAGGGATGTACAGTTTCCGTTTATGATAGGTTGCGACGGCCATGTATCGGAGAGATTACCCAATAAGGCGGTTGGGTAAAAGCTGTAATAAGGATTCCCTAGTGAGCGGCCGAGCCGAAGGATTACTCTGGCGGTCTGGAGATTCCCTTGTATCGGTTTGTGTTTTCACTCCCGTGGAAGATGCGTTCCGAAACGGTCGTTTTCATGCTGGAGGTGGGTGTCCTTCCTCTCTACTGGTCACTCCCTCCAAGAAAAGGAAAGTATAGGACTTGAAAGCGTAATAAATGGCGCCGCGGGTGAGATTTGAACTCACGATCGGCAAAGCCGAAACGGCTTAGCAAGCCGTCGCCCTACCAGGCTAGGCGACCGCGGCATGTACCCCATACGCTTTTCCTTTCAGAGATTCTATGGGCTCACATTCCTTCAAATTTTGTCTTAATATGCTCTCTGTCTTTCTTCGGTGAAAAGGCAAGCTTTCCCCATGAAAGGGCCTAGTCTATACTCAAGTGGTGTAGCTTCATCTTGGAGATAGCGAGTGCCTCGGCAGTGTCGACGACTCCCGCACAATAGTCACAACTGTTTGGAGACCTTTCTTTCTTGGAAGCAACACAGAGAAGGATGGTCTATCAAGGCACCCCTATCGCCTTAAAGACGTCCTGCTAGGATTTCGAATGCATCGTTGCAGTGCTGCTCTTCAAGGCGATGCCCAATGATAGCGAGGTAAGCTGAGAGACTGCCCAGTCCATTAGTTGAGAGAATCCGCGGAATTTACGCCGCAGCCAACAGTGCGATTCGTTCTGTCCCAGTTCCCTCGCAGGAGGATAAAGACACACTGATCTCACTTGAATCCCTGAAAATCGAAGGCTTCGATCCAGTGCAGTTTAAGATTCACGACAGAAACCCAGCCCTGTCTGGAACAGTCCCGACCCGCACAGTTGTGGAGGTCAGGAGAGACAGGAACAAGACTGCCTTAACCTACTGGTATTACTGGGATTATGACGTCTTCATTGGTGACCATTTAGACTGGGAGCCGGTGTCGCTTGTATATGCCGATAACAAACTAGAGGAGATCTATGGTCGTGTGCATAACGGGCTCGTTCGATTCTCGCCTACTTTTGGGAAAAGGCTGCTGATCTACTTTGTAAAGCACGGTCATACACCTGCAGTCAGGGTTGCAAATAGACTAACCGATGTTGAGCTATTCAAGAGGAACGATAGAATGGATCCGATAAGGGAAAAATGGTTGGATCTCTGCTATCGAGAGGCGGATTCGGCCGGGTGGGTTGCCAATCCGTCAGAGGAACTGCCTCCGTTGGAAACTCTAGGTGGGCCCACCTTGGATTCTTTAGGTTGGAAAGAGTGGGGTAAGCACTCTGTTTACTTGAGGATCTGATCCCTCAGGTTTTCAAGCTCCGCCCTGAAAAACTCTGCATGAATCTTTGCCACCTCAAAATCCTCCTGTGCCACGGATTCTAGGCCTTTCATCTTCTTTACAAGTTCACTGTCTCTTTGCTTTTCTTCCTTTACAAACGGAGAGCCGTAGTCGTCCATTTCGTTCAGGAATTTCTCAAAGCTGACGGTCATTCGTATCCCGTTCTCGAGGGCTGCTGTGTACAGCTCTTTGTTTTGGGTTTCGGACGCGTACTTGATCTTTTCAATTAGAGGATCGATGAACCCTCTGTATACTAGCCGAGCGTTCCTTTCGACCTCCTTTTCGTCCATCGTCACCGGTTCCACCTGTCTAACCATTCCTCCTTTCTTGCGAATCGCACTCTCAATCTCTCGCAAATTCTCTTCTCGCGCAATGAATTTAGCGCGCCCGACTCTTTCCACCCCCAAATTTTGAAGGTTTCCCGAGATCGGCTTGTGCGGGTATCTTTTGCCCTTGTATTTTACGCTCCACCCCTTATACCCAAAGAGCCTCTTCCCCAGCGAAGTGCCGCCGACCTTCTTGGATCCGTACGTGACCTTGACCAGTCGAGTGATTTTTCCCTTGGTCGCTACCATCGCCAATATAGCGATACCGTTGATCTGAACTATAAAGCTTTTGAACCGCTTTTCTGGTTTGGAGACTTGTAGCTCAAAAGAGGGCTCTTATCCGAAGGGCGGCTAAACCACAAATCCCCGTAAAACGTGAGCGTGACCTTTCCGCTTGCCGACAAGCTAGAATCAATCTGCGTGCTAGATTACTCCGAAATGGAGGCGCTACTTCTACAACCCCGTCTACCTTCTGAGTTTCTCCACCAACTCCTTGTACCTGGGGTCCTCCCTAGCCTTTGCAAGGAGCGGGGAGTACATCACGTAGGTGATGAAGGGTCCCGCATGCTCCTCCATCGCCCTGTTCAGGTACTCGAAGTACCTATCCATGTCCCCGAGTGCGTGGTAGATGTAGGCGATGTAGTTGTACGCGATAGGGCCCATATTCCTCTCCTCAATCTTCCTGATTGCAAGGAACGCCTTCTCCCTGTCCCCGGCCATGGCGTCGATGAATCCCCCCATGTAGGTGACCCACGCGTGGGTGGGCTCGAGCTTCTCGAACTTTGCGTGGAGCTCCCTAGCCTTCGCAATGTCCCCCTTCGAGAGGTAGTAGTCTGTCATGTTCCTGTAGGTGTCGGCTGGAGCAAGGTGCTCGGTCTTCCTCCAGTGTTCCAGGGCGTCCTGCTCCCTCCCGGTCGAGAAGTATGCGTGACCGAGAAGGGAGATGTACCGCGGCCTGATCGGGTCTAATCGGTAGGCCGTCTCGATGTCCCTCATCATCTCCTCGGTCTCGCCCTTGATGCTCGCAACATCGAACAGTACGCTGTAGGCCTCGGGTAGGCTCGGGTTGAGTTCCAGCGCCTTCCTCGCTTCCGCCTCCTCACCTGCGAGGTCGTCCTCGTGGAGGTGCAGCATCGCAAGTGACGCGTGGGCCTCGGCAAGGCTCGGATCCAACTCCAGGGCGCGCTCTAGCGAGGCCTTCACTACAGGGAGCATGACGTCCCAGGGCTCGTATCCAAAGTTGGCGAGCCACTGGTGACACTCCGCCACACCGATGTGGGCTCTAGCAAACGATGGATCCAGCTCAACGGCCTTCTCGAAGAGCTTCAGGGCCTGCAGGAGTGATGCCTCCGATCCCTCCCTGTATAACTCCCTCCCGCGGAGAAAGTCGTTGTACGCCTCAATGTTCTCAGTCGGCTTTTTTTCAATGGTCTTCTTCTCCGACTGCAGGAGCTGAATCTTCAGCTCCCCAGCAACCTTCTCGGCTATCTCGCTCTGGACAGCGAATATGTCGTCAAGGCTCCCGTCATAGTGGGAGGACCAGAGATGCCCCTCGGTCGCGCCGTTGATGAGCTGAGCAGTAACCCTTATCCTACTACCCGCCTTCCTGACACTCCCCTCGACCAGTGACCCTACGTCCAGTTCCTTGGCCATCTGCGAGGCCTTCTTCTTCTCCCCTTTGTAGCTCATCACAGATGTCCTCGCAATGACCTCTATCTCCTTGACCTGTGCCAGCCTGTCGATGAGCTCCTCAGTCATCCCGTCGGCGAAGTACTCATCAGCCGGATCCGGGCTCATGTTTGCAAAGGGGAGAACGGCTACCCGGGTTCTGTCGAGACGCGTCGTTAAAGATGTCCTTGATCCGCCCCAGGGCATCATCATCCTGTACACTTCCACGGGAACGCCAACATTCTTCAAGACCTTGGTCCCGAGACTTTCGATGGGAAGATCGAATTTGTTCTGGACTTGGTCGTAGACCTGTCTAGTGAGACAGACTCCACCCTCCTCTGCTAGAGGCTCAATTCTTGATGCTACGTTAACTGCGTCACCGAGGATATCGCCGCCCGATTCTTCAACGATGTCCCCTACGTGGAGCCCCACACGCAATCTGATGCGCTCGTCAGAGGATTGAGAGATATTGAACTCCCTCGAAGCTCTTTGGATGTCGTACGCACACCGAACCGCGTCCAGGGCGTTTCTAAACTCGACGAGAAAAGCATCTCCAATCGTCTTCACCTCTCTGCCTCCGTGCCTTCGCAGTATTGGTCTGATGAGCTTCCTCTGTTCTTCAACTAGCGCTAGCGATAGGGACTCGTCCCTCTGCCCCAGTGTCGTGTAGCCGACCATGTCAGTGAACATGATCGCGGCCAGTCTGCGACGCACCTGAGACAACTAAGAACTCCTCCTCCCTCGATAGAGTCGTTATCGATAAATCAATTGCGGAAAGTCGAGCGAAAGGGCAAATTTCCGGCACAAATGTTGCCGCAAGTTTATGCTGGGGTAGACTGTTTGCAGGTTCAATAAGTCGATGAAGTTGTCTGAAACTTGCTGGTGCGGTGTCGATTCGAGAGCTACTCCAGGCACGTCTGCGAAATGGTGATTCAGTACCTGTCTGACAATAAGATCTTCAGGAGGGGTCCTGTTAGCCTAATAGCTAACAGCGGAAATCATTCTGTCCCAATTCCCTCGCGGAGGACAAATCCAAATTTATCTGGCACGAAACCCTGAAAATCAAACTTCTCGGAGCCGGAATAATTCAGGATTTACTGCAGAAGCCGATCGGGAGCATCGATACAGGGGAATTGTGGGTGCGCGTCACTCATCATGGCGAGACTCCAACAGCAGCTCGAACATTTTCTTCACGGTGACTATTCGTATTCCTTTGAATTCCCCCAAGTCTAGTAGATGTCGATCGCCTGAGACTATATGGGTCGCGCCTCCCTGGTAAGCCGTGCTTAGAACGACATCGTCGTCCGGATCTTCCGAGATAACTTTGAAGGACTTCGAAGGTGTAACGAGAATGACTCCGCTACTCAGAATCGACAGAAAAGTTTCGATCTGCGATTCATCAACGTCGTCGAACTTTCCCCTCGAAAGAACATCTGCCAGTTCGGCCAGTAACTGCGGTGAGGACACTACTTGATGTTGTTCGAATAGATGAAACAACACGCGTCGCGGTTTTCCGCCCCTAATCAAAGCCGAAATTAAGACATTGGTGTCGACAACGACGCGCACAATCTCATACGTCCCGTCTTCTCGCTCGTTTATCCAGCCTGTAAGCCTGAATCTCTTTCAGTATTTCTCGCTCGCTCGGTCTCCTCCTCTTTCCTTTGTATCGCTCGTCTATCTGTCTAAACAAATCTTTAAGCTCGTCGCCGATCGACGGAACTTCGAGTTTCGCCATTACTAGCTTGTTCCCTCTCCTGTAGACCGCCATTTTTGCCTTTGGCTTGATTTGCAACTCCTTTCTGATTTGCTGAGGTATCACTACCTGTCCCTTGGTGCCGACTGTGGCAATCTCTGGTTCCTCTCCCATTTGCAGTCGGTATGATTATCATACTGGCGTGAAATATAGTTTTCTAATTCGGACGTAGCGCTTGCCTCAATGATTCTGGTGCCGGAGCGCATAAACGTGCTTGCCGCTAGCCGACAAGCGAGAATCAATCCAAGGGCTAGGTTACCCCTAGCGGAGGGTTCTTCTTCACCTGGAACCCCCTCTCGTTGTCCCAAGCGAACTGCCGAATCTGATTGCACAGCTGATCTGGACGCTTTGTTCGCATCGATGCGCTTACGAAGGCACCTGAATGATGACAATCCTTGAAACAAAACAGTCAGTCAGAGAGAAAAACGGTAGAAATCTCCTTCAACTATTTGGCATGGACAATTTCGATTTTGAGGTCCGAAACTTTGGCGATCGTGCGAAAATCTTCGTCGTTTGAAAGGACCATTTCAGCACCGTTCGCCACGGCGGTTCCCGCGATCAGGACATCCAATGCATTGATAGGATGACCCACCCTCAAAAGTGATCCCATGATTTCAGATGATGCGTCAGCTGCGTCCGAATCCAGCGCAAGAAGGTCTAGCTGATGCACGAAAGAACGAACAGCTCTTTCTTGTTCTTCCAGCTTTCTGTGTCGAAGAGGATGTAGCAGTTCAAAAAGAGATACAGAAGAGATACCGATGGAATCTGCGGCTCCTTGAATCGATTTTATTCGCGAAACCGTGTGCCTCTCCCCGCGGAGAAAGTCTACTGCTACCGTGGTATCAATTAGTATCAAGTTAGCACTTCCTCAGCGTAGTCTTCTTTCTCACTTCCAGTATGTCTTTGGTGGCTTCCTCAAACTCCCTATCGCCAGAGAAAATTCCAGCAAATGACATGACGTCTCTCTTCCCTTCAAGAAGTCTTTCTATCACTTCGCTGAAGCTCTCGTGGCCCTTCTTTGCTTCTAGGAGTTTGTTATACACCTCCTCCTTTACAGTGAGGTTCTTTGAGGTCATTTACGTGTATATGTATGTGGATACGTATTTAAGCGCTTGGCGCAACACAGTGCTGGAGACGGTTAGTTCTTAGGCACACCCGCTATATTTTGCTACTGAATTTTCTCGGCAAGGAAACTATCTCGAAAGCAGAAGAGATTCGCTCCGAGAGTTTGGAGGAATTCGAATATTTTACTTCAAGGTCGGATTTCGACTACACGGCTGCCATTTGGACAATGTATCAGATCACATTTGTGGCGGATAACGATTCTAGGTTTATTCTTTGAGCTCACCATGTGCGGTGCACTATCGTGGTCCGTCCAAAGAAAAGCGTTGTTCAGGCCGGGACTACGTGAATCGACGGTGGAAAATTTCTATGGGAGTTCAGGTCACGCGTCGCTCCGGCGAGATTAGTTACCTGGCCCATCAAATGATCCACACTCGAATCTGGGTACGCGGTTGATCATCCTGCGCCAGCACCCCTCTGGTTGTCAAAGTGAAAAATCGGGTATCCACCCCCTATCAGAACAATAATTATTGAAGACGTTGAGAGGTCAGGGCAATTTGAAACCGGAAGCCTTCTTCCTCTACCAAATTCATCTTGAATAAAACCTTAATCCGGATAGCAGTTTGCCACTTACAGTCCCAGAATCCAAAGTTGCCTTCACGCATTCAAGAATATAAAATAGGACTACCGCACTCATAGACTTGCAACGTGGTGCCAAAAACAGCTCGCCGTTTATACCTGATTCAGGAGGGCACTTTTTAGCAAAACTGAGCTGCTTGTGAAGCACAATTGGTCGCAGCAGGTGTGGATATGTTGTTGTTCTGGCCGCTTCAGATCCTCCTCAAAACTCTCGAAGGTATCTTTGCCACAGCCCCGATCGCGAGACCTAGAAACGCGACTAAATCGCAGGCACGCTGTAAAACGTGAGCGAGGCCCTTTCGCCAGCAGACGAGCGAGAATCAATCCAGATGCTAGGTCACTCCTGACGGAGGGCTCTTCATAACCTGAAACTCCCTCTCGTTGTCCCAAGCAAACTGCCTAATCTGCTCGAACTGCGACACAAAGTTGTCATACCACTCCTGCGAGGAGAATACCATGGCCGTGTTCACCTGGTTCCACGCGCTCTCTGAAAAGTTGGTCGATCCTTCCCAACACCATTGAGGACTGTCGTTTGAGGCGACTCCCTTCGTGTGGCAGATGTACTGCGTACCAACCGGTGATGTACCTATGGTCACTTCCACTCCAGCGTCGACCACCTTCTGAACTTCTGGTTTTTGCATCACCCCTCGGACTGGGTGTGGTCCAAGAAAATGTGGAGCGGAACCCCTTTCTGGTGCGCTGCGATCAGGTCGTTGATCATCGGCACTAGAGTGAACCCGTACGCGATTATGAAGGTTTCACCGGGGTCGCTTATGTGCTTTAGAAACTCTTGTTTTGCTACCGGTCCGTCGCCCGCTAGAAGATAGCAGGTTATTGTGGCAGTAATCACAAATGGCATTACGCGTCATAAGGTTTGAGTGTATATCTCGATTTCGGGAATATTCTGACAATCTAGTGGTGTAGAGGCGGCGATCTCTTCGCATTTTTGCCTTGAGGAACTTTTCCTTCGGCAGAGTTCTTGCGCCAACCGAAGAAGGGGCTCTTTTCAACTTTATAGCCTCATTCTACCGGCCCATCGGGAGGTGCAGCGGTTACTTGCAGTTTCAGATGGGCGGCGGGTTGCGCGCAGCAAGGGCATTCAACTCTCCCTCATACAGCTACCTGAAGAACCTGATGGAGACTCACTACAAAACAAACAACCTTGTAAACGTGGATCCAAAGACATTCAAGGAACGCATAGATGAATTCCAGAAAAAGTTGGACTGGGGTCACAACCACGATTTCGGCGATTTCTATCTCAAAGGAACCATGGCCGACAGGCACCTCGCCGTCATTGCAACTTTCATTGATTCATTCAAAGCCTTCTCGCCAGATTCGCTTCGCGGCAAGAGCGTGCTCGACATCGGATGCTGGACTGGAGGAATGAGTCTCCTCCTCAACGTGATGGGCGCAAACGTCACAGCAATCGAAGAGCGGGCTGATGCAATCGACTGCGTAAGGTTCATGATACACGCATTCAACTTGACTAACTTCGAGGCTCTGCCGCTCTCCCTTTACGATTTGACAGCCCCATCATTCCAGGATAGGTTCGATTTCATCCTCTTCGCCGGCGTGCTCTATCACGTCACCGACCTGATAATGGCTCTTCGCATCACCTTTAATTGCTTGAAGGACGGGGGAAAGTGTCTCCTTGAATCAGCAATAACGGATTCGGACAAGCCGATTTTAGCATACTGGGGGCCGTCAATCCTCCACAGGTACAACTGGTTCAAGCCCTCTCCGTCCGCGATTCGCCAGATGATGATCGACGTGGGTTATGATGAAGTCGACGTGCAAAAGGCTAGAGACCTTCGCGCGTTCGCAGTGGGAAAGAGAATCGCTCACAAGAAGATGCTCAGGACTGGGCTTTCATTTAGAAACATAAGGTAGACTGAAGCAATGGAAGAAATCCAAATATCTCCTATCATCCCCTGCCGAGTCCATCCTACCAGTGCTGTACAAAGTGGACTCCTATACTTATTACGCCTATGATTATGAACCCGATCCCGGTCAAGATGAATTGGCTACTCGTGCCACAAGGATAGGAAGGTACTCCAAGCGGCGCACCCGTCAAGAGTGATAAGAAGCTCTGCAAATTCAAGCTTGACCTGAATCTATGAAATACATAAGGGCTAACCAGAAACCTCAATCGCAAGACGCGCAAGGTTGACAACAGTTAGCAAGGCGAGACTACATTGAAACCTCGAATGGATTGAAAATCGTGAGCAGCGAAAAGTCATCTCGAGTTGCGTCTCTATTATTTCAGTTTTCGCGAAATTACGTACGTGATCACGTACGTAATCACATTTAGTGAATGCTAAGTACTCCCTCGTCGAAGTTTGGAGCGGATAACGGCTACCGGATAGAGTACAATGATGTGACTTTGGATTCATGACGACGATTTCTTCTCAACTAACCTGTTCCTATGAAGTATACCGGGATACGTTCTTCCGTCAATCTTTCCAGGCTCTTCAGCGGAGGAAATTCCACTCAAAGTATCTTTGGACTTCTCGACAATTGTCGAGAAAGCGAGGGGGTACCCCCCTAGAGGGGGTACGTAACGGTGCTATTATGGTATTTAAAGCGGGAAACGGGAAAAAGACCTTCCCTTTGCTTCAGCTTGTTTCGAGGAAACAAATTAGGGCAGCATGTCTCGAATTTTCGGATTTTCGAGGATGTTTTGCGAATTCCGGCATAACACACGAGGAACTTCCTCAATCTCTGACGCGGGTTAATCATTAGGAGGAAGAGAGTGAGCGCACGCCATCAGCGCCGCGATTTCAGTATATAGAAATTGGCACAAAAAATGTGGAATATGATCGTGGATCTTGGTGATGATGACGTGGAGGTGAAATGGCACAGGGGGCTAACCGTTAGGACGGACAGCTAGTTTCTATTCAATGATTCCCTAGAGTGAGCTACCACGCCCGATCAAAAAAGGAGGTGTCCTGATCCGTCAACTACGCAGTGGCCTCAGACGCAGGCTGGTGTTGATCAAACTCCGAGCTCTTACTGCCGTCTGCCTTTTTGGCGTTGGGTATGAGCAGCGAACACACAGCGCCGCCCCCGCAGAATATCCCTGCCGTTAGAGCAGCCGAGCGCGTTCCTTGAGTGATCGCGTCGTTGAACACGGTTTTGATCGCGTCTCCTACTGGAGTCCCAGCGACTCCGAAGGGCATGGAGAATCCGATCCCGCCAGTAAGACCAGAGTCAAAGACCTTCGCAATCGAAGCCTTCAGCGCATCAGGAATCACCGCGCTAGCATTCAAATCTGCCTGCCCGCCCGACGACATCACCGCGACGAGCACCGCCCCGATAATCGCGACACCGAATGCAGCGCCGATCTGCCTTACGGTGTTGTTGGCGCCCGATCCAATACCCGCCTTCTGCCAGGGTATACTTGTAAGTACGGTGTTGGTAAGCTGCCCCACGGCGAGGCCGACGCCCGCGCCATAAACAATGAGGACAGGGTAGAGGTAGTAGATGGGAAAAGAGATCGTGATCACCTGCGACATCGCCAAGAGCGCAATCCCCTCAAGCGTCATCCCGGTAGTTACGATCCACTTTGGGCCGACCCTGCTTGCAAGCAGTCCGGCAAGCGGTGCAGAAATCAGCAGCGTGATCGCCATCGGCAGGAATGTTATCCCGGTCTCAATCGCAGATAATCCTCGAACAATCTGGAGATACAGCGAAAGGATGAAGAAAACACCGAACTCGCCCACGGCGACGATGAGGACAGTAAGTATCCCGAACCTGAAGCCCGTGAACTTCAGCAGCGAGAATTCAAACAGAGGGTCCTTTCCAGCATGCTGCCTTTTGATTTCATAGTATATAAAAAGAAGTAGCAGGAGCGTCCCCGAAACTATGGAGAATGCAGGAAGAGAAAAATTCGAAAAGGGCCAGATGAATCCAAGTGCGGTGAAGGTCTGCTTCTCGGCAAGCCAACCGTATGTCTGCCCCTCAATGAGACCAAAAATCAACGCAGAGAGCGACAGCGTGATTAGAGTAACGCCTCCGTAATCCGTGGTATAGTTCGGAGTCTTGAACTTGGATTCTTTGATTACAATTAGGGCACCAATCAAAGCCACCAAACCTATGGGCACGTTGATCAGGAACGCCCACCGCCAGCTGTCGTACGTGGTAAAGTATCCTCCCAGCAGCGGCCCAAGAGCGCCGGACGCGCCCGCAACCGCTCCCCACACACCGAACGCGACGCTCCTCGCCCTACCCGTGAACGTGGTCGTGAGGATTGAAAGCGTCGAGGGAGAGGCCATCGCAGATCCAAACCCCTGGATCGCGCGCCCGAGGAGCATCATCGACAGGTTTGCAGATAGGCCATCTATCGCTGATCCAACTATGAACAGCGTCACGCCGCCCATGAATATTCGCCGACGACCGAACTGGTCTCCAAGTTTCCCCCACGTGAGAATGAAGGAGCCGAAGAAAAGAGCATAGATCGAGCTGATCCACTCGAGGTCGTTGACCGATACAGAAAAGTCAGCTTGAATTGCGGGAAGAGTGATGTTGACAACGGTGGAGTCGATGACGATTAGTGCAAGCGACAGAGCCAAGATGAGAAGGATGACAATATTCTTGGTGTTGACCGAGGTCATGCCGGGATGATGTGTGGAAGCAGGAGATCCCGGATTGAGAGAAGCGGAGGAAGGCGAGGCCAATTTGGTGAGAAGGGAAAATTGGAGAAAATGCTCTTTTATGGCTAGCGAGACATCCCAGCTAAAGACGCTGCTTTTCTTCGATGCGGAAATTATCTCTTCTCCCAGCCGACGCTTGCGCGCCGAAAGTCTCTCGATCTACGAGCCTTTCCGGATCCGGGTTTCACAATCAGCGGCGTCTTCTCATCAGGATGAAAACGGCTCCTATCACCAAAACTACGACAACTACCGCGACAACAGGATAAACCCAGGACATCGAGGAAGCAGCCCCGCCGCCCGCGGAGCTGGAAGTAGGAACAGATGTGATGGTAGTCGCCGGCGCACTGGTCGTTGAAGAGGGTGTCGAGGTCGGAGTGATGGCGTTGCTCGAAGTGGGAAGAGCGGAACTTCTTGACGATGAAACCGAGCTCACGCTTGAAGAACTAGCGATTGAGGAAGTACTGCTACTTGGTGCACCCGGACCAAATTCGAGCACCCTGTTAACCCCGGAGTCAGCCACCCAAAGATTTCCCGACGAGTCAAACACAATTCCCTCCGGGGTGATCAATATACTCTGAGTAGCATTCCATATGTTGGAGAAAGTCGTCGCAAAGTCCGGCTGACCGAGCACGACAGTCGCATTCTCGCCGCTCGAAATGGGCGCGGGGAATCCAAGAATTCTCCCGTTTCCAGTATCCGAGACCCAAAGCATGCCAGAGTGATCAAACGCTATGAACTCAGTAACCTCGAGGCAGTTTGCCCCCAGCAGTTGTCCAAAAATCGCACAAGCGCCGCCTAAAATTAGACTGGCCGCCTGCCCGTTTGAGAATGGAGGTGTAAATTCCACTACTCTGTAATCACTCCTGTCGGCCACCCACAGATTCCCTGAGGCGTCGAAAGCCACATCCATTGGGCTATTGAGAGTAGACTGTGTCGGCGAGCCGCAGTTCGGGGGACACCCTGGCTCATTGGGAAAATTCTTTGCAGTGAAATTGTCCTGCCCTAATACGAGCGAAGCGCTTTCACCGTTGGAAAATGGAGCCTTGAATTCGACCACCCTGTAGTAGCCAGCATCGGCGACCCACAGATTCCCTGAGGAATCAAAAACAAGCCCGACTGGAGCGTTGAGATTGCTCTGGGAAGCAGGCTGGGTTGTATCCCCGGGAGTCTTGAGATCAGGCTCTCCCAGAACAAGGCTTGCGTTCTCGCCTGTTGAAAAAGGCGCTTTGAATTCGACGATGCGGCTGTCTCCCGTATCAGAAACCCAGAGGTTTCCGGAGGAGTCGAACGCAATCGCCTCTGGGACGCCAAGTACCGTCCCGTTGACAGGTGTCCCACCAGGAAGGTAAGCCGTATTGAAATTCGGTTCGCCCAAAACAAGGCTCGCGCTTTCTCCATTGGAAAAGGGAGGCTTGAATTCCAGGACTCGGCTATTCGCAGAATCAACCACCCACAGGTTGCCAGAGGAATCAAACTTCACGTCATTTGGAGAGTCAAATCTCGACTGATTGATCAGAGGACTGATATTAGATTTCGACGTGAAATCAGGCTGGCCAAGTACTATCGAAGCGTTCTCGCCGTTAGAGAAGGCGTATGCCCCCGGCACAGCGATTACGGCCGAAAAGAGAAAAATAGTTATGATCGCAATGCTGCATGAAACAGCGAAAAATTTAGTCCTACTTCGTGTATAATGGTAAGCCCGAGACAAGGATTCTGAGATTCAACTCTCCTTCTTTTTCGCATCTTAGGATTTTAGGATTGACTTAAACTAGTGTTCAGCACCGTTGCACAAAAGTGACAAACTTATGAGAGAGCACTTCCATTTCAGGCAATACAGCTGAGCATTTTGGACGCACTAGACATTCGTATTCTTAGAGAACTGACCCAGGCCCAGTCGGTTTTACCCGCAAGGCCGGGCCTAGGATCCCCTTACAGGGAAATTGCAAAGAGATTGCGAATATCCGCGGGAACGGCAAGAAACAGGATCAAGAATATGTATCACTCTGGCGTTCTCACCGGAACCTCGGCATACGCGAATCCTCGCCTGCTTGGACTGGAAGTCGGCGCATATGCTCTTGATGTTTCAAACTCGCTCCCAAAGCAAGACGTGATTGAGAAATTGAAGCTCATCGAAGGAATGCTGTTCATCCAAAATTTCCACGGGAGCATGATTGGTCTCGCATTCGCCTATGAGAATCAAAGAAATCTCCAAAGGAAACTTGCGCTTTTCAAAGGCATAGCAGGAACTGCTGATGGTGTCTTCAGTCAAGTAGAGTACCCCACTTGCACGTCCGCATCCGCTTTATCGTTCTTAGACTGGATGTTGATTGCGAGACTCACGAGGGGCGACGGATTCAGGAGTTACAGCCAGCTCGCAAGAGAGATGAGAATTTCGGTCAGAACATTGAAACGAAGACTGGCAAGACTTGTAACAACCAGAGCGCTTCTGTCAGTCCCCACAATGGACTACCGTGCGATTACAGGCTCTGTCCCAGCAGATGTATTGGTTTCATTTACGTCGCGCGAGCAAAGGGTCGACGCTGAGAAGAAAATTCTCGAGCTCCTAGGAGAGGTGATGATCTACGCCGGCGCGTGGGCCGACTTTGGATTATACAGCACAATACTTGCAAAAATTGTAACGGCGACAGAACTGGTTGAAAGAATCAGAAAGATCCATGGAGTAGGTCTAGCAAGAGTAGAGTTCGTGTATGAACACATAGATCAAGCGAGGACACTGAGCGAGTATGTAGAAAGACGGATCGCCATATTGAAAGAGTCTGGATATTATTCTCCAAATAGAAAATTACTACCAAATCGCGAGCAGGTTCAAGAGCAGCAACAGCTACAAACAGCTGCTGCTATCATTCCAAGCCGCAACTAGCGTATTCCTGAACACGCTTGCTTAGATCCAGCAATACTTTTGGGAATATCTTCATGAACTTAGCTGCCGCATCTTGCGAAGCATTGACCTGCTCAAGTCCTGAGCGCTGAGCTCCTGTCGAGAGTTTTGAATCTGGTAGTGCTTGCTTACGAGTATCGCCATCTTTCGCACCTTCCTGTAAAATTCGACGTCTCGAGTCAGCAGGACCTTCTCCATGTCCCTGAAGTACGACAATTGCCAATTCGAGATCAGGAGTTGCCTGTAGATTTCCTCATCGCTCGCGCCGTCTCCCATGATCGCTGGAACCCAGACGGCTCTGACGCCGCGCTCCCTGAGATCCTCTGCCAGTTGCGGGGGAAGACAGGCATCGATGACCGCGACACGCTCCCCGATCTCCTCCTTGAGGAGCTCAATGTCAAAGTTCGTGCGCGGACTGGAGGATAGATAATCGACGCCGCGAGAAGGTGGTGATGAGAAAGAGTCCGAGTTTAGAGAGCCCTTTGCAGGCCTCAGTATGCTCGCTTTGGATCCCTCAGCATCTTGCTTGGTGAGGACCTGTGATATAAAAATGACTAATGGAGAGTATATATGAAGTGAAACATTTTCTTTTGGAACCCTGCGAAGATCAAACAAGACTCAAAAGAAAATGGTGTGCGCACTCGAATCCCCAATCAATGACATTCTTTCTCTAGCATACTTCTTTAAGAGCCGAACTTTAGTCCGGCCGACTCTAGAATGTCCTCGTGCGACCTCGCAATCTCTGATTTTGGCGTCTTTGCGAGATCGATGAATCGAAGCTCGGTCCAGGCGTCCGACTGCGGCAAGCGATCTGTGTGCCCGAGGAAGATAAACTCGAGGTCCCAGTGAGCCGGCAGGTTTGGAAACCTCCTTGGCGTGGACACTTCCGATACCACTCTTGGCTCAGAAAGAGGGAGACCTTTGAGGTTGAGCTGCTCCCTTAAGATCCTGCTTGCGGCCTCCTGAGGCGATTCGTGGACCATCAGGTGAGAGGAGGGAATCATCCATCCGCCGCCGTGGGCCTTCACACGAGCCTCATCGAGCGCACCTATGTGGTCCCACCTCGCATTTGGATTCAGGTGACCCAGGAGTACGCGGCGCGGGTTTGACTCTTCGGTAATCACGACGAATGAGGAGAGGCACAGTCCTCCCTCGGGAATCTCTCTTGTAACAACTTCGGAACTGTCTACTCGTCCAAGGGATATGGATTCACGGTTGTTGAAGCGGCAGAAACGCCTGTCCGTTGTCAAGGTATAACCCCGATCCAGATTTTCAAACAGGCTGGCAATTTGAAGATATTGTAAAGTAGGAAATCAGGCGCTTGGGAGAAGGAGCTCAACCATGGTGCCTTGGGTATGGTCTTCCTTGACCATGTTTCTCACGCTTACCCCTCCTCTGCATCTCTCCACGACGAGCGCGTGGACGATTGACATGTCCAGGCCTGAGCCCTTTGCGCCCTTCAGGTACCTGCTATAAAGGTTCAGCTTTTTACAGTCCAGGCTTCTGCTACAGAAGCCTAAAGGTGCGGAAGAATTTCGTGGAAGGTATTGAGGCAATACTGGCCAAAATTGTTCCGAGAAGGGTCTCCGGATCCCTCAGCATCCGTCGCCATCTAGTTCCAAGGAGTCCTGCTTGTGATAGCAATTGGGAAAAACTATGCCGTCGCAGAGGTCGAAGAGAGTTGGCCTTTTTTCCCTAGTGCTGACCCCTCTTATACCCAGCCCAATGAAATGAACAATACTTGCTACTATTATCCTAGTAGCATTGTTTGTTACACCAGAAGGCTTAAGTGAGCGCCAGCTCTTTTTCACTAAATCATGAAGCACATAATCATAGCTTCTATACTAGTAGTAGCTCTTTCTGTCCTCAGTGCAGCACTTGTCGTGAGTATCGCACTCCCATCGCAAGGAGCGTCCCAGATTCAGGTTCAATCATCGCTTGCCGGATCCACTCCAAACACGTTCATTTCCGGCGTCCCTAGCGGTGGCGTTCCGTGGGTTGTCGCCGCGGGAGAAGCAGGGCTTTCACCCAACGGGAGATTACACGTCAACATAGTAGGCCTGCTTATTACCGGGACGGGGACAGCCCTGGATGGGACTACCGGTCCTGTCTCAAGTGTCCTGGCAAGCCTCGTCTGCCAAAACAGCGGCGTCGTTGCGAGCACAAGCGCAGTTCCTCTAGACTCCAAGGGAGACGCAAGGATTAACCAGGTCATCCAGCTTCCATCGACGTGCTTTGGCCCCGTGATTCTTGTTCGAATCTCAGGTCTCGCTTCGTCTGACCCATGGATTGCTGTGACCGGCTTTACAACATAACTTGCAACAGCATGACTGTACCGACAAATCGCGTAGTGTTGGGATGCTCGAGCTCGAGCGTCGCACACCCCCCCTTTCCTTCTCTTATTGCATTACGCCTGATGCAGATCCTGTAGTTCAGAAAGTCTTTTTGCCCGCTCACACCGCCTACGACTGAGAAATTGGTGGCTATGGCCGGATTTCTCTCGGCGTGTTGAGTACAGCGCTTAACATATAGTCCCGTCTTTGGGGGGTCTTCACCCACGAAAAGGTCTCCAAGGATATTACATGACTAGTGAAACACAAATCAATATGACGTCCATCGGTGTCGTCCATTCTAGCTTGCCCGACCAAGATATCAAAGATCGTACCTTCGAGGGCAAGGAGTCAGTCGTTGAGATTTACCCAAAGTACCAGGAGGGCCTTAGTGGTCTCGAAGAATTCTCCCACATCTTCGTATTGTCGTACTTCAACAGGTTGCGGGAAGAGCAGATAGGCCCCCTTAGAGTAAAACCGAAGAGGCTTGTCAGGTATGGCTATACTCTCGACGAGATACCGTTGGTAGGGGTGTTTGCATTGGACTCTCCGACGCGCCCCAATCCAATTGGGTTGAGCCTCGTGTCACTGATTAGAATTGAAAACGGGCGAAATCTCGTGGTCTCCGGGCTCGACTTGTTCGAGGGGACGCCCGTGCTCGACATTAAACCGTACCAATCGATATACCGAGTCGAAAAGTTCAAAGTATCAGGGTGGCAGATGGAGGCGTCGAAGAGGCAGAAGGGCGACCTATCCAGATAGGAAGGATGTAGCGCTTTCTATTTTTCTCTACTTCACAAACTTCTAACCCGCCCTGATTCCTCTCGTTTTACGCCGATGAAATCCCGTACTTCTCGAAAAGCTGTTAGTACACTTTCCTGTGATCAGCGGAGGAGGACGCTAAATATCTCCGGGCCAAAGACGTAGAGTACGTATGCAACTCCAGCGCATACTAGTATCTCAAATCCCCACTCCTTCAAGAATCTGCCCGCGCTGAGCACTATGCCTGATGGCAACCAGATGCACTAGGGGAAGAATTGAGCCATCCCTTCCTTTTCAGGATATAGCTGTGTGTCGCGCCTTCGAGGCGTTATTGCTCCCCTTTCAGAAATTCATGTGAGCACTTTCAGCCTCCGCCGTTTCTGTAAGGCCCAGAAGTATTAAGTCCGCTTTGCTTTCTGTAATTTTCCGGTTACCGTTCGTAGAGATTTCAAATGCAGTACAAGTGGACCGCCCTCACCGTCACGACGGTCGGCACGCTCATGGTAGGGATCGACGCGAGGATTCTTGTCATAGGCCTTCCCACCGTGGCCAAGCAGCTTCACACGGGAGCTGCAGAGGTCATCTGGATAAGCCAGGCTTTCATCCTCGCCACATCAGTGTGCCTCCTCCTCGTCGGAAGGATTGCAGATCTCTTCGGGAGGGTCAGACTCTATGCGCTGGGGTTTACAGTGTTTACGATTGGATCCGCGCTCTGCGCAATTGCGTTCGATTCCTACCAGCTCATTGCATTCAGGGTCTTGCAGGGTGTGGGCGCGGCGATGATAGTAGCCAACTCCGTCGCGATAATCACCGATGCTTCTCCCAGAAACGAGCTCGGGATGCTCCTCAGCATCAACCAGACCGCCTTCAGGGTAGGCAACGTGGCCGGCCTGACTGTCTCAGGGTTGATATTATCCGTGGTCGACTGGCGAGGTCTGTTTTACGTAAACATTCCAATTGGAATCTTCGGCACGCTGTGGGCGCATAGGAGGCTGAAGGAGATCTCGACGAAGGACACATCAAAGAAAATGGACTGGCTAGGCTTTGGCCTCTTTTCCAGCTCCCTTGCCCTGATATTGCTCGCGATTACTTTTCTAAGCTACGGCGTAGGAGCGCTGCTTTACGGCTACGCTCTCCTCATCGCGGGATTCGCGTTGCTCGCCCTCTTCGTTTGGGTTGAAGCACGCTCAAGAATTCCGTTGATGGACCTGCACCTCTTCCGGAAGAGGTCGTTCGCGGTTGGAAATTTTACTCAGCTCATTAACTCTATTGCCTGGGCGGGATTCCTCCTCTTGATAGCTTTCTACTTGCAGATTGGGCTCGGCTACTCACCCTTCCAAGCGGGGATCAGCGTCGTCCCTCTCGAGATTGTCTACATGGTGTCCTCGATCGTTTGCGGAAGACTGTCCGACAGGTACGGCTCTAGGCTCCTCACCACTCTCGGGCTTTCTATAGTGACGACTGGGTTTGTAATCGTATCAACGTTCGGCTCCTCCACGACGTACTACGAGATAGTTCTAGTCCTGATTTTCATCGGCGTCGGAAACGGAATGTACACTTCGCCCAACACCAGGTCGATAATGACATCGGTCCCCCCGCACAGGAGGGGCGTCGCCGCAGGATTTAGGGAAACCATGTTCAACACCGGAGTCGCGACAAGTTATGGTCTCGTCATACTTTTCATAACGTTTGGAATCCCCTATGGCTTGTTTTCTCCACTCCTGGACGGCTCAATCGCACCTCCGCTAATCGAAACCGCGAAGTCCCAGTTTTACAACGGCTTTCGGATTGCAACGCTAGTGCTTGGCGCAATCGATGCGATCGCAATTGTACCTTCGGCGCTCAGGGAGACTCGAGAGAAGCAAAGCGTCGAAGAGTTGAAGAAGCGCGGAGAAAACTAAGGCAGAAGAGGAAAAATCCAGTCCACAAGAAATTTTTTCTTAATTGGCTTCCTTCCTACTTCTTTCTGCATAGAGTCCTCTCAGGAGGTCCCAACACAACCAAGGGCTCAAGCCTTAATTATCTTCCAGATTGAGACGACAAGCCAAGATTAAGACCAATGTCATTCAAATCTCCGCGTAGCGCTTACGATCAGATCTTTCAATCACTTGAAACTCACCAGGACTGGTTCGCAAACTCGATTCCCCTCATCGCATCGGAGAACGTCCCGAGCCCGGCGGTCAGGGAAGCCATACTCTCAGACTTTGGAAACAGGTACGCCGAGGGCTGGGCTGGCGAGCGGGTGTACGCCGGATGCACGTATATTGACCAAGTCGAGCTCCTCTGCATGGAGCTCGCGAGGAAGCTCTTCGACGCAGAGTTCGCTGATGTACGACCAGTCTCGGGCGTGTGCGCAAACCTCACCGTCTACTCTGCATTCACAGATCCGGGAGACACCATCATGGCTCTTGCTATCCCAAACGGCGGCCACATCTCCTCTGGGAGAAAGGAGTTTAACGGCACAGCGGGCCTAGTCCACGGCCTCGAAGTCGAGTACTTTGCATTCGACAGGGACAACTGGAACATCGACGTGGACAAAACGAAGGAGAAGATCAAGAAACTCGAGGCCGAGGGCAAGAAGCCAAAGATGACAATGTTCGGTGGGAGCCTCTTCCTCTTTCCGCACCCTGTGCGAGAACTCGCGGATTTCCTCAAAGGGGAGAACATCTTCGTGTGTTACGACTCGGCGCACGTGTCGGGTCTCATAGCTGGAGGACAGTTCCAGCAGCCTCTCAAAGAAGGCGCGGACGCGGTGACTCTTTCAACTCACAAGACTCTCTTCGGTCCTCAGGGTGGAACAGTACTATCGTGGAACAAGTTCGCCGACAAGATCAAGGCTGGAGCCTTTCCGGGCACTTCGAGCAACCACCATCTTCACCACGTAGCAGGGAAGGCTGTCGCGTTCGCGGAGTTCCTCGAATTCGGCCGTGATTATGCCTCCCAGGTGATCTCAAATGCCCAGTCTCTTGCGGGTGCCCTAAGTGATGAAGGCGTTGACGTGCTTGCTTCAAACCTCGGGTTCACAAAGTCGCACCAGATCGCGATGGACATCACAAAGTACGGCGACGGTGGTACCCTGGAGAAGGAGCTCGAGAGGGCAAACATCATAGCGAACAGGCAGCTCATTCCCGGCGACATCAAGGCGGGGAGGCACTACATGCATCCTGGAGGCTTGAGGATAGGAACGAGCGAGGTCACGAGGCTAGGGATGAAGCAGGGCGAGATGAAGGAGATCGCGCGCCTCATGTCTCGTGTGATTGTGAAGAAGGAGGATCCTTCGAAGGTAAGACAGGACGTACAGATACTTCGGCGGAACTATCAGAAGGTACACTATGCCTTTGAGACGACAACTCCGGCATACAAGTATGTGCAGGTTCGGTAAAGAAAAAGACACCCGTACTTTTCGTAAAAGTTGTTCAGCAAAAGATAGGGGACAGGTCCGCTTCATACGCTGCCTAAGAGTAGAACTTCCACTAAGCCCTCTTCGGCTCTGACACTCACAGCCTCAGGTAGGCTCTACCCAGGCCGGAAGATTGATGCGCATGCTCACATCGGATTTTTCGGCGGGTGGGCGAACGTTTCCTGTACGGCTGACGACGTAGTCAGGCTGATGGACAAATACAAAGTGGAAAAGTCCTGCCTATTTTACTGGGACAACGAACTCGTTAGAGCCGCCGTAAAGAAATACCCAAAGAAACTTGTGGGATACGTCTGGCCCAACCCAAACGAGAAAGATGCGAGCAAACTCGTCAGGAGAGCATTATCGCAGTGGGGCTTCCAGGGAATCAAACTCCATCCGCTGGTCCACGCTTTCCTGCCAAACAGTGAGGTTGTCTTCCCGATCATGGAAGAGGCAAGGAGAGCGAGATGCCCCGTCCTGATCCACAGCGGCCACCCTCCTTTCTCCCTTCCCTGGAGCATAGGAGAGCTCGCCGAGAACTATAGGGACGTCACAATCGTGATGCTTCACATGGGCCATGGGCACGGAGTCTACATCGAGGCTGCGATCAACACAGCCCGGCGGTACGACAACATCTGCCTAGAGACGAGCGGGATGCCGATGCACACAAAGGTGAGGGAGGCCGTTGAGATTCTGGGCGAGGACAGAGTGATGTATGGCTCCGACGTCCCATTTCACGACCCCGCGATTGAGATCGCCAGAGTCACTGCCTCCGGGCTCTCCAAGAGCAAACTCGACCGAGTATTTTACACGAACGCGTCGGAAATCTTGCTTTCAAAGCGTCGTGCCTAAAGAAGAGTCAGTACGGCAGAAAGAGCTCCGTACTCGGAGCTCAATTTCTCATCGGATCCTCCGACAATCACGACGTCGCCTTCCTCCGGATTCGCGCTTCGTAGCGTGCGCCAGGGCTCGTCAGATTTCGCGCTCGGAGTTTCAGCGTCTGTTTCCTCGACGGGAATCAGGAACCTTCCTTTCTTGAATACAAGGGTCAGTGCGGAACTCGCGCCGCCTAAGAGTGCCGCGTCGCGCTGCTCAATTCCCCTGTTCAGCTTCTTCCTATTCGCCACTCCAATGTATTTTCCCCGGATCAACACGGCCCAGCAGCTCCTGCCTAAACCTAGCGAAGAACAATCTACCGCACCGGACCACGGAAGTTTCCTCTGAAACTCCAAGTATAATTTCCTGCCGAGCTCCGTGAGCTTGCATCCACTCGACTCGATTGTGATTATCCCGTTGTCCTTCATACGGTGAATTAGCGTCCTTATCTCGCCCTGTCCCAGGCCGAGCTCTGAGCCGAGGCGCCCCCTTCCGATTCCACTTGGTGATGATCTTCCAGTAACAAGTATGGCTTTGAGCACCTGTGCCGAGCCGAAGCTGGCTCTTGGTCCTCTGTACTCCGGCGAGAGGATGCGCGCGAGTACCTGCGCGTTGTTACTATCACTTTTTGCGCGTGAGGCCATACCTGTTATTCTCTTGCACTCTAGGTTGGCATGCGGCGCCAACAATAATAATTATTTCTTCCTCCAATCTTGGCCCCCTTCAGAAGATGCGAGTGAATTGGTCGGAAAAGAGGATCCCAGGTCGCCCGCTTTGATCTCATGGAGCGGTGGGAAGGACAGTGCGCTCGCTCTCCACAACGTGTCCTCAAAGGGCAGGAAAATTCTAGGACTACTCACGACGCTGACCTCGGATTTTGAGAGAATCAGCATGCACGGCGTGAGAAGGTCGCTTCTCTTGGCGCAGGGAAGGGCTCTTGACCTAAATTTAGAAGAGGTGTGGATCCCAAAGGATGCCACAAATACAATCTATGAGAAGAGGTTTGCCGAGAAGGTTCTGAAGTATCGGGCGCCCGTCATCTTCGGAGACCTCTTCCTCGAGGACATTCGCAGGTACAGAGAGAACCTCTTCCGCCGTCTAGGTGTGAGGGCAGAGTTCCCTCTATGGGGGCGAGACACAAAGAAGCTCGCTGAGCAATTTATCGAGCTGGGCTTTGGAGCGCTCGTGTGCACGGTGGATCCGAGGAAGCTTGGGTGGGAGTTCTGCGGAAGGGAGTTTGATTACTCGTTCCTCAGGGACCTCCCAGAAGGCGTCGACCCCTGCGGAGAGAACGGAGAGTTCCACACTTTCGTATACAAGGGACCAATTTTCAGAATTGAAATTGGAGTCACACGTGGGGAGATTGTGCTTCGCGATGGGTTTTACTTTTGCGACATTATGCCTAAGAGATGAGAACTATCATCGATGAATTTTTTCTCCGTCAGAGAATAGACCGAGTCATTCGGGAACGTGTAACTGAAAACTTCCGGGTGAAGTATGCCAGCGAGTATCTCGAGGCCGGTGACAAGTCGCGGTCCGGATCTGTTGTAGTATGAAGGCCCATCCAGGACATACACGCGTCCGCCACGTACCGCCCGAAGGTTGTTCCACTCCTTTTCTCTTGCCTTGAGTATCTGGGGGAGCTCTTTGATGGTTCTCTCTACACAGTAACCACACACGGCGAACAAGATTACTTCTGGATCCTTCTCGACAACACTCTCGAATGAGACCGACGTGGATGGCTCGCCAAGCCTCCCAAGGACCTCGACGCCACCCGCGTACTGCACCAGTTCAGGCATCCAGTGCCCGGAATTGTAAATTGGATCGAGCCACTCCGCGCAGAACACTGTCGTATTCCAAGCATTATTGCTCTTAGAGCAAATATCCTTGACCAACTTGATCCTATGTTCTAGCACTTCGATGATGCTCTTTGCCTTTGAAGCCCTCCCCGTGATCTCGCCGAGCCTAACGATGTCTTCGAGGACGTCCTCCAGCGTGTGGGGAGAGAGCGAGACGATCTCGGGCTTTGTCTTGAGTTTGCTTATAGCACTGTAGACGACACTCAGCGGCGTCGCGCAAACGTCGCACAGCTCCTGGGTCACCACGAGGTCGGGCGAGAGTTGCTGAAGGAGATCTTCGTCAACATTGTAAATTGATTTGCCACTCGTCACGTACGAAAGGACAGAGTCGTCAATTGACTTCGAGTCCATGTCCTTAGTTTCAAACACGGGCTTGATGACCACGGGCTTGCTTCGCACGCTCTCGGGGTAGTCGCACTCGTGCGTAACTCCAACCAGGTTTTGCTCGAGCTCCAGAAGACAGACAATCTCTGTGGCGCTCGGCAGCATTGTGACTATCCTCTGCGCCTTGGTCAAATGGCTAAGTACTCCCCTTCGGTTTCCTTTGTTATCGTGATATTTCTCTCTTTTCCCTCTTCTATCTGTTTCTCTTTGGCGGATCTAAAATATGCCCTAAGAAACCCCTCCGAGAGCGGGTGCACGTCTCTCTGTTGTGGGATTTCCTTTTTAGGATCCAGGTATGCACTCTGGTATGTACGTAGATGGGTTTTCCCCGCAGTAGGTCCACGCAAAGATCGAACCGTTGAAAGTCGGGAGCTGGTCCGCACCAACCTGCGGGTTCTGCCAGGAGAGTGAACTCTCATTGTATACCCAGAGGAACCAGTACTTTGTGGCACTATTCTGGACTCCATCGACTCCTGTTACATAGTGCTCGCCGTACTGCGGATACCAAGTCGCATCGAGGTTGCCGTTAGTTATGAGGAGAGTCGCAATGTAGAGGTTCCAGCCCGGCTCGACCTGCGTGTCATTGTACCAACGGTTAGTGCCGTTTCCAAAGTCAAGGAGGATGCTAGAGTGAAAGAGCGAAGTAGGTAGGAGAGGCTTTGCCGGTCTAAGGAATGAACTCTCGTTTGTCAGAAGCGAAGCGTTGCCACCGCTTGATGCGAGTATTCCCATAAAGCTTGCAGAGATGTTGGCAAACTGGCTCGCCGCCGTCGAATACTTTAGAGCAAGCACAGATAAGCTCCTCCAGAGGCTTGCAAGTGACGTGCTCGCGTTCTGGTAGGCTGGCGTGCTTGTGTTCAGTTCTGAGACTGCGGATACAAGGAGCGAGAGCGAAGCGTTGTACTGAGACTCGAGGCTTTCATAGGTCGAAGTGAGCGTGTTGAAATCACCAACGCTCTCGTTATAGAGCAAGGCCAGCTCTCGCAGGGAAGAGAGCGATCCGTTATACTGTTCTGCCAGGGAGTTGTACTTACTAGCCGCGGCGCTGTAAGCCTCGCTTACAGAGTTGAGCTCTGAGACGTATGTGTGGTTTGCCTGGAGCTCTTGGGAGTACTGAGCCGCATAGTAACCCGCGACGCTTGCAACTATAATCAAAAGAGCTACGAGAACTGCGATGATGCCGTAGAGTGTTGAACTCTTTTTGCTGGACAATTTCTTCTTTCCCTCTTATTCTTCTTCTTGTCTCCACGTTCACAACTCTATGCTGCGGCTCGGGTCCGTGTTGTCATTTACTCTTCCTTCGCCTTCTTCAGAAGAAATTCTGCTCACCACTGTTTCTTTTTCTTCTTGCTTTGAAGAAATCGTCAACGCACCGCCGCGCAAGCGACGAGTGAAGTACAATATTACGATCGGAGCAAGCAGAGACCCAAAGACTAAATCGGTGATCTCGTGGGGGATCATGAAGATGAGGCCGGTGCCCTCGAAGAGCATGAGGCCCGACAGTGTAATGTGCCCCTGCGCGATGAGCTGAAGCAAACCCGTCGCGAGGTTTGTCTCCGTGTCCCAGATGAAGGCGCAGATGCAGAGCAGAGCTCCGAAGTAGGTGTTCCGAGGCGAGAGCGTCGAAATCTCCTCACCATTCCAGATTCTCGAAGCGCCCCAACCCGCAAACGCATAGAGCAGCTCGCCCACCGCCAAGAATGGGATGATGTACTGACCAAACCCGTATGGGCTTATCACACCCCAGATGAGCTCTGAGGCCAATGCCACGTAGGCGCCCATTCTAAAGCCGAAGACAAAGGCGCATGCAAACACGAGGGTATCGACGAGCTTGACGTTGGGAATTGGCGCGAGCCCATAGTCGGTTGCAAGAATCAAAGATACAAAGAGCGCGACTATGGAAACTGTTTTTGCGTTGGATGGGCGTGGAATCATTTGAGAAGGAGCATCGATCGAGCCTGCATGGCTAAGCCAGCCATGGGTTTAAGTCTTTCTAAGAAATCCGTGCTTATTTCTTAATTAGCTAGCCTCGTTCACCAGGCCGCTTTTCTTTGATGCGAAAAAAAGATCTGTCAGAGAGTACGTGTGGCTCAAGACCATTTCTTGTACGACATTATGTCGAGTGATTTCTTTGGCTTGATACTAATCAGGATCCCGGGTACTTCATCAAGTCAGCGTATTGGGTCTTGATATTTTTCTCGCCCCTGACGTAGCGTTTCACTATCTCGAGCGTCTTCCTCCGAACATCTCTCTTTGTCAGGGTGGCCGTTCCCTCGACGATGACTCCCTCGTACGGGATTGTGTCTGTGTCAACGATTAGAGCAACGTTGGGATTTTTCCTGATGCACTTGACCTTAAGCCTGTCTTCGCTCGTGCTTATCAAGAATGAACCCGCATCCCAGAGATACAACACCGAAGAGACATGTGGCATGCACCCACCCTCTTTGTTTTCCGAAGCGACGGCAAAAGCGCAAAGGTTTTGGGTAGCCCTTTGTAAGAAAGTCTTCCATCTCTCGGCTTTGCATCATACTTTGAGTTTTGGTTCGCCGATCTGGCATTACCATCTATTCTTCGGAAAAAGAAAATATTGATTTATTTTGAATAGATTTTCTTTTCGATGGCGAATCGACACTACTCCCATTTTAGGCGCTTCCAATTGACGATCTGAAATATAGTAAGGAAAGAATGCAGCAGTAAAAGCCCTGCACAGCTTCTGGTCAGAACGAGGTAATTACTTCACAATCAGGTAACCACTCATGTACCCCATCAAGCCCATCCCCGGCCCGCATGGTGTTAAGCATACGTACTGGTATACGCCGGGCTTCGTGAAAGTATACGTGAAAGTGGTTACGGTGCTCGGCGCAAGAGGGATATTCAGACCAAGCTCCGTGACAGTGAAGGTGTGCCCAATCGGGAGGTTTGAGACAGTCTGACCCGTACCAAATTGCACCGACGCCTCGCCGCTGTCCGTCGAGTTGTATATCGCGAAGGGAGTCGAAACTGAGCCCGAAAAGTTCTGGAGTACTGCAGAGTCGATGGAGGTTATGACGAACTTGACCTGAGTGTTCGCGGCGAGGGTAATGTTGTTGTCGTTTTGTCCCGGCGCTGTTGTGTTTGAGGCGGGAGACGGGAGAGTATTGTTGAGGTCCCCAGCGAGCACGAAGGCGTCGTAGCCGGCGCCGCCGAAGTCGGGGACGATATCCAAGTCAACCACTACGGTGGAATTCTTCTGTTGTTGCTGTGTAGTTGTATTCACGCTCTGCTGGGCGGAAGCGTGGCTTGCTACCGTTATCGTTGCAAAGTAAAATCCCAGCACACCACTCAGTATCACTGCTGCAATGATAAGTCCGGCTGTTATCCCTGTGCTCTTTGTACTCATTTTGTGAAAATCATTCCTGTCCATCAAAATTTTAGATTGGTTGCGTGTATTCGCGGAACTCTTGGTACTTTGCGCCAATTTAAATCGCTGACACGATTACCAAAAATGAGAATGAGTATGATATGTTGCAATAGCGATACCCCAACGGATTAGGGATTCACGTGCCAAGAGAAGGCTGATATTCTTCTTCCGGCTAGCCGCTCCGTATACCAACTGGTTCTTTTTGCCTGCTCTTTGCTGAGATGAGTTCAAACGAATGCGTCGCTCGCTCCTTCTTCATTTATCATCCAAATGGCCGACAAAGCTATGACAGTGAAATACCTATTTTGTTCGAAATCTGCGAGAGGTAAGAACAAGTCTTGCTGAGCTGGGCAGAGTTCGCTTTGGTCACGCCGGAGATGGCGAGTTTTGGCGAAAAGAGATTCGTCGAGCACAAGGTCATGTACCTTGCGACGATTCGACCTGACGGCTATCCAAGGGTTCACCCTTTCACACCGTTCATAGGCTCTGGTCGTCTGTTCGCCTTCATGGAGCCAACGTCTCCCTAGGCAAAGGACATATAGAGGAACGGCAAGTACGCGATGCACTCCCTCGTAACTGATTGGCAGGGCACCAACGGCGAGTTTCAGATCAGCCTGAGGGCATTCCTCTTGACAGACGATGCGTCGAGAGAAGCCGCGGTTAGGTTATTTCCGTACAAGCCGAATGACCGCTATATCCTCTTCGAATTCAAGATAGATCGCTGCCTGACCAACTACTATGTGGACGGACTCCCGCACGCAAGTAGCTGGAAGGAGTAACGAGAAAAAGAATAGAGCAGGTGTGGATTCTCGCCTAAACTGAGCAAGGCTCCACTTTAGTCCGTCGCGCGTCCTGTTCTAGAAAAATTCAAACGGAACTGCGCACGGAGCTCAGCAACATCCTCCTTCTCATCAGCGCCAGCAGCACAAAGCCTGTTGCAAGCACAGCGACCAGTCCGAAGGCTCCTAACGGGAATTGTGGGACTGAAGTCGGCGGAGGCTGCGTAGCCTGGCAGACGCCAATGTTCTGGACAGGTCCCTGTTGGCTCGTTATCGAGGGACTGGTGTTGCAGTACCATACCGAGTAGACATTGTTATTTGCGTAGTTTGCTCTGATATCTGTTCCAGTTATTGTCGCTCCGCCGTGCGGTATCTCAGAGACGACCATGATTGCCGCGGGCATGTGTGGCTCGAAACTGTTTGTAGTTTCAACGCCGTTGTAAGTAAGCGTATTGTCTATGATCTCGGTGCTCTTGACGGCGTCGCCTGGCGCATTGGAATGAATCACAATTCCAGGAATCAGGCTACCATTTACGACGTTGTCCTTCACCGTGTTGCTCCAGACACTGGTATCCGGAGTGTCAGCCGCCACCACGATACCTCCGACAAATCCCTTGATTGCTGAATCAAGGACAGAGTTACCAATGACGGTGTTGTCCTCGACAAGGTTGTTGCCGACGCCTCCTCCTGCATTGTAAGCCGCGACAACAATCCCGCAGCCCGCCGCGTTATCCTTGACGTAGTTACCTGAGACGGTGTTTGCAGTGCTTGCGATTGGCGTGCTCCCCGAACTAAGTGGAGCACCAGGATCGATTGCACCGTCGTCTGCGATTCCAATTCCTCCGTCGGCGAAGTTGAATGTGACAGTATTATCGGAGACAATCGAGTCACTTGTTCCAACAAGCTCGATAGCCTTGTCTTCCGCAATGCCCGCGGTCTTTGCTACTCCGTTTCCTGTCACGGTGTTGTGCGCAATAGTTGCCGAGCTGGCGTCTTGCACGAAAATCCCATGATCTGTGGCTCCGGTTATGATTAGGCCCGAGATGAGAACCCCTTTCGTGTTAGGTGCGACGTAAATTCCGACGTTGCAACCCGTTGCATTCACCTTGGCCGTTCCAAGTTTCGCAGGGGTTAACACTTGTCCGTTCGTGCTGACTACAATGTATGCAGTCAAGCCTGTCGTACCTGCAGGCGAACATAAAGTTGCAAATGCAGTCAGCGATGGAGCTGAAAACAATGAGAGTGACAAAAGTGTCAATGCAAACAAAGGAGCGAGTCTAACAATACTACTTCTCGATTTTTCCATAAGAAAGGAAGGCCTAGACCGGGCTTTGCTATGGCTTTATTTAAATCATGTGAAGGGCTGAGCCACTCACGAGAATTTGAAATTCACCTCGATTTCTCAAATTCTCACCAAAACGCAGGCAAACGGTGTAAACTTCGCCGTTTCGACCGAGAGTGGAGTAACGCGGTACGATTGAGTGGTACGTTGCCGGAGACTGCCCTTGCGTTTACCCCTTCCGACGGAGCGCACACTTTGTAGACTGGGGAGCTTCGCTAACTAGTGGACAGTCCACTAAGTTGATTTACCAATCCCTTTGGTTAACCCAACCATGAGAGGAACTTGGGTTTACACTGGAAAAGAGAATGAAGAATCTGCGAAGAAAACTGTGATCTTCAACTTGTACTATCTTGGACAGTGTGGTGCTGGATTCTCAAGGAGGGTCACAAGGAAGATAGAGATGAAGGAGACCCAAACTCTAGACGATCTTCACGAGACAATAATCTACAAGTCATTCGGATGGGACGACCCACACATGTACTCCTTTTTCTTTGACAATCTGCCCTACTCTAGAGATAGAAGAATGGAGTACTCGTGCTCGACAGAGGAAGATCCATTCGACGGAGAAAGACCAAATTCTACGTCGACTAAACTCAGCAAGTTGAATTTGAAAAAGGGTCAGAAATTTCTTTTCATATTCGATTTCGGAGACGACCAAAGATTTGGCATTGAAGTAGATGGATTCGGGGAGGTTACAAGGGGAAAGAGATATCCATTGATACTCGAAGAAAAAGGCAAGGCGCCGAAGCAGTACTACTGAAAGTTGCCCCTTGTACCTCATTCAACACATAATCATCAAAGGCCTTCCCTTGTACGTCCATGCAAATGGTTTGGCTCTTTGATTGTAATCTTCGACGAATTGGACGAGTTTGTGTCCCAGATCTTCCTTTGATTTGAAATCGCCTCTTTGCAGTACCTGCCTGTGAAGTATGCTGAACCACAGCTCTATCTGGTTCAGCCACGACGCATGAGTTGGCGTGTAATGAAATTTGACACGGGTATGGTTGCTAATCCATTCGGTGACCAAATGGCTGGTGTGAGTGCCATAATTGTCCATTATGATGTGAAGTTCTCTTGTAGGAGAGCTCCATCTCGAATAAACATCCTCCAAGAAATCCAGGAAATCGGGCGCCTTCTTTTTCTCTGAAGGCTTCCCATACACGAACCCATCCTTCACGCTGAAGGCGCCAAAAAGGTTGAGAACTCCATGTCTCTTGTAATGGAAATCCATCCGTTGCACTCTCGCCTGTTCCATTGCATCCGAAGGATGAATTCTTTCGAGAGCCTGAATAGCTGGTTTCTCATCGACGCATATGACAACGCCATTTTCCGGAGGATTGATGTACAAACCGCATATCTCCATCTCCTTCCTTTCAAATTCGGGATCATGTGATGGAAAGAGCCACATTCGATACTGATGTGGTTTTAGATCCAAGCTCTTCAGAATTTCGTGAACTCTACTCTTCTTCATTTTAATTCCAGAGGATTCTGAGAGCCTTCTTATGCTCCAATTTGTGAACGGTTCCGGGGGATTGCTGTATGCAGTGTTTACTATTTTCAGAATGTCTTTATGATTGTACTTTGGCTTGGCGCTAGATCTCGGGAGATCTTTCAGGCCGTCAAGACGATTTTGTACGAACCTTCTTTTCCACTTCGTGATTGAAACTTTCGAGAGACCAGTTTTCTCAGTTATTTCGTTGTTGGTATTGCCTTCAGCCTCCATGAGGATGGATTTGGCACTTTGCGCATAACGATGTTGAGCTGTTGGCTGCATCATTTCTTGCAATGATTCTCTTTCCAAGTCTGAAAGAGCGACTATGAATTTGGGCTTTCCAGCCATGAAAGTTGAAATGTTCAGAAACCGAATAGAAGAACTTAAGTCAAGAAATCTTCTCGATATGGAGAAAATCAGTTAAACTATCTGGCGGACTGCCCACTAGTTGTGATTTCCACTTTTTCTCAGCAATTTTTTCGCTTTTCGTTTTTCGATGCGCGACTCCGTCCCGTATCAGTTAAATCTCGAATTCGTCGAGGGTTCGCTTTACGGGTTCGCAAGTTTACCGCGTAACCTATATCTCCCAGGATCGGGAGCCAAGCCTTCTTTTGGCCATAAGTATAAGGAGCCACATGGGCGTTTGAAAGACCTCCGCAGGAGCTCTCCCTTTTTTTCACCGGACCACAAGGACGGAACAATGAGCGTAGTGAACCACTCCACTTCCTACGCTACCAAGAAGCAATCTCTTGAAGCCACCCAGTCCTCTGGTTCCTACGACGATCAAATCAATCATGTTCTTTTCCGAATAATCAGTAATTCCTCTCACAGGCGAATCGATGCTTTCTATGATCTCTGTCTCTGCCTTAACTCCTGCTTGCCGGGCTGTCGATTGGGCAGACTCTACGTACTTTTCCCCCTGTCGCCGGGCCTCTACCTCGATCTTATTTAGTGGAAAGGCCACGTCTCCAGAGTACACCACAGCTGGAATCGTAATGACGTGAAGTATTGTTAGTTTGGCGTTGTTGTCTTTGGCTAGGGTTGATGCAACTTTAACAGCTCGTGTGGCATTTTCTGATCCGTCGACGGCGACCAAGATGCGCTTGATTCCAAACTCGTCTTTCTTAGATGAGCTCAATTCGATCCTGTGCTCTTTCTTTTTGAGGCAGGATTCTATCAGCTCGCATGTCTTTTTTTAAAGGTTGTAGCCATCGTCAATTGGAACTGATCTTGTGTGAGATATCGAACTTGCTTCACGTTGGGAGAAACTGCTCCACCGACTCTTCTCGCTTGCTCCTCGCCGACCTTGCTGCTGCAAGGCAAACTGAAACTGCATTAAAGCCATCTGTCGTGTTGACGCGCGGAGAAACTTTCCTACGAACACAATTTGCAAAGTCGGCTATCTCTCTTTCGAGGTCGGTTGGTTCCGCGCGGTAAGGTACTATCTTCTCCCTGCTGACCGAACCGTTTAGATTATGCATCTTGATGTAACTTTGATCAAATGCATTAGAAGTCACTTCTCCCCGCAGTGAGCCGCGATCTCCAACAACCGAGAGCGAGAGATCGAAGCCAGATCCGGCGATTGTGCTCGCGATGAGAAATTTTGTGCCGCTCCTGTACTCGACGAATAGAAACGCGCTCCTGAAAGGCTCAGACAATGAGGTAGAATCGCCTCCGTCTATGGTACACCATGCCTTCGTAGGAGTAGACCCAATCAACCAATTGGCGGCGTCAACATAATGTATCAATTCTTCAAAGAATAAGTGGCCGACCTTGGACTTTTCATACCTCCAGTTTTTTGATCCCGGTCTCAGAGCAGAAGGGGATCTTCGGATATCGATCTTTGCTGCCGTCGGACGCCCTATTTCGTCATCTGCCAGTTGCTTGACATATTGCCAGTAGGGTGAGTACCTCAACTCGAAACCAATCTGAACTTTGACATCAGGGTTTTGCTTTTGGAAGTCGTGTACTCTCAATGCTTCCTCGGTTGAGATTCCCATCGGCTTTTCGACGAGCACGTGTTTACCCGCAGAAATCGCTTTGATGGCCTGACTCGCGTGGAGGTAGTTGGGAGTTGCGACGATTAAGGCGTCAACTTCTCCTTCCTGAATGAACTTGCCGTAGTCTTGAAAAACGGTTGCCTGAGGATGATCTTTCTTTGCCGATAGGAGACTGCCTTCGCCGTTCACGCAGATTGACGAGAGTTCGAGGTCGGGGACTTTTGCGATGTTGGACGCGTGGATTGCCCCAAATCGCCCATACCCCACAATTCCAAAACGCAGCCTAACCATCGGCATGCTATCGGCTCACTGCCACCGCAGAGGTTCGGTGAAGATGGGCCTAACCTTTTGCTAACAAGATTTGCGGATAATTCAATCAGTGCTTCACGGTCCCCATGAAGATCCTTAATGTCAGCTGACACTGATTATCAACTTTGATGATCGTCTTGTAGGTATATATGCCCTGCAATTACTAAAACAACTGCGACAGGACAAGATGCACTCGAAGCAGACAATCCTTACAGTCAGTAATCAGAAGAGGAAGGATTATCGGCCATGCCTCCACTGCGAAAGGCACCCGATGTTCCCTTTGATACCTCCTGTGACTTTGCACGATGACGAAGGTCGGTGCGTCATTTGCAAGGAGAAGTAAACACAGAGTGGCGTCTTTCTTCTTTTGTTAGTGCAACCGTTACTTTCTCCTTCTTCACGGACTCGAGTTCCACAACGAGCGACACGTCCTTCATATCTTTTAGGAATCGAAATTTAGAAGGGACCACTTCGTCACGATCGGTCCATGCCTCATTAACATGGCCTTCTTCTACTTCATTTGGAATTCTGATAAGAATGGTGAAGTTGAGATACTGAAGAGAATCAAGCTTCCGTCTTGATTTCTGCTGTCCGCTTCGCCATCGCCGGTGTCGTCGCGATCGCCGCAAAGCTGACTCCCAGTGCAAAAAGGAAGATGACCAGAGCGATCAACAAATCTGCTCTGAGGACGAGCATGCTTACTTGCCAGATTATCGCTAATGCTCAGAGGCCGATCACCAAGATGTTCCTACTCCCCAAAACTCACACGACTTCCTCTCATTGCATTGGAAGTGTGGCCTCATATAAAGAACAGATACGATTCTCAATGCTGAGAGTCAAATGAGGAGTTCAATCATTGACAATATGGTGTTGAGAGAGCATCAACAAGGAATGAAACTCCTCTTTCAATTATCCCCACCGCCCGACCAAAGTGGGCTGGCAAACAGTTCACAACGTGATATAGACGCCGACGCAAATATCACTCATGCGTTGGGGAGAGCTGCCTGCTTTTCTCTGCGCAGACTATCTGAGCGCGCCTCGCCAATTGAGGGGAAAAACGCCATGCGGAGTGCCAGGTCTCTTGGATCGGTCAGATATAGGTCCTCATTCTTTTCATGACGTATCCTTACCATAGATCCGTCTGTACTTTATGATAGGCTTGTTCGATTCTCGCCAATCGAATGCTCAAAACAGCAATTGCGCCCTAAAGTACCGATCAGCCAAAGAACTGATATTCTCATACTTGATGATCGTGCTGGGGCTTTAAGTGGTTGCACAGCTATCTCTACGGTGAAGGTGGAGAAAGCTGGAATTGGCTGGGAATGTAATTGCTGGCAAGAGTGGAGCCAAGCACGCCATTGTAATTTTCGATACTCGCTACGGCAACACCGAGAAGATTGCAAAATCCTTCGAGTCTGGGCTCAAAAAGGCAGGCATTCAAACCTCTTGCGTCAACGCCAAGGTAGTAGTGACAAGTCTAGAATCTTTGAAGTCCTACGACTTGATTGCCGTGGGAGCTCCAACGGAATGGCTTAGTGCGTCCAAGCCGATGAAGCAGTTCCTTGAAAGTCTCAAGAACGTCGACCTCTCGGGAAAGTATGGGTTTGCATTTGATACGAAACTAGAGAGACCGCTATCCGGTAGTGCGGCGAAACTCATCGAGAAAGAGTTGAAGCGTGAAGGCCTTCTCATGATAGGGGAGCACGAGTCGGCGACAGTTTTCCTCGAGAACGGAAGTACTACTGGCGCCTGGCTAAAGCAGGGAGAGGAGGGGAGGTTCGAGGAGATTGGTCGCCGAGTGGGGGCAGCGCTTGCCGCAACTACGCCTGCAAGCAATCCGCACCTGGTTTGGAGGCTCGCGGCTCTCAATCTGAAATAGTCGAGTACCGCGATTTTCTCGGGCGAATTGTTCGCATATTCGGTTGGGAGTCGAGTTCGAATGTCATTACCAAGGTTGACGATCGTGTCTCCCATTTATTAGGCGGGAGTCTTTTTCCCCAAATTTATTGTGAAGTGTGGAGGAGATGGAAGGAGGATTCAGAAGCGGAGAGCTCTTGGCAGACCTGCAGGGCAAGACCGTCTGGTCGACTGTCAAGGAGATCAACCGGTTCGGCACCAGAGTGGAGCAGAACCATATAGGAGAAAGCAGAGGGCTGCTCTCAGGGCGCTACCGGGACACGACCGAGGTCTTTCGAAAGAGCGACGGCACGTTAGAACTGGACGCGAGGTGCGTGTCAGGGACGCCCGAGGGTGAGGTCGCGTTAAGTCTAGGTCACGGGTCAGGAAGGCTGAGCGGTCCTTCTGAGTACTTCGTCGACGGGGAGGCGACATTCGTGACCCAGTCCTCGAAACTAGCTTGGCTGAACCCAAGGAAGGGGAGATACGAGCTGGTTTGTGACCTCCGGAGCGGCGATTTCGAGTTGAAGACCTACCTTCTCTAGAAAAATGAGGAGACAATTAAAGCGAGAGGGAAAGTGGGCTGCTAATTTCTTTTTGATTCTTATTTCTGACCACACTTGCTTAATTTTCCTTCGGCGTGTGCCAACTCTTATGTGCGCAACGCTCTAACTATACTTCTTTCTCGATTTATGGTTTGGTTTCATCCTCACCCGGTCAACGCGACATACCCCTTTTTCTGAGCCCTAAATCTTTCGAATACTCTATTTGCTTTCTGGTTGCCCTAAGTCTGTCCTAAACATAATGTGACAACAGATCTAAGCTTAGCTGCGGGTATCCTATAGATCTTTGTGTCACGTGCCACTTTTCTGCGATGCCTACCGATGTTGATTCGGTGACTTTATTTTGTCATAATGAGCGTTGATAATGCCAAAGTTGGAAAAGCTAGCGATTTGCTACATAAGGCAATTAAATATGACCAGGTAGTGGTGCTCGCGCTTGAGCTTGTTAAAGATCGCATAGGCCCTGTGGTTGATCGTCAGAACAGGGAATTGGATGGAGTGATTGCATATGTCAAGGAAAATGCGAGGATACTCGGCGAATTGAAAATGATCTTGAGGCAGCTCGGATCAGGCGGACTAACTGTATACGCCTCTCCTTTAGTAGCCAGTCAAAACCAATGATCGATCGTTTTTAGGCATCATCCTTCCTTCTATGCAGGCAGGGCGTGCGAAAAGAAGATAGAATAATTTATCGTCTCTAAATGGGGCAACTCGCTCAAGAAGCGCTCTGTCTCCTTACTAAAGTTGGCTTCCAACCTTTTTCTCTGACCCCTGTTCATGATGATAATCCTAACGTATAACTAGTTGGGTAGAAATGAGGCATAAACGTACAATATGTACTCTGAACGCGATGAAGAGCTGTCTTGGAGTTTCGAGGAACTTGTAAATCCAAGACACACCGCCCTAATCGCCGTTGATATGCAAAACGACTACTGCAGTAAGGATGGTGGGTATTGCAAGCTTGGATTCAGTGTGGATGCGGTTCAGGTAATGGCACCGGTGCTTGCCTCATTCATGAGCCTGTGCAGGGATCGCCGATTGCTCATCATACATGCAAGAAACCAGCATTCGTCATTTACAGATACTGTTTCATGGAAGCACTTTGGAGGAGGCAGAAGTGGACTAGCAAGGCGTGGCTCAGAAGGCGAAAAGACTTTCGACAAATACAAAGAGTTCGTGCCCTAAGAAGACGAGTACGTCGTCACAAAGCACAGGTACAGCGCTTTCCTCAACACTGATCTCGAAACTGTCTTGAAATCGCGCCGAATCAGAACTCTTCTTGTAACCGGAACCGCAACAAATGTGTGCGTCGAATCGACTGCTAGAGAAGGAGCGATGAGAGATTTCAATATAGTCTTGGTTAGGGATTGCACTGCAACTTATGATAAAATGCTGCAAGAGGCCACAGAGCTGAACATAGGGAGGCACTTTGGCAAAGTTGCTAGTAGCGATCAAATCGTGAACGCATGGCGAGTCTGAGGGTGTAAGAAAGATCATTCATGTGTAGAATACAACCTCTTTTTTGCTCGTAGTACTCCCTTCCCGCACGCATCCAAATGATTTTGGGTTGCGGAATTCCTACTGTTCCACTTTCTTTGGCTTTTACTACGCATTGTGCTGCTCCAATTGCCTGACACCACCTAAGGCGAAGAAGCTAGCAACAAAAAGAGAATAATCCTTGGCAAGTTAAGAAATAAATTCAACAACAGCAGTAAGGGCGGCCATGCGATCGAGTTTCTTGATTGTCACAGGTTCGGTCGCGAGAAAGAAATCCTGCTAGGTTTTGGTTTGAAGTACCCGACGAATTCATCACTTCAAATCCTAACTCCGTTACTCTTATTTTCATTTGTTTTCTGCGACAGAAAGATACTCCGGACGGCCTGCAATGGATTGACATTCCAAGTTGAGGAGCCTTCTGCGAATTGAGTTCTTGAATCGGTGGACAGATGTCAGGGAGATTACTAGATATCGGATGACCTTGAACTTCCCACCAGCTAAAGGTCATTTCAAGAAGATTAGGATTAATTCTGCTTTGTAAATTAGAGGGATAACTAACTGCAAACGAGATTACAAAGGAGGAGGATTCGGGTGCCCGTGTGTGCGATAAGCGTCAGACTTCGCTTTGCAGGCGGGAGATAGAAATTGGAGGAATGACCAAGGGACTCGAATCTCCCCCGATGTCGAATCTTCCAACTGTGGACTCGTCAAGAAGAAAATTACAACAGGAGGACCAATCTCAGGATCATAGAATCAGTGAAGTCGAGTAGCAAAGAAGAGATGTTCGCATCCTCAATAATAGAGCAAAATCTTGACGATTCAATTCTGGGAAAACATGGATGAAACTGAAAGACGGCAAGTGTACGATAAGATCTTGATGTCACTATCAAAAAGCGACGTAAAAGGAAAATTGCCTACTATGAAAAATTGCCCCGCAAACTGTACTCAGGACATGTCTGTAATTGTCGATCGGCGGAATAGTTGTCCTCTTACCTTCCTTCTTCACCTCGCAAATAAATTATGCCCTTAACGTCTCAAATCTGCTTGGAACCGTGTGCTTTTCTTCGTAGGCTACTTCAGGGACTTTAACAGGGCCCTAGCGGGAAGAGTAGTTATCGGATTTGGCACAGTGTGGATAAGTGTGACAATTGCTTTGATTACAGTCGTTTTAGGAGAATTAAGCCCCTTTCGTCTAATTATTCATACAATAACCAGTTACTAGGCCTGATAATCGTATTCTAGCTTTTTATCTCGCGCCAGCATTTCAAGCAAAGTGGATTCATAGAGAGACCCGTAATGCCTGCGCTAGTTGAAGGCGGAGAGACCTACACGTTTGGTCTCGCAAGTCCCGCGATTCGAAAAAGCAGGCTTGATCCGAGATGCCTGGGCGTGTACGTTACGAGCAAACGAATCTTCATCACCTATGCACCTGCTTGGATACAAATAATGATGTTCCCTGCATTGCTGGTTGGCATTGTTGTTGAGCTCTTCACTGTCTTTGGGATAATTACTGAATACTTGATGAATTCAGCAAGCATACCAGTGGAAGGATACTTTTTGGAGTTCATTGGCTTGGTATTCATCTTAGCTGGGATTTTGACAGCATGGCATAGAAATTCCACGGTAGTTTCCATCATTGATCTTGAAAAGAAGAGGAAGGTCTACCAGATCGAAAGAGCACAGGTATCTAAGATTGAATTCAAGCGGCGCGAAATTCTGACGTCGTATATTGTGATAACTCCTCGAACAGGCGAACACATTTCGCTCATTTTTGTGGAAAGTGGATCTTTTAACCGAGTCAGACATTCGCTCGAGACTTTCTCGCCCCTAGCCTGTAGGGATCTCTAGTGATGTGAATAGCGCTCCCACTGAAATTGGGCTCTGAAAAACATCGTCCAACCATTTAGCTTACATACTTTTCACACTAAGAAAATATAGGGGGCATCATTCCGATTTTGGGAGGCAAATCCCTGATTGTGTACGACGCAGATTGCGGACCCTGCTCCAAATTCAGGCGTCTCGTCGACTGGCTTGATAGATACAATCGCTTGGACTACCTTTCACTCGTCAAAGCAGATGAGTCCGGGATACTAGATTCGATACCGCGAAATCGAAGACACAGATCTTTCCATCTCATCTCGGTCGAAGGCAAGGTTTCGAGTGGCGCTGTCGCGATTCCGAATCTTTTGGCGCTACTTCCACTAGGTAGCATCGCTGTTGCGCTTGTTCACAAAGTACCGTGGAGTCAAAATGCTATGAATTTTGTTTACAATACGCTATCAAGACTCCACGATAATGGTTCCTGTGGCTACAAGGCTGGATCTACTACTTCTTCATCGCTCATTGACAGAAGAAGAATGGATGAAGTAGTGGCAAAAAAGCAGACGAAGTGGATTCTAAACGGGGATCAGATCATCGGTTTCCTGAGATCTTTTTTATGAACGGCAACTATTCTTTGTAACCTAGTAGCAGAGAGCTTTGCGGAAATTTGCTTGAAGCCTTTGCCACTATTGCCTATGCCGCAGTCGGTGGGTTTGTAGCTGCAGTCTGCATGAGTATTTTCGAGATTCCCTTTTGGAGAGAGTGGGGCATGGAGGGGGTGACCGAGTGGCAGATAAACTCGGTCATGGCGTCAATGATTTTTCGAGCTCAGAAAAAATCAGTCAAAGTTCGTTATGCGGTAGCGATGCATCTGCTTCATGGTGTCATCCTTGGGGTCATTTACCTGCTTCTGCTACTTCTTCTACTTCCAGGATTGGCAGGAACGCCCCTTTCGATCCTAGAATCTGCAATTTTCTACAACCTGTTACTTTGGCTAGTTTCGCCTTTCGCGACAAGGAGATTTTTTGAATCAAAGGGCAGATTCAAAATAATTGGACGTGGTCTGGTTATCAGTTTTCTTTCTCATATTATCTACGGCGCCGTTCTCGGAGTCTTTATTGCTCAACTTTTCTAGCTATAGCTTCATGTTATGGAATCTCAAGTTTACTGGCCTATTCCCCATTTTCTAGCTAGTCCACTGATACTAGAGTATTCTTGAAGGTCTTAGGAAACATGATACTCTGGTCTCTTTGGGAAAAAGCTTCTGAGGGGCAAGAGAAGACCCAAAAGAGACAGACAAACTAAAATTGCCTGCAAAATCAGTGCTGTCCAATCTTGCGGGGAAGCCAAAATTGAAATGTGCTGAAAGGATTCCCGAAGAGTGGTTAAGAGAACATACCCCCAGAATATTGGGAGCGTCCAAAGAACGTACCAGGCCCATCTTCTCCGGTGACGAAAAGGTTTGAGGATTATGGCAGTTGCGAGCACCAGCTAGATAAGAGTGAGGATTTCCTCGAATATGGAGACTTCAAAAGGAGCTGTTGGAATCAAGTCGAAGAACAAGATGCCAAGAAAAACTGATGCAACCAGTAATGTGTAGAACTCCACGAAGACTAGGATTATCCAGGAATACTTTTGAAGTGCACGTTCTTGGTTCATGGCTTCGGCTCATTTCTTCAATAGCAGGGGCGAGATGGGAAGAAAGAAGTCCCAAAACGTTTAATCTCGAACGTAGGTGCTTTTTACTTAAGATATCCCTATCAAACTGAGCAATTTCGGACAAACTCATTCGATTTCTTTCCGAAATCCCTACACTTGCCCTCCTACAGGCTATCTACCATTCATCGAGGTTCGCTAGAGAACGGAGACTGCCGATGAGCTCCAGGTACTTCAGTCCTTTGATAGAAGTGAAGTAGTACCTTGAATCCTCGACATCCTCCCTCACAGAAATTAGGTCAGCCGCCTGGCAGTACTCCAGGTAATGGTTGACTTGATGGTTGCTGAGCCTCGCCTTGGACTTTATGATCGACTTCTTCGCACCCGGCCTCGCAACCTTGAGTATCGACTCGACGATGAAGGGAAGGGCGCGGTGGCCACGCCAATCGCCGCTGTCGTTATCCCAAGGCCGTCCTAATTTCTGGGGTTGCTCTTCGGCGGCCGACGCAGAGGGAAGGCTAGTCCCAGCTCCTCTCCCCTCCACTTCATTCTCTCTTACTGTCTCTTCCGCCACAATCAATTCTGCCCTAACTTGATCCTCAGTTTCGTTCTCTACAACAGTCATCTGTCTTCCACCGACTCCCGTAGCAATTCTTCGAATACCTCTTCCGTTTTCCGGGCCTCGGACAGTGAGGAAACAAAAATAGAGGATAGTGTCCAAGAACTAGAAATAATCTACTACAAAAAGAGGAATCTTGCGGGCCGAAGAAATCATGACAACTGGATAAAGCTACTTAGTAGACTGTTGAACTCGTTGGGGTGCTCTCTGTAACAATAATGTCCCGCGCGGTTTAAAATGTGCAGTTGCGATCTTGCGGTCCCCCTGGCCACAATCTCAAATAATTTGAAACACAATGAGACCGGAGCCGAGGGATCGTTGTAACCCCAGACAATCAGAGTGGGCGCCACGACCTTGCCTCCCGTTATCTCAACGAGTGTCTGTTCCTTTAATTTCTGGAGGTCTGGCATGAGATTTCGCATTCCGCCCATTTTCCTGATTTCTTGCTTCCCTAGTATACGCAGACCATACCCCAGTGCAGGGTCAGAGGTGATGTGTCCTAACCAGATAAGGAACTTAAATTGTGGCGCTTTAACAATAACGTATGCTAGAATAGCGGTCGGGACTATCAAAAAGCTGAGGAAGAGGTCAAAGTGCTCGAACGACTGTCTCCTGGGGATTTCGGCGCGCTGTGCTTTCGCGGGTACCTCACTGCCTTGAAGGGAGACGTGGAGGGAGCAAACAGGATCATTGGAAACGCTCGAGCATTCTTTCAAGGGGGGAGCAACCCTTGAGCGCAACATTGGCTATATGAGGTATTTTCTCGGCGAGATGGATGCTATCTTCAATGCAATGTTTCGTTGCGCTGAGTCGCGCGTGCTAGTTCCTTTGACGCTACGCTTTGCACCTTTTCTTGAAGGAGAAGGCGAGATCCTCGCTATCGGGAACTGTTGAATAAAGTTGGGTTGGTTCTTGAGCTAAAGGAGCCGTTGTAGAGCTTGTGTCGGCCGATGCGGTGCTCGCGGAACTAAAACAGTTGATTTGGAATCCTTTCCCTGACTCAGTCCCTCTGGTATGGAAAGGCGTTCATGCTGCATATGTCACGGCGCAAAATATGGGGAACGCTGTCAGGATTTTTGAAATCGCCAATAAAGGAGATATACGAAATCGCGGAAAAGGAGGGGAAACGGAGTGGACCCGTGCGAATGCGATCCAGAGAGCAACCCGATCCAGAACTATGCGAGCAAGAAGAAGAGGATCGCAGAGCCCGAGCCAATTCAATGATGCTCGCGTGTGTGAAGCGCGCGATAGACGCGTACGGTGGCGGTGTACTCAATGTAGTACTCTGGGACCTTAACAGGAGGGTCGGCCTCTCCAGCGAGGATGTAGCGAGCAACCCCGAGGAGTTTGTCAATTCAATCCGTGAGGTCTTTGGCAACGCTTCCTGCATTGTCGAGGAGAGAATCACGCAGCAGATTTGCGAGGACTTTCACTTCAACACGACGAAAGTCTCCGGGCTAGCCGACGCGGT
>JAJPHP010000045.1 GCA_021325255.1 Nitrososphaerota archaeon | reverse complement strand
TTGCTCCAATTCCTGTCGTCTGACATGCCGTGAGATTGGGCGCCTCAGTACAAGCACACTTGAGACAAAATTAGTAGACTACGTGCTTGAATCGTGCAACACAGCACCAGCGCGAATAGACTTATACACTCTTCATAAAGAGAGCGCAATTAGCTTGGCAAGCAAAATCATTCCAAGGTATGGATGGCTCAAAGACATTCCAGACAAAAGAGACTACCCGTACGTGCCCCCTCCGGATGTAGTCAGAAACATTCCCCCGACCGTTGACCTGCGTCCTTATTTTCCAAGAATTTACAACCAAGGCAATTTGAACAGCTGCACCGCAAACGCTATCGCGGCTGCCCTAGAATTCGATGAGAAAAAGCAAGGCATCACAAGGCCCTTTGTCCCCTCGAGGCTCTTCATTTACTACAGTGAAAGGGAAATGGAGGGCGACGTCGAAAGCGACAATGGGGCTCAAATCAGAAATGGAATAAAATCTGTTTCAAAACTCGGATGCTGCAGGGAAACCCTATGGCCGTACTTAGAGAAGAAGTTGAAGATCAAACCGTCCACCCCATGTTACCGACAGGCAATGAAGTATAGAGCATTAGAATACCAGAGATTAGAGCACAACCTCATTCATATGAAGTCATGCCTTGCTTCGGGATTTCCATTTGTCTTCGGCATCAAAGTCTACTCCAGTTTTGAGGGCGCCAGAGTAAGAAAAACTGGCCATCTGGAGATGCCTGAGAAAAATGAAAAACTCGTGGGCAAGCACGCAGTCATAGCGGCAGGCTATCTAGACTCGCGAAGGTGGTTCATTGTGAGAAATTCCTGGGGAGAAAAGTGGGGGCTTGGAGGGTACTTTACAATCCCGTACGAGTACCTTCTAAACAGAAGGCTTTCTGCCGACATCTGGACGATACGAGTAATTCGCTAGATCTTTTTCTATAAAAATCAAAGTTTGCCTATTCTAGTCTCGGAAACTTGAGCTTTCCCACATAGCGAAATATCCACCTCACGAGATCGTCGTAGACTTCGATTCCAGCCTGAGTCAGCGAGACGTACCCGCCTTCATCACTAATCGCAACAAATTCCCTCTCGATCATCCAATCAAGATAGCTTGAGAGCCTGTTGTATGCGAGCCCCGTGGAAGTGGCTAGCGCAGTCCTGTTGAGGCTTCCCTTTTCCTTGAGGACGTTGATGATTCGCGCGATAACGTAGAGATCGGGCTTTTTACCCTCGAATTCACTGTGCTTTCCCCCACTAGCGACATCAGTGTTCTTCGATGGTTCCTGTCTCTCCGAACTCTGGTCTTTTGAATTCACTGTTGAACCACCGAAGCTCCCACGTTATTGCATCCAGGGATACGACCTGGCGGTAGCGTCTCCCAAGGTCCCGCCTAATTAAGACAAGCACGAGTATCAATGATATCAGCCCAAGGACGTAGAAGTTGATCCCGGTGTGCAGGAGAGAGATTCCAAAGCCGTAGGGGAAGAAGAGTATGATGAAGGCGAGCAACCAGTAACCCAGAACCTTGATCACGGAGTAGACGGCATACCCAATCTTGGAGATGCGCATGTCCTCGAGGACAGAGTCCCAATCAAGAGCTTGAAGGAGCCTCAAAGCTCCAGGGAACCCTTCCTTCATCGCTTCCCTCCACTCCCCTCCCCTGACAGAGCGCAGCTTCCTGTCAACCCAGAATACTCCGACGAGGACTCCAATCGCCGGGATAAGGAAAAGCGAGAGCCCTGCCAGGAGTTGCACGATTGGGCTGGCTTGAGATCCTCCTACGACGCTTCCACAGATGAACATCGAAGCGGTGCTATAATAGCAGGGGAAACCGCTTGCAATCTTGAAGAAATTTACGGTCAGTTCTAATGCGAGCAGCAGGACAACAGAACATAGGACTATTGCAGCAAAATCGAGAAGAAGCCTGGAGAATGCTCTGTATTTCTTTACCTGATCTAGGGCGGTCATGAGTTCCATAACTTTCGTCATTACGGCTGCTTCTTCGTTAATCGTTCTGCTCATAACGCGACACCGTACCCAGAGATTGCGACCTGCGCATCTCCGTGGATTATTATCGGATAAAGCTCAACTGCAAGGCCCTGAAAAGAAGTTGCGCTGTTGGAGGCCATTATCGAAGAAACGTAGGTTGTAGCGTCCCCAACGTTCTGGGCAATCGTCACGTTCAACGGATGATCCTGCGAAAGAGGAACCGGCCCGCTGATCGCACCGTTCGCGAGTGAAAAACCTGTCATCGGTAGTTTGATTCTCATTGAGAAACCCGATGACGGGTTGTTGGCGCTAAACGATGTACCGTTCGGGAGTACTATATCGACCTGGCTCGGTGTGCCGTTGACCACGCTAGGGAGGACCAAGAGATCGACGCTCGCGCTCACATAATTCCACTTGCCGATCACTATAACCGAGTTACCGAAAATGACCCCCTGATCATCGACATTGTGAAACAGGGACAGCACCAGAAACTGCCCTGATATAATTAAAACAAGGATGAATATCACCCATGCTTTGCTTATCATGAACTAATTATAGTGACGTATCGAATATAAGCGGAACTCACTCGGAAGTAGTTTGCATCCGAAGTTTCACAACGTCCTACTTGGGCGCAATACTCTTTCATAAGAAGTGAAGCTCCCCTTTCTTTTTTGGAGCATGTTGTAGTTAGGAATCACCCGATTATGCACTATCACGGTTTGTAATGTCTGAACATACGCCTAGATCCTCGTGCAATGCCTTTACCTAAGATTGCAAGATTTTCTGATTTTGTCGAAAAATATTCGAAACAATTTCTTTCGAGAGAATTCTTCGAGATTAACGAATTCGTGCTTGTTTAATACAACTTGCGTTGCTCATAAGGAGAACTCGGAAGTGGCTTTCGATACAGTTGAGCAAGATAGAGGATGTTGACGAACAAGAGAGCAGGTCAGATCGAAGGAAATTAAGACGGGGAGTGGATTCCGTTGAAGAGGAGGATGATCGCTCATTGACTGGAGGCAAAGCCTCCACCACCTCGATTAAGGATGTGTCCGAGGCTGCAAGCGAAGACAAGGAAGAAGAATTCTGAAGGTTACTGATTTTAGGGGGTCGCCAACTAGCGGGAGACAGAGATATTCTTTCTCCGACACGCATTATTTTGAATTAAGCACGTTTTCAAAGGAGAGCTTGGAAAGTTCCAGATGAATGCGGAAGAACCGGGCTAGCTGAACTTAAATTAGTCACGACCTCTACCCAAAAGACTGGTTTGGACAACTACCGCACAAAGCTAGTAATCTTTGCAGTGCTGTATGGATTTTTCATCATCAACTGGATAGACCTTGCCATAGTAAGGTACAACGTTCACGAGTTCTACTCAATCTGGCTTATATTGCTCTACTTTTCGCCGTTCGTCCCTCTTGTCCTCCAATCTTCGAAGAACTGGAAGCTCTTCCTCGCGCTGGGTCTGCTCGTCTCTCTCATGAACGATTGCTTCTACTACATGGCCGGGTATGTCATGGGCTTCAACCCAACCCTACTGACTCTACCTCAACGGTTGTACTCTCAGTTTGGATTTGGCGGCTCGGAGTATCTCTGGACGATGAATCTGGGCTCGGTCCAAATAATTGTGACGAGCCTCCTCATGGCAATTTCGATTTACTCGCGAATAGCTTTGACCGCGGCGCTCTTTGCGTGGGATCGCAAGCCTGAGCTGATTCGGCAGATCTTGAAAGTAGTTTGAAACCCAAGTAAACACATCCGCTTTTGTCCCTCAGCACTCAATTCAAAGAGATTTAGGAGAGATGAAGCACTCACTTTTGAGCTGCTGTTAGAGCAAAGTACGTTGTTCGCGCAGGGCTAGCACGAATCCATCTCTGAAAAGGATTTGAGAGGATAAGAGATAAAAGAACTCTGCTATATTCGCAGTCCCTCGGATGCCAAACCCAAGATACAAGTGGATCGTGCTCTTCCTCTCGTTTCTTCTGATGCTAGTGCTTGGCATGATCGATTTTGCGGTACCGTTTCTCCTCGATCCCATCATCAAGGACATGAATCTCACATACGCCCAAGGAGGTCTTCTCTTTGGAACGCTGTACTTGGGATTCATCTTCTACGGTCCGATAGGCGGCGCAGTGACAGAGAAACTGGGGGTGCGCAAGTCGATTGCGATCGCAACATTCGTTCAGAGTCTTGCCGCAATTTTGCGGGGGTACTCGGTCGGATTCTATGATCTCTTCTTCTTCTCCCTCATCGTCTCGATATGCTCAGTCATGCAAATCGCAGGAATCGGGAGAGCAATGTCAGAGTGGTTTCCGTCAGAGGAACTCGGTACGGTCAACGGCGTCTGGAACGCTGGCTTTGCGCTCGGCGCCCTAATTGTTTCCGCCACCACGGCGACGATAGTCCTTCCGGCCATGGGCGGTTGGAGGGGCAGCTTCATCCTGTATGGTGTGATAGATCTGGCTGCTGCCGTCGTTTACATCACTTTCTCTAGGGAGAAACCTACTGACTATCAGATTGCAAAGAGTGCTTCGGCTTCAAATCACGTAGTGGGAAGGACAACGATGCGACGGGGATTCTTGCAGGTGGCAAAGAGCAGAAACATATGGCTGCTCTTCGCAATCTTTGCACTTGTGACGGGCGCAGAAAATGCAGCGATAAGCTGGATGCCTCAGCTACTAGGGATGAAAGGGGCAGGCGCTGTTCTCGTGGAACTGGCGGGAACGATGGTTTGGGTCGGAGGCATTACAGGAAACATCCTCTTCCCTTACCTCTCAGACAGATTGGGGCTCAGAAAGCCCGTCCTTCTGGGGACCGCTCCTCTCCTCGCAATTTCAATATACGTCTTGTTAGCTTCAAGCTCTGGCAGCGTATCGTTGTTTGCAGGTTTAATGTTAGGCTTTACCTCCATGTACTTTTTCCCAATGATGATCACGATCGCAAGCGAGCTACCCGAGGTTTCGGGCGGTCTCGTTGCAAGTGCGGCAGGCTTTGTAATCACTGCAAGCGGGCTTGGGACATTCATACTTCCAGTGCTCGGAGGCTACCTGAGAGACGTGAGCGGCTCCTTCTCAATGGGCTTCTCTTTATACTGGCTCGTCGCCTTGCTGGCACTACCCGCTATTGTCCTCTTGTCGGAAACCGGAAGTAGGAGAAGAAAAATCACGATGGGAAAGGCGAACTAGGGAGAAAAAGATGGCATCCATGAATTCAGTTCTCTTCTAGTTACGCGAGACATTCGCTTAGGGCAGAAAGCATATTACCGCCTTGACGTGAAAAAATGTGGAAGCACACGCTCAAAAATGATAACCTACCGCGACGTAAAGGCAACCGACTTTGAAGGCCTCGTCACCAACTTTTACTCGTACTTTGATGAGCTCAAGGAAAATCCGGACCTCGGCCTTGTCCTCTACAGGCAAAAGCCAACAATCGCCCAGGAACTTGAGTGGTTCTCTCACCTATTCAGGAACATCGAACACGGAGATGCGGTTGCAACTGTAGCCGAGGAGAATTCCCGGCCAGTGGGCATGTGCGAGGTAAACAGGCTCAGACCCGGCACCGACATTTCCCACCGCGGAATATTAGGCATTGTTGTAAGGAAGGAGTACAGGGGCAAGGGTGTCGGTACTCGCCTCGTAGAGGAGACTTTGAAGAAATGCAGGGGCAAATTTGAGATTGTAAAGCTCTCAGTCTTCAGCATCAATAGGGCCAAGAGGCTGTATGAGAGATTTGGGTTCAGGGTATACGGCCACTTCCCTCAGGCGATAAAGAGGGGCGACCAGTACTTCGACGAAGATGTGATGTATCTGAGGGTCTGATGCCGAATTGCCACTACAATGTAAATTGCTCAGAAGCGTTCTCACTAGTGGACAGTCCTCAACACGTACTCCCCCTGCTTGAGATTTAGGCCTTTTATTCCCATACTCCATGAGATTCTCGGCGTGATTCTGAGATACTTGCCTGGGCCAAACATGCCATTGTGATTCATGACCTCGGCGGTGCCGTATACCTTGAGGCTCCTAGGCCGCCACGGATTGATTGACTCGAGGTCGTCGACCACGAGTGACACGTTCCTGTTGCCGTCTCTCACGTTCCTATACTTGTGCGTGCGGTGGAATATCTCTTGGCTGTGGCTACCCACCCAGAAGTACTTCCCGTCATACTCGAACCCGACCGGCACTACGTCGGGCTGCCCATCGCTGGACACTGTAGCAATTCTCGCAAGCCGCTGTGTCTTGAGGTAGTCAATCTCAGGTTGAGAGAGCATTTTTGCGCTCGAAACACTCCTTCCCTCTCAAGTAGGAAGCACTCAAGGTTAAATATTGACTAGGTATTGGGGATACCCAATCAAATCCGTACCCGCCTTTGCGTGCCTCCGGTGGAAAAACACTAATTTAGTCTGACAATTCTGACAGAAAAAGGGAAAGAGTGAGCCGTCGCCTCGAGCAAGCAGAAGAAGCTTGAAGAATTGAAGAAGAACGTTGAAGCGCAGGAAGACAAGCTGGGTGAAGCGCTGAAGACCTTCAACCAGCTTGGCGAGGATCAGATCAAGAGCTCCCAAGAGGGGGACTCTGGCGTCAACGCGGTGCTTTGGGAGTCTCTGAATACCTCGATCACCATACTCGGGGACCTTGTTTCGTCCTATCGAAAGTACACCGAAGAGCTTGAAAAGTCAGCATCCGCCCAGCCCAGGAGAAGGACGAGGAAGGCGGTGGCCGCTGCTTCAGTTGCCGAGCAGCCAAAAGGCGAAGCTGTTGCAGAAAAAGAGAGTATGGCTAGCGTAGAATGATGTATACCGACAGCTGGGAAAGACCACCCTATTCTGAACTTGCAACAACTTCCAGCGTTCTAATTACTTTTCAAGGTAGTTTTTGATCCGCGAGACGCCCTCGGCTATCCTCTCGCTGGGCTCAGAGCAAAATACGAGCCGAATGTGCCCCTCGCCTCTGGGTCCGTACTTTGCGCCGGGTATCGTCTTGACGTTTGCTTCCTGTTCCAGTTTGCTTGAGAACTCCACGGAATTCTTCGAGTACGCGGAAAAGTCGGGGAAGATCTCAAACCCACCCATTGGAGTGTCGTATCGGATGTTCTTGATCTTCGAGAGGCTATCGAGCATAACACGCCGCCTCTTTCCCAGCTCGCTTACCATACCATCAACGAACGAGGAGCACTGCTCTAATGCGACCGCGCCGGCGTACTGCACGGCATAGCTCACCCCTCCGTTGTACTCAAATGCAAGCCCCTTGATTTTGTCAATCTGTTCCTTGCTTGAAATTACGTACCCTAATCTCCAGCCCGTCATTGCGTACGCTTTCGAAAAACTGTTGACTACGAAAAGCTGGTTTCGGATTGACACGTCCCCGAGCAGGCTATGGAACTTGGTGCCATCATACAGGATCCGGCTGTAGCACTCGTCCAAGATTACGGATACGTGCTTGTTCTCCCTTATAATTTCGGCTAGGCCTTCCATCTCCTTCTTCGAGTATACAACCCCGGTGGGATTGTTCGGGTTGCAGATGAAAATCATCCTAGTCCTCTCGTTGATGGAGGATTTTATCGCATCTAGGTCAAGCCGCCAGTTCTCACCCTCGATCAATGGGGTGAACACAGTCTTTGCCCCAAATATTGGCAGTTTCTCGATCATTGCCGCATAGGTCGGCTGCGGGACAATTACCTCGTCGCCCGGCTTTACCGTGACGTGAAGAGAAAACGAGAGTGCCTCCTGTGCGCCGTGAGTCGGGTTGATCTCGGTCAGCGGATCGACTTTGTAGCCGTACTCTCTTTCATAGAATTTGGAGATTGCTTTTTGGAGCGCGAACTCATCAAATCCCGCGGCTGGAAAGTAGTGCGTGCATCCTCGATCTACGGCGTATTCAAAGGCCTTCTTAACTCTCTCGTCCGTCGGGAAGGCGGGATCGGCAACCCACATCGCTATCTGATCTGATTTAGTCTTCTCAGTTTCCTGCTGCTGTTGCACTGCCTGATCTGTCAAAAAATATTCTCTCCTTTCTTCTCCGCTTTTCAGTGATCAGTATAGATATCCTGTGCGCTTGTCTACCTTTCTCTTGCTATCTTACTTTTGCTTGTTCGTTGGAGTTTTACTCTTTTGAACATGGGGGAAGAGGGATCTCCTTACCAGAGAAGAAGAATTTTCAAATGCTTTTTCCTTCTCAAACCCTTACACTTCATTGGGGGCGCGCGATTTATCCTAACTGCGCTCTCTCCCTCCTTTTCCACTTTTTGCAATCGGCGGAGGTTAAGAAGCCTAGCTTCTTCCAATTGGAATCGGCGTGTGAAATCTGCCACTCCAAGTGTTTCGAATAGGTCCTTGGCAGTAGATCATAAACGTCGCCAATCTGCGCCCTCTTTCTGCCAGTGAACATCTTGGCGTACTCACTCTGGTCCCTCACTCTCTTCAGTGGAGTTTCCATGATAAAGTACTCCCCTTTTCTTTTCGCCTTGATGGGATATGGAGGAGGGTAGCAGAGCGCGATGACTGTACCGCGCCTTGTTTCTCTCTGCACCTTGCTGAAAAAGTCCAGATCTAAAGTAATGACCGAGTAAATCATCGTGGCTTGCTTGTATGAGGCCCTTTCAACGTTCCTTTTCAGTACCCTCACATTTTCGATTCCCGACCTCTTGACCCTGCGCAGGGCCTCCCTGTGGCGGGGTGCAAAGTTCTCTATTCCGACAGCTAGCTTGACTCTATCAGCGATCCAGATGCAGGGTTGAGCGTACCCACACCCGACGTCGTAGAAAACGTCTCTCTTCTTTGAGGGTTTTAGAATCCTAACTAATTGAAGGAACTGTCGTTTCGTCGTCGCCGTCGGCGAACCGCGCCAGGCCTCTGCTCGAACCACAAGATTACACGTTGGAGGAAGAAGATGTTTTTCTTGGTAACGTTTTGTTATGCTTAGCCCGCTTTATCAGCTACCGGCCTTCATCTTGTCGGCGTAGGGAAACAGGTAGGGGAGGCTGGGCTTTTCATTCCAATCTACATAGCAGGTCTTGAGCTGTGTGTAGCACTCTAGTCCGTACTTTGACCCCTCCGCGCCGATTCCTGTCTGCCTGAATCCGGTGTGGGCACCTTGGAACTGCTCCGGGCCTACTTGGTTGATGTATGATTCGCCGAACTTGATCTTGTACATTGCCTTCATCACGCGGTTAGAGTCCTTTGTGAAGATGTACGAGGAGAGGCCGTACTGTGAATCGTTCGCGTACTCTATCGCCTTGTCGAAGCTGTCAACACCCATGACTGGCACAACCGGGCCAAAGATTTCCTCTTGTATCAGAGGAGATTTCTGATCGGCAACGTCTATTACTGTGGGCTCGAAGTACCAGCCCCTCTCCATATTCTTCGGCTCCTTTCCGCCTAGTAGAATCTTGTCTCCCTCGTCTCTTGCGGTCTGAACGAAGTTCTTGCTCGCCTCCCTCTCCTTCTTGGAGACCATCGGTCCGAGATCGGTGTTTGGGTTTGTCGGGTCCCCTAACCTGAGGGACTTTGCGACGTTCACGAATGAGTTGAGAAACCTGTCCTTGATCTTCTCGTCGAGATACATCCTTTCTGCGCAGATGCATGTCTGACCGCAGTTCCAGAACCTCGCCCAGATCGCACATTTCAGCGCCCACTCCATGTCCGCGTCGTTCCAGACAATCAGCGGGGCCTTGCCGCCCAGCTCAAGGAGGACCTTCGCAACGTGCCCCGAGGCCGACTGCATAATCTTCCTCCCAGCTCCCGTGCTTCCCGTCATCGTAACAAGCCCGGTAATCTTGTTCGTAATCAGCTCCTCGCCGACCTCCGAGCCGGATCCAGTGACGACGTTGAGAACACCTTTCGGGAATCCGGCTTGCTCGGCAAGCTTCACAAGCTCAATAGTAGAGAGAGGCGTGTTGCTCGAAGGCTTCGTCACAATAGTGTTCCCTGTGATCAGCGCCGGAGCGAGTTTCCTTGCGACCGTCGAGGACGGAAAGTTCCAAGGCGTGATCGAAGCGACCACTCCTATGGGAAGCTTCAGTATCATGATTGACTGCTTCGGGTAATCACTCGGGAGAACGTCACCCTCTATCCTCCTTGCGAACTCTGCATAGTACTCAAAGTTGGTTGCGGCGCCGTCGATTTCCGATCTCGATTCGTAGAGTGGTTTGCCCTGCTCGGCCGTCAGTATTCGAGCTAGCCTCTCCCTGTCGCGTCGAATTAGCTCAGCGATCTTCAGGAGATACTTGCTCCTCTGGAGCGGCGAGAGATCCTCCCACTTGCCCTGAGCCAGCTCGGCGGCTTCAAGAGCGCGCTTGACGTCCTCTCGGGTCGCCTTTGGTACCGCTGCAATCACCTCTTCCGTCGCCGGGTTCACGACATCGAGTGATTGTCCAGCGCGTGGCCTTACCCACTCACCATCAATGTACATCCCGTATTCTTGGCTCTTTACTTCTGAGGATATCTTTGCCTCTGATGCACTTTCCATCATTTTTGAAATCTCATTCCTCGTTCCAAAGTCTCTGAGAGAGATCTTACCATTTTTTCTCTCACAGATGCTCTAAATAGAGAGTAGAAGATCAGGAAGGTTATAACAGTTTATTATTCCTGATAGAAGGATCTTCGCCTTTAAAGTCCTATATTCGTACACCTTGTCCCTTCCCTTAATTCAAGGGCCTCTCTTGTTGCAACGCGGAAGAGAGCATGTCTAATCACAAAATTGTATGTTGCAACGCTCGAGATGAGAGCGTGAATCCGTATATTAAGAGATGGCTGTCAACAGTCATTCCTTCATATCCCGCGAAGCGGCGAGCATCAATAGCGCTAATGTTTTGCGTAGTAATCAGCCACGCGCCGGAAAGACAACTTTGGTTCCCAAGTCATATCAGGATAAGTCACTCCATGGCTCGAGGAGTAACTCTTGACCAGACTGTAACTCGCGATGTCAGGGTTAAACGCTAGATTCTGGAGCATTTTTGTAACGACGGGATCATTCGTCTCGATGGCGGGTTGGACGAAAGTGAATACAAATGCGCCATCCACACCTACGTCGTCCAGGATACTCAACTGATCTGATAGCTCGTGTGCTTGGACCTCCTGATCGTAAACTACGTTGCCCTTCAGAACACGTGGCATCTTTGAAAAGTCAATAACATCCCAGCCCATCCCTCCGAGATCCTCCGCACCACGATACGTGCAACAGCCGAACTCGCCGATGACAACAGGCTTGTTGTACTTGAAGTATTGCTTCACAAGCTCGCCGTAAGAATTCTTGGTGAACCTGTCCCGATAAGCGTCTATGCATACATAATCAAAATTGCTCCAATCGACCGACTCGATCCGCGGTAAGGATGCGTAAGTGATCTTGCGTTGAAGACACTCCTAACAGCACGGGCTACTCTCGCAAGGTAATCATTTAGCGGCTTGACGTATTTCCCAGCTTTCATATTCTCCCTGAAGCCTGGGCTTCCAAATCTCTCCATGACGTTACTTCCCTCGACTATGCCCTGCATCAAACCCGTCAACTCCGTTCCCACGCTAAACACGATCTCCTTTTCCGATGAAACCGAGCGAAGCTCTTCAGCCTCTTCCGCCGCTTTTACTGTGTACTCGAATGTCTCCTCTTGAGCCTTGTCATACATCTCTGGTGCGAGCCAAACCTCATTGAAGCCCTGCTGCTACGCATCCTTTGCTGCCCTCATTACGTTGTTAATGTCGTGCCCCTGAATCTTGATTGCATTGCAGTTTAGGTCACTCTTGATAATCTGGAGCTCTCGATGAATTATCGCGGGATCGAAAGTCGGGCGCATGTTGTGACCCATGAGAACTCGCCCCACATCATAGTTGACTCCTTTTAACCTCATTTTAATCTACAGTCACTCTGCTCGAGTTTGCATCATTCCGGATCTGATTTGCAGAAAAAATGCAGTTTATACGCCTTGTTTTGTACGCGGCCCGATGTTCAAAGGATTGTCGACCAGAAAGCAAGACCTGCGGCTGGAGTGAGATATAAGAAATGGTCAAATTCTTGCGGATTTGTCACCACATCAGTGTCAAATGGTGAGCGGAAAACTCTGAAGCTATTCAATGCCCTAATTTGTTGCTTTGGCCAGAACCAAGACGTGCCTCCGGCAGAATCGGCTCGAATAGTTCAACAGGGTTGCTTGATAGATCATCAACAATGATCTGCTTGCCACCGACGCCAGCGACAATGTCATTCCTGAAATGGGCTCGTGCGTTTCGGAGTTCCTCGACAATGGCGGCCAGGTCATTCACCTCGATGGCAAATCTGTTCCAGCCTCCAGGCTTTTGTTCGGTTCCGTCAGGCATTGGCTGACCGCCTCCGGCCGATGGATTCGGCCTGCTGAGAACTAGACGGAGGTCTCCTCTTTCAACCATTGCGGATGCCGGGTTGGGATGCATCGCTTCTTTCAAACCCAAATGTCCACAATAGAATGAAATTGCGGCGTCAACATCGTTGACAATGTATCTGACTTGCAGCTTGGCCATACGGCGTACTTCCCAATCCAAGAGAACCGGAAATATGCCCAGAATTATAAAGCCTCGTCTTGACGCAAATTACCTGTGATAAATTATGAATCAGGCTGGAATGCATCTCTATATCAAGTCGCTTTTCCCAAACATAGGGAGAGGCTTTAGATCTCTTCTGGAACGTCATCATCTCTTTTCTCAAAAGAAATGGCATCTTTGTCGAATATGGCTTACCTGAATTGCGTTAATCTCCCAGAGCACGCACCCGCAAGTGCGCAGAAGCCAAAAGCAAAATGACACCGCCAAATGACATTTCAAGCTCTCAAGCAAACTACGCAGTCCAAATATAGAGACAAATTGCAAGTGGTTTGTTTGAGAATGCCTAAATAAGTTCACTATCGTCTTATTGCAACTTGCGTTATGTCGTAACTCGGGATAAAAAGAGAGATGAGCTGAGAAAGATAGAGAGATGTCAAGCAGTACCCATGAGAAGAAGAGTGAGGCGGGCCGTAAAGGTGGAGCAGTTAGGGCGCGCGGTAGAGAGAGCTTGGGCGTAGCCGGTCGAAAGGGTGGAGAGGCCGTCAAAGAAAAGTATGGGCCTGGCACTTTAGTGAAATCGGAAGGAAGGTGGCGAAGAGAGGGCAAAGGACATAGAAGGCCTGGGAGAGGCGGGCAGGAAGGGCGGAGAGCACTAGACCAGCTTATGCATACTTCATGGGAAATCACTCCGGATAGGAAATCCAATTAGTGAGGGCTACTCACAGGTCGCCCTCTCTCTTTCTCTCCCTTCTCTTTTCTGGACGGTTTGGCCCAAGATTCTTGGAGTCGCACATTGTTTTCTCGGCGATGAGCCGTTGCAATTTTGCTCCTCCCACATTCCGGAAAAAGATTCTTGCCATTCCCCTCTTTAGATTGCAGAGAAAATATGAGAATCACTATAGAGAGCCTGCCTCTTAATATCAGCAATGTAGAGAAAACTCAGCTAATTTCATTTCCCTCGAATCTTATCATCTGAAATCTCAGAGGCAGGTAAAATATTCCATGAGTTCGTACCCGTCGATTGCATCAACCGACGCCATTCCAGAGATTCAACGAGAAGATGGACATACTACTGGAGACGTAAAGGCATCGCAAACTGCCTTGCAATCAACAGTTGCCAATAATATTGGCATCGGCAATGGGAGAAAGAGAAAGCAGCACCGACCGAGGCTTTCCATAATATCCGCTATACTCAAAGTGGCAAGGCAGGGAGCTAGGAAAACACACATCATGTACAAGGCAAATTTGAGCTATGGTCAGCTCGAAGATTACCTAGCTTTCCTGACCGACATAGGTCTCATCAAAAGAATCAACGACGGCGAGGAGATGACCACTTTATACAGCACGTCACCCAGTGGCGTTGCCTTTCTCGAAAAATTCGAGACGCTGAAGAACACCGTGGACCTCGATAACATACTCCCGCTTCCCCGGCACGACGAGTAAGATCTACCCGCACGTCTCCTTCACTTGACACTGTGTGGGCCCTCTGACGTAGCAACGCCTCTCTGCCCACGTCTTTCCTCTCCGCGAACGAGTGAGGGGAAGAATGCTACCCTAAGCCCAATCGAGACTGAGAAGGCGGTGTGGGGCTCCTCGACGAACACGCTCGCAGTAGAGAAGCACAGAGTGGTCGGACTTATGATTATTGCGAATTCTTGACTGCGTGGTATCGACGTTGCGGCCCCCGACTATCGTAACTGCAATGCTCGCGGTCGACCCGATGTTTGCAAACATACTCAGTAGCCTGGAGGCGACGCCATATATTTCCTGCTTCGAGTTCGCTATGACGGCGCTGCTATTCGACGGGAGGAAGAAATCCGACCCCACGCCGTTGGCCATCATTGCAATCACCACAACCCGCCAAGATGAGTTAGGCGCGAGCATGGGGTAGATGCTAACCGCAAAGGCCTGGACAAGCATTCCGAGCGAAGCTGGCATCCTTGCACCGTGGCGTCCGCGATTTTTCCCCCAAACGGAGCTAGCACACCCCGTAGTTTGATGAAATTTCCGTCCATAATCCCTTACCGGGTTTTGTTTTTAACCTACTACGGCGAGATCCGTTGTCTGTATGACGCAAACTGAGGTTCACATAAGAACCATTGAAGGAGCCTCGGCTGCCGTTGGGTGGTCCGGGCCTAGAACTGTTACTATTGATAGACCCGAGAGCGCGGGCGGCCTAGGCATAGGTTTCAACGGGGGAGAATTACTTCTACTCGCCGTTGGAGCATGTTACACAAACGACCTGCATCGTGAGGCGGCCAAACGCGGCATGACATTGAAAATCGTGAAGGTGGATGTCTGGTGTGATTGGGGCGGAGACCCGGTGAGGGCTTTGAACGTCTCCTTTTCAGCGAGAGTCGAAGCGAAGCAAGCGAAGAAGAGATTCTAGAATTGATTAGGCACACGGACAGAGTGGCAGAGATTCACAACTCCCTCCGGCTGGGCACCAGCATCAAGCTAGGAAATACCGAGGCCGTCTCCGTGTAATCGCGATTACTTCGCGACCGCTCTCCTTGGGGAGGTGTGAAGGTCGAGCAGAAATTTGATCTTCGACTGTGATTCCTAGGAACGCAGATTACTCTTTTCCCAATTCCATCCAAACTTGGGACTTTCGCATAACGTAAAATATCTTTCAATGATAGAATGCGATGCACAATAACAACTCCCCCGCAGTGAGTTCTGCTTATATGAGAAGCTAAGAGACAAGGCATACTGTCAGAATAGAATTGATGAAGGAAGAAAGTGCCGTCGCTAAGGTCGGAGAGCTCATGTCTGCTCTCGATCAAGTGAAGCGCTACAAGGCGCTCTCAAAAGGCCTGAAGCAGTTCGCAGTCCTGCTCGGCTGTACGATAATCGCGTATCTTCTAATACGTGTCCTAATTTCAATTCTCGCACTTGAAAATAGCGTCCTAAACCAGCCTTCGATCTTCTTTGCTCTTTCTTTGATTTCATTGTTAGTGGTCCTTGGTGGTCTGGTAGGAGGAGCGCTCCTCGTCAGGCGCAAGGTCAATTCTGTGGCGGTCGGTGCGTGGCGAGAGGACCTCTCGCAAGGAGTCCCAGGCGCTCTGAGGATACTTTCTGAGATAAACTGGGAAGCCACATTCGACGAGATCTCCGTGGGTAGGATAAGCCAGCTCCTCTACGGCATCCTGAAGTCCATAGCCTACATGGTGATTCTCTTCTTCGCGCTAGAGTCGTTCAGCAGCATACTGCTGATTCATTTTCTCGGGGTCAGGATATTTTTCGTCGGCGTGCTTTGGGCCTTTGTCTCGGTTTCGGCGGTTCTGGCCCTCCAGAGCGGAGACCTCCTTAGGAGGTACAAGGAGGGACGGTCGCTCGATTTTCTGTTGTACGAACTTCGGTGGTTCAGCAATGAGTACAGGAGAGCAGAGTCGAGCTTCGAGGCCTGACCTCTACGTCGTCGCGAGGATTATCAAATCTCTCAAGGAGCAGAACAAGATGAACAGAACCGCCCTTGCTACCTCCACAGGCCTGGCATACGACAAACTCGTAAAGTACCTCGACTGGATGCAGGAGAAGCAATTCGTCAGGATAGAGGGTGACGGAGGATTCGTAGTGCTGACGGAGAGGGGGCTTGAAACCTACGACGGTCTCGTGAAGTGGATAATGGAATACGTCGGAAGGCTCCGCTTTCCAAAGCTGGGATCCGGTGCCTGACTTTTTGCTATCAATTGGAGGGAATTTCTTTTCGTTTGAGTCAAACTATAATGAAGAGCAGTATGGCCGGTGGCCACAACACGCCGTCTCTCGAGGCCATCAATCTCACAAAGAAGTACGGCGCGTCCTTCACCGCGCTCTCAAATCTGAACCTGAAGATTGAGGGAGCAAAGTGCGTAGGGTTTCTAGGACCAAACGGCGCTGGAAAGACTACGACACTGAAGATATTCTGCGACATGATAAGGGCGTCGAGCGGTGAAGCCTATCTCAACGGCGTTGAGATCAGGCACGACAAGAAAAGAGCCCTAGAGTCCTGCGGCGTGCTCATAGAGACTCCGGAGATATACCCAGCCCTAACTGCGAGAGAGGCGCTCTCGATGTTTGCGGAGATCAAGGGAATACCGAAGGTCGAGAGGTCAAAGGGGGTTGAGGATGCTCTGGTAGAAGTGGGTATGGAGGAGTGGATCAACAAGAAGTTTGGGAGTTTCTCTAGGGGGATGAGACAGAGGATAAACATCGCCGCGTCACTCCTTGGCCAGCCGAGCATACTTCTTCTTGATGAGCCGACTACGGGCCTCGATCCGCGCGGGATGACCGAGGTCAGGGAGATACTGAAGTCGATCAAGGAGAAAAAGGACAGGCTCATCTTCATGAGTTCTCACCTTCTGAACGAGATCGCTGAAGTCTGCGACGAGGTAGCGATGATTGATAGAGGGAAACTGTTGCTCTACGATACTATAGAAAATGCTGTAAGGTTGTCGTCGAGCTCCGGCATCTTTGAAGCAAGTTTCTCTCGGCCGATAGATTACAATCTTGTTGCTTCGAGGTTGAAAAGTGTTGATCAGGTTTCCTTGGTTGAAAGGTCCAGCGAGCGTGATGTCAGAGTCAGATTCTCAGGAGGACTGGAGACACAGGAGGCTGTTGTTTCGCTCCTAGCCTCGATGCAGATTGGCCTTGTCAGTTTCAAGAGATCGTCAGGCTCTGCCCTGGAAGAACTCTATCTGAAACTGGTCAGCAAGGGAGAGGGAGCGTGAGCAAAATGATCGGCGGGGAACAAAGAAATAAAGAAAATTCTGGGACAAATAGTGGACGCGTCCCCAGAGACATATCACAGATCTTCACGATAGCGAAGTACGAGCTTCTCAACTATCGAAGGTCCAAGAGATTTCTCGGGCTGCTCGTGATAATTTTCGGCGCAGGCTTGGCAGCGAGCGTAGTGGTGGGATACTACCGCCCGCCTTCGATGATGTCAAACGCTGCTTCCTTTCTCACGCATTGGCTCGAGTATACGGTCGTTGTGGTCATAGCCCTCCCCGCGAGTTTCCTCGGAGGGGACGCGATCTCGAGCGAGTTCCAAAGCAGGACCGGGTACTCGATGATAGGCAATCCGTTGAGGAGGTACTCTCTTTTTCTCGGCAAGGTGATCGCTGCTCTAGCAGCGTCGGAATTCATGCTCGTCGTATTCGAAGCACTGTTGCTCGGCAACGCAGTGTTCTACTTTGGCGTCTACAGTATATCATTCCAATTCTGGGAGTCCTTTCTGTTCAGCGCAATTGCGATCGCGGGCGCAACCGGGCTCGCTTTTTTCTTCAGCTCCCTGATAAAGAGCAGCGCGATATCGGTCCTCTTCAGCACTTTCCTCCTACTCTACGGCTTCAACCTCCTGGAAAACGTACTCGGCAGATTGACTAACATCGAGCCGTGGTTTCTCCTGAACTACGGAGCCCAAATTATCATGAACATATTCATCGTGCCCTACCCCGTCCACATGATGGCCTCCCAAGAGAGGATGACGTACTTTGCGACAGTAACAGAGGGTATTGCGATAATGGTCGGGTATTTTATCGTGGGACTGGTCGTGAGTTTGATGATCTTCAGACGAAGGGAGTTTACCTAGCTCCTATCCAGATTCTTTTTTGAAGACCTCTGGGAAGGAAATTACCACTCATAACTTAAAACTCAAAGTGAGGTCTGCTGCCCCCTCCGAACTCTTCTCTCTACGATGACAGTCGCTCGAAGATCTTGAGAAGAGTCGGTACGCGACGAGAGGGCATCTCAAATCTGGAAGGGATCGCTCTGACATGATCTCAAAGCTACAATGAGTCTGCGTAGCTTTCAATAAGCTAACATGCCATCGTGTATTTCCCTGCTACCCAGAGAATAAAAACGCCTTCTTTCCCAAACCGGCCCACATTTCTGGTATAGACGTAAAATGGAAAGAGAGAGCGAGAGGAAGTTCTGGCCCAAGCGATCATGAGCAATAACAGACTCACACTCATCTTCATCGGCAAAGGGTTCAGAGTGTTCGTCTTCGGTTTTCTTAGTATCCTGATTCCGATCTACCTCGCTCAACTCGGCACGCCACAATTCTACATCTTCATTGCGATCGCCGCGATTATTGGAGGCAACATATTCTCTAACGTTCTTCTGACTTGGTACGGGAACCTGATAGGTCGGCGAAAGATTCTCCTTGTCTTCAGTGTCCTCATGCTCCTTTCCGGCATCCTTCTCTTTGCCACTACAATCTATCCTGTGGTCCTCATTGCGTGCTTCTTAGGAAACGTCAGCACAACGGGAACTGAGGCGGGGCCGTTCCAATCCGTCGAAACCGGCGTACTGCCAAACCTTGTACCCGAGGGTAGAAAGATCAGCAGATACTTCGGGTACTACAACCTGATAGGCTACGCCGCGTCCTCGCTGGGAGCCCTAACTGCCTCGCTCCCCTCCTATTTCAAGGATAGTCTTTCCGTCTTCCACCTGCTTTTCCTCGCCTACGGCCTTGTCGGGCTCTTGCTCGTTGTGCTATACCAGGCCGTGGGGAGCAGCCTAGAGTCGGCTGCCAAGAAGAAAGCAGGACTCTCAGAAATCTCCGAAAGGGGTAAGCACAACATTAGGAGACTCTCCGCTCTAAACTTCATGGACGCCTTCGGTGGTGGCTTTGTTTCCCAGTCTATCCTCTCATATTGGTTTTATTACGTGTATCATGTCACGCTGGCCGACCTCGGAGTCATATTTCTGGTTGCTAGCGTCCTCACCGGCGTGTCGACCCTCGGAGCCTCATTCATCGCAGAAAAGTTAGGCAATCTGAGGACTATGGTCTACACTCACCTGCTCTCCAACGTTTTCCTCATAATGATCCCCCTAGCCGGCTCACTCGCCCTTTCCCTCGCCTTCCTCTTTGCGAGGCAGTGCGTCTCACAAATGGACGTCCCAACGCGGCAAGCATTCATGGCCGAGATCTTTGATTCAGACGACAGAGTCTCCGCTAACGCGATTACGAATACGTTCAGGAGCGGTGCGAGCATTCTTGGCGCGCCAATCAGCGGAGTTTTCTTTGCCGCTGGCTTCGTGGCACTCCCTATTCTTTCGGGGGGATTTTCGAAAATAGCATACGACCTGGCGATTTTCTTCGCGTACAGAAAAGAAGCAAGATAGGTCCCTGTGCAGGCCGTGACGAATATCTCTCTATTTTGCCTTCAATGACTTCTGGGCTATGGAATCCATATGGATT
>JAJPHP010000027.1 GCA_021325255.1 Nitrososphaerota archaeon | reverse complement strand
TTGCTCCAATTCCTGTCGTCTGACATGCCGTGAGATTGGGCGCCTCAGTACAAGCACACTTGAGACAAAATTAGTAGACTACGTGCTTGAATCGTGCAACACAGCAGGAACAGGCAAAGGTAGATATATCCGGAGAACCCAAACTGATGGGCAACGCCCATTTTTGGGGAAATAGGGAGGCTGCGTATTAACTCGATGGGGATAGGACGTGCCCTACAATCAACATGGCGCACATTGAAACTCACTAGAAAATCAGATCGTGAAGAGTTCACCCTCTATCTCAAGCTGGTTTTCTTGGGCTTTGGGGTCGTGGGGGTCATTGGATTCGTAATTTACTTTGTCGCGTCGATGCTGATGCTCGTAGCAGGAGTACACAATCCGAATCCTTCAGGGACAACAACTCCCTGAAATTGCAATGATTCTTCTGTTAAGCAATGCCTCTCACGCGGATTGGGACAGAAACGCGCGCACGTTAGATCCCGCCAAGTGCGACGTCCAGTAGATAGTGAGGGAGACGCAGCCAGACACTAACCAACGCGACAAGAAAATTGCCCTGAAAGAAAAATGCATAGCAAGAAGTTGAAACATTATGTCACAGACGCTCACAAGTAGGATATTTGCAGTAAAGACCACGGGTGGTCAGGAAAAGACCGTGGCGAAGTTTGTAGGAGACAGGCTGGAAAAGAAGAGGCAGGAGGGAAAGGACTCTCAGGTCTACTCCATACTTGTCCTTGAGGCACAGAAGAGTTACGTGTTCTTCGAGGCACCAAACGCACAAGCGGTATCGGACAGCATTTCCGGATTCAAGCACGTAAAGGGCATGGTTCCTGGTTACATTCAATTCAGCGATATTGAAAAGTTTCTAGTAGAGAAATCGATCATATCCGATATTCAGGTGAACGATACGATTGAAATCGTTGCTGGTCCGTTCAAGGGCATGAAAGCGAAAATCAACAGGGTCGAACCACAGAGGTCCGAGGTGACAGTGATGCTACTCGACGCCCCCTACCAGCTTCCAGTGACTGTTGACGTAGGTTTCATTAAAATTGTTAGTAGGGCAGGCTCGTCAAGCTCTCAACCCGCGAGCGGTTAAGAGCTGAACCCCTCATTTTCTGTCCCTGTTAGAGAAAAACCCAATATATTTTTAAATCAACTACGGAAAACTGTAATTCCTTACGAGGTAAATTTCTGCTTCATGCCCGAGACTAAATCAGTTTCTGCGCTTGTCGTCGGCGGAGAGGCGAATGCTGGTCCGCCTCTAGGACCTGCTCTTGGCCCTCTGGGCGTGAATGTAATGGCGATTGTCAAGCAGATAAACGACTTGACCAAAGATTATGCAGGAATGCGAGTCCCCGTCAAGATTGACGTAGACACCGGTACGAAGCAATTCAAGGTCGAGGTAGGCATCCCCACCACATCAGCTCTAATTGTGAAAGAGTCGGGAGTCGCAAAGGGGTCTGCGACACCAAAGACCGCTCCTGCGGGAAACATTACTGCAGATCAGCTCGTAAAGATTGCTGGTGTCAAAATCACGCAGTCTTACGGATCTACAATAAAGGCCGTAGCTTCAGAGGTAGCCGGATCGTGCGTCAGTATGGGGATTACCATTGAAGGCAAGCAAGCCAAAGAGTTCCTCACTGAGATAAAGCAAAACAAGTGGGATGAAGTCCTGGCTAGCGATTAGGAAATAGAAAGTCTAGAACGCACAAAGTGTGATTAATTTTCCAGATGCTCAGCAAGTCAGATGTACAGCAGCAAGTAGGAAAGGCACGTTCCGAAGACTATTCAAAGAGAAACTTCCAGCAGGCCTTTGAACTGGTGATGAAATTAAAGGACATCGACGTAAAGAAACTAGATCTCAATATCAACGAAGTGGTGTTCCTTCCAAACAAGCTGGCCGAAGAAGCAAGAATTTGCGTCTTTGCTTCAGGAGACACTGCCGTCCGAGCGAGAAATGCCGGTGCAGACCGGGTGATAGAGAGCGGAGAGCTAGATACTCTTGCTTCGGAAAAGCGTTCCGCAAAGAAACTGGCTCGCGAGTATCAATTCTTTCTTGCAGATACCTCTCTCATGCCAAAGATAGGTAGGATTCTTGGTCAGTTCCTTGGTCCAAAGGGCAGAATGCCCACCCCTGTTCCCCCTGCTGCACCAATAGAAGCTCTGCTCGCCAGGTATAGGAACGGAATCAGAGTAAAATCGAGAGGCTCTCTGAGTGTCGCTGGCAAAGTTGGCGATGAATCTTTGAATGACTCCCAAGTTGCAGAAAATGCCCTTGCCGTTATCAACCAAGTAGAAAGGAAACTCCCGAACGGTGAAAAGAACATCCAGACGCTCCTGTTCAAGAAGACGATGGGCAAGCCCATAAAGACAAAGATGGTTGAGAGTTGAACGCTCAGGGGATGCCTTCAAAACAGCAACTTGTAGCCCAGGAGAAGCGGGGACCGCAGAGGAGTACATATCCTCAAAAGAAAGAGAAAATTCTTTCGCGTGTCGAGAGCCTGACTACTCAGTACAACACGATCATCGTTTCTAAATTATTCAAGGTTCGTGCGAGCCAGCTGATGCTCCTCAGAAAGAACTTCAGGGGAGAGCTGATCATGCTAGTTGCAAAGAACAAAATCGCATCGATCGCCATGAGAAAGGCAGGGCTAGAGAGTGCAGACGAATTCCTCTCAAGACTCGATGGTCAAAATGCACTCATCTTCACCAACATGAGCCCGTTCAAGCTGTACCTAGTTCTTGAAAAGAGCAAAGTGAACCTTCCCGCGAGAGCAGGAGACATCGCTACTGATGACATTGTAGTTCCCGCCGGAAATACGGGAATTCCCCCAGGTCCTGTTCTCTCAGAGTTCAAAGAAGCAAACGTACAGACACGCATAGAATCAGGTAGCATCTATGTGTCGAGGGACTCGGTCGTGGCGCGTCCTGGCGAGACCATCTCACCCAAACTCGCCGGTTTGCTATCAAGATTAAACCTGAAACCAATCAAAGCCGGTCTTTCTATCTTTATGGCGCAATCCTCGGGGCTGCTGTTGCTCCAGAAGGATATCGCAATTGACCTGAACCAGTATACGGCAGATGTACTGAGAGCCGTGAGTGAGGCTCTAGGCCTAGCTGTAGAGGCCTCGTACATTACAAAGGAAACACTGCCGCTCATGATAACCAAGGCAGAGCGCGGTGCGATTGGAGTAGCAGCAAGATCCGGATATCTTACGAAGGACACTGCTGGGCCGGTTATTGGCTTTGCTGCGTCACAGGCAAAAGCTCTGCTCGAACTCGCTAAGCAAAAAGGCTACCAAAGCGCCTAATAATAGCAAAGGCTAAGTTGTCCCCGCTTTTTTTCTTCGCCTTAAAATCGGGCAGCAGAAGAGAAGTTAGCGCACGAAACTAAGCCCCATCATTTGAGAGGATTCACGGTAGCAGTACTAGACATCCTTTTAGGTACCTGCTGTATCCTCTTTCTCCTAAGAGTGTAGAAGAAGGAGAGACGATTCAGAAGAAACTAGAGTGCGTATTTGAATATTTCAAGAATGTTCTATTCTTCTCTTTGGTCAACCTCGAAAGCGGTACTTGAATTGTATCTTGGCACGTTTCTGGAGAAATAACTTTCAAACTGAAGAAAGTTCCATTACTTTCTCCTACGTTCTGCGCACAAGTCCGATCTACCTAGCAGTCTTTCTGATGCGGTTTAGCTTTGCATTTACCGTTGTTGCGTTGCAGTGGCTTGTTCCTATCGCAGTAGATCGGGGCGTGATTTCCTCTGCCTATCCTGCTATGGAAATGGCCACCGGGTTCTTCTTCGGTGTACTCGCGGACCGAATTGGTAGAAAGTGGATTGTAGTTGGAGGATTACTTGCATCTTCGCTTGTCACGTTTTCCTTTACACTCACACGGTCGATCGTTCTTCTCACTTTGATACACGGCCTGCAAGGAATTTGCGCCGCGGCAATCGTAACAAGCACACTAGCACTCCTTACAGATTTTGCAAGGAAGTCGAACAGAGGCAGGGAGATGGGGATCTATGATTTCTGCACGATTGCCGGCTACGCAATAGGATTTGTTTTCGCGTTGTTAATCATAAGCGGCGCCACGACGCGGAGCCTGGAACCTTTCTATGCTGGAGCCGCCGTCGCTTTGATTGGGGGAATAGTTTCAGTTCTCACGCTAAAGGACTCGATGATGAAGGCCGGACCGATTTTCTCGGTCAAGGAGAATTTACGGAAAGTCGCGTCGGACAAGATTGCACTAACTCTGATTCCAGTCTGGTTTGTTCTAATGGTAATGATCGGAGTGTTCCTAACATACACCCGAGAGCTCTCACAAGTCATACTTGGCTCATCCGCAATTCCTTTCTTCGGAAGAAGTGGTCCTCATTTTGGTGCCAGCAGCTTAAGTATTGGGCTCCTTGGAGCAGCAGTCATCATCTTCGGGGCTATACTTCTGGGATTCACACAATCTAGCTTTGGAACTCTTTCGGACAAGTTCGGAAGAACAAGAATCATACTTGTGGGGCAAGCCTCGATCTTCGGCCTCTCCTCGGTCATGGCCGGGATGATTTACTTTGACCTTAATCGATATGTGGCTCTTCCTTTGGTAGCCCTCTTCGCTGCCGGAGTCCTCGCCTTTACGCCAGCAGCGTTAGCGGAGCTCGCAGACATTGCTCCCGAGACCGGCCGCGGAGCAGCGATGGGCCTTTACTCATTGACTGTCGGCGCTGGCACGATCTTCGGGCCTTTGGCAGGCGGGGCGCTGATAAATGCCTACGGTCCGAAAATGGGCCTCGCTATCGTCTTTGGAATCGGCTCCGGCATCATGATTATCATAATGTGCCTTCACCTGTACTGGAGGATTCAAGGTCACAGGTGAGAAAAGAGGTCCGAAACAAGAGCCCTAATGAAGTCCTCGTATTCATCGTCCCGAAACTCGACCACCGCATACTGGCCCTGCGAGTAAGCCATCTCGGTTGCGAGCAGATGATAGCAGACTGGAACATTGCCACTGAGAACTCGAAAGTGAAAATCATTGCACGAACAGTAGGATCTCCCCTTATCCCCAGGATCGTAATCCACGAGAAAATCACCCTCCTTGCCTACTACAGTCCAAACCTCCCTCTTGCTGGGCTGAAACCGGTGGAGCTTCACGCCTAGATTCTGAACGAGCTTCTGGGCGCGATCCCATCTCCTGATGTCGCTCCCATCTCGCGCATCTCGGGGGCCGGATTCAGAAACTTCTTTAGAGAAACTATCGGAACTCATCCTCTCTTTAAAGCACACACTTTGTTTGCAGCAAAGCTGCATGTCATGTCAACAGCTTGCGGGATATTGAAAGTTTCTATCATTCGACTTCTAAAGCCTCGTCTCTGATCCGCTTCCTTTTGCTTCTTCACGTCTGACTCCTCCGGTGGTCACGAATGTTCTTAAGGCAATAAACGAGTACTTCGCAGAAGTAACTGCAACGCCGCATCGTCAACGAGAATGATACTATGAAAGCGACGAAAACTCCGAGAAGGTGAGCAATTGCTGAAAGTAAAAGTTCTCTTTGAGAAGAGAGCCTTACTCCTAGAAGAGCAAGAGGAGAAGTGCGGCGAACAAGCGAGCCTGACAAGCTCTGCAGATCGTGAAGGAAGAAGGCGATTCATCGTAGTAGGTGACCTCCACATTGGCTTTGAAGAGAAATTCCAAAGCGCTGGAGTAAAACTGAACTCGAACCAGGCGACAATGCTCAACGAAATCGTTGAGCTCGTGAAGGAAACTCACGCAACCGACCTTATAATTAACGGAGACGTGAAATCAGGCACAGACAGGATCCTGAAATCGGAATGGGAAAATGTCCCGAGGTTCTTCACGCGCCTTCTAGAGCATACACGTGTTCACATAATACTCGGAAATCATGATGGAGGTCTCTCCTATCTAGTCCCGGCCGGAGTGGAACTGATCGATTCGAACGGATTTTACATCTCCGATACGCTCATTCTTCATGGGCACACAAGGCCCCTTGCGAAATTCGCAATGTGCAAAAGATTGGTGATGGGTCACGTTCACCCCATCTTCCAACGCAGAGGAAACCCCCTAACTGGTCAGCCAGTGTGGATCTTTCTAAAAGTTGAACGAAGTGCAATCTTTCCTGAGGCAATTGTCGAGAACTTGTCCGCCCCAGTAGATGTTATTCTGATGCCTTCGTTCAACCTTGACCTCGTAGTCGCCGGATACTCGGCTGATGCCGCGAAGGAAGAGCGAAGAGTCGCCCCTCTAGTCAGAGAGCTCAAGAGTGCAAGCGAAGCGATTGTAACTACGCTCAAAGGTGACGTTATCGGAAACGCCTCTTTGCTTCCCAGCACATTGTAAATCCCAGAATATGCGGGCAACACTCGAAGGAGCGACCGATCTGTCTCGATTCTGCCCCGCCGCCTCGATGTCGGCTCATGAAGATTCTAGCACGGTTTCAAGATGCAGCAATATTATCGCGAAAGTCTTATACCTTTTAGGAATACCAGATATTCCCAAACGAATAACGAGTGCTAGATTAGCACATGCTTTTACCCCCGACTCAAGAGATAAAGAAAAGGCGAGTAGCGCTGGGAATAAGCCAAAAGAAACTCGCAAACAGCGTAGGCGCGAGCCAGTCGCTTGTAGCAAAGATTGAGAGCAACAGGGTGCGTCCGTCGTACGATATTGTGAAGAAGATCTTCGAGTATCTCGACAGGCTCGAACAGCCTAGAACAGGACTAGCAAGAGATGTCGAGAAGCGCGACCTGGTCTGGATCAGAAAGAACGAGAGAGTGCGGGAAGCTGCTGAAAAGATGCGTCAGTACGGCTTCTCCCAGCTTCCGGTAAGAGACGACAGAGAAGATATTTGTGTTGGCAGTCTTTCTGAAAGGCACATCGTCCAAAGCCTGCTAAAGGAGCCAGATCCAAAGGCATTCTACGACAAGCCCGTCGTCGAGGTCATGCAGGAACAGTTCCCTGTTGTGGACGAGAGTATTCCGATCACTGCGGTTGCCCTGCTTTTGCAACATTCGCAAGCAGTCCTCACAGCAAGGAAAGGAAAGGTAGTCGGAATTATCACGGCAAGCGATCTTCTCTCAACGACCGCCGAGGGCAGCAGCTCTCAGCATCGACGTCTTGCGCAAGAAAAGAGCGGCCAGAGCCAAGAACTCTCATATTCTGTATGAAACAGAAAATCCGAAAACGACACATGAACGGGCAAACAAAAACGAAAAGACGACCGATTGGCCAACTCTTAAGCAACGTAATGGGAAAGAGTGTTCCCCTTCAATAGATCATTTTCCAGGCCAAGCCCAAGATACGATTAGAAATCTGCTTGGATACTCACTATAAGAGACTAACCTTGATGCGAAAATAATTAAAGTGTATCGTTACCAAGTGTCGCACTTGTGAACGCATCGCGCTCTGTGAGTCGAAAATAGAATGATAGAACTCGATGACATCGATACATTGCTGGATGTCTTGGGCAACGAGACCAGACGAAGAATTTTGCAGTTGCTTGCCGACGAGCCGAGGTACTTCATCCAACTCTCAAAGGACCTGGGCGTGAGCCAGCAGGCTGTGCTGAAGCACCTTGAAGTGCTCGAGCGACACGGCTTCATCTCGTCGTACGAAAGCGAGAGCGAGTATGCGGCCCCAAAGAGGAAGTACTTCCAACTCGACAAGAGTTGCATGCTCGCGATTGGCATAACGCGGGATGCAGTGGAGTTTGTCTTCCGAGATCTTTCCCCCCACATAGATGAGGAATCCGCGGAGCAGAGAGAGTTGAGATCAACCTCGAGAGAAGTAGCACAGCTGGAAAAGGAGGCCGACGTCGTAAAGAAGCTCAACGCGAGCGACAAACTCCTCAAGGAGATAAACTCAAAGTTGTCAGAGTTGACGCAAATGGAAATCTCGTTGCTCAGATTGAAACAACGAATCACAAAGGTTGCACACGAAGCTATCAGGGAATCATTTGAAGATGAGCTTCACAGGCAAATACTGTACGAGACACTAGGTGAGGAGAAGCAACCAGATATCGACGAGCTGTCCGCGACGCTAGATACAAGAGAGAAGGAGATCAGCGCTGCACTCCGCGTCTTGAAGCAGCGACTGTCGAGTAGCTGAAAGACTCTTGTCGAGTAATGCCATGGCGCTTCGTCTGATTAACAAACCAAATTTTTAAATTATGTTTAAAGCGGGAGGGAAGAATGCGTCAGCCATGCCAATGGTCAGTTCCGGCGACTGGGAGTGCCCAAAGTGTCACAGTCATAAGATTACTCTTGCAAAGGCGTCAAAGAAGTCAGCGAAGATGATCTGCGAAGAGTGCGGCTTCAAGGGCTCTGCAATGAACTTTTGAGATCCTGCGTTGGAAAGATTCATCTGCTCCTCCTTTCACAATCTAATTTCTTCCCTTTATTTTCTAGGGCGGCTCTAGAAAGATACGCCTGTCTAATTTCTTGATAGTCAGCGTACGCGCAACGTGTCGGCGCGGAGGGTTCTCTCATGCCTACGATGAATCTGACATCCCTTGGCAAGACCAATGTGTCCACTCCAGCAGGAATGCACTTCGAAGGCATTCTCTTTGAATGACCTAGTCGTCTCTTCCTAGACTCACCCCTTTTGGAATCATATGAGACTTTGATTCGGTTCCATCAGCATTTTGATTTAGAGGATAAATCGCCTAATGCATAGGGTACAAAGCCGGGGAAAATCACATCACCGCTCTCCTCCCTCTGCGACCCAAACACTGATAAGCAATCCATGCATGATCTCATCTCTCTCTAGATAGCAGTTGTGTTGTGTTTCTTAAATGAGTGATAGACGTCGAAGCCAGCGCGGAAGTTTTTACGGTGACAAGAGGCCCGAAGGCTACGAACCTCGCCACAGGCGAGGCCGTGGTGGTGGAGACCAGCAGTACGCCGAGAAAAGAGGCGGCGGTGCCGCGGGAGAGGCATCTTCAGGAGCAAAACCCGTAGAGATTGGAAAGGAGTACAAGGTCAGGGTCATAGATAGGAGCGAGCGCGGCGAGGGAGTCGCTCGCGTGGAGGGCTTCATCGTCTTCATAAAGGGCGCAAAGCCAGGCGAAGAGCTCACAATTAGGATTACTAACGTCGGATCGAGAGCGGCGACTGCGGAGGTCGTCCAACAGCCTCAGGCGCAACCGGCGTCCGCTACGACAACATCCTCAGCTTCTGCTTCCTCCGCACCAGCTGAAGCCCAGACCTAAGGTAGAAGAACAGACAGAGCTTTTCTCGGTCACCGAATCTTTCCGCTAGCATTCCAAAGCTCGTCTTTTCTCCATTCAGAATCTCCTACGGTGTAACACATACCGAGAGATAAAGCATTCAGTTTTTTGAAGTGTGCGTTCGTATCACGTCCTTGCTGTCATGCATGTGAAACACGCAAACACAGAGTGTATGCATCTCAGTTTAATCCTCTCGAAATTTTTAGTCTTACATTGCACCACCTCGAATAAAAGAGACCGCTACGCTCTCCCAAGGACGGGCGATTGTTGATTTCATAAGAGGGATGGCACGCCACTTTGCAAACAAAAAAGTGCTCTGTTGCACGAATATGATGTTTTGATGCCTTCCTCTGTGTGTTCTCTGAATGCTTCTTTTTTTACATCGCCGCAACAATGAACGAGTTGTAGATGGA
>JAJPHP010000008.1 GCA_021325255.1 Nitrososphaerota archaeon | reverse complement strand
TTGCTCCAATTCCTGTCGTCTGACATGCCGTGAGATTGGGCGCCTCAGTACAAGCACACTTGAGACAAAATTAGTAGACTACGTGCTTGAATCGTGCAACACAGCAGTAAAAAGCAAAAACACTTGTGTGCGTCTTTCGTCGAAATGACTTTCATCAAGAGATTTGACCACATTGGAGTGGCCGTAAGAAGCGTCGACGAGGCCCTGAAGTTGTACCGTGATATTCTTGGTGGAAAAGTAATCCTGTACAAGTTGGAGGGAACGACTAGGGATTATACGTATACTCAGTTTGAGCTCGGAGGGCAGAGAATAGAACTTATCGAGCCAATAGAAAAAGCAGGTGCGAGTTTCCTCACCAAGTTTCTGGAAGAGCGAGGCGAGGGTCTCCACCATCTTACCTTTCAAGTGGACGACATTCTCGAAGCGATAAAGTATCTAAAGGCAAACAACATCAGGATAGTTGACGAATTCTTTGAGGACCCGATATGGAAGGTGGCCTTCATATCGCCCCGAAACTCCAACGGTATTCTCATCCAGCTTTATGAGACCCAACCCAGCAGCCCATACGACCACTCGGATCAGGACTGAGCCGTTTGTTCCTGATGTTGTAAAATCTTGCGTTCTACTGCGAAACCAGGCTGCGCGATTTCCACCTCAGAAATGACAGATTGCATCATAGGTTCCACTCGTGGAGCTTGCTCTTGATCGGCTAGAACATTACGCCGTTCCACCGATTGCGCTTGTGGAGGGTTCGGTTGCTGTTGCTTTGAAGAATTTTCGAGGAGGTTCTTCCTCAGCTTCTCTGCTCTTGCCATTCCTCCCTTCCTTCCAATTTCACGCCTTACTTCTATTGACAGAGATTTCCCGCCCTTACTCGCTATTTCTCTCTGCTTCTCCGGTGACATCGCGGCGAAGCCTTTCTTTAGAGGCATATTGAAAATTTTTTACACTTTTCCCGGTTCGAGGCCCTGGTTGCTCTCGCAGGCCCGAACGCCCGCTTGCAGATTTTTATCCAATATAATTCCGTACTAAAGATAGTTACAGAGAAGAAGAATAGAGACAAATAGAGTGGTTTTTTTCTCATGGTGAAAGCTTTCTCGCCACGAGAGGCACGAGCATCTCATCTTCCGACATGCCCCCGTGCCTTCCTGGCATCGGCTCCCTTCGCGGATCGATGTCAGAGTTGTCCAGGGCATTCAGTCCCAGGGGGACTGCGGCAAGAGTGCCTATCCTATCTTGTACGTGCGGATTCATTATTCCCAAACCGAGCAGTCCTTTTACCAAGAGTTCCTTGGAATCCATGACATGGAATTTACCTCGCAGGTGCCTGTCGAAGTATCGGCGTATGGATTCCGCCGCTCCTTCCTTGGCGTGTAGAAATACTGCTCTCGAATCCCCCGTTGGCGGTAGCTTGAGCAATCCTCGCAACCCCGAATGATCCCGCATGTCGATCACATCCTTGCTGCTCACATTGACAAGACCGTGATCTGCAGAGATTATCAATGATGTCTTCTTTGCAACGGAGACAGGGAGTCTCTCGATCAAATCCCTTTCCAGCTGATAGAACAGGGCATCCACTTCGGCGGAGTACTCTTCAGAAAAAGGCCCTCTCACATGCGCCACTGTATCCGGAGAAGCAAAGTAGGCAAAGTGAAATGAAGGCGACCCTCCTTCTCCTGATTCGAGATTCCTCCGTAGCCTAACTAGCATGTCGGAAGCGGCAACGTGTGGAAAAAGTCTCGCCCCTCTGTTTGTAAGTTTTGAAAGACCGCTGTCCGTGATCCACTTGCTGATGTAGAGGTTTGAAATTATTCCACTATTCGCCAATTTCTCATGTATAGTCTCTGAGCCCAGAAAGGTTTCAGGATCGATGTTCCCAAAATCAAAAAGCGAGATACCTCGACCCCCGATCAATGGAGCAAATCGGAGCATTTCCGCGACTGCCCCAACTTCTTGCAGGTACATTGTGTATCCCAAGATCCCGTGTTCGAGCGGCGTCAGGCCTGTGTGAAGCGTGGTAGTTGCTGTCGAAGTCGTAGAGGGAAAGACGGAAGTTATTGGCAGGAAAAGCGATCTTTCTATGAATGACTCAAGGGTCGGCGCCTTTGAAGATGTCGTCGCGACTCTGGAATCACGGCTGATAGAGTTTCGTATCAGATTGTAGCCCAATCCGTCCAGGAGAATAAAGATAAGATTCTCCGTTGATTCGCACTTCCCGTACAAAGAGTCAATCTTCAGCGGGCGCCTGTGAGATACGCCGAGAATCTTGAAGAAGGAATCTGGGAGGTTTGAAATGCATTCTCCGCCGTAGGCAGGGCTTACAAGACCAGAAATGACTGATGCCCGATTGAAATGATTTTTGCGGAAGTCTTCGGCTTCGATATGTTTAGGCACGTTCCGCTTCCTCATCTAATGTTACACTCGAGTCCCTTCGAAGCCCACTTCTCTGGAAATAATCTGTGAGGAAATCAACTCTCACTGAAGGATAAAAACGGAGCTGGTGGGCGTGGAGAGATTCGAACTCTCGATTCCCGCTGTCCACAGACTATCTCAGTGGAAGAGCTAGTCTCGTGTGAGAGCGGTGTCTTAGACCAGCTGGACCACACGCCCACTCTGTTCTATTTCCCTTGCTTGACAAATGTGCCATTTTAATGTCTTGGGCTGGCGCTGAAGGGTCCCTTCAAAACTCGATATGCGGAATTCGGAGGTTCGACAGCTCGCAACTGGATTGGAATAAAAGAACGTACTTTCGGAGTAATTTCAATACATCGTTCTGGAATATGTGTCCCTTCCAGAGCCTGGTTGATGGCTTTCCCGTGACGAGGATTCGAAGAAAGAAATATGCTCCCTTCTTTTGGCCAACGAGCAGTAGGCAAAAAGGAAGGCAGTAGGTAGAAGAGAACCTAAGTTTCTTAGATTTTCTCTTCTACTCCTTGTTCCGACCAGTAGGCTTTACTTCTTGACACCTAGCGCCCTGTTCTTTAGCCGCAATGCCTCAGATTTGCATTTGCGACAGCGGGTGGCGGAAATTGCGTTCTTGCTTCCACATACAAGGCAAATCTTGAAGAACAATCTTCTCTTTTGTGCAATTTGCTTCTTCGTTGCGTCTGTAATCGGCATGTCTCTCAAATATCACTTCTCTTTTTTCTATTTACTTTGCCAGCCGGCACCATTTTTTCCTACAGATTCGACATTGAGCGATTCCTAAGAGTTCAAATGTTGCACTGCTTCTGGAGATTTCCAGTTTCATACGTCACCATTTAACTTTTTATTGAGAGAAATGGGAGTTTGCTATCGTATCCAAGGAAGACACGTGCACGTAACAGGGCAGCGCAAACACATTGTCGATCAAACTCTCGCTCAATTCCGTTTTTGCCCCAGCCCATCCAAATTTGGATTGAATGATGTAAATTGAAGATTCACGAATACCAAGCAAGAGAGCTATTCGAAAAGCAAGCTATCCCAGTCCCCCGAGGGTCTTTGTGCAAGACCCCTGAGGAGGCAAGGGCCGCAGCATCCACCATTGGGAAGCCAGTCGTGGTAAAGTCCCAGATTCTCGTAGCCGGCAGAGGAAAGGCGGGAGGAATAAAGCTTGTCCAGAATCCTGAAGAGGCATACTCTGTCGCCAAGTCACTACTTGGGGCGAAAATCAAGGGAATAATAGTAAACTCCGTGCTCGTAGTTGAGGCGGTTAAAGCGGAGAAGGAACTGTATCTCGGATTTACAGTCGATAGGGCAAAGCGCTGTGTCAGCCTGATTGCGAGCGCAGAAGGAGGAATGGATCTTGAAGAGCTGGCAAAGACAAAGCCCGACAAGATCTATACTACGCAGATCGACCCCATACTCGGGCTGCACTCCTTCGAGGCACGAGAAGCGGCGGAAGCTATAGGGCTCACCGGCAAGACCGCTTCACAGTTCTCTTCAATCTGCGAGAAGGTCTACTCGATATTCAACTCGGTCGACGCCGACTTGACAGAATCAAACCCTCTTGCTGTCATGGGCGACGGTTCACTGATTGCGCTTGACGCAAGAATTACACTTGACGATAACTCGCTTTACAGACACCCCGAGTATAGCGTTGCCGACGAAGAGCTCTCTCCACTGGAGAGGGAGGCTTCCGAATCTGGCTTCGCATTTGTACAACTTGACGGGGACATTGGAATAATCGGAAATGGCGCAGGCCTTGTGATGGCAACGCTTGACGTCGTCGCGCACTTTGGAGGCAGGCCGGCAAACTTTCTGGATATGGGCGGAGGTTCTAACGCTGAAATTGTTTACAGAGCAGTGAAGCTCTGCCTTGAGCAGAAGAATCTCAAAGCCGTCTTTGTGAATATCCTCGGCGGAATTACAAAGTGTGACGACGTGGCTTCCGGACTCGTGCGCGCCCTAAATGGGTCGAAGATAAAAGTCCCTTTCACAGTACGAATGGTCGGGACGAACGAGGAGGAGGGGAGGCGCATACTTTCTGGGGCGGGAATTGCGTATCTTGATTCCATGGAGACAGCGGCCCAAGCCGTAGTCAAATCGGCGAGCGCAAAGTGAGAAACAGTAAAATCCGCGCCTTCAGAAGTTTATAGAAAGAAAATCCAAGAAGGTTGGTTTCGGGAAAAGCAGAGGAGTTTATGCACGGTATGACGATATTAGTTGATAAGAGCACAAAACTTGTTGTTCAAGGAATTACTGGCCGAGAAGGCAGCTCGCACGCGCAGGCTATGTTGAAGTATGGCACGAAGATACTCGCAGGTGTGACGCCGGGCAAGGCGGGTGAGACTGTCAATGGAATTCCGGTCTACAACACCGTCAAAAAGGCAATCCAAGCTCATCCGGAAATCAACGCGAGCATCATCTTCGTTCCCGCGGCATACAACGCAGACGCGGTCTACGAGGCCGTTGATTCTGATTTGAAACTTGTCGTGGACATCTCCGAACACGTCCCGGTCCACGATTCTCTCCGATTCATAAACTACTGCAGAAACAAGGGAGTCACGGTCATCGGTCCAAACTGCCCCGGGCTGATATCACCAGGCGAGGCCAAAGTCGGGATAATGCCGGGCCACATATTTTCAAAAGGAGACGTCGGAATAGTTTCTCGCAGCGGTACGCTCACCTACGAGATAGCGTGGGTTCTGACAAAGGCCGGCCTCGGTCAATCTACAGCTGTAGGCATAGGTGGGGATCCGATAATCGGGCGGGATACCGTTGAAGTGGTCGAGATGCTTGAGGCTGATCCTGGGACGCGTGCCATCGTGGTCATTGGCGAGATTGGGGGAGATGCTGAGGAAAGGCTTGCCCGGAAGGTCAGGGCGAAGGGTTTGAAAAAACCGATTGTTTCCTTCATAGCGGGGCGACAAGCACCTCCGGGGAAACGCATGGGACACGCAGGAGCTATAGTTTCCATGGGGAGCGGTACTGCGGCCGGAAAGATCCAAGCACTCGAGGACGTCGGAATTCCGGTAGCGGAACTTCCTTCTCAGATTCCAGCTTTAATCCACAATGCTTCGGGCCGGCTTGCGCCACAGCGTGGATAGACCATGCCGTAAGGCCCCAATTATTCTTTCGGCCTACGCCGTCATTGTTAGGCGGTTTCCCAAATCAACTACGCGTACAGGCTCAATTGCCATCAAGACACTTCAACTAGCTTCAGAGAGGTTGCAAACTCGAGCCTCTTACCGATCGCTTTCTTTGGGAGCGATAGCAGCCAATAAGAGTTTTAAGGGTAACCGACCCAAATCAGCTATTGTTTTGTGAATGAAAACGCCTATCTGTTCTTTTGATGCTCGCACCGGCGTTTTGTGCCCGAAATGCGATGCAAAGCTCAAATCAGGTCAATTGAGCAGCACTGATGTCGAAGTTTCAATAAAACTAACAAAAGCGGCCGAAAAGAATCCCGATATTGCGCGCATGAGCCTTGTGAAAGCAAATAACGTAGGCTCTGATTACGTCCTCGTGTTGGAGCCCGGAACGCTTGCGCCGCTGCGTCGGGATCCTGGCTTCCCAAAGACATTGCAGAATATTCTGGGTGGGAAGGTCTGGCTCACGGAGGCCGACACAACTGACCGCAAGGAGCTCGAAGATTTGTTCTATCCCGTCAGAATTGCAAATGTCAACACGGTCTGGCTGCCCGATGGTAGCAAGCTGACAAAGGTAGTCATACCCGGAAGGAGGACGGAGCGCTTTCCTCACGACACAGAGACCATTTCGAGGATACTCAAGGAGACTCGCGAGATGGACCTAATGGTCGAGTTCGAGAAGCAGTAAACGTAGCGGTCAGACAAGAAAAGCGCCTTACTCGCTTTTTCCTGCCTCTCAGTTTTTCTTCGTATTCCGAAATATGCCGCCGACAGGTGATTAATGTGAGAGAAAACAATAGAAGAGCCGGAGCAAGCATTGACACATCGCACACCACTTTTTCTTTTTCGTTGAAACCCTCTTTTTGGATTGAATGATGCGTTATGATTAGGACTAGTTACGTCGGCGAGCTCCTCCAACACAAAGGGGAGAACGTGACGATTGCCGGCTGGGTTGAGAATGTTAAGGAACTGCCCAACCTGCGTTTCATCATCTTGCGCGACAGGACGGGCGTCGCTCAGATCACGGTTCACAAGAAGAATTCGCCTCCTGAGATGATCTCAGAAAGCGAGAAATTGAATTTGCAGGATGTAATCTCCGTAATGGGAACTGTCCCTGAAAAACAGATTGCAAAGATAGGACCGGAGCTCACACCACAGTCGATCACCGTGCTCAACAAATCTGAAGTGCCACTGCCAATCGACATCACCGGAGCTAGCGACACAGAGCTCGACAAGCGTCTGGATTGGCGTGTCCTTGATCTGCGCAATCCCAGGAACGCCGCGATCTTCAAGATAGAGTCGAAGGTAATCGAGGGAATGGAGGAATGGCTAAGGTCGCAAGGCTTCATCCAGGTCGCAACTCCAGCGATCCTCGGAGGCAGCAGCGAGGGCGGCTCCGAAGTCTTCAAGCTAGATTACTATGGCAGTCCCGCCTTTCTCCGCCAGGATCCTCAGCTTCACAGACAGCTTGCGATAGCCGGAGGGCTGGACAAGATTTACGACCTCGGCCCGAACTGGAGGGCGGAGATCTCTCACACGCCTAACCACCTTTCGGAACACAGAGCCTGTGCCGTAGAACTGGGATTCATCTCCGACGAAACAGATACGGAGAGGGTCGAAGACTCGATGATGGCTCACGCAATCGGTAAAGTGGTCGAAGAGTGCAAAGCAGAGCTAGAACTTGTTGGAGCGAAGGTCGAGAAGCCTAGCGCCCCCTTTCCCGAGCTGCGCTTCCCTGAGATCTACGACATTCTCAAAGAGTACGGAAAGGCAATTCCGTTTGAAGAAGGACTAAACAGAGAGTCCGAGCAGGTTCTTGCAAGGCACGTTAAGGAGAAAACAGGGCATGACTTTTTCTTTGTGAATCGCTTCCCCTTCAAGGAAAAGCCGTTCTACGTCATGAGAGTTGATGAGGAACCAACCTGGGCAAGATCCGTTGACATGATTTACAGAGGGCTGGAGGTCTCTTCAGGCGGCCAGCGCGAGCACAGGCACGGCAAACTGATGGAACAGGTGCGGCTCAAAGGAATGAACGAGCAGGAAATCGCCTGGTTTACTGACAACTTCAAGTACGGCGTGCCCCCTCACGGCGGCTTTGCCGTGGGAATCGAACGGACCGTGAAGCAGATGCTTGGAATAGAAAACGTGAGGGAAGTAAGCCTTTTCCCCAGGACCCCCGAGAGGCTCAAACCCTAGAGCGCCTTAAAGTTCTCAGTCCAGTTTGCGTACGCCCGGAGCATTTCCTGCGAGACGCTCGGCTTTCTTGACCTGAGAACCTCCTTGAAATCGCCAAGGTCGATCGGTCGCGGCTGGAGCTCATTGTTTCCTGCTCCGTCGGAGGAGTCGAACAGCTCGGATACGACGCGTAGTTGAACAGACTGGCAGATATCTCTCATGTCCGAGCCCGAGTAGCCCTCGGTCATCCTTGCGAGATCATCAATCTTCAACTCGGTCTCCATCTTCAGCGGCGCGGTGTACTGCTTGAGCATCTGGGTCCTTGCGCGAATGTCCGGCAGGGGGACGTAGATCCTCTTCTGGAACCTTCTGAGGAACGGCCAGTCAAGGGCCCAGGGCTTGTTTGTCGCCCCGATGACATAGAGGTGGAGGTTCTTCCCCTTGTCCGCAATGCCGTCCATCTCTTTGAGAAACTGATTTCTTACCCTGACCTCCCCGCCTACCTCGTTTGATCTAGATCCGAGTATGGAATCAAGTTCATCGATGAAAACAATGACCGATTTTGCTTCCTTCTCAAGCAATTTCCTTGCTGAGTTGAACAATTTGGCAACGTTCTTTTCGCCCTCGCCGAGCCACTTTGACATTATCGATGCAGCGTCCACGGTGATGAAGTAGCTGTCGATCTCCGACGCTGTTGCCGCCGCGAGCAGAGTCTTGCCGCATCCCGGCGGACCATACATCAGCAGTCCGCGTGGCCAACCTAGAGGGAAGAGGTCCGGTCTTTGAACTGGGAATATGATTGATTCTCGAAGTGCCTTCTTTGCATCTTCGAGGCCGACGACTTCATCCCACTTTATGTCGGGCTTTTCCTTCATGATGAGGTCGTTGTAATTGGCTTTGAGTTGCTGTACTACCTGCGGTCCCTCCGGCTTACCATCGAGTGATGTTGCAGTTGGAGATGCGCTGGAAGTACCACTGGGCGAAGGCCTGCTCAATATCTGGCCAGGGGCAGCTCCTCTGCCCCCACTGCTATTCGAAGGAGGGAGGAATGTGAATCCGCCGGTAGAGTCGTCCTCTGGAGGAGGCTCTATTCCGTGAGCGGATTGAAGAGCCTTCACTCTCTCCTGATACAACTGCGCGCGTTGCAGGTACATGCTGTTCAATTTGTAATCAGGGTAGAGCTGCGCCAGTTGCACGAGCGTCTGTATTGCGTTTTGATAGTTCTTTATCGCCATTCCTCTCGCGCCCTGCGAGTCAAATCGAATGGCCTCGGATGCATACTTTTGTGCAGCGCCCTCTAGTACCTTTGCCGCGTTTTCGCTCAATTTCTTGTGTTAGCTACCTCTCCAAAATCAATTTTCGATATTGTCATTAGTCTTCATTAATACCGATCGTATTCTGCTCATGATCATGAAAAATGGAGGATTCTTTCCCAGATTGTATCTCATTATCCTGCAATTTTCTCTCTGTTTTTTCAGGTCCCTTCGTGGCTCAACTCGGCGGCACCTTTCGCCTCTTCAGGTTGTCGCTGTCGTGCTGATCTTGCCCTTGATCTGGCGTTGAACCTGTTTTCGGAGAGGACTTTGATGTATGCTTGTTCAACAAGATCGACAGGCAGATTGAGATGAGCTGACGCATCGTCGACGTTCAACTTTCTTTCCTCGGACTCGCTCACGTATTTCCTCACGAGGTGTTCCGGATCTACTGCAAGGTCATGAGCTGAAGAGAGAAGGATTGGTTTGAATTCCACGTCCTCAAGTCCGTCTCCTTCGTCCTCGGTCGCAAGCATCGCGATTTTCTTTGTCTGCTCAAATACCGAGACGTCTCCCGCGGACGTCTCGATATTCTGGATTGTCTTTGGAAGCTCCGAAATCTCGGTAGCCCGTTCGTCGATTAGCTTCTGCGCCTTGTCGTATATCGCCGAAGGCGAATCAGAGAGCCCAATCGAAACGGTCGGCGTGAAGACTCCGAGTTCAGCCAGTATGTTAGAGAGTGATTGGTTGATCTCTCCCGCGGACTGCTCCAAGTCAGGAGCTATCTCTGAGATCGATTTGCCTATCTTCTTGACCGCCTTGAAGGCGTTGTCAAGCACATACATTACGTCGCCAACATCGCGGATTGTCTCCATCCTCACGATGATGTGGATTAGAGCGAGTTCCGCAGCATTGACCACTCTGGTGATCTTTTGTAATTCTACGTGCTCGCCTGAAAGCACCCGAGCTCGCATCTCGTCGTCCTTTTCTATGGCTCGCACTGCTTCGCCAAACATAGACCTTCTTCTCTCTTCCAGTCTTGAGCGAAGCTGCTCCAGTTCCTTTCGCTTGGCTTCAACCTGCCTTATTGCAAGCGTGATCTTTTCCTTGAGGTTGCCTCCACTACCAACGAGGCTGCCAATTGAAGGGCGAGGAGACAATTCTTACTTTATTCGAGCCCCATGCAGTTTTCGATGGCCAATAATGAGTAATAGCGGGCGCTCTTGAGAGTGAGATGACTGGGAGCAGATAGAAAAAAAGCTACTCGAACCTTAGACACCATTCGATTTCATTCACTCGGTGCTAGTTCTCGACAACTCTTTTGAAGTTTCCTTATTTTGCAGCCTGCTACCTTTCTACTTCTTCTTTCTAGTTCTTGACGGCTCGCGTTATCTCGGCAACTCGTGGAAACACAAATTCAATCTCATTCTATTTTCTATTGAACCTGCTAGAAGAGCAGTTGGACATCCCGCTCCTCAGAGGCATAACATCTTTGTTTTCAAAAAAAAGGGAGAGGGGAGAAAAGAAAAGATGGGGAGTAGGTGGGATGGGGGCAAAAAAAGAGTGTGTGAGAGAGAAAGTCGTATCTCTCTCCACCCTCCTTCTTCAACCGCTCACATCGCACACTTGTGTATCTTTTCTTTTCGGTCTAGGAGAAGCCCGTTGCCTCGGTTCCTGTCGGAACTGCGGAGGGCAGGTCGGGGAACTTGTCGCGCATTCTCTGCTCGGCAACAGCACCGGCCTCTGCCAAAATCTTGTCTGCTTCCTCATTCGCAGACTCGAAGTTGATGACACCTGATCCTAGTTGTCCCGCGTCAACGAGAATGCTGCTCAGCAATCCTGAGATTTCGCCGATTTCGTGTTCCGCTTCTGGGATCACACTGACTAGTCCTGATCTAACGTTTCGTATCACGCCCATTGCTGGAGAGAGTGTGACTACGATGTCGCCTAGCTCCTGGACTGTGTTCAGCCTCAATGTGATTTGTTCGAGAGCGAGCTTGGCCTGAGTTACCATCTTGTTCATCTTTCGGACTTCGGAGAGCTCGTTTGCCAAGATGTTCGCGTGTTGAGTGTCGTGCTTCTGGATGGAGGCTACGACCTTGTTGAAGATCGAAGCATCCCTTTCCCTCAACTTTGCTGAAGTCGCGTCGAGTTTGGAGATTTGTACCTGTATCTGTCGAGTGGCCTGCTCGAGACGAGGTCTGAGCGGACCGGGTGACCTTACTGTATCCTTGATCCTGGTGCCAAAGCCCTCTTTTGGAGAACTCTGCCATCTGGACGAAAACTGTGAAGACATTTGGTTTGTCGCACCAGGAAAAGGAGTGCGTTCTTCGAACGATAACGGTCTAGGTTAAGAAGCATTTACTTACCGCTAAAAAATATCAACTAGATTTGACAAAGGTTTTGGGGGGCACAGACCGCCTTTACAAAGACAAGTCATTTCTCGTACCGAGTCATGAGAGTCAACCGAGTAAAGTCCTAAATAATACGACAGACTATCTCAAGATTTAGTAAGCGGAAGAGGCGCGTTCTGAACCACGTGGTCTATAGGTACTCGCTAGGCTTTACAGCCCACTCGATCTAGTGTGCTAGTCGCCTCAGCCTCTCTCACATATGTCCTCTTCCATTGCCTCGCCCACTTTACTCTTCTTTGTTCTCTTCGGCTTGAATTTCTTTGGCACATTCGTCCCTTACTCTTTCCCATTGCTTTTCATCAACCCTCGTCGCAAAGCGAAATCTGGATAGTCTAAGTAAAATACTGAAGTAGGATTTAGTGTGATACAATATTAGATGACTCAAATACCAATGCATCCTCCCGAGAAGACGAACACTCGAGGTTCCGGGCTTCCCGATTCTTACAGCCCAAAGGTAGTCGAAGAATTTGTCCGGAACAAATGGAAGCGCATGGAACTGGCACGCAGGATACAGCAAAAGTTCGATTCAAGGGGGAAGAGCAGGGTCGGCTACGTCGAGGGACCGCCCACTCTTAACGGCGAACCCCACATGGGACACCTCAGGGGCCGAGCGATCAAGGACGTCTGGTATCGCTTTGAAACTATGCGCGGCAACTATATCGATTTCAGGGGCGGATGGGATTGCCAAGGTCTGCCTGTCGAGCTCGCAGCAGAGAAGGAACTCGGTCTCACGGGGAACAAATCAGCCAACCTCAGCGTGATTGGGGAAGAGGCTCTCGTCTCTGCATGCAAGACGATGCTTGCGAAGTACCACAAGATATGGAGAACCGTGGATGAGACTTTGGGGCTCTTGATCGACGACGAAAAGGCATACTGGACGTACCGTGATTCGTATATTGAGAGAGAGTGGAAGATACTAAAGTCGGGATGGGAGAACAACATCCTCTCCGAGGGCTACAGGGTGACTCCCTACTGTCCCAGTTGTCAGACCTCACTCAGTGCAACCGAGGTGGCTGGCAACTATGAGATGCTGGAAGACCCGTCGATGTACTTCAAAATGAAGGTAAGGACACGCGGGCCCGATGAGCGGACAACTTTTCTGATTGTGTGGACTACGATGCCCTTCACCGTAATTACTGACGAGCTCGTCGGCGTGAAACCAGACTCGCAGTACTGTTTTGTCCGAGTGTCAAACAAGAAGATTCTGACAGGAGGGCAGCAACAGGAAACTTGGATAGTCGGCGCAGATCGCCTAGGGCCTTTGATGAAGGAGCTTCACATTGAAGATTACAGTGTCGAAAGGACGGTTCAAGGAAGGGAGCTCGAAGGCATTCGCTACGAACATCCTCTAGCCAATTTGATCCCTGAACAGAGAAAACTCGATGAAAGCGAACAGGCTAGAGGCGAGAGCAGGGGTACAGTCCACGTAGTCGTTGCGGAAGAGTTTGTCGACGTGACCACAGGGTCTGGCTTGGTTCACATGGCTCCAGCGAACGGTGAGGACGACTTTGAAGTGTCCCAGAGGAGAGGCGTCCCGGTCTTCAACCCTATCGACGACCAAGCAAAGTTCACCGAGGCGGCCGGAGCATTCGCAGGACTGTTTGTCAGGGATTCTGACCAGAAGGTCGCAGACGCTCTCAAGGAATTGGGATTACTGCTCAGATACGGGAAGATCAAACACGAGTACCCGGTGTGCTGGAGGTCTGGGCACAGGCTTGTCTGGCTCTCAAGGCGCGAGTACTTTTACTTCGTCGACCGATTGAAGGACAAGGCCGTCGACGCTGGAAGAAAAGCGGAGTATTACTTCGAACAGCCAAGGAATCGCTTCATAGAAATAATCAAGGAAAAGAGGCCGTGGTGCGTCTCGAGGCAGCGCGTGTGGGGCGCGCCCCTCCCTATATGGAAGTGTGTAAACTGCGGTGAGAAGTTAGGGCTCTTCTCAAGAAAGGAGATAGTGGAGAGGGCGAAATCATTGCCTGACGGCGCAGACTTTGAGCTCCATAAGCCCTGGATTGACAGGATAGTAATTGACTGCCCGAAGTGCGTGGGGGAAATGCACCGCGAGCCGTTCGTTCTGGACACTTGGCATAACAGCGGCGCCGCGCCCTACGCCTCGCTGACAGACAAGGAGTACGAGCAATACATACCGGTGCCATTTCTCACGGAAGGGATCGACCAGACCAGAGGCTGGGCTTACACGCTACTCATCGAGAACGTCATACTCACAATGAAGGATCAGGCCCCGTTCCAATCCTTCCTGTTCATGGGGCACGTCCTTGATGAAAAGGGGGAGAAGTTGAGCAAGAGCAAGGGGAATTTTGTCCCGGTCAGGGAACTCCTTTCCACATACTCTTCCGACCTTACTCGATTCTATCTCATGTGGAAGGCGGGTCCCATAGATTCGATAAACTTCAGCATCAAGGAAATGGGGACGCGCCCCTTCCAGATTCTGAATACGCTATACCACATGCACCTCTTCTATGAGCAGAACGCTACCTTCGACGGTTTCCGTTACAACTCTGCGGACGGAACCAAATGGATTGAGGAGTGGAGGAGCGAATTAAAGAAAGAGGACCAATGGTTGCTCGCTCGGCTCGAGTCTTTGGTCAATGCCTGCACCGCCGCATTCATGCAGACAAAGTACCAGGAAGCAGCGAGGGCCGTGGAAAAGTTCCTGATAGATGACTTGAGCCAGACCTATGTCCCGATAACGAGAAGTGAGCTCTGGGAAGAAAGCGAGGAGAGCAGCAAGCGGAGAAAGATCATCTACTCTATTCTAGCTTTTTCTCTGCTGAGCTGTGACAAGCTCCTTCACCCAATCTCACCCTTCATCACCGATTACCTCGCAGGTCGCATCTTTGAAGTGGAATCGCTCATGCTCGAAGACTGGCCGGAACCCCATGCGGGTTTCAGAAATGACAAGCTCGAAGTCGAATTTGACACACTGTCGAAGATGGTCTCGCTGACAAACTCGGCTAGGATGAAAGGCAAAGTCAAGAGGAGATGGCCATTGAGGAAATCGATCTTCCTCGTGAACGAGGATCTCAGAGATCTGATTGAACAAAACAAGGGACTGTTGCTGGAGCAGACCAACGTGCGGGAAACAGAACTAGAAACCGATCCAAAGAAGACACCGATAACGCTCAGCGTCAAGCCGAACTTCCAGCAGGTCGCGCCAAGGGCCAAGGAAAGGATGAATGAACTGGCTTCAAAACTCGCGAGAGTCGACGCTGCATCCCTGTTCAACTCCTTCAACAAGAGCGGCAAGGCAAGGCTGCCTGACATGCCAGACTTTGAGATTCTACCTTCTGATGTAGAGTTCTCTTTCTCTTCAAGCGACCAAAAATTTTCTGTTGTGGAAAATTACGGCATCGTCGTGGCCCTGGACACCTCAAGGGACGAAGCACTGATTGTGGAAGGAGATGTGCGGGATCTCGCAAGGAACATTCAGGCACTGAGAAAGGAGAAGGGGTTCAATCCGACGGACGTCCTGGATCACGCTAGCATTGCGGGCCTTGGTGACCAACTCGTTTCTGCCCTAAAACCGAAGCTGGGCGAACTCGCATTCCTTGTCAGGGTCAAGAGTGTCGACCTCTTTCAGAACCTTCCCCCGCAATCAAGCGGTTGGAAGAGCGTGGAACTTGATTCCCGAGAAATACGAATCGACGTGGTATAAGAGGAGTAGCCGAAAGGCATTCGGCCTTTCACAGGAAATCTTTGTAGTTACGACTTGCTGCGAAGCAAGCCGAGCTTTGGAAACCGAAGGAGGAGCTGCCCAACCTCAAGCAGATAGGTATCCGCCTCCCAAAGATTGCTCGCCTCTCTGAGGTAGGGTGAGATGAAATCTGACTTTGGAATCCCGTTGACCTCCGTCCCGTAAGCCAGCGGGTTGACGCTTGGCAACACGACCATCATGGGTACACTCCTCCTCGGATTTCCAGGCACGACGAGGAAAGCCTTGAACTTCTCCTTTCTCGAGTTGGACTCAACCCGGAGTGAAACCGCGGGGTGCTCGTGCCCCATTACACAAGCGCTTGTTTTTCGGTCTTGTTTGTCGCGACCTCGTGACGCGGAGTTCACCTTTTTGTCGCCGTGCGTCAAAATGATATTCTCCAGAGCGACATAGTCTTCGTGCCACGCGACCCGGAGCTCACTAAGAACTCCGTTCAGGAATCTATCGTGATTTCCCTTCACGAGTATCGGCTCTGCGCCAGCTGCGCGAATCTGTTGAACGAGTCCCCTCACTTCCCATTCTTCAGACCTGTTCAGTTTTCCGTGTCCGTGCTTAAGGTCACCCAGAATGTATACAAGGGAGCAGTCTAGGTCCCGCGTCGGGATCAGGATAGAGTCGGCCACATCTCTGTATACTGATCCAGGTAAGGACGTCCCTCTCATGGCGAGCCTTGAGTCAAGCCCGAGATGGACGTCGGACACAATCAACGCATTGTGTTTCCGCACGTAGGCTGCTGGAAATGGTGAGACCAGTTCCAGCTCCTCCGAGACTCTTATGGTCTGAGTCTTCTTTGCAGACTTGAATGTCTCATGCGAATACGGATGTTCGATGTACTTCTGCAATAGATTTCTTCTTCCTTTTTCTCTTTTTTCAATCTCCCTGCGTGACTTTGCCTCTCTTTTCGGGCACATCATGTTCAATAACGCCATAAGAAAGTCTGTAAGGGCAATGCGATGTCTTAGGCTGGTACTATGCTTTGGCCGTGAACGCGTTTCATCACAGAGTCGTAGAGCGATTGGAGAACTTCTCTTCGCGAGGAAAGCGAAACCACGTCCGTCGAACCGCGGAGTACCAAGCTTTGTGAGAACGGAGAAGGGATTTTTTCGCGCCTGCAGATTAGAAATCTTCTTCGTCCGTTCTCGATGTCTGCTATCACTCCCTCAGCTTTCTTCACATCTAAAAGATCCTCCATTACTTCCCTGTATGCTTCCTCGAGGATTGGGAATCTGTCCAGCCTCTCACACAGAGACATCAGGATCTGAGAGCTTACCTGCTGTCTCCCCGCAGAGTTCTCGCGCCCTCTGTAATTCTTCAATATCATCAGAGAGGTGGCGGCACATTGCCTAAACCTCCTCCGAGTCATTTCCCCCTTCCTTATCGCTCTCAGCAAGGAGTGCCTCAGCTCGGTGGAGCGAGGGATGAGATCCAGGGCATTTTGCGCGGCCATGTAGACCCCCGCCGGCAGAGTAATCATGAATCCATTGTCGGAGACCGTGATCTGCAGAATGCCATGCCTCTTTTCTGAGATCGAATTTCCGATTGCGCGCGCCAGAGCTTCGTTAACCCTCCTGCCAAAGACGCAGTTGAAAATCAGGTTCTGCCGCGCGTGGTCATCAAAGTAATTTTCGACAACGATTGAATCATGAGCGGGTGGCTCAATGATACCGCTGTACTTCAGAAAAGCTAACTGATCCTTCTCGTAAGAGAGAATTGCCTCGGCTGCGACCTCATCGCTGCTCGTCTCTCGGCGAATAAAATCCAAAACTTCTTCGTCTGTCTTCCCCTCTTGGAGCATGCAAAGTATTTCCGACCGAAAGCGAGAAATCGCTTCGCCCAGGTCAAAGCTCAGAGGGAGAGACTCGCTCATCCACACAGGTATTACGGGGCTTCCAAGCGCCACCGAGTCCACAAATGCCTTCATACCTCTGGAATAGGCAAACTTGAACATCTTTGCCCCGAGGACGAAGGTGTCGCCGGGGTTGAGTTTCTCGAGGAACTCCTCTTGAATTTCTCCAACCCACTGGCTCGACCCTCTAGCAATTACTTGGATCGAAACGCGGTCAGGAATTGTTCCAATGTTTGTGCAGTATATCACCCGGGTCATGGAACCGCGCTTTCCAAACGTATCGGAAAGTTCGTCGTACCAGATCTTTCCGTAAACTCTGTAACTATCAAGCGATTGATATCTTCCGGAAAGATACTTCAAGACTCGCCGGAAGGCTTCATTGTTCAACTCGTGGTAGCAATAAGATCTCTTCACCAGATCGAAGGCCTCATTGACTGACCATTTGTGTTCGATCGCCATCCCGACTAGGTGCTGTGCAAGCACGTCTAGTGCGTTCTTTGGAATGTAGAGCCTATCGAGATTCCCCTTTGCTACCTCGGATGACATGACCGCAACCTCAACCAGGTCGTCTCGGTCGAGCGAGAGAAGAAGTCCCTTGGAGACCCTGTCGATGGAGTGCCCGGATCGTCCGACCCTCTGCAGAAACCTCGTGATAGACTTTGGCGAACCGAGCTGGAGGACGAGGTCAATCGAGCCGATGTCGAGCCCGAGTTCGAGGCTTGTACTTGTGACAACGGCCTTCATTTTCCCCTGCTTGAGGTCGTCCTCCACGCTAATCCTGGTCTCTCTTGAGAGAGACCCGTGATGTGCTGCCACCTGCTTCTCGTCGACAATCTTCCTCTTTGAGAGATGAAATGCGACGCGCTCGGTCCCCGATCTCGTGTTTGTGAAAATCAGCGTCGTAGAGTTGCCGTCGATTGCCTTCTTCATCTTTCCGTACATTGCGTCGCTGATTGCTTCGTGGCCGTTGTGTATGAGATCTGTAGCAGGACAGGTCACCTCTATCTCCATGGGCTTTATGAAACGAGTGTCGCACACGTTGCACTCCCTCTCCGCTGAGCCTCCTGCTTCATCGTATCCTACGAGGAACCTAGCAACTTCATCAATTGGATGAATCGTGGCGGAAAGTCCGATGCGGGCAAAGGGCTCAAGGCACTGCGCCTGCAACCTCTCAAGCGAAAGCGAAAGGTGCACGCCTCGCTTTGAACTGCAAAGCTCGTGGATCTCGTCGACTATGACCCACCTTACATTCCGGAGGTGCTCCTTGAATTTCGGCGCAACGAGCAAGATTGCAAGACTCTCGGGCGTCGTGATTAGAATGTGCGGCGGGTTCTTGAGCATCTTCGCTCGCTCATTCTGGCTAGTGTCGCTTGTCCTGACGCCTACTCTGATCTCCTTGAATTTACTTGTAAGCCTCCTGTCTTCTTCCTCGTAGTGCTTTCCGATGATCCCCTTGATTTCCTCAAGCGGGAGAGTAAGGTTCTTGCGAATATCATTGCTCAAAGATCTCAGCGGGCTGACGTAGATGCAGTAAACGCTATCCTCAAGCTTCTCACTCAACGACAATGTAACGAGTTCATTGATGATGCTCAGGAAGGCACTCAGGGTCTTTCCAGTTCCCGTTGGGCTGGCGATTAGAGTGTTCTTCCCACTGTGTATACTTGCGACTGCAAATCGCTGAGGAGGGGTCAGCTCTCGGTAACCTGAGAACCATTCGGCCACTGAGGGATCAAGCAGATCGAGAATCTCCTTTCTTGAATAGGATCTGCTAGTTACTTGTATTGCCATGACCTAACTTTTTTCAATGCTGACTAGGTGCAGCAGCAGGGTACGTATTACTCCAAGTACGACTAAGGATATGTTTCTGCATGTCTACTCATTACTAACCACAGATGCACAAAAATTGCAACGGCGAGCAAAGCATACGCCCAATGAACAGAGCAACGTCTTCAAGTCAAGCGTAGTGCGATAGAGTCTCTTGACCTCCGCCATCGAGAGGTTCGGCGTCGAATCCGAGCCCTCTCATCCGATCTGCAAATTCCGAAGCGAACCCGTGGACAGTGTAGATCTTCGAAGGATTGCACTCCTTTGCGAACTCGACTAGTTCACCATAGTCCGAGTGATCTGAGATATCAAACGCATAATCTAGTCCGGTTGAATATCTGTATCCGTGGTCAAGAGACCAGCCGGTGAAACCCATTATCACTGCGTCGTATTTCTGCCTCAGAGTCCTGATCAAACCAGACCTCCCCATCGATGTCGGTGCGATCATTATCCATGGTCGTTTGCACAAAATATCCGAAGAATCCGTCGGCTTGATCGCGTCGCCAGCTCCCACTTTGCACGGTACGTATTCTCGAAGGCCCACGCCGAGGTCTATGTGTGCCGCATTCATCTTGTGAACAGACTCGTGGACGAATACCGGATCCCAGTTATGGAATAGGAACGATAGGAGCTGAGCCTTCCCTAGGGGATACCCGGTGAGTACTACGGGCCTGCACTGATGGAAGCACTCAGCAATCACTCTGCTGACTTGAGCCACTATCTCCGCAGTCTCCCTGAATCTATAGTGCGGCTTGCCGTAAGTTGTTTCCATTATGAGGGTGTCGCATTTTATGCCGCCGAGACCCTTGAGGAATCCCCTGTCGCGCTTGGAAAAGTCTCCAGTGTAAAGCACACTGTCCTCAATTAGTATGGCTCTCGAACCGAGTATGTGCCCCGCGTCAAGTAGTTCCATACCAGGCGCCGATTCGATAGTCTCTCCCAGATTGTATCCGCGAGCCTTAGCGAGGGTTGCGGTCTCCTTGCTGGCAATTATTTTTGATTTGCCATTTGGCGAGTGGACGTGGTCAATGTGTGCGTGGGAGACGAAGGTATACTCACAGGTGGAGGCACTCTTTGGATCCAAAGCAATGCTGAAGGAAGGAGTCTTGACAACGATTCCATTTTTCTTTGAAATCGTTATGCCAGACTTGCTTGTCTCCTCGACTACCCCTCTTGCCAAATCGAATGCGAATTACCGCCTTATCCTTAAAGTAATCAAAAATTCTTGTTCGTTTCATACAAGTTCCGCAGAGTGTTCAACTCCGGACGCGCCCTTCTTTAGCCAAACTGCAACGTAATTTGGGAGCAGGAAAAGAAAGGTCATAAGGGTTTATCGCGGCCCTCTCCTCTCTTTCCTCTCGTAGTTCTCTCCGACCGCACTAGCAACTTTGGCCTTTCTTAAAAAATTGATGGCAAAAAATTGGATTTGCTTTGTATTCAACATCTGGATGAAAATGCTACGAAAGGTTGAAGTCCATCATGGAAGGCATACTGGGCTATCAGCCAGCCTTTTTCTAGTTTCAAAGAGAGGATGTGTGTAATCGCCAGGGAAATGCCGCCAGTTAGAATCGGTTTGATTGGGAAAACGAACACGGGTAAGACTACTTTCTTCAATGCCGCTACCTCACAGAGCATGGAGATGAGCAACTATCCATTTACGACAAAGTCCCCGAACTCCGGAGCAGGTCATGCAACAACTCTCTGCGTCCACAGGGAACTGGGGCTCAAATCTGACAACCCTAGAAACTCCCTCTGCCTCGATGGATGGAGACACATCCCAGTCGAAATCATCGACCTTCCTGGGCTGATAAAGGGAGCATGGGAGGGAAGAGGGCTGGGAAACCAATTCCTCTCCGTCGCGGCTCAATCCGACGTACTGCTTCACGTTGTTGATGCCTCAGGAAGCATAGATGTCGATGGTAAGATCGCAAGTCCAGGAGCGGGAGACCCAGTAGCCGACATAGCCGATATTGAAGAAGAGCTCGCCATGTGGTACCTCAAACTTTTCGAGAATAGTTACGAGCGAATAGTTCGCTCCATGCGAAGTTCCCCCAACGCAGATTTCGCCGCCGAAGTAAGCGAACTCATGCATGGAATCGGCGTCCAACGGGCGCACGTAACCGAGGCACTTCGTCGCAAGGGTCTCGTCGGAGAAGACGTCGACAGGTGGACCGAAGACAACAAGAGGGAGTTCGCCTGGTCCCTCAAGGAGATATCGAAGCCGACGCTGATAGTCGCCAACAAGATGGACGTCCCCGAGTCTGCGAAGAACTTTGCCAAGATAAGAGAGAATTATCGCGATATGATCGTGGTCCCGTGTAGTGCAGAGTCCGAACTTACTCTCAGGCGTGCTGAGCAGAGCGGTGCGATCAAGTACTTTCCAGGCGAGGAGAGGTTCGACATTGTCAAGGGAGCGAACCTTACCGAGAAACAGAGTTGGGCGCTCTCGCACATCAATACTGCGATATTGGGAGAATATCTGCGAACTGGTGTACAATTCGCCCTAAATGTTGCGGTTTTCAAACTTCTCAGGATGAATGCTGTTTACCCGGTCTCCGACGCGACAAAGTTTTCCGACAGGGCTGGAAACGTGCTTCCTGACGTATTTCTACTGCAGAGCGGTTCGACCGTCGTCGATCTTGCAATGTCAGTCCACTCTGAACTGGCAAAGGGTTTGCTCTATGCAGTTGATGCACGATCGGGTCTGAGGCTGCCGGCAGATTACCACCTCAACGACAGAGACGTTCTCTCAATTATTTCAGCTACAAGAAAGAGCGAATCCAAGAAATAGGTGCTACGGACGCCTTTCAAATAAGGGTCGAGAAGAGGGGCACTGCCAAAAGAAAAGAGTGATGGTAGCGGACGGCTGACACTTATAAGTTCACGCTCAGCGAAAATCGATTCCTGCGCCCAATTCCCCCCACTGGTCCATACTTTAACCTCGTTGCTCCTTCACGTATGCGTATGCGCCTGCGCAGCTAATGATCACTAGGAGAGCGATGAGTCCAATAGTGGTGGCAGAGAACGGAACCGGCTGACCTGCTACGGAGCCAGTAGCCGAGCCAACGACCACCGTCACTGTGAAGGGCACTGCGCCGTTGTCAAAGTGTGCAAATCCGAGGAGGTCGTAGGTGCCGTTTGTCATGCTTGGTGGCAGGACCACGATCAGTGTGAGATACTGTTTCACTCCCTGTGGAACTGCGAAGGGCGGACTCGGGTTGAGTGCGACCTGCATCCCATAGGAGTCTGGAGAGAAGAGGACTCCATTCAGATTAACCGTGGAGAGCCCGAAGCTGTTGTCGATGAGCAAGGTAGTTGAGGCATCCCTCACCCCTGTCGGAACATGAACGGTTACGTTGTCAACGATCGGAGGCAGTCCGGTGATGACAGATGTTGACGAATATGTTGATGTTGTAGTGTTCGTAGAAGAGGAAGAAACTGTAAGCTGGCAACACAGCGGAGGAGTCGTATCCCCAGAGGAGTACGGGATCACGCTTGACAACAGCAATATGATGGCAAGGCCCAGGAGGGCCATCAGGTAACGTGTCCTCAACGTCGACCAAGAGAAAAAACTGTTTTTGTCTGACATGTCAGACATTTTTCTATTAGCAAATTGCCTCGCCTCTTACTGTTGCTGCTACTGCTCATGGCAATCGTGGCGCTTCCCACGCACGCCTTCGCCTAATTGATACTCATGAATGTGGGGTACAGCGCCGTGGCGGTTTTAATTGTCAGCGCGAGATTCTTGGGATATTATGAGCTTTCACTCTTCTTCGACTTGCACATTCTACGCGTGCACGACCGCAACTCGATCAGTACCCACGACAACAATTACTGTGACAAACCCGCAGGTCCGCCATACGACGGTCGCACATGCAACCTCTCCCAATGCCACGGTCACCTCTCTAGAAAAGCCAAACCACGGTCACTGTGACGACCTTGATGAAGAAACACAGAAAGCAGACTCGCCAAGAAGGTCGAGGAAATGACTGCTCTTCCTTATCTGAAGCAATCACTTCTAGCCATCACCTTGTTTCGTGACTCTGTATATCGATATCGCGATAGCTTGCAGGATAAGAGTAGCATAGTTCCGAACGCCAATTCAGGGTGATTTGGCCGACCTGACGAGCAGATATCAAAAACAAGCACCCAATAATCGAAAGTGTCTGGAGAAGCAAAGACAAGTGCAAATGACGCTTAAAGTCAGTCAGCGAGCATCAGAGGCCGCCTTTGGGGGCAAAAAATGCAACGAATGGATTATCATTTTTCCCAATAGGTTCGGGGTTCCAATTTTATAGTGATTTATTTCGAGAGGAATTCAATAAGAATTTACCAAATTGAGTACGATTTGGAATCGAATCAACAATCTGGAAGAGCACTGCTCGATGCGATTAGTGCCTACGGTGTTGAGAACGTAAGTGCGTTAGTCAAGCGCGCAGGCCTCAGCGTCGAGACGACTCGGTACCAAGTCTGGCATGAATTGCCCTCGCGCGGGCTCACCTACGATGTCGAGTTGAATTTCGAGCTCATGGGGCCCGAGAGGTGGAAACTGAATGCAAATATTCCAAAACATGTGGATCCTGAACTATCATCGGTTTACTCAAAAAGGAAGCGAGCACCAGTTATGGTGCGAAAGTTCTTCCAGTTGGTCGAATATTTGCTCTCGCATTGATACAAACATACGAGGAACACCGTTTGCAAAGGATCCTTGACCGACTTGTCTCAATGAATTACACAGAAACACATGAGCTCGAAAGATTGAATTGGTACACGCAGGTCTCGGTAAATCTCAACTATTACGACATTCGCAGAGGAGCCTGGAAAATCGATTGGGATTCGATTGAGAAAACGCTTCCTTTCCAAAAGACACTTGCTGTACCAAAGTTGCAGAGCGCTCGTACTTCTCCTTTGATGGACGCTAAAGATGTCCTCTTGATTCAACGCCTACAGTTAATGCATTCATCCTCAATTTAACTTTGCATTGTCAACGGGGCTCGATCCGTTCAATGCGCGGTACCATTACAATAATCACGTGAGGCGCTACGTGGAGCGATATAGTGTTAGAGTTAAGCAAAATTGTCGTCGAACGCGAAATCCAGACGCCACTTTCCTATTTTCTTATGCGCCAAAAGGGATGACTGATTTTGTGAAAGTTAGAGCATGCACGCTTTCCCTCCCCTTTACGACGGCCGAGTGGAGGACGGACAATGCGTACTCATGGTCGATTTTATGTCCGGCGAAATACATTACTGACACTTTCGGATATATTTCAAAGCACACTTCCGGCTTGAAGGGTGAGCTGACGTACGATATGCTTGACCATGCGGCCGAGTTCAAACAAATAATCTCCGATCAAATGTTTGACGAAACGCAGAACAGATGGAGGTTTGAGCCGAGGATCAGCCTCGGCCTACTGCGCACGAGTTTTGATACCGTTAGGTTGCATTGTGAATACTACAGGTCTGGGAACTGTACTTACGAAAGTAATGGACAAACGCATCCATGTAAGGTATCTACATGCGCATTTACAAAAAAAAGTGAACGACAGCCTCCTTCTACCCGGACCAATTGGTTTTGCTCAGTTTCCAAGTTGCCCCCTTTGTGCTCCTTGAGCTTCTGCGAGAACTGTAGCAATCGAAGAGTGCGGTCGTTCTCTTTCTCGGATGGCGCTCATGGAGGAGTGTGGTACCCTGATTTGGTTCCTTTGGAGCCGTGCTACAAAATTTTGGGATTTTTGGATTGGCTTTCTAGCGAGGTGGCTGCAGGGCGGGTATTTTTCAAAGCAAGCTGACCAGCGAAGTGGAGGCCTGAGTTACGACCGTTCTTGAGATCGAGGCACATCACTAAATATCCACACTACGTCGGATCACACACGCGGCGAGAGGGGGAAAATCTGTCATGGCGGACAGGACAGTCCTTGTGCTTGGGGGTGGAATCGGGGGCTTGGTACCCTCAAATTCGCTAAGGAAAGAGCTCGGCGCGCCGGTAAAGGTAACCCTCATCGAGCGAAAGAAGAATTTCCAGTTTCCACACTCGTACCCGTGGCTCATGCTCGGGAGGGAAGGCCGGAACAGACTGAAAGAGATCTCTCCGCCCTTGGAGACAAAGGTATCGATGTAGTAAATGATGGGATCATATCCATAGACGTTGCGAAGAATCTCGTCAGGACTAGAAAATGATCAATTCTCTTTCGACTATCTGATCATAGCTTTGGGAGCAGAGTATGCATCAGATCTGATCCCCTGTTTGAAAGAGTACTCTCACCACATGTATGACCTAGAGCCCGCTGAAAAGTCCACGACCGCAATCGAAGGTTTCTCCGGCGGCAACACTGCAATTGGCGTGCCACGGATCCCGTTCAAGTGTCCAGCAGCTCCTTATGAAACAGCTCTTCTGCTCGATCATCACTTCAAGGAGAAGAAGGGACTCGGAGATAAGACCAAGATTCGTTTCTTTACGCCCGAAGGTCTCCCGCTTCCCTCAGCCGGCCCGGAAATTGGCAACTCCGCGCTTGAATTCATGAAGTCGAGAGGAATAGTTTCTAATTTCAAGGTTAAGCTTACCGAGGTAAGGCCTGGCGAGGCGATTTACGACGATGGATCGATGATAATTCCCTTTGATCTCTTGTTCGCAGTCCCGCCTCACGTATGCCCTAAACCTGTAGCTGAGGCAGGTCTCGTAGATCAAACCGGGTGGATTCCCGTGGACCCCGCAACAATGCAGACCAGGTTAGACAACGTGTATGCGATCGGAGATAACACTTCTGTTCCAACTCCTTCCGGCTTCGTGCCTTTCTTGCCAAAGGCCGGTGTCTTTGCGCATGGGCGGGCCGAGGCTGTGGCGCACAACATAGCTGTCGAGATAAAGGGCAGAGGAGCGAGGAAGATGTACGATGGCGGTGGAGCTTGCTTCCTCATGACCGGAGGCGCCAGGGCGGCATTCGTGAAAGGGAACTGGTATTCAAAGCCCCACCCGGAGATCAGTTACCATGAGCCGCGCCGCACCTTCTACATGCAGAGAGCCCCGTTTGAGAAGTATCGGATGCACCATTGGTTCTAGTCTTCTCAAAAAAGAAGTGCGAATCTAAATGTCGGGAGGGAAATAACACTTATCGAATGCAGAGGGCTAGTGTCAACTTTTGGTTGCGGAAAGTCCCTCAGGCTGCTCTCGCGTACTATCCGCCGCAAGTGCATTTTTGATTCCTGCGGCTCTCAACGCAAATTGCTTGACTAATGAATTAAAGTGTCGGACTGCAAACCGCCCTCCCGCGTAGGCAACTCTTCCATCCACAATGGTCGCGTACGCCGACGGCGTGCCTCCATAAATCAGCCATTGAATCGCATCGTGCTGTGTCGTGGACCACTCCAGCTCGTCCAGATCAAAGACAGCCACGTCAGCAGTCCTGCCCTTTTCGATAGTTCCGTGCCCCTCTTCAAGACCAAGACACTCACCTCCTTCATTTGTGATGATCCCGAGAGCTCTTTGTGCGTTCATTACGGCAGGATCCATTGCATGATCCTTTGCCAGGAGTGCGAGCAGGTAGATGCTCCGTAGGACATTTAGGTGATTTGAAGAGTTTGCAGTATCGGTGCCAAGGCAGAATTTCAATCCTGAACGGATCATAAGAGGCAACTTTCCGTATTGGAAAAGCCCCTTCCCCTTCTTTAGTTCAGAGGACGGACATAGGGAGACCTTCGTCCCGCTCCTCATTAGCATTCCGACCTCTCTTTCACTTACGTCGGTCAGGTGTGAGAGTAACGTCCTTGAGGAGAGGAACCCTATCTTTTCAAGATTCTCGATGGGCCTCATGCCGAGTCTTTTGATGCTTCTGAGAACGTCTTCGTGCCCGGATGACTCGTGGGACAATGCGACGACATCGTATTTGTCGGCGAGTTCCTTTATGGACAGGTATAACTCGTTGGAGCACTGGTTGAGGCCTATCACTGCGGCGAGGGCCCTCACCCTGCCCTTGGAGTACTTTTTCAGCAGTTTCTCGGACTCACTCAGGCAGCGATTAATTGGAGAAGGCCTGTACTTCCCGATGTCGCAGGTCCACCGCGCGACAAATGCCCTAATTCCAGATTCGGAGGCGGCGCGTGCCGAACTCTCTGGGTACAAGTTGGCAGAGTCTGCATAGCATGTGATCCCGCATCTTAGCATCAGCAATTGCGAGAGGAATGCGCTGTAGTATGCGTCGGTCTCAGTGAGCGCATCGTAGTAGGGCAGTATCCATCTTTCAAACCAGGGGATGTGCCTGACCGTTTCGGGGACCATCCCCATCCCCAACGTCTCCTCTACGTGGACGTGCGCGTTTATGAGGCCGGGTGTGACGAGTCTCCCCCGCCCGTCTATTATCGCATCGGCACCGATTCCCACACTACGACCTTCTATAACGTCTTCTATCCTTCCATCTGAAATGACAACAGTTGCATCCTTTAGGATCCTCCTTGGGGCGGCAGAACACACGACCCGCTCCGCCTTCTTAATTATAATGTCGGCCATCGTGAGACCTCACAGACCCAGAAAAGCCTCTCTCACATGCGGATTGCGTCTGACATCAGTGGCTGAGCCTTCGAGTGTAATTTCACCGCTCTCGAGGACGCTCACCCTATCGGCAATCTCTAGCGCGTCGGCCGCGTCCTGCTCTACTATCAGGATGGTGGTGTCAGAAGTGTCCCTTATCCTACCAGCTGCATCGAAGATCTTTGCCCTCATTGCAGGTGAAAGTCCCACTGATGGCTCGTCGAGCATCAGGAGCTTTGGCGATGACATAAGTGCCCTTCCAATTGCAACCATTTGCTGTTCACCTCCGGAGAGAGTACCCGCAAGCTGAGCACTTCGATCCTTAAGGACTGGAAACAGCTCGAAGACCCTTTCCAAGTCCTCCCTCACCTTTGCCCGATCCTTCCTGAGGAAAGCGCCGAGAGCGAGATTGTCTGAGACCCGTAGGTTAGGGAAGATCCTCCTCCTCTCAGGACACAAGATGAGACCGCGCTTCACTCTCTCCCTTGTAGGTAGCCTCTCGATGCGCTCTCCAGAGAAGGTGATCTCGCCCGCCGAATGCTTGCGCAATCCGGAGATCGTACTCAAGAGTGTCGTCTTTCCGGCTCCGTTGGGGCCAATTATCGCAGTGATTACCCTTTCACTAACTTCGAGATTGATTCCGAAAAGCACCTGCGCGAGCCCGTATGAGGCCCGCAGACCTCTAACTTTGAGCAATACCTTCCTTCACTCTACCCGATCCAGTCTTTTCCCAAGGTATGCTTCGATCAGCCTCTCATTTCTCACCACCTGTTCGGGAGTTCCAGAAGCTATCAGAGAACCCTGATCCATTGCGATGATTCTACCCACGTTCTTCATGAGCTCCTTCATCCTGTGCTCTATCATCAGAAGGGTAATACCGAGCGAGGGTAGGCTCTGAATGAGGTCCGTCGCTGGCCCGATCTCATTCGACCCGAGCCCGCCAAAAGGCTCATCGAGAAGCAGCAGTCTGGGCTTTGTTGCAATTGCTCTCGCAAGCTCCAGCCTCTTCAACTCTCCGTGCGTCAGTTCCGAAGCTTTGAACTTCATTTTATCGATGAGGTCGGTCAGTCGTAGCGCACCCATGGCTATCTCGTCAGGCGCCTTTCCCCCAGAAGCCCTTCTTGCGTTAGGAGAGAGCGAGGGGATTAGGACGTTCTCGTAGACTGAGATTCTCGTGAAGGGCCTCACTATCTGGAAGGTTCGAGCAATTCCAAGGTTGACAACGTCGGAGGTGCTCATCTTGGTTATGTTCCTACCCTCGAAGAAGATTGCCCCCGAATCGGGTCGAGCAAAACCAGTGATTAGGTTGAAGAGAGTTGTCTTACCCGCGCCGTTAGGGCCGATGAGGCCGACGCGCTCGCCGCGGGCAATGGAGAACGATACCGCATTGACTGCAGCTAGGCCCCCAAACCGTTTCGTAACATCCTTTAGCTCCACGAGGACGTTCTTTTGTATTTCTTCCTCTTCTTCCTCCTCCCGCTGCTGTTGCTCCTTCATTTCACGATTTCTTGTGCCTCCTTCGCCGTTGTCCCCAGCTGCTCACAGCGCCCCAAATGCCCTCTGGGAAGAAAAGTAGAACAACAAAGAGTAAAACGGCCGCAATGAGTAGCCGCGCATCCGAGATTATATTTATCCTGAAGAAGTCGAGCGACCCTTCAAGGAGGAACGCGCCGAGGATCGGGCCCGCAATTGTCCCCATCCCGCCAAGCGCCGCCATGAACACGGGCGGGGCCGAGAGGAGGATGCCGAACATGGTTGGTGACGCGACGCCGTTAGCATACACATATAACGCGCCAGCCATTCCGGCGAAGAAGCCGGAAATGGAAAATGCGAGTATTTTGTACGACCCGGTGTGAATTCCCGAAGCTTCCGCGGCTATCTCATTCTCACGAATCGCCCTAAATATCAGCCCGATGTTGGAGTTGGAGACCACGTACAGTACCACTCCCGTAAGTGCGAATACGGCGACTGAGGCCTCATAGGTGTATGCTTGGTTCGTGACAATTTGGTTCACTCCGAAGATACTCCCGTCCACGAGCAGGACTTGGAGAAGGGCGGCCGTTGCGAGCGGAACTAGGAGAGTGACGAGTATGAAAAAGTGGCCCCTGAGCCTCAGGCTTGGAGCACCTACGATGAACCCGAAGAGAACCGAGGCCAGCCCGCCTAAAAAAATACCCATAGATGGCGGAAGGGCAGTGTGCACACCAACCAGCGCCGCGGCGTAACCTCCGACTCCAAATGAGAATGCTATCCCAAAGTTCAGGTATCCAGTGTAGCCGGACAAGATATCCCAGGACATCGCGAGTACCCCGTATAATGCGATTGTCGAGAGAGTACCGAGGTAGTAGGAGTTCCTTGTGATCACGGGCGCCAGAGCAAACATGATTACGCATACTCCGATAAGATAAAATCTCGCAGTCCTGAAACTGACCTTTCCTAGGAGGCCAAATCTCGCCCCCACGTCTGCTGAACGTTCTTCGGTTCCAAACGTTCTATTCTGGCCGGGGGCAGTTGCTTTCTCTTCCTCTTTCTTCGCCTTCCCCTTCTCCTCTTCTTCCATCAGGAAACGACCTCCCTCCCGAAGATCCCTTGGGGGCGAATAAGTAGGACGAGAATCAGAATTGAGAGCGAGACAAAATCAGACAGCAGTGTGTTGACGAAGAGGAGTACGAAGGTCTGCGCAAACGCTAGGATGAATGAAGCGAGCAATGCCCCCTTTAGGCTCCCCAGCCCTCCCAAGATCACTATCGCGAAGGCTAGAGTGATGATGCTCCATCCTATGGTAGGGTCGACAGACTGATAGGAGCCAAGAAACGCGCTGGAGACCCCGGCCATTAGCGCGCCTATTCCAGCCGTTAGCATTTGTGTACGTTCTGTGTTTATTCCTGTGAGCTCAGCGGCATCCTTGTCCTGTGATACCGCCCTGATCGCAGACCCATATCTAGTCCTGCTTAGGAAAAGCCACAACCCGGTCAGAAAGAATATTGCGACGACGTCCGCTGCGAGTTGCTGGTTGTTTACCGAGACACCTAGAATCGTCGACGAACCCTTCACGAAGATTGGCACGAATGCGGGATAAGCGCAGTTCCCGCTGAACGCCGAGCTGCATTGGAGGTACTGTACACCGTACTGCACAACAAACGCCAAAGCCAGAGTAAGGAAGAGCACATCAAGCTGCGACTTGCCCCTGGCTACAACGTACTTCTGAATGAGAAGCGCGATAAAGAATATTGCAAGGAGCGAGAGGCTAATCGCTGCTAAGACCGGAACCTTCCAAACAATGAAGATCGCGAAGATGATATAATCAGTGAGCATGTAAAGTGCCCCGTAGGCACCATTGAGTATTCCCCCCACTCCGTAGATGAGACTGAATCCCTCCGAGAGCAGCGTGTATATTACCCCGAGAACCCCGCCTATGACAAGCAGCGGTAGAAGATCCAAGTTACTTTCGAGTACTCCTGTATCTCCCTTTTTAGGACGCCACTTTTGCCCCGCCCTTTCCCCAATTCACGCGTTTATGTTCCTTCTGGACAACTCAAGTTCGGCCTGCGCGAGGAGGTTGTGCAATGCCGGCTGAGAATGGAGTGCGACTAGTGGAAGCACGCATCAGGAGCCCTTGCTACAGCGTGCGCATACACAAACACCCTCGCCTAGGCTCTCTATCACGGTGGGATCATCTTTGAACTCACCGCAGGCGAGGTTGAGTTCCAGATTGGAACGAGCTGCCCGTTCTGCCATTGGCCGAACGTCTCATAGAGTGGAATCTGCGGGAGGTTGATCCCGTGCGACCTTGTGAAATGGATAGTACCCATCACACCGGTGTAGGTAATGTTCTCCATTGCGGGAATCAACTTCGAGGCTTGCCACGTGTTGGCATTTGACATCGCCTGTGTCACAAGGTATATCGAGTCGTACATGTCGACCGCCATCGTGTTCGGTGTATGCCCGTACTGCGAATAGAATTTGTCGACGAATGGGACCGTCTTCGATGTAAGGGAGACGTTAACAGTGGAAGGCCAGGGAATCATGCCTTGGGCCGCTCCGTTTGATTGCTGCCAGAACTGAGAAAAGCCCCCAGTGAGTCCCGGCCCGAAAACCACGGGCCTCACCCCGCCTGGCCAGTTGTAATTGCTCCATTGCTGAGCGAACGAAACCCCATCGCTACCGGAGAAGAAAAGTATGATCAGTCCGACCTTCGCGGCCGCTATTTGGTTCAGGTACGCTGAAAAGTCCTGCGTGTTCAGTGGAAAGAGGCTCGCGTAGGCTATGTTAAATCCCGAATGCCTGAGACCATTTGCGAATGAAGAGTTTCCCGCTGGTCTGCCCATTGGACCCACCGTCCAAAGAGCATTCTCTCCAAGCATAGCGACGTTAGTGATGTTCCCGAATCCCGCATGGTTCTGTGCGTAATTTTTTAGAGCAATCGGGAACTTTACGAGAGAAGGTCCTATAGCGGACCCGTTCACGAAAGTGTGGAAGTAGTACTTGTAAGCGGAATAGTTTTGTAGTACCTGCGCCTCCACCAGTGGCTCGTTGGATTCCACGTCCACAAACACCTTCTGATACTGCGAGAGGTGTGCCGCCTGCGCGACTACTACATCCGTCCTAACGCCACCAAGGACGACGTCGGCTCCGTCCACCGTCATAAGTTTCTGTAGAGCTGCCACTCCCTGATCAACGGGGATGGTCCAGTCCATCTCATCTGTATCTTCGGTGACCGTCTTCAACTGGAAGTGCGTGTTGTTCATCAAGACGCCTCCTTGGGCGTTGATTTCGGACACAGCCATGTTCGCTGCATCCTGTGCATCTTGACCAACCGGAAAGCTAACAGGGATTGAAAGGCCAAGCGTTACGTATTGCTGGGACGCGCCAGCAGTAGTAGTCGTTGTTGGTGTTGACTGGATAGTTGAAGTCGATGCATTATTCTGGAGGTAGATGAACCCGACGCTTGCAACAACAAGGACAACTATGACTGCAACTATGATAGTAAGAGTTGACATCCGACTTAACGCGCAACGGTATCTGGTGCTACTGTGAGGTCGCATGAGAGGTTGCGACCAGGGCATGGACTTAAGGTGCATCCCGTACAGTTTCGGGATATGTCAAGCTGGAAAAAGTGCTACTTGAAGGGTGCACGTCCTGTCGCAATGACAGCATAATAGTAACTCGGGACCTTCTTGACCACAGGGGAATGATACCCAGCAGTTTCAAAGTAGGTCGCGATTTGCGATTCGGCGTTTCATGGGTGGCCCCTGTACGAGGGACTTTCAACGGGATCTACCCGAGTCAGTTCATGAACATGACTGTCGTAGCAATCGACGAGGGTGATGTAGCGAACAGGACGCTCACAGTCTACTTCAACAACTCGGCGTGGGCCTCGCACACCTTCACTGGGAGCTCAGTGGACAGCATACAGCAGTTCACGTTTCCGATGGGGTTGCTAGAGTCCGCTGCGACCTACTCTATTGGTATCTCGATGAACACCCAAACCGCACCGCCTGGCTCATACGGATCCCCACAGGGCTGGTGGCTCGTCAGCGCATCGATCTACGGAATCCCAACGCCTAACAAGGTCGTCAACGCAAGACTAGTCTACTGCATCCCGCCACTGCAAGATCAGACGATCAACATCACCCGTGGCCCGACCGAGGTCAACATGGGGGGAGGGATCGGAGGCATTCAGGTGACGGCTAAGTACCTCGGGTGTAGCGCAATCAAGCCACTTTTCCTGTCCACGATACAAAACAGCCTCGGGCAGACAGTGGACATCATGGGTGCAGGGTATGGAAACGCAGTCGCTCCGCAGAACTCGGTGACTTTCTCATGGGGCAACAACCTGACACCCAGTGGAACATACACGGCATACACTTGGGTTGAAACGGACAGCGGGATTCCGGTCTCCGTGACCTACACCTGCTCCTACACAATGCCACCGCCATAGTCTCAGAGTGTACTCAGCAGATTAGCACCAAAGAACATTTGGTGCTTTTCCCTCTTTTTCTTTCTAACTATTTCTTCTGATCCAAGCCACCACGCCGACTGCTATCAGAACTATTACGACGAGTATCGCTATCAGATAGGGGTCGATGCGGAACGGAGGCGGGCTGTGCGCCAAACTCGTGGTCGTTGAGGGAATGGTATTGACGACGACAGTGGTAATCGTGAAACTCGCAGTGGAAAAGAAGAAATTCCCCTCTTGATAGCCTACGCTCACGGTGTTGCTGTAACTGCCAAGGGGTGTTGAGGCTGGTACCGTGTCCCTGATCTGCAGGCTACCCTGCAAGAATGGGTTCACCGTAAAGTGATTGGCCGATACTACGTTTACCTGAATCACCCCGTTCTGCGACACATCGATGCTGTTTATGAGCAGTTGCGTGTTCGACTGTGAGTTGTAGACGACAACTGTCAGCAGTGTCGTGTTTCCCGGCGTCAGGTAGATGACAAGATTGGAAAAGTTCAGGTTTGTTCCTAACTCCATAGTAGTATTCGTACTAGTCGTGGTCTGAGTGGTCTGCTGTTGTCCCTGCCCGCCGCTGAGCTTCCAGCCGATTGCAATGGTTGACGCTACGTTCTTCAGTATCACATCACCGGTCGTCGAGTTGTAGGTATAAGCCACTGGGCTTGAGTTGTCGGTCACGATGTCCGGCGGGCCGTTAGTTCCCACGTTGAAAGTCATGTTTGCAGTCTTGCCGGGCGGGAGGTTCAGACTGATCACAAATGCAGAGTAGTAGGTGTTGTAGGAGGGGAGCTGGGTGATTGAAGTGATCTCGGCACCCTGCAGGCTGGACAGGTAGGCTCCGCCCAGGGATTCCTTCGCCATTGCATTCTCCCACGCCAGAAGCCCCAGCACACACACGGGATCAGTCTCGGTGTTAGAATTGCCCGAGTTATCGGCGTAGCGCACATCAACGGCGAGGCCAGTAGGCTGGTTGTCGGTGGCGAGGTGGATCAAGGAGTAAGAGGTCATCATCGATGGCTGGTTCCAATAGTTAGGCAACCCAAAGAGTCCAGCATCGGCGAGTATCCCAAATGAAGACTCTCCACACCTGAAGACTATGTTCGGGTGGTTGCAGTAGACTCCGGGATTTGGGAGCCCGCTTGAGTTGAGGTTCCAGATGCTCGGAAGGTAGTCGATGTTCGATGAAGATGTAAGGTTCCAAGAGGATAAAGTCTGGGCTTTGTTGTAGGTGTCGTTTGACTGGAAGCCCTGCAGTATGCTCGAGATGTCGTTGGAGTAAGTCGCAAGTACGTTTGCTGGCTGGCCCACGCCGTTGAGCACCTGTGTAGTGTTGGAGAGCTGGTAGAGCATTGCAACAGCCCACCCATCCTCCTCAAGACCGAAGGGGAGTCCGTATGGCGTAAGCTGGTCAGTTATGCCGTACAGGGTGATCTGCTGGGCGAGGTTGAGTGTTGTCGAGTTTTCTGGGTAGAGGATTAGCCCTGCAAGCCCGAAGGAGTAGAGCGACCTGTAGTAAATCTCGGGTTGCGATGTCGGGTTGTAGGTCGTTGCCGACGGGTGAAGCCTCTGGATGACATCCTGGTATTCGGAGTTCCAAAGTGCCTTTGCAAATTTCGTGACAGTTGAGTTTCCAGTCTTATCACCCCAGCTTGCTAGGGCGTAAGAGTCGATACCCCAGGACCCCGGCATGGATATGTCGACTCCACTCTTTGTCAGTGCATCATTCTGGAAAGCGTAGAGCAGGGCTTTAGGCTCTGTCCACAGAGTCTTTGCCATAGGGGTGAACTGGAACGAGAAGGTGTCGCTCCTCCCTCCTGGCGCAATTATCTTACCGTTCTCGTTCATAACCATCCTGAGCGAGTGACCGAAGAAGTTGTACACATAGTCGATCTCCTCCACGCTTGAGGGCTGGAGGGGCTTGATCATCAAACCATCGGCGAATTCGGGGGTCTGGAATCCGGTCCAGAGCATCGCCGTGGGTGTTGCGGTTCCGAACTTTGTATTCAGGAAGATTGTGGAGTTGGGATTCTCCGTCGTGTCGTTGAAACCGTGGACTCCTTGAATCAGGCTACCGTTGGAGAGCTGGAGCCACGACCAGTACGGGTTGTACTTCATGAAGGTGTCGAAATTGCCTAAACCAAAGTTGAGGTCGTTGAGCTGGATGTTTTGAACGCCGAGGTTGACACTTGGATACGCTGGCCTAGATCAGCATCGAGCCCACATCCTTGAACTTTTGATAATCGTGTTTGACGACCTTGACGAAACCGCCGGGCCTGTGCATGTAGAGAATCAGTCTGACGGTTACCCATGCGTTGCCCGTCGCCCTTGCTAATTCACAGTCTGTGGCCTGCTTCCGGTTCTCCAGCTCGTTGAGGACTACTTTGAGGCTCCGCTGTCGATTGAGATACCTGGCTGGCATCATTGATTAGGGTGGATGAGAAACGAACTCCCATGTTGGCAACTGATGGCGCAAACCAGTGGGGGACTGCACTAAGCGTGGAATTTACCAATAGCTATGGTAGGGGACGGCGGACTCGAACAAGCGCCATCTCCAGCGAGACCGGCTGGCATCCTGCCCTTGGACTAGTCCCCTAAAAGCTCACGAACAGCAATGACTTACCATGAACACGGTAATAAGCCATCTGATCGAATTATTGGCTTTTTGCCGACTAATTGCTCTTAAATAACAGCGCCTACCGTCTATCTGCCATGCCATTAGAAGACGAAAAAGACGAACTAATCCTTCAAGAATTGAGACGAGATTCCAGCAGGAGCCTATCGGAGATAGCAGGAGAGCTCCAGATGCCAAGGACGACCGTCCAAGAGAGAGTGAAGCGTCTCGTGAACAACGGAATTATCAAGCGCTTCACAATACAGCAGGATTACTCCAAACTCGGGAAACCGGTGACTGCGTTCATTCTAGTTTCATTTCTCTCTGGGTCAGGAATCTCGCAAAGAGAGGCGGCGATGAGGATCGCAGAGATTCCGGACATCTATGAGGTTCACGTCATATCTGGAGATTGGGACATAATTGTCAAAGCCAGAGGAGAGTCTATACAAGCGATTGGCGAGCTTGTCCTAGATAGGATCAGAAACGTGAAGGGTGTAGAAAGAACGCTGACCTGTACCTCATTTGTGGCTGTAAAAGAGGCCATCTAAGAAGTGCTATCTATTAGATATTCTCGTTGTCAAGGATCGAGTCGATTTCCTTGCACTTTGACGATGCATCCGCTTCCTCTCTTCTCTAGATGCTTCACTTTCTTCACCTGACAGAGTACTGCTTTTCTACCGGCGATAGCCTGCTCAACTTCAGGTGAAATCTAGTAAGTGGCTAAGAGCACCAGGACAGCTTTGGTTCTGAGACCGCAGGTACATCCCCCGGCAAGCATTGTCAGGATTGCAAAAATGGTGGAGAGCATCGGGAGTCTACAATTTTCAAACATCTTCATTCCCGACATTCCAGGCGGCTACGAATCAATCGCGAAAGCCGCGGCTGCGCTTGGTGTCACAGAGAAGTTGAAGATTGGAAGCGGCGTCATTCGTCTCCTTGAGCACGATGATTCAACCCTACTCAGGCGGATTGAAACAGTGCAGTCAACCTCTGGAAACAGGTTTGTGCTGGGAGTTGGAACCGGAGCTCCAGGCTCTGACCCAGCAAGGACAATCGATGCAATGCTTGCAAAACTTGAGAAAACAAGGTCGGAGTTTGGTCGCAGAACAGGCGATCCTCAGGCTACGATGCCAGAAACCTACATCGCGACTCTGAAAGCTCGAATAGCGGAGAGGGTCGCCGGACATTCGAGGGGAATTCTCCTGAATTTTTGCTCGGCGGACTATGCCGGTCGGATAATCACTCGCTTGCTCGAGAAAGGGCATTCCGAGGTGGATTTTGCCTGTTACATCAAGGTGTTCTATTCTACGGATCAAACGACTGCTGATAGCCTATTGATACAGGAGTTTGCAAACTACAATTCGTTAAGCCAGTATCACGAGATGTTCGCAAGAGACGGAGTGGCTCAGGCAATTGAACACGCACATGAATCGATCAAAGGAAATAAGCGACAGCCTGCAATTCCAGAGTCGCTGAAACAAATCTCGCTCTCAAACCCTGGTACTCCGGAGCTGCGTGACCTAGTGTCGCGATTCAGGGAAGTCGGCGTGACTCTTCCTTGCATATATCCGTACTTCCCCCGCGAAGCCGACCAGGAGTACAAGGACGAGACAATCAAGAGAATTGTCCAGTCAGGGGTATAGCACCTTCCTCTTTACTATATCTCAGCTTTGATTATACGGAAAGAAATTCATTTCCTGAAGGATAGCCTGAGAGATAATCAGAAGATAAGATTACCATCTGAGGGGAACAACGACTTACAGAAGAATGAAGTGATGAGTTGCGATAAACACGATTTGGTGGAAATTGAAGAAGTGAATGCGGAGTGGCAAGGAAGATACAGAGGCGAATAGATTTGAAGATACCCTCTTTTCTTGATTCAGCTGGCGTGAATAAACCATGACCGAAGAAGATCCGTATGCCGAAAGGAAAAGGAAGGAGACAGTCGAGGGAGTAAAGCGCTCGGAAGTCAGCGCTCCGGTGGACCGTACCGGCAATGCAATTCCACCTCCAGACAGACCCAGCAAGAAAGGGGCTAAAAAGTAGCATCTCTCAATCCGGGTTTGGATCCGGATACTACCCTCGTCCTCAGGTCCTCCCTCTCTTTGGAGGATACCGTCCACTTAAGGAATTCATTGCAGAATTTTCCTCCAATATACATGGTTGTTGAGCACGAGAAACATGCTTTTGGGAGCCTCACAAACCATTGCTATCGTTAAGTGGCCGCCATCTCTTTGGAGACAGGCAAAGCTAATTATTCCAGTAAACCCTAGGAACATTGCCTATACAAGAAGAAGCGGAAAATTTTGAGCTCTGTAGAATTTATCCAAAGAATGTCTGAGCTCTCTGCAAAGGGAGAGAACTTTGCGACGGCGACGGTTGTCCAGACCAAGGGATCCACGACGGGGAGGATCGGCTTTAAGATTCTGATTTCACAGGATGGCTCTATCCTGCACGGAAACTTGGGCGGGGGATGCTCGGAGAGCGTTGTCGTCGAGCAGGCTCTCGACGCGATGAAGGATGGGAAATCGAGGACAATGTCCGTTCTCCTTGAAGAAGAGGAAAAAGGAGGCATAGGGGCAAACTGCGGCGGCTCGATGGAGATATACATAGAGCCCTTTGTTCCAAAGAATCAGTTGATAGTATTCGGAGGCGGCGGGGAGCGCAGTATTGCGGGCCCCCTCGTCAAGTTGGCAAAGTTGCTCAACTACAACGTCGTTGTCGTTGATCCCGGTGCGGCGCAGGAGATGTATCCAGACGCAGACAGAGTGATACCAGAGTTCCCCGACGAGGCGGTAAGAAAGATCAACTTTGGCAAGAATTCGTCGATCGTAATAGTGACTAAGCACAAGTATGATGAGCCCTCGCTCAAGAGCGTGGTCGGACTGGACGTCCCGTACATCGGGCTTGTGAGCAGCTACCATAGAGCGAGCGCGTTGTTCAAGCAGATGATGGAAAGCGAGGGCGCAAGGGAAGAGGATCTGAAAAAGATACGCGTCCCGATCGGGCTGGACATCGGCGCTCAGAGTTATGAGGAAATCGCTCTTTCAATTATGGCCGAGATAATAAAGGCGAACAAGGGCGGAAGCGGCCGTTCCATCTCTGACTACAAGGGAGTGTTCAGCAGGCCTCAAAAGGCAGAGCAGCAAGTCATCGAGCGAGCTGCCGGTAGCTGATTATGCGAATGGTTGGAGCGCGCCGTTCCTTCTACTAACTTTTGTTCGCCTTCTTCATTTCTTCGCTGATTAGTCATTGATCATTCTACGATCAGCGGCTTGATAGGAAGCAGTATGCAACCCCGAGCCAATATTCGCCGCACTTGCCTCATCAATCCGATCCTTCATTATTGTCGTCTTTTTTTCTTCTTCACACCAAAGAGGCCTGTCCTGATAGTAACCGATGCAAACCTGAAGACTTCCTTCCAGTCCAGTTTTGTCTTTCCGGCCTTTCTCGTACCGAAGGAGTATGGAACCTCAGCAAATTTTGCGGTGACCTTCTTGTAGACGTAGAGGCTCTCGACCTGGAAGGCATATCCCTTCGCCGAAAGGTCGTGTTCCAAGAGCGCTCTAACGACTCTTTGAGAGAGCACTCTGAAGCCAGTGGTCGAATCCGCAACTGGCACTCTCAAAAATACTTTCGAAAGAAGATTTGCGCCCCGACTGATGAGCCTCCTTCCTAGAGACCAGCCTTCCGAACCTCCTCCTTTGACATACCTTGACGCAAGTACTACGTCAACCTCGTCCGTGCAGGCCTTGGTGCACATATCGACGAGAGTCTCAGGGGGGTGCTGTAGGTCTGCATCCATCTCTCCCAGATAATCAGCGTGCAGATTGGAAAGAGAGTAAGCAAATGCGTCCATGTAAGCGGAGCCGAGGCCTGACGGCTGCGGCCTCTCGATCAGTCGTATGTTCTGGAACCTGTTCGCGTAGGACTTTATGATGTCGGAGGTTCCGTCTGTGCTATTGTCATCGACGAATATTAAAACAAGGTCGAAGGGGAGATTCGGAACGATTTTTTCAGTCCTCTCTATGAGCTCGGCGATATTTTCCTTCTCATTAAATGTAGGGATTACATGGCAAAGGAGCTTTCTAGACCCCAAAAGGTTCGGCCGTGAGAACTCATTCGATGTCCTGGGCGAATCAGGCAGCCTTTGTGATACCATCCCCATGTCCAGGTGGTCGCGCTCCTGCCATTGTATCATATCGCCGAGGGATAGTTAAAAATCAACTCGGACAAGTTATCTTCAAGCTCACGGTGGTTGTTTAGATGTTTGGCCCAGAAAGTGTCAGATCAAGAATATAGCGTTGTCTGAGGTCAATAGTGCTCCGTTTACTTAACCACATATTCTATCGCCCGGATGAAAGATTTGTACATTGGCTGATGGTGCAGCCAAAAGACGTTGATCCAGTTTCTGATATGTCTCAAT
>JAJPHP010000060.1 GCA_021325255.1 Nitrososphaerota archaeon | reverse complement strand
TGCGTAGGCCGTAAATGCCGACAACACCATCATGCCCTCAATTCCGATGTTGATTACGCCAGAGAGCTCAGCAAATAATTCCCCTATTGATGGGAAAAGAAATGGCATCGATGCTACTACAGCCGTGGCTACGATTGATACCAATGCATTGATGGATGCTATCGCGGAGCTAAGCTCTGGCAATGAATACCTTCCCCCTGCTAGCCACTATCCTCTTGGCGCCGTATACTCTGATTATTTCGGTGGCAAGTACGATGAGAACAATAAGCCCCTGTAGGAAAACCACAAGCGAGCTCGGCACATTTGCAAAGTTCTGCATTCCTTGCCCGCCCACTATGAGGCATCCAAAAAGTATCGCTGCGAGGAAAACGCCAACCGGATGCAGGCGCCCGAGTACGGCGACAAGGACCGCAGTGTATCCTAATCCAGAAGTGATACCTACAAGCAGGGCATAATGTACGCCTGATACCTCGCCCATACCTGCCAGGCCCGCAAATGCCCCGCTAAGGAGCATTGCCATTATTATCAGAACCGGAATCCGGATCCCCGCGTACTTGGCGGTCTTTTCACTCGAGCCGACGACTCGCAGCCTAAACCCGAAGACGGTTCTGTACATTAGAAAATAGACAGCGGGTACAAGCAAAATCGCAACGAGAACTCCAAAGTGGAGCGCGGTTCCGGGGATGAGAGGAGGGTATTGCGCTGTCACCTGAATCGGAACTGTCCTTTGACCTGCGTAGGCTATCCCCCCACTATTCAGGACACCGCTGAGCAGGTACTGGGTAAGCAGGATCATAATATAGTTGAACATCAGGGTGACGACGATCTCGTTTGCGCCTAAGAACGCCTTCAGGATCGCCGGAATTGCAGCCCAAGCCGCGCCGCCAATCAATCCAAGTATCATGAGAAGCAGGACGTGTAACGGAAAGGGCAGAGAGATGTAGATGCCACCGACAGCAGCGAGAACGGCTCCCGCTAGCATCTGACCTTCCGCCCCGATATTCCAAATCCCCGCCTTGAAAGCGATCGAGATACCCAGGCCATTGATTATCAGCGGCGTAGCCGCCACAAAAATTGCGACTATTCCCGCCGACGAGGCTAGCGAGGACGAAAAGAAGACCGAATAGGCTTTTGCAGGGTCAATCCTAACCGCATAAAGAATTAAGGCACCGGCGGCAAACGCGAAAAGTAACGAGCCGAGAGCGAAAAATGCTTCCCCGATAACCCTAGGAAGATTTGTGTTGAGGAGGTTCAAGCGAGGAGCGACTCCGCGCCGGTCATTTTGAGCCCAATCTCACGCAGCGAGAACTCGCGGCGACTATACTCGCCTGTCTTCCTTCCACTCAAAATTACTATAATACGGTCGCAAAGTTCCATCAACTCATCGAGATCCGAGGATATTAGAAGCAGCGATGAACCGGAGTCTGCTAGATTCCTTAGGTTCTGGTGAACAAATCTGGTTGCCGACAGATCAAGCCCTCTCGTCGGCTGACAGGCAATCAAGAATTTAGGATGCATTCTGAGCTCTCTAGCAACCAGCAGCCTCTGTATGTTGCCCCCGGATAGGGTCCATGCAGGCAGTCTTGTGTGAAGCGCGCTGATGGAATATTCCTGAACAACCTCCCCTGCATGTCTATTAATAGATCCCGGCCTCAGAAGCCTCCCGTCGGAGTAGGGCGCGCGCCCCACGTCCTTTATTATGAAATTCTCAGCGATGGTCATATCGCGGACCACAGCTTCGAGTCTATCATCAGGAATATACGAGATTCCCTTTCTATGCATAGCTGATGCATCCCTGTTTGTTATGTCGAGGTTTTCGAGTTTGATGGTGCCGCTCGCTGCCTTTCTCAGGCCAGCCAGACAATCGGCAAGTTCCCTTTGCCCGTTTCCGTCAACTCCGGCAATGCCTAAAATCTCACCACCGCCGATATGAAAGCTAAGGTCGACTATCTTCAGGACTCCTCGATCATCCTTGACGTGGAGGTGGTCGACCTCTATCAGGCCTTTCGATGAAGGGATTGTAGTTCTGCTCCCTTCTATCAGAGATCCGCCGCCAATCATCATTTCAGTCAACTCGGTCCCAGAAGTTTCCTTCGTGATCTTGGAACCAACAGTCTTACCACGCCTCAGCACAGTCACTTCGTCGGTGATAGCAAGTATCTCACTCATCTTGTGCGAAATCAAGACGATTGACTTCTTCTGAGCCCGTAGCAGTCTGAGTGCGGAGAAGAGATGCTCAACTTCTATTGAAGTTAGGACGGCGGTCGGCTCGTCCAAGATCAGAATCTCTGCACCGCGGAAGAGGGCATTTAAGATCTCAGCGCGTTGCTTCAATCCGACGGAAAGGCTGGAGACTCTCTCGCGTGGATTAACCGGCAACCCAATTCTCTCGCCGAAAGCTTTGATTTCGGAAGAGAGTTTGCTTAGATCAAGGAGTGGCCATTTCTCACGTTTGAGCCCAAGGGCAATATTCTGAACAACACTCATCGTTTCTACGAGCATGAAATGCTGATGGACCATACCGATACCGTTCTTGATAGCATCTGAGGGAGAACTAAGTACGACGTCCTTTCCGTTTATTTCAATCGTGCCCGCGTCGGGCGAAATAAGCCCCGCTAGAATGCTTGCGAGTGTCGTTTTCCCGGCGCCATTTTCTCCGAGCAGACCATGGATGGTCCCTCGCTCGATTTCGAGGTTGACACAATCATTAGCCAATACCTGTCCGAACTGTTTGGATATGCCGAGCATCCTAACGGCATAATTTGGGCGCTCTTCGTGGCTTGTCAAGGCATGTTGGGAATCCATCTAGGGCGGAGAAGTGACTTCGTGGTCGTCTATCAAGGGCACGGTAATCGTGCCATTGAGGATACCTTGCCGGACGCCCATCACTTTTGTTACAAGCGAGGAAGGAACGAGCCCATGGAAACTAGCAATATCAGCACACCCCTGCCTTATGCCACACACGTAACCACTTTTCCAAGAGTGATTCTGATAGTCGACCACTATCTGGTGCATGACGGGATACCAAATGGCAACAGCGCTTGTGACGATTGTCTGATTCGCCAGAGAGTTTTGATCGAACTCATTGCCCATTGCGTAGATGTGGGCTTGGGAAGCTTCCTGATATGCTCCTGTCCCGCCGGGACTTTCTCCGACGTAGATGAAGTCCACTCCTTGTTGGACTAGGCCAGAAGCTGCCTGGAAGGCCTTGCTGGGATCGTTAAAGTCCTGAGTAAAAACGGAGCTGATCTGGATAGACTTGTTTACCGACCAAGCACCCAATCTGAATCCGTTCTCATAGGCCCAAACCGCGGGAATGCCGAGCCCGGATATGAATCCCAAGTGGTTTGTCTTGGTGAGGTAAGCGGCCAGCACCCCTCCTAGATAGGCGGCACCGCTGTTGTCGGCATAATAGTAGATGAAGTTCGAGCTGTTGCTGTTCAATGGTGGAAGGCACGCGCAGGCAAACAATGTGTTAGGATATTTAGGCGCAAGTTGGCTGAACGGACCGATCGCTTCAAATCCCTGACCGAAGATTATGTTGTAGCCTTGGTTTACAAATTGTTGAGCAACCGAGGTATAATCTGCATCAGCCACCGAATCTGCAATTCCTATCGTGGCAAAACTGCTCATGTTTTTCACAGCTACGCAGCCACCTTGGTAGTATCCCAAGTCATTGCATGGACCGCTCGCAATATACGCTATTTTCAGGGATGAGGATGAATTAGAACTGGCTATGGTGGTAATCGTTGTGGAGCTTCCACTGCTGGTCGTGAATGTGCTTGTTGTTGTGGTAGAGCTACTCGAGCTGCTAGAGCTAGACTTTGGCGCCTGCAACAGCATGTATGCAGATGCACCTGCAACAATTACAATTATAACGACTATGATCGCGATTACCGCAACACTAGATATTCCTTGTTTCGTCTTGCATCTGTCTGCGAACAATTTATCCGCTGCATCGCCACTCCGTTCAGTTATTTAACATTTCCAGCCCATTAGGCTTTGGCACATTTAACATTTCCAGCCCATTAAAGAACTAATAATAACACATGACTACAACTTGCACGAATTATGCAGATTCGTGAAAGGGAGCGCTTGAATCAGGACGTTCCGGAGCTCGTCATAAGGAATGCGAGAATATTTACTGCCAACGAAGACGACGAACAAGGAGGCATAATCGAGGGAGGTTACCTTTCTGTAAGTAACGGCCGTATAGACTCTATAGGGAAAGGCGGCGGACCTACTCGAGCGAGACGCGTAATCGATGCCGATTGTTCAAACCTGTTCCCAGGCTTTGTCGACTGTCACACTCACTTACTTGAATTTGCTCCGGAGGCGATCTACCATGCTTTTGGGAAAAGTCAGGAACTCGCAATAAGTGCCTTCGCACTTCAGGCTATGTCTACCGGTGTTACCTCTATCGGAGAACATAATCTAGGACACCCGGTGATTCGTGAGTATCCTTCCTTCTACGACATGGTCGCGAAGCAGCTTCCACTGAATGTCAAAATTGCAAGGGGTCTGGCCGTCATAGGAACGGATCCGATGGCCGTCGTCTCGCCAATCTATCCGGGAAGAACGCTCACTCTCGAAGATATTAACGACGAAATGATAACAGCAATTGCGAGACTGAGCGAGTTTCCTGGTGAAAATCTCTTTCTGACAGCAACGGTTGCAAACCTTCCCGCGGATAAAGCCCCGCTATCGGGCAAAGTGATACTAGAGGGAGAGAGATTAGCGCAGGCCATCCATCTGTTCCATGCAGCAGCCTCGCGCGTTGGAGCCCACATTGAGGGATCGGAATCCATGCAGTTGTTTGCCGACGCCGGTGGTGATGTAATCCATCACGCCCATGGCTTAGACGAGAAGGCAATCGACCGTATTTCATCTAGAAAGACGAACCTTGTCATGACGCCGGCTGCAGGCACGGGGATAGCTCCCAGTTCGCCTGAAGAAGTCTGGAGTGCATACAGCCACGGTGTAGAAGTCTCTCTTGCGACGGACTGCTGTATTCCTCTCCACCCGGGTGCTTCATGGGTCGACCTTCCGCCAGGATCTTGGATCCAGCCCGAACAGTTCCTCAAGGTGATTTCTCCTGCATTCAAGAGATTGCAACGAGGTGGCGTGAAACTCGGTAGCATGCTAAAATTGATCACTTCCAATCCTGCAAAGATTATGGGCATCGAAAAGGAAGCAGGCACTATCGCTGTCGGCAAAAGAGCAGACATCGTGATTGCAAAGGGATTCCCTGCCCTCGATTTTGAAACTGTCGATCACATAACTCATGTCATAAAGGACGGGCAGCTCCAAGTCGCACGTCAGGTTTGACTCCACACTGATTGCGCACTAAGCTGGAAGATTTTAAAGATAGAGGTGTGGCCGGAGAGTCGTCGCAATTATGACCTCGCTCGAATCAGGAGGTGGGTGGTCCTTCGAGGAGCTGGTGAATCCTGACCACACTGCTCTCATCGTCGTTGATATGCAAAAGGACTACTGTAGCAAAGATTACGGCTTCTGCAAGCTTGGTTTCAGCGTAGATGCAGTGCAAGCGATGGCACCTAGGCTAGCCAAATTCATTAGAGCAAGTAGGGAAAGTGGTGTCTTGATTATTTACACACGTAACCAGCATTCGACCTTTACAGACACCACTTCATGGAAGCGATTTGGTGCGGGAAAACTCGGCCTCGCGAGGAAAAACTCCGAAGGGGAAAATTGGTTTGAGGATTACGAGGAGTTCACTCCGGCAAAAGAGGACTATGTCATCTTCAAGCACCGCTACAACGCCTTTCTTGGAACAGATCTCGAGATAGTATTAAAGGCAAAAAAAATAGAGACGATTCTGCTTACTGGTACAGCCACAAATGTTTGCGTGGAATCGACGGCAAGAGAGGGCGCCATGCGTGACTTTAATGTAGTCTTGGTTGGTGACTGCACTTCGACATACGATCCGAAACTGCAGGAAGCAACAGAGAGGAATGTTGCAAATCATTTTGGAATTGTTTCATCGAGCGAGAAGATTTCAAGAGCTTGGAATGCTAAAACCACACCGCGAAATGAGTTGAGCCAAATCGAGCAGAAAACTGATTCAAAGTTAGGGCAAAAGGTCTGACGAAAATCCACATGCCGAGATTCAAGATAGGTATACTCCTTCCGACCAGAGAAGTGGTCATCCACGGGTTTGAGACATCGAGGGTGATCGAGATGGCCGAGAGCATTGAAGCGGCCGGATATGATTCTGTTTGGGTTGGCGATAGTGTGCTTACGAAGCCGAGACTGGAGCCGCTCTCAACGTTGGCTGCGATAGCAATGAGAACCAAGCGGGTAAAACTTGGGACTGCAGTTTACCTTCCGTCCCTCCGGAATCCCATCACCATTGCTCATGCGCTTGCGACGCTCGATCTTCTTGACCGCGGACGAACCTTATGGGGAGTGGGAATCGGAGGGGGCAGATACACTCGTGAACTCTTTGAAAAGGAATTCAACTCGGTCGGAGTTTCATTCAACTCTAGAGTTCGCAGGATGGAAGAAATTATTGAAATTGTAAGGAAACTTGAAACGGATGACTCTGTCTCTTACAATGGAAGATACTACAAACTTGACAAGGTGGGGATGCCGCTCAAGCCCGCGCAGAAGCCTTCAGTCCCAATCTGGATAGCGTGCTCCGTCGCAGAGTCCGGCCTCAGAAGAGTGGCACGGCTAGCAGACGGATGGATCGTCAACATAGTAAATGCCGGTGAACTCGCCCAGAGCCATAGGAAAGTGTTAGAATTCGCTAGGGAGTACGGCAGGGACGGGGCGCAAATCGAGCCATGCAACTATCTCTACATGAACGTCGACTCGAACAGGGATAAGAGCTATGAAGAGGCAAAGGCCTTCCTTACAAAGTACTACAACACGACCTTCACGCCCGAAATCTTGGAGAGATGGGGTAGTTTCGGGAACTCCGGGGATATTGTGAAGAGACTCGAAGAAGTGCAGAAGGCTGGCGTAAGATCGGCAATTGTTCACTTCGCATCACTAGACCCGGTTGGAAAACTGGCAATCTTTACGAGAGATGTGCTCCCGTCCTTTAACTAATGATGCATACTACTTCAACACCCTCTTTATCTTATCAAAGTCTCTTGGTTGGGGAGAAATTTAGTACTCATGGCTGCTTCGATAAAAATCGAGAATGCTTCTTGGATAGTCACAGTGGACAAGAACAGGCGGTTACTCAAAGACGCTTCAATCGTAATAGACGACAAGGGGAGGATCGCACAGGTAGGCAAGGCCAAAGACCTGCGAGGAGAACCCGCCGAATTTATCATCGATGCAAAGGACACGGTAGTCACGCCGGGCTTCATAAATTGTCACATGCACATCAGCTACTCCCACCCAATTCGGGGAATATTTCCAGACGATATGCCGCAGCAAGCCTACCTGCAGCTTGTCTTTCAGTTGCAAAAAGCAATGACCCCGGACGAAGAATACTACACTTCTCTGCTCGCAATGGCTGAACTTTTGAGGAATGGCTGCACTACGATACTTGATCCCGGCACAGCGAAGAGCCTTCCCAAGATGCTCAGTGCAATCGAGAAATCGGGAATCAGGGCCATTGTCGGAAAATCCTTCGCGAACAAGGAGAATCCGCTTTCAATGGCTGTAACAGACGCCTCGACCGCGGCTAGAGAAACCGAGCGGGTAATCGAGGAATTCAACGGCGCGCTGAACGGAAGAGTCACTGCGTGGGCCATGCCCTTTTCCCCTGAATATTGTACCGACGAAGCGATACGAAAAGTCGAGGAGATTGCTTCGGCCCGCAAGGTTGGAACGACGATGCACGTTGCAAACTCGGAGCAAGCCTGCGAAACTTTTCGTAAAGCTACCGGCCTCAGACCCATAGAATTCCTCGCAAGGCAACGGTTGTTGTCGGAAAACACGCTGCTTGCCCATTGTGTGTCAGTGAACGATTCAGAACTCGATGCGCTGAAAACGAATAGATCGAAGGTGGTTTTCTGTCCGCCTGTTGCGGTCAGAGGCACGGGCATTACAAAGACCGGAAAGTTCCCGGAGATGATCGCAAGAGGGATCCCCGTAGGAATTGGAAACGATGCTGCAAATTCCTCGTATTATCTTGACCCTATCAGGGCAATGTACCTTGCTAGTGTCTTGTTCAAGGAAGCACGCCAAGACAGGCGCATGATACCGCCGGAGAGTGCGGTTGAAATGGCCACGATTAATGGAGCAAAATGTCTGCTCCAAGATGACGACATTGGCTCCCTAGAACCAGGCAAAAAGGCAGACATTGTCCTGCATGACACCAGGAGGCCGGAGTGGCGCTCACTGTTCAACCCGTTGAATAACCTAGTCTATTCCGCAGATGGCCGCGGGGTACGCGACGTGATTGTTGACGGGAATGTCATCGTCCGTAGTGGAAGAATAATTTCATTCAACGATGAAGAGCTCTATGATAAACTTCAGGCAGTGGGAGAAGACATTCTACAAAGAACCGGGATTCACTTCGATTCCCGGTGGCCGGTCTTTTGAGTCTTCAAATTTGCTGTGAACAAGACAGATTCGAGCGGTACTTTCTCCTCAATTCCAGATTGAAAATCTTGGCAAAATTCGCAGATTCGCGAGGAGGTGAGATGGTGATCATGCTAGCCTGAATAGCAGCGAACTGGTGTCCGAAATATGTTGCTCTTCTGATTCATCTGGTTTTGGAAACAGTTGTTACAAAAGTTGGTTTCCATCTCACCAGCGAATAAACTACCCATCTACATGGGTCTAAAGGTAGTGAACGAAAGATAGGATGCGATCATTCAGTAGTCCTCTTGCGTCATAAGGGCTTATCTTTTGTCAATCTTTCTTGTACATGCTAAATTTTGGCCAGCCTCCATCATTTTCCAGCATTCAGCGACGATGTGATTGTGTTAGGCTACGCAAAGCTTGCATAGAGACCTTCGGATTTCAGGTCGTTCACGGGATTGGATGTTTCTGAATTTGATGCCTTCTACGAAAGGATTGAGCCCGAGTACGAGCAGTCAGAGAGGGCTAGGTTGTCAAGACCCGGTAGGAAACGTGACATTGGTGGAGAGGGGGCAAGTTCGCTCTTTCTCTCGAAGACAGGCTTCTCATGCTCCTCGTCTATTACCGCTTGTACGTGACGTATGCTCTTGCCGGGTTATCTTTTCGACCTTGACCAGAGCAACGTTTGTAGGGATATACACTACATAGAGCCGCTCGTGAGGAAGTGCGTTCCGATACCGAAGAAGATACACAATCTGACACGGAGACTGCGAACGCTGGAAGAGGTCAAGCAATACTATCCCGAACTCAGGGCATTCATAGACGCGACCGAACAGGAGATTCCCCGCCCCGAGAACAAGGAGAAGCGAAGAACCCACTATTCGGGAAAGAAGAGGAGACACACCGTCAAGACACAACTGACGGTCAACTCGAACGGTCTGATCATCCACAGGACAAATCACGCGAGAGGCAGGAGGCACGACTACGACATCTTCAAGCACACCCATCTAGATCTACCGCGAGGTGTCGTACCACTTGTTGACCTGGGCTACGATGGAATCAAAAGTGACTTTCCGGAGATGAAGCCGATGATTCCATTCAAGAAGAGAGCTGGAGGAAAGGGTCACGGGGGAGAGAAAGCCCAAGAGCTCACGCCGTCCCAGAAGCGATTCAACAAGAGACTATCGAAAGCGAGGGTAGTGGTCGAGCACACCATATCAAGGCTGAAGAAATTCAACATCTTCGGTCAGGAATTCGGGAACAAATTGAAACACTACGACGCGATGACCGACATCGCATTAGGTCTCGTCAACCTGAGGATACTGGGTACCGGTAGGGGACACTGTTACTCTAGGGCAAAAAAGAAGAGAAACAGGCCATGAGGCTGTTTAATTCAACTTCTTATCACGCAAGAGGTCTACTGAAGGATAGGTCTTGCGTGAAAACCTAGCGCCCTCTCGCACCAATGTCCTACTCTCAAGACAGTAATTTCGTCCAAATGTCTGCCGACTAGTTGAATTCCTATCGGTAGACCTCTCTTCTCGGATAAGCCTGAAGGGATTGTTAACGCCGGACACCCAGCAAAGCTCCAAGGAACGTTGAAAGAGCTGTCCCCCGTGCTACCCAGTCCCCGTGGTGCCGGAGTGGGGGTCGAGGGCATTATCAGACAACCACATCCCGAGAACAATGATGAAAGCTGCATGATAAATTTGGTTCTAATTCGTTGGGCTATGAGGTAGGCCCACGCTGATACCTCCTGTCCAGCTGCTATCTCCCACGGATCTTGGGACCGTAGTCCTTCTTTCTGAGCCTATAGATTTCTTCATGTACCGCAGCAATTTCGCTCGTCATTATCGCCCTGTTCGCAGAAGCGACCAAGTCAAATATCGGGGGAAGATTCTTGACTGAAATATTTGCTCCCTTTGACCTTAGTGTTCTGACGGTCTCGTCAATGTTTCTCTTGACGTCTTGGTTCGAGTTATCGTAGAAGAAATCTCGCAAGAGACCAAGTCGCGGTTTTCGATGGCTTGCTCGCCCGATAAGTTTTGAGTACGGTGGAACCTTGTCTTTGAGGGAAGTAATATCAAGAGGATCGAACCCGGCAAGGACTTCGAGCATTGTGCAAGCATCGCGGGCGGTTTTTGTGAAGATTCCTACATGATCAAGAGACCAGCTGCCTGGAATTATCCCGTATCTACTTATGCGCCCGTATGTAGGCTTGAATCCTACTACACCGCAGTAAGCAGCAGGACGAATCGTAGATCCAGCAGTTTGCGAACCAATCGCGGCGAGGCACATACCAGTGGCCACAGCTACAGCTGAACCACTGCTAGATCCGCCAGGAGTGTGATGAAGGTTCCAAGGGTTGCGGGTTCTTGATGGATCAAAGCTTGCAAACTCCGTGGTTTCCGTCTTCCCGAGGATTATAGCTCCTGACCGCTTCAACTTTGCAACGACGGTTGAATCAAAATCTGGTGCAAATTCAGCTAAGATCTTGGAGCCCGCAGTTGTTCTGAAATCGGTCGTACAGAATATGTCCTTGATTCCGATCGGTATTCCCTCAAGCAATCGACGAGACTTGCTGCGCCGCTTCGAGATGGATTACGCCATGCGCCTTGCTTTTACTTGATCTATAGTAACCCACGCCTTCAAAATTGGGTCAAGCTTATCAATCCTAACTAGCGCAGATTCGATCAGTTCGACGGGCGACAGCTTCCCGCCGTCCATCAACACAGAAGCTCCTAGGATTGATAGTGAGTTGTAATCCAAGTCACCCAATTGCCTGCTTCTCGTTTCGACATGTCTTCGTGGGGCCAATTGCCGTAGATCAAAGTAAGTGATACTGGCTGTGGAAGTGAAGCGACCCTCGGCTCCTCGACTTTAAGCTGAGACGCACGAGCCACCCGCAGAACGGAGCCAGAATCCTTCAAGCCGGGCCGACGAAATTTCCTTGTGCGGAGCGGGTGGCTCTCTCCCGAGGAACGTTGCGCATTCTCCTCCAGTTCTTCATAGTTAGAGGGGCTCGTCGTGAGTCTGATAAACTTTCTAGGATACTCTGAGTGCCCTCTAACCACGAACAGTCGAAATTTGAGTGCCATTCACAATATGCCCAATTCTGTTTAAAAGTAGTCAGAAACGGGAACACAAGCGCAAGCGACATCACTGTGGACAAACCAGTCCGTTATGGGCATTTACACAGTTTGAGATCGCACACTAGGAAATGTAAGCATAAATTGAAAGTGATCATCCTTGGTACTGCATCGGCTCCTGTGCCTAGAAGATCTGGTCGTGATGGTACCGGAATACTAGTATCAGGGCCTTCCGGCAGTTTCCTATTCGATTGCGGACCAGGGGTGACAAAGAGACTAGTATCTTTGGGCATCGACCTGGGAACAATTTCATCACTTTTCATTACTCACCATCACTACGATCATATCTCGGATCTGCCCTTGTTTGTCATGTGCAGATGGGAGTGGGGGATGTTCAACCTCTCCACCAGTCATCCGCTACCACGCAAGCTTAGAGTCTATGGTCCGAAAGGAACACGTCGTATTTCAGATCTCCTCTTCGGAGATGATGGCGTGTACGCAGGAGATATCAGGTCTCGAATCAGAGGGGCGGGCAGAAGATTCTACAGAGCCCTTGGAATAGAGTCTCTTCCTAGCCCGAAGCCAACTGTGAGGGAGATCGCCTATGGTGATACGATCGACATGGGACAATCTTTCAAAATTACCGCTGCAAGAACTCAGCACGTACAGCCTTACCTCGAATCTCTGGCGTATCGCATCGAATCAGATCGCAGAATCATAGTTATCTCTGGTGATGCTGCACCATCAAAGGAACTAATTGATCTAAGCCGAGGGGCTGACCTGTTGGTACACGAATGCACCAAACTAGACATTAAGAGAAGCGGGATGCACATGCAGAATATTCATTCGAGCCCAACGACAGTCGCCAAGACAGCGACGGATGCAAACGTAAAGAAACTCGTTCTGCTGCATTTTGGCCCCGAGGCAGAAGACCCAAACGTCCTAGATGAGTTTCGCAAAGTAGTCAAGATGAATTACGATGGCGAGTTTTTCTTGGCGAAGGACCTTGACCAAGTGGAGATTTGACCTCAAATTTCAATTTTCATCAGATCCTCTCCCAGAATCAGTTCACCATCGAAGTTCTCCTTTACCCTCGGCGGGGCGATCTTCTCCCAATCATAAGGATCTTTGTTTGGAGTGAAATCGTTCCATCCGACAAAGTGATTCAGGACAAGCTTCTTGACTCCAGCTGCTTTCGCAAGTTTTCCAGCCATTGTCGGTGTTGAATGAATCCACCAGGCGAATCCGAGCTTACGCCGGGTTGCAACCTCTTCCTCAGGAAAATTGCATTCATGAACCAAGACATCGGCACCCCGGGCTAGTTCTATCAAGTTTTCACAACCCACAGTATCACCGGTGAAGACTATAGATTTTGAGCCGGTTTCAAATCGAAAACAAAAACATGGAAGCTTGCACTCTCCGTGATCGCCGAGACAAGCTCTTACCTTGCAACCTGCCTCCAGATCGAGAGTCCAACCATTATAGATTTCAGTCACTTCTGGTTCAAAGTATTTCTCTATGGTTCCATAACCAGCGATTGCCGCGATATCTATTCCCGGCTCAAATGCATCGTTGAGTGCTCTAAGCTTTCTTCTCGCCCCTGGCGGCCCGTAGAACTTTAGCACACCACGTTCAAAATCTGTCTCCGCAACAATGGGCTCGTACAGTAGCCAAGGGTAGCCATAGAAATGATCTGCGTGAAAATGCGTCAGGAACAATTGTTTGATCTCTCCTGGACGTAACCCAGCTTTTCTAAGCTGATAATTGACACCGGGTCCAGCATCAACCAGCACGGGATTGTCGTTCACGAAGACCACATTGCTTGGAGCAAATCGTTTGGGATCCGCCTTTCCGTCTCCAGTTCCGAGAAGAATAGCTTCGAACATGGATAAGGGCGGCTACAATCATTCTTATTTAATCATTTAGAAATTTTCAGATGCTCCGCTCTTCCAATAAAATGTCTTGTATAGCTGATTTTAGGGATCGAGACAAGTTGCCAGATAGAATTAGCTGTCTGAGAAATGAAACTCGCGGGTAGTCTTTATATGAAAGACAATAATCGCAATACGATCAAAATTCAGGAAGAAGTGTGTCAGACTTGTCTCTGAGCTGGAAGGAATTCACTCAGGAGGAACCAGTTTCACTAGGAAGGGTATCTACCCACATTCCGCAAATCGAAAGACCTGAGATAAACCTTGACAGAATAACCGCTTACAAGATTTACAGGGCCATCTTTTCAATTTGCGAACAGATGGATGTGACAGTCAGAAAGAACGGCTATTCTCCTATTATTACAGAGGGCAAGGACTACTCCTGCGGGATATTCTCTGCAGACGCCAGACTCGTAGCTCAGGCGGCTAATTGCCCGGTTCACCTCGCCTCCATGCACTTTGCCGTGGAATCTTGCATCCGAGATTTTGGGATTGAAAATATCAAACTCGGTGATACAGTGGGAGTAAACGACCCATTCAGAGGAGGAAATCACCTTCCGGATCTGACTCTGGCGAGACCACTGTACTACAAAGGCGAAATACTGATGTTCGCAGCTACGAGGTCTCACTTCGTAGATGTGGGCGGATCGACCCCAGGAAGTTTCCCGGTTTCGGATTCCATTTTCTCTGAAGGAATTCGTGTCCCGCCTGTCAAGTATCAAGTGGGGGACAAGGATAATACCGACGTGAAAAATCTCCTGCTCGCAAATGTCAGAACACCCAGAGAATACTGGGGCGATTGCGAGGCCGGCTTCGCTGCAATGCGAGTCGCCGAAAGACGCGTGGTCGAGCTAGCCGATAAGTACGGACGGGATTCTGTAATAACTGCGATGCTCGACTACATGGACCATACAGAGGCCGGCCTTCGTCATGAGCTGAAGAAGTTCCCCGAGGGGGAATACCTAGGAGAAGATTACATCGATGGCGACGGCTTCACTGACAGGAAATTCAGAATCATGGTCAAAGTGAAGATCAAGGATTCCAACGTCTATTGCGATTTCAGCGGAACCGATCCCCAAGCAAAGGGGCCAATCAACGCTGTTTTTGGAGTAACTGCTTCATCAACAATCAACGCCTTTCTCCATACGACCAACCCAGAGTTGATGCCAAATCATGGATTCTATCGGCCGATACACCTCAAGGCACCCGAAGGGACCATAGTGAACGCCCAGTATCCCGCTCCAGTCGTCGATGGGAATATCGACACCGCGATAAGGATCCTCCAATCAATTTGGGCAGCTCTTTCCCAGGCTGTCCCTGACAGAATTATCGCCTCAAGTGGAGGATGCGGTAACAATATGCACGGCGGAGGAGTAAACACCCTAAATGGAGAATACTACGTTTGGAACTATTTTCCAGTAGGTGGGTATGGTTCGAGAAAAAACAAAGATGGTTGGCACGCTACAATAGCTGAGACTGGCAACGATATGGATGTGCCGGCAGAAGTGTTTGAATACAAATATCCTTGGGTAATCGAGGAATACAATCTCATGCCCGGTTCTTTCGGGCACGGAAAACACCGCGGGGGCTGTGGGGTTCGCTTCCGTCTTAGAGCATTACATGGAAACGCAATCGTAGGATTGCATGGTGATCGAGGGCTATCGAAACCATGGGGTCTTTTCGGGGGTTGGCCCGCCGGTAACAATTCACTTAAAGTGTACAAGAAGAACGGCGAAGTGCTGCATTTCGCCCCAAAAACTTGCAAGGTCTCGGGTATAGAAGTCGAAGAGGGAGATGTGGTGGAACTAGTCACCCCGGGCGGCGCGGGATACGGCAATCCCTTCGAAAGGGATCCTAATCTAGTTGAGGACGATTTCAGGAACGGATTGATTACAGCCGATCAAGTCAAGGAGATCTATGGTGTTGTCCTAAATCATTCAACGAACATGATTGACGAAGCGGCGACCACTGAATTGAGAAGAAGAATGCGTAGTTCCTTCGATCAGAATCGTCACGAAGCTCCCCTCATCTCGAGGGAGACCTTGCCCGTTGCGGTGTAGACAGCTCCTATGATAGTAGTTGGAATAGATATTGGTGGAACCTTCACAGACGCTGTACTTTGGGACTCCAGCTCTGGAGAAATGAAAATCAGCAAAGTCCCCACGACAACGCAAGATTTCTCACTCGGCTTTGAGCAAGCAATGGTCCAAATAGTTAGCAACTTTTCAGAAATTGACATGATTCTGCACGGCACCACAGTTGGCATTAACGCGATGCTCCAGGGCAAGTTGCCGAAGATCGGTCTGCTAGTGACAAAGGGATTCGGAGACCAGCTCGACATCCAGCGCACCTACAAGCATTGGGGAAAGACTTACTGGTCCTCTCCCTATGACCTACAAGGTGATAAGCCTGATCCGATTGTTCCACGGTTTTTGCGTAGGGAGGTCAACGAACGGGTAGCCTATCCAGGGCTTGTCTACCGCAAACTGGAAGATGAGGACGTTATCTCGAACGTCAAGGACCTGATGAAGGTTCCTGAACTTACCGGCATTGCAGTGACGTATCTGTGGTCTTTCATGCACCCGGACCACGAGATTCGAACAAGGGAGCTCATTAAGGAGGCGGGTTTCGGAGGAAATGTATCACTCTCATACGAAGTTGCACCCATCTATCACGAATTCGAGCGCATGGTCACCACTGCCCTAAACACGTCATTCATGGAAATCATGGACAAATACCTGTCCTCGCTTGCCACGAGACTCTCTGCGAGAGGTTTCCGAGGACTTTTGAGCATAATGCAATGCAGTGGTGGGATGATGAGTTCTGATTCTGCAAAGAAGTTTCCTATCTATACCATAATGTCCGGACCGGTTGGGGGCGTTAACGCTAGCTTGTACTACTCAAAATTGCTGTCCGAGCCAAATCTCATTGGCGTTGATATGGGCGGAACAAGTTTCGATGTCTCGACGATTATAGATGGAGAGATTGAAACGGTCTTGGAGAAAGAGATTCTTCATTACCCAATCAGAATTCCATTTGTAAATGTGCATTCAATTGGCGCTGGAGGGGGGTCAATTATCTGGATTGATCCGACTGGATCGCTGCAAGTAGGACCTGATAGCGCGGGTGCGAATCCGGGGCCGGCTTGCTACGGATTCGGAAACAGACCGACGATTACCGATTGCAATGTGGTGCTCAACAGACTAAATCCATCCCGATTCCTCGGCGGCAAGATGAAGTTATATCCAGATCGCTCCAAGACTGCTCTCTCCGAGATTGCCGCAAAATTTGGAGAGTCAGAGGTCAAGATAGCAGAAGACGCGGTGAAAGTTGTCAACACAAATATGATGCATGCGATAATGACCATGACCGTAGAGAGAGGCATTGATCCCTCAGACTTTTCGATAATATCCTTCGGAGGCGCGGGAGGACTGCATACAGTCGAAATAGGAATGGAACTCGAGGTAAAGTCAGTAATTGTACCTAGGAATCCGTCGCTCTTCTGTGCCCTCGGGTTGAACCTTTCGGATTATAGATACATTAGTTCGGCTACGAAAAGAGGAGTTGTCCAAAATACTCCGCCCGAAGAAATAGAAGCTGCATTCAATGAGCAAGAACGAAAGTGCCTTGGTGTACTGCAGGATGTGGGATTCGTGGAACAAGACACTTCCTTTATTCGCACTGCGGACATGAGATACTACTTGGAAGAGTGGGAGGTGCCGACGCCCGTTCCGTCAAGGATAAAAGACACAAAGAGCCTGATTGATAGTTTTGTTGAGACCAAGAGAAAGCTCTATTCGACCTCTAGATCCGTGGAAGAACTGGTTGAAATAGTGAATTACCACGTCACCGCTGTAGGTAGAAGAAAGGACAAGCTCGGCATCAAGACCATTGAGCAAGGCAGCACGAGACCACCAGATTCGGCCGTCCTCGAGGAACGAAACATAATTGTGGGAGGGGTTGAGAAAAAAGCGGCAATTTATGACCGGAATTTCTTGCTGGCCAATAACACGTTGGGTGGTCCAGCAATTGTCGAAGAAACTGCACACACCCTCTACATTCCACCAGGAGCTAAAGGAATAGTCGACAAATATGGGAACATTGTAATTCCCATTGCTTCAAGGAATCGATCGTTGTAGGAAAATGTCGCGCTTCAGGAATGAGACCTGAGAAGAAAGATCATCATTCGATTTGATTTTTGATATATCCTTCGACAGCGGCGCTGATCTCCGCCAGTTGCAGGCTTTGGTTTCGTACGCAGAGAAAGGCGGCCTTAATTCAGTCTGGTTCACTCACGACATCTTAAACTATAATTCATGGGTCATCTGCGGAGCACTCTCGATCCTCTCCTCGCGATTGATGCTGGGGCCATCGATCGTTAATCCATTCAGCAGCAGCGTCCAAGAAATTGCGATGGCTTCAGTTACCTTGGACACACTATCGGGAGGCCGAGCAGCCCTAGGTATAGGACCTGGAGCCAAGAAGATGCTCCAAATGGCAGGAATATCGCAAACGAGTACCTTCAAGAGACTTGATGATGCCATCAGTTATCTACGTGCCGCTCTTAGACCGGACACGGAATTGCTTCAGATGAAGCCAAGTAAGAAAATCCCGATCTACTTAGGTTGTCAGTCCCCGGCACTCCTCCAGGCCATAGGAAAATGGAACATTGGTGGCCTGCCCCTCTTGACGCCGCCAGCATTCGCAACGATGGCTTTGAGCCACATAGACAAAGGATTCAGAGATTCTGGGAACGCGCTAAAGAAGGATAAAATTGTAGCTACGATTTTGACAAGTTTGGCCAAAGATGAAGGAGCAGCTAGGAAGTATTTTGCAAATTTCATCGCTGCAGTCATAGACCATCTGTCGAAGGTACAGCTTGAAGCCTATGGATTCACCGAGGGGAAAATTGCTGAGATGAAATGCCTCTATTCGGAAAAAGGTTGGGAGAGCGTGCCTGATGAGTTCTTCACCTTGGGCGCAGTTGGCGTGGAAGGCTGCATCAAAACGATTGAGAAGTTAGAGAAAGAAGGATTCGAGCGAGTAAAGATAAGTTCACCCTTGGGTCCGGACAAGTTTGAAGCGACCAGGATACTAGTCGACGAAATCATCCCAGCGATCACTCCTGTTCGGTGAGTCTCTAACTCAATTTATTCCAAAAATGGCAAGCGACACCATGAGTATTCGTAATCATGTCAATTTGTGGTTCCTCAGTCCTGCACTTATCCTTGGCATAGGGGCAGCGAGTGTTAAATCTGCATCCCTTTGGCGGGTTTAGTGGGGAGGGGATTTCACCAAATACCGCGCCCGATTTTCGACTCCTCATCGTCGCCGGGTTGGGCACCGGAATGGAACGTAATAATCCGATCGTGTACGGGTGCGCAGCCTTTTCAAAGATGTCTTTTACTGTTCCTATCTCGACTATCTTTCCTAGGTACATGACTGCAACATCTTGACAGATGGTCTTGACAATGCTCAGGTCATGGGAAATGAAAAGGTATGAAAGCTCGAACTCGTTGATTAAATCTTTGAACAGGTTTACAATTCTAGCCTGCTCCGAAACATCTAGAGCCGAGACCGGCTCATCAGCAATGATGAGTTCAGGCGATAATGCAATTGCCCTTGCGATTGCGATGCGTTGTCTTTGCCCACCGCTAAATTGATGGGGATACCTATTGGCTGCCATGGCAGGAAGACCGACTACTTCAAGAAGTTTCAGACCCTTTTCAAGCCGCTCCTTCTTGCTTCCTAGATTGTAGACATTCAACGGTTCCACGATTGATTGGACTACTTTCATTCTGGGATCTAGCGAAGAATAAGGGTCCTGAAAAACTATGCCGAATCGTTTCCTGTAGCCCTTTCTTCTTGCAGCTTCCTTGGTTATGATTTCCTCTCTGTACTTTATCGTTCCAGAAGTAGAATCTAGGAGTCCCGCAACTAGATTGCCCGTTGTAGTCTTTCCAGATCCGCTTTCGCCGACTAGACCGAATGCATGTCCCTTGGGGATGCGAAAAGAGACATCGTCCACCGCCTTGACGTTGCCAATAGTCTTTCTAAATATGAATCCCTTGGTGACTGGAAAGTATTTCTTGAGTCCGCTGACTTCTATCAAAGTCTCGGCGTTGGAAGTCGAAGGATACAACTGTTCAATTCTCTACCAGTTTGGGTACTTGTACTTGAGACAGCGAACAGAATGTTCAGGATCGACATGTTGCAGCTCAGGATACTCAGATTTGCAGATCTCCTTTGCGTAGACACAACGTGGATGGAACCTGCATCCCGAAGGTAAGTTCAGTGGGTTTGGAACGCTTCCTTGAATGGCGAGAAGGCGGTCCGAGTCGACTTGAATATCTGGAACTGCGTGGAGCAGCGCTTCTGTGTAGGGGTGAAAGTGGTGCGAGAACAAATCAACCGTTTCGGCAGACTCGACAAGCTCCCCCGAGTACATAATTTCCACTCTTTCGCAAAGCCATGCAATCAATCCCAGGTTGTGGGTTATGAGTAGTATGGACGTGCCCAGTTCGTTTCTAATCTTTCCCATTAGTTCAAAAATCTGTGCTTGGATAGTTACGTCCAAATTGGTTGTTGGTTCATCAGCAATAAGCAGGCTGGGTTCGCCTGCAAGGGCGATCGCAATCATCACGCGCTGCCTCATGCCTCCGCTGAGCTCAAAGGGATACTGTCTTGCCCTAGTCTCAGCGTCCGATATTCCAACCAGTTCCAACAATTTCATGGCACTCATCCTCGCCTGTTTCTTGTCCAAATTCTTGTGAGCTACAGCAACCTCGGCAATCTGATCTCCAATCCGTATCAGGGGATTTAGAGAACTGAGAGGATCCTGAAATATCATGGCAATCTCTCCTCCCCTGTAGTTCTTCATCTCTTTCTCAGGTAAGCTAAGGAGATCAGTCCCCTGGTAAACAACGCGCCCAGAAACAATTCTGCCAGGAGGACTGGGTACAAGCCTCATTATTGAAAGCGCGGTGGCAGACTTTCCGGATCCCGATTCTCCAACCAATCCGTGAATCTCCCCCTTTCTCACCGAAAATGAGATTCTGTCGACAGCTTTGATATTCCCACGGGATGTTTCAAAATGGGTGGAAAGATCCGAAACTTCAAGTAACAGACTCAATTTTTCTCTCTCTCTTTCTCCAATTTAGTCTGGACTAGATTCGCATACTCGGATCTAGGGCATCCCTCAAGCCATCCCCGAAAAGATTGAAAGCAATCACCGTTATAGACAAAATCAATCCCGGAAAGAATATGATGTACGGGTCAAAAAGGATGTACTGTAGTCCTTCAGTTATCATCAGGCCCCAGCTCGGCGTCGGCGGAATGACCCCCAGACCCAGGAAACTTATTCCCGCTTCAGCCAAAACCGCATAGCCGATTCCTAGAGTGGCAACGACGACCGCGGGCGCAATGGAATTTGGTATAATGTGTTTCATGATTACTGTCCTGCCATTCATGCCTATCGCCCTTGATGCCCTGACAAAGACAGTTCTCTTCAGACGCAGCGTTTCTCCTCTGATTACTCGTGCGTACACCGGCCACGTGACAAGTGACACAGAGAGTATGATGTTGGGCACGCCCGGGCCAAAAGCCGCCATAAGGAGTATTGCGAGAACTAGTCCTGGAAACGCGAGCATAATATCCGCAAAACGCATTATCACGGTGTCGGTTATCTTGCTGTAATATCCAGCGAAGGCGCCAAGAAACAATCCAAGAATCATGTCAATTAACACGACCGAAATCCCGACCTCCATTGAAATTCTCGTGCCAAAGATTACCCGGGATAGTATGTCACGACCAAATTCGTCCGTTCCGAAAAGATGAGCCAGACTCGGAGCCTGTAATCGAATCGCGGTATTCGTTGCAAGAGGGTCATACGGCGCAATATACTGGGGTACTATCGCAAGGATGACGGCCATGATGATCCACACAAGACCAAACATCGCTGAGGGGCTCCGCCTCAATACTTTGAAAATCTCACGAAATTCCGAATCATAAGAGATTGATTCCTGGACCAGCTTTCAGACTCCCTCCTCTTCCTTGTTCTCAACCTGAATCCTTGGATCGATTCTGGCGTACAAGACATCTACGACGATGTTGATTACAACGAAAGCGACAGCAACAAAGAAAACCGAAGCCTGAAGCAACGGATAGTTCCGTTCAGTAATTGCCCTGTAAGCTAGACGGCCTATCCCAGGCCAAGCGAATATCACTTCCACGAAGAAGGCACCGCCAAGAAGATAACCTAGCTGTAATCCGCTGAGAGTGATTATCGGGACGAGAGCATTTTTCAGGGCGTGGGAAACAGTGATTTTGAACTCGCTTAGCCCCCTCGCCTTGGCTGAACGAATATAATCTTGTCGCAGCACCTCCAAAAGGCTGGATCTGGTAAACCGCGCTGTTACACCTAACTGCCCTAAACCTAGCGCCAGGGCGGGGAGGATAATGTATTGCGGGGAAGATGCGTATCCCGCAACCGGTGTAAGATGAAGTGTGACCGAGAAAATAAGAATCAATATTACCCCAAGCCAGAAGTTGGGGAGCGAGGACAAACCGACGGACGTGATCATTATAGAACGGTCAATTATGGAGTTTTGCCTTCTTGCAGAAATAATTCCAAAGGGTATTCCCAGGAGAATTGCGATAAGCCAGGCCGTGGCGGCCAATTCCAGCGTGAGCATGAAGGCGGGAAGGACCTCTTGGAGAACGGGTTGGCCGGTTCTGATGTCAGTCCCGAAGTTTCCCTGGAGAAGCCTAGTCAAGTACAGAAAATATTGGACATAAACGGGCTGGTCTAAACCTAGTCTAGCTCGTATGACTTGTATTGCCCTTGGATCTCTGAGGCTTAGACCTAACCAAATCTGAACAGGATCTCCAGGTATAGAATGCATTACCGCGAAAATCATCGCTGTGAGCCCAATCAACACGGGGATGGAAATGAGCAGTCTCTTTGCGATGTAACGTAGCATGAGGCCGGACAGTTCCCACGCGATATGACGTATTTATGAAATATGCCAATTATGGCGAGTAACGGAATTGATTTTTGCGTGAAGGGCTGCCAGAACGTTCGGCAACACGTCTAGCTTAGCTCTATGCTTAAATCTCCTCCATTCGTGTCACCACCGAACTCACCTTGAGCGAGCAGTACTTCGCCTCTCTGTCTTATTCAAATTCTCCTCGGATGATCTCAGAAAAATTTCCTGGAATCAAAACTTCTGAACTTTTGAAGAAAGCAAAGGACTCCGAGTCTCCTTCGATAAACACGCCCTACATTTTGCCCGTGGGCATTGCCGAGGGAAGAGGAGCTACGGTCAAGGATGCTGATGGTAACACATACTTGGATTTGATGGCGGGAACGGGAGTTGTAAGCGTTGGACACTGTAATCCGATGGTCACGGAGGCAATACGTGATCAGGCGGGCACCTTGCTCCACACGGTAGATATGCCAAGCCCCAAACGGGTTGAGCTGATGCAGAGGCTGATCTCAATTGCCCCTAGGGCGATGAAGGATAATTCCCGGGTCCTATTCGCGAGCATGGGCGCAGAGGCGGTGGAAGACGCGGTAAAGTTCTCAAAGTGGTGCACGAAGAAACACGGCATAATCGCATTCGAAGGCGCCTTCCATGGAAGAACCGCGGGTGCCCTTGCCCTGACCGGTCGAACCTCAACACAGGAGGGGATGTCGCCTCTAATGCCGTCTGTTTACAGGATGCCCTTCGCGTATTGTTACAGATGTCCGTTCGGGCTCACCTATCCCGAATGCGATGTCAGGTGTGCGGACTATGTTGAGCACGCAATCAGTAATCCTGAGGGCGGCCTAGCCGAGCCCGCAGCGATCATCGTCGAGCCAGTCCAAGGATCTGCCAAAGTCGTTCCACCAAAGGAGTACCTTTCAAAGATCCGAAAAATCTGCGACAAGTACGGTCTCCTGCTGATCGACGATGAGATACAAACCGGGTTCGGGAGAACTGGAAAGATGTTTGCTATAGAGCACTCGGAGAATGTGACGCCCGATTTTGTCGTTCTTGGAAAGGGAATTGCCGACGGGTTCCCCATCGCAGTCGTGTTGGGCAAAAGGGATGTGTTTGAGAAATTGCACCCGGGTCAGCATACGAGCACTTTTGGGGGCAATGCTCTCGGGTGCGCGGCTGCACTCGCCACCATTGATTTCATTGATAAGTATGATCTGTGCAAGCGCTCTCAAGAATTAGGCGAATACTTCATTGGCGCCCTGAAAGAGTTGCAGAATGAAATCAATTACATTGGGGATGTCAGGGGATTAGGTTTGATGATAGGAATGGAGCTTGTCAAGGATAAGAAGACCAAGGAGCCGCCCGCGTGGGAAAAGCTGACGGGTCCGTTGCTATCAGATCTGGCTGCCAACGGGCTGTTACTCTTGATTGGCGGTCCGTACAGAAACGTACTTCGCATTCTTCCGCCCCTAGTTATCACAAAAGAGCAAATTGATGCCTCGGTTCAAATCATGAGGCGAGTCATGAAGAAATACAACGACGCGGCAGGATGATGTTGAATCAGACTCCGAAGAGACGCTCCGCATTTTTGTGCAGAATTTGCTCGGCGAGATCCAAGCACTCACTCTCGCTCCAGTGCTCGACCTCGTAGAGCCAAGATGCTATCCGAGACAAAGCACTTCGAGTGTTATGTGCGGCGTACCCAATTGGATCTGGCTGGAACCCATCGCTCCCATGCATAATCTTCTTGGCAGAAGAAATTGAAACGAACTCGCTTAGAATCTGATGTGTGAGAAGGGATGCCTGTGTGAAGAAAGAGAGATCAACAAAGACATTGGGATATTGTGTAATCAGGGATGTTATCTTGTGGTAGTCAGGAAACCCCGTATGAATCAAGAGGAATTTGGTCCCGGCTCGTCTGATGTCGGCGTTGTCAAAGACCGAGTATAGCCTTGAGGGATCGTTTAGCCAGGGCTTTAGTTGTGGCGCCACCGCTACCGCCACATGGATCACCATAGTCAATCCTATTTCGCCCACGTGCTGGAAGATTGTCTTCAAGCAGAAATCTTGATACAGTTTCAGAGCTCTACTTGTCTCGGGATCCCTGTAAACCGGAATTCTAGCGTTCCATTCTTCGTAATATTCGGGCTTCGCCACCGCAAGCTTCCTGTAAGAGTCGTTGGCAACATTGGAAGATACGTCTTCAAGATCATAATCGCGGAAATATGCTTGGGTCGACTTGAAGCCCGAGCAGCCATTCGTCTTTGCATCGTCAAGCTGCGAACATATCGCTCTTGCAATATCGTCAGCCGATTCGAGTTTCTTCTCTCTCGCCCAATCGGGTTGGATCATTCGAACGACAGGGTAAGTCCATCTCTTCTTACCATCAGGATAATCCGCCATGATCTCTTCAGACGAAGAAGTGCCTAACGACGAGTGATCGACCAGAACCCACTTGATTCTCTCGCGCTCGAATACCGTGTTGGCATACTGCTTTAATCCAATGGTCTTTATTTTATTCCAGATCTTTCTCTGAATGATAGTTGGATCGGTCGTCTCAAACCTCATCGATTCGGAAATGTAATGCCGGATGCTGGTCATGCGCGGCCGCGATTCCATATCTGAAATCACAGCTTCCCTAATCGAATCTTCCAACTTCGAGTCTTTGTAATTCTTGGGCATCAGGCCGGAAACAAAAACGTCGTACCACCCGAAGTCGTATTCGTAAGATGATCGTGGTTCCTCCCCCAACAAGGGCCCATGCACGTGCGTGTCAACAACTGGTATTTCTGAGAAATCGAACAGCTTCTGGTTCATTTTCGAGCATAGAGGTGGAGTTGGTTCTATTTAGGTGTCGCGTGCGGTAGCGAGAGTAGCCTCGGCCGCTCCCACCTAACTTAAATAGTTGCCTTGTTTGCCCCATTGAGCGTGCAAAACAGTAAGCTCGCAATCTCAAGGACAGCCGTTGTTGTAATCATAGTGGTCGTAATAATAATCGCTGCCGCTGCTGGCGCGTTCGCATTGCTTGGTACGTCCTCGACGACAACACCACCAACTTCGCAGAGTTCAACCTCGTCTCATGTTACTTCTTCTTCTCCTTACACTTCCTCAATCCCATCGAGTCAGTCCACATCTTCATCATCTTTACCAGTTTCAACTTCATCAACTACATCTCAGTCCCTCACTTCGAGCACGGTCGCGGCCTTGAATCAGACTATCACGATAGGGGTAGTGAAACAAGATGGAAGCACGCTTGACCCCACAATGTCAGCTCAAGGAGAGATGATGAACACAGCCTGGTCTGCAATTTACGAACCTCTAGTCTACGCGGATAACAGTTACACGCTCCACCCGAACCTCGCGGTGAATTGGACCGAGGTAGACTCTTTGACCTATGATTTCAACCTGAGGCAGGGCGTGACGTATCAGGATGGGACGCAATTCAACGCCACGACTGTTAAGTTTGGGTTTGACAGAGCACTGTCTCCGGGAATCGTGAAGTCTGACGCATTCTTCATCAGTAGCGTAGAAGTGTTATCACAATACAAAGTCAGGTTCCATCTCAATCCGAATGGAGATTTCGCGAATTTCATGTTTGACATGGCAAAGGTCCCGTTGGGCTACATGGGTTCTGTTTCCATGACCGCTATCCTGAAGGAGGGAAACCAGACCTTTGGCAGGAACCCAGTCGGAACCGGGCCGTACCAAGTTGTTGATTGGGTAGATCAAGATCACCTCACGCTCAAGGCAAACCCTCACTATTGGGGAGGTGTTCCACCAATCGAAAATGTGATAATCAAAGTAATTCCGGACCCATCGGTTAGAGCGCTCGAATTAGAATCCGGGCAAATCCAGCTCTCCGATATTCTTCCCCAGTACATCTCAGTCATCAACAGTTCAGGTACAGCGCTCGTGAAAATAAGCGCGCCTGAGAAGGACATTGTGATGTCAATCAACGTCAGAAATGGCAATCCTCTTCTACTTCAAAACAACACAAAAGCGTACCTGCTTAGGGAAGCAATCTCATACGCCGTGGATAGACAATCACTGGTTCAGGCAATAATGGATGGATACGCTACACCAGCCTCCTCTATAGTTCTGCCGCAGCAGACGCCCTACTACAACCAGTCTATTCTTTCGTTTGGACCAACTGCCAATGTAACAAAGGCAAAGCAGTTGCTCGCTGAGGCAGGTTATCCCAACGGCTTCACCTTTACAGTATGGACTTCAGGACAGTTCGTTAACAGCCTCCAAATCGCAACTCTGATGCAACAGCAACTGGCAAAAGCCGGAATCACAATGCAGATCCACGACGACGAATTCGGAGTCCTAATTACTGACCTGTTCAGCGGGAATTATGAGGCGATGATCCACGACAACGGTGGAGGCAGCCCTCTGGAATCCCTATTCAAGGGCTACAACTCTGAGTGCAGCCTACCGGCCTGTTTCGGAGATATCCCGAACGCTAACGATTCAACAGTCAACTACCTCACAAACCAGATGAATCAGGCAGTCTCCAACGGAAGCACCAGTCTGGCCATTCAGCTATCCCACGAGGCGCAACAATATCTCAACAACCAGAGTTACGTGGTCTACCTCTACTACGTGCCATTGATCAACGGATACTCGAAGAACGTCATTGGTTATCAGATCATGAACACTGGAACGCTCGAGTACGAGGGGGATGGCGGATTCATATTGTATCGCCCAGCATTGAACATCTCCGTTTCACTCGTTGCTTCCTCTCACTCATCTTCGCCTTCGATAGTCCCACTCTTGTTTGCCATGCAGACGATCGGCCTTTCTTCTCTCGCGTGGGTCGCCCTGGTAGTAGTAGCGTACATCGTTGCGTCTAGAAGAATGGTAGTATCTTACCCGAGGGCCTGATGGAATTGAAAGAGAGCTACACTGAGCAAGAACTGCAGAACATCGCACTGGCACGTAGACACATCGAAGGCTTTGCAAATCATAACGTTGAGCAGGCGCTCTCTGTGCTGACTGACGATGTAATAGACGAGGACTTGGGCGAGGAGCCAAAACACGGAAAGAAGGAGATAGAGGACGAGATCAGGGGCTATCTCAAATCATTTCCGGACCTGCACTGGGAAATTACGAACTGCTTCGCACACGGCGACCAGGTTCTAATAGAGATCAAGGCACGGGCTACTCGTGGTCCGAATGCCTTGGACGGAGGCAAACCAGGAACTCAAGTCGAGTTCTACGTCTCATCCATAGAGCACATGTCTAATGGACAGATTGATCACATGCGCGCATATATCATTCCAATAGAACTTTCCAAAAAGAAGTGAGAGCAATATACATGGGCGGTGGCTCGTTATTTCGGAACCATTGCCTCCACCTCGATTTCTACAAGCAGCTCTGGATGAGCAAGTGCTGAAATTTGAACGGTCGTGTTTGTAACTTTCTTCCCCTTGAAGAAAGCTTGGTGCGCCCTGGCAATTTCATTTAGCTTACTGATGTCTGTTGTGTAGACTCTGGTTCTGAATACTTGATCAATCGACGAATCCAGCTCGCCCAGGATCTTCTTGATTTTCCTTAGCACAACAATAGCCTGACCGTGAATGTCGCCCTTGCACTTGATATTCCCCCTCACGTCTATCGCAGTTGTCCCGGAGACAACTATGCAATCTCCTATCCTGACCGCGCGCACGTATCCGAATTTCTTCCCCCAAGGGGACCCTGCCGGCACGCATCTTCTCCCATTTGGCATGGACTACTAGGAGGAGACTGTACAGTATAGGCATTTCTGGTAAGCTACTAGACTTTACCTTCTGACAATAATGTAGCGTTTAGGTTTCAACAGTTAGTGTTGACCATAGATCCATTGGGCATTACGGTATGACAAAGCAATGAGCGAAGAAAGCTCGCTCCGACGATTTCAGCTCCCTGCAAATTAGCATTGATAAGAACCGCGTTCTGGAGTGTGGCATTTGTCAGAATCGAATTCCGGAGGTCCGCAGAGGTTAGATCCGAATGGGTTAGGTTGCTGCCCAAAAGATCTGAAAAGGCAAGGTCGCTACTGAAGAGGTAGGCCGACGCCAAGTTGCTTGAAGACAAATTTGCCCCGGTTAGATGAGCATAGTAGAGATCTGCGTCTTGGAGCTGAGATCTTATTAGATGCGCCCCAATGAAGTCCGCGAAAGATAGATTTGCGAACATGAAATTCGAATCGGTAAGATCAGCTCCGATGAGATCTGATCCGAAAAGATTCGCCGCCTCAAAATTGGATCCGGTCAGATTCGATCTCGAAAAGTCGGAAAACATCAACTGGGCTGCAGTGAAATTCGATTCGAGAAGTGAGGCATGCTCACAATGAGCGAATGTTGTAGGTGAGCAGGTACTGTTCTTCAAGAGTGACTCGTCAAGTCCGAGCTGATTCTGGAAACTTGTTGACTGTAGATAGTAGTAGACCGTAGAAAAAAGGAGACTGCCAATGAGTATCAAGAGCACAAGTACAAAAATCTTGGTCTTTGCCATCGATGGCATGTGTTTGCCAGTGAAGATGCTGACTATTCATGTTTTTGTCTAGGACATTGACTGCTGCAGGATATGCGAAGGGAGGGAAGACATAAGCCTTGCTCTCAAAGTCTATCATTCAGATTTCAATCTTCATCAAGTCCTCCCCCAGGATGACTTCTCCATCGAAGTGCTCCTTCACCCTCGGCGGGGCGATCTTCTCCCAATCGTAGGGATCTTTGTTTGGGGAGAAATCATCCCAGCCGACAAAGTGATTCAGGACAAGCTTCTTGACTCGGGCAGCTTGCGCGTGCTCGCCCGCCATGGTCGGCGTGGAGTGTATCCACCAGGCAAGCCCCAGTCGCTTCCTCGCCTCTACTTCCTCTTCTGGAAAGTTGCACTCGTGAACCATGACATCCGCGCCCTTTGCGAGTTGAGTAAGATTTTCGCATCCCACGGTATCGCCGGTGAAGACGACAGATTTGCTTCCAGATTCGAATCTGAACGCAAAGCATGGTAGCTTGCAATCACCATGATCGACTAGCGACGCCCTAACCTTCCAGGAACCGTAGTCGAGCGTCCATCCGTTGTAAATCTCTTCAATTTCTGGCGTCATGAATTCTCTAACCTTATCATAGCCTCCTAGTGCTGCGATGTCATCCATTTGGTCCCCTGATTCATCTAGCTGCTTCAGGATTCTATGTGAGCCGGGCGGCCCATGGAACCGCATGTTCCCCCTTTCCTTGATAGCTTCATCGACATTGCCCATGATGATTGTGTACTTGTTAAGCCAAGGAAATTCAAAAAAATGATCGGCATGAAAATGAGTCACGAACACATTCCCAATCTGACTGGGCCGGACGCCAGCACTTCCCAATCGAAAGGTAACACCAGGCCCGCAATCCACCAGCACCGGTCTATCTCTGAACCAGAGAAGATTACTTGGAGCAAATCTTTTTGGATCAGGTCGCCCCATCCCTGTTCCCAGAAGCATAGCTTCGAACATGAGGCCGTGGTTCCAATACTCGCTTTAAAATCCATTCTGGTTCAGGGCTTGCTCATCAATTTCTAAGCTCCTTTACGATTCAGCAAAGAGAATCTTCGGATATTCCCGGATATCCAGAGAATATGTAGGAATATCGAGGGCCGTCCTAAGTCTTGTGTTTTAGGGGACGGAATTAAGACCCTCCAGTGTGAATCCTTGAAATAATTCTTCAAGCGGCTGATACGTCTATCAAAAGGCATCCAGCAGCCCTCGGTGCCACATCGGAGTCGGCTACTGAGACAGGCATGGCCGCGGCGGTCCCGCGCGGGACGGAGTTTTAAGAATTCATTCCACTGCGTCTAAGTCACGCCCGCACATTGAGTGTTAATGAGCGCAGATAAGAGAAAGCTGCCGCCTTAAAGAGCGAAATGATAATAGCAAGTCCTTCGGGCCATCTCCCTCGTGAGTGGGCCACGTTTCTCAAGTTTGAGAATAGCCGAGTGAGCGTTTACTAGTTAGGGCAAATGCCGTCCTGTTTTCCTTTTAGTCATTCCTTGCCAAAAAGTGTAGGCTATTAATCGCAAACGGAAAGATGAGTTTGAGGTGTACGAGAAGGTGCAGAAGTTGAGCGAGCGGATTGTTTCTCGCACTGGCCTGAAACTGAAACACAGCTGCCAGATGGGTTCGAACATGACCCAGTCGGACTGATTTCTACTGGTGGATCCAAGCCAAAACGTCCTTCGTGAAGCGATGTATCGTTCGATCGGCAAAACAAATCCCTTCTTTGAAGAGGGAAAAAAGGTGTCGAGATAGAATGAGTGTACCAGTATCGCCAGAGTAGGAAAGAATGGGCTTAGAAGAGTGTGCAGCTGCTCCTGATTGCATGCGGTCCAGAAAATACGAGACAAAGGAAAAGAGCGAGTATCTGAAAACGTGGAGGGACAAGATCATCAATCTCCAACGGGAGGAAGGTGTCGGCAAATGACTTGCCGTCAGTCTTTTTGACTGCTTGATGGTCGAGAAGACTTGCAACGTCCTCGTTCAGCACAGAATTCACGCGTACGAATTAATCTTAGAACGTTGCGCGCATGATCATAGCGGATCGGGAGCTATGGTGACTTTGTCGTGTCTTGTCCAGCAAGCCTTTTGTTACGTTTTGAAAGTGCATCTAGCCTCCTCTTCAAAATTTGGCGATGACATTTTTGCCATTCTTTCTCATAGCACAGAAGCGTAATGATCCTTTTCGTGGATAGCTCCGATAGCTGGTTCAGCGCAGAAATACTGGCTGTTGCAGTCCTGAGCTGTAGTCTGAAGCGTCTCTCAAACTCGGGCCAGTTTATTGAGCCATGTTTGTACGCTCTCAATAGATCTGGTTTGGGCGAAGCTTCCCGGACCCACAAATCGAAATGGTCACGCATTACGCCCCGAGGATAGAACCTGCTGACAAGTACTCTCAAGCCGTCGATTCGTCGCTTCGTATCGTAGATAGACTTCGTTTTAACAGTCATTGGTTGCTCTACACGCCTAACTACTTCGGCTCTAAGGGGATGTTTACCTAATAGAAACTAATACTCTCGCCACCAGCGACCTTTCAGACCTTTTCTCTTCAAAGAATCATGGAACATCGCTTCGGCCTTCTCGTCGAAACCATCGAGAACAAGCTTCTCTCCTACGGCCTTCTCGATGTATGCAATGTTAATCCCTCGGACATGCAGAGATTCACCATAGATGTAATCAGGTTTGAAGTCTGATAGGCAATCGGCAATCATCTCAAGATCCTTCTTGACATCAGGCCGCTGCTCAGTCGGAGGGAAGACTGGTGCCACAATTATGCCTGTCCTTAATCCAAGTTCCTTGGCTCTCTTGAGCACCTGCATCCTTCTCTTGGGAGTGACTACGCGAGGTTCTACTAATCGGCTCAACACCTCGTTCATGGTCGCAATTGAAACTTGGAGACGGACCTGCTTTCTGTATTGTTCAATGATATCAAAATCTCTCTCAACTAATGGAGAGCGTGTTTGTATGCAGAATTTGACACCATGAGGTAGGGAAGCCTCCAGAATCTTTCTGGCCCATCCGTTCAGATGCGGAAGATATGGATCGTGAGTTGAAGAGAGCATGATCTCCTGGCCTTTCCATTTTTCCCATGGTGTCTTCTCGATAAGTTCCGAGAGATTTTCAGGAACTGCAAAGTAGTCGCCCCAATCGTTGTACACAATGCTTCCTGCTCGCAAGAAACTGAACTTCTTATGAATCGCGTCAACGTAGCAGAATCTACATCCGAAAGTGCAGCCAATAGAGAAATTCACGACCCAGCCGTCTGATAGCTCTTTCCCGACACCACCTTTTGAGAAGTTTGTAAGTTTGGATTGCTTGACTAATGGTGCTGCAAGCTTGTAGGTGCCGCCCGAGACTCCGGGTGGAAGCAACCTGAGTTCGCCCATGAAGTCAAGCATTGACTTGCTTCCTTGGGCTGCGCGTTCGCGCTGTTTTTGCCGTATGGTATGCCACGCCTTAAAGGCAGCCTGTCTTTGTTTGTCGGGGTCTTTCAACTGTGAAGCACGCGCGGTAAGACTTCGTATTTTTCTGTCATCATGGATGAGCGATTCCATTGTGATTTCTTACTTCCGCGCTATTACTACCCAATCATGACGAAAGTCTAATTGTAGTAATCAATAATATAAGCCTATACTGTAATATTACAGTAATCCTCTCGCTGGCGATGTAGCTGGTTGCGCGCTCTCTTGGGGACTCGCTAAAGAAAAATCAAGTGTCCCTGCTCTCTTCTGTAGAACATCCAAGATGTGTCTCACCTCATCACTGTCCATGCCCTTTAATTCCTGTTCCAACGTGAAGAACGTATTTGCCCACCGGCTACCTCTCGCACTCTCCCTAGTGTACGCGAGAATGTTATACATTACAGAGCCCCCTCTGTCTCTTATTGGAATAGTCTTTCCTCTTGGACGACCCAATGTCCCACGAACTGCCTGTTCGTATATGTCATTGACCTTCTGTCCTGCGTTTAATCTCAGAAGAATGTCCTCAGCTTTCTCGTTTTGAAAGAAGTCTTCGAAGATAGGTCGATCATGAAACTTTGAGCTATTCTTACTTTTCATTCTGCCAGCTACTCGCGCTGCACCGCTGCTGACATTGATCATAAAGTCGGAGCTTCGAAAAGCTGAGCTTATCGCACAGACTGTCCTCCATTTTATCTCCATTCCTTCCGGATCGATGAAAGCGAATACCACTGGCTTTCTGAAACGTTTCTTTATCTCCTGGACAATGTAGTCGATAGCTAGATTGCAATCCTCTGGAATTATCTCATACTTATCCTTGGTAAGTACCTTGCTCATTCTTTCTCCAAGTGCTTTTCCTCTCTCGGAATCGATTTCAACAAAGAAGGAATAATCGAAGGGGGTACTCGAAGTGGCAACTGCGATTGGTGAACCGACGATAACATCTCCAGTCTCTTCAATCTTCACTAAGCCAGGGCCAGCAAAGAGGTCAATATACACAGCGCCATCATAGCCCGCTATGTTTGCATTAGGTCCCTTTGCAATTCGTGTGAAAATTCCTGCATAGTAGTTCACGCAAAGTATTTTCAACAAAGTGTATGCCCCATATTCCATTTTGGGAAGATTGTCTCCCAGAAATGGAACGGCAAGCTTCAGAAGTAATTTTGCCCTGTCGCTTACGAATTTCCCCGATTCCTTCAAACCCTTTTGGCGAGCCCGCACACCCATAAGTAAAGGGCCGCTATTAAGGTAAATGCAATTCGCCAAATCATTTGAGATCGAAGTGGGTTTGCATGATTGTTGCTTTCTCTGCTTGGTTCGGTCTGCTCGTTCCTCTTGATTCGCGTCGAAATCCAAACGACCTCCTCGGGAAACGGGCAGGTGTACTTCTTGAACTGGAGCCAACGCTAGAAACTCTTGAGCCACCACTTGGCGTTGGACTTTGTCCATGCTGTATAATTCTCGTTGCTTATCCAGATTACTAGATTCTCCATGGAGCTCTTCTTAGACTTGGAGAGGTCGCAGTGCATATGATTGCGAACTGTCCGAAATTGATAGATTGCCTTCGCGATTTTCCCTTTGTTGAGGCCTTGCGCCTCCAGAAAGTGGACGTATCTCTTGTTGGCGTTCCTTCATTGAAAACGACTGCTTTGCCAACAACACTATCTCTCTTTGGAGTTTCCTTGCGTAGACGTGTATGTCTGTTTTAGTGCTATCATTCCCCTTGTCCATGCTATGTAAAAGGTGAGGATTTGAATCCATGGGATAAGGCGCCGGAGGTGGGATTTGAACCCACATACCCCAGAGGGGCGCCGCGTATCTTGTACACGGATCTAGTCCAATTCTTAGCCCAATTCAAACTCTACTGCTCTCAAAGATTCCTTCGAGAGCAAGATCTCGAGCGCGGTGAGCGACCAGATTGCTCAACCCCGGCACATATCCTAACAACGACCACTCCATTCCTCTCCGAATTAAAAGGATAAGGGTACCTTTAGCTTATGGTGAAAGAACCGTCCATCGTAACAATTGAAGTGGTCCCTGTAAAGTAACCTACATAGTACACGTCCATCGTGGAGAGGACGAGCCTCGCCGTCGTGTTGTAGGTTCCAGCTGGCAGTGAGGTGTTGACAAACTCAAACTGGATCACCTCAAGGGTCGGCTGAGCAGTAGTCACAACCTTGACACTTGCATCCTCCTTCCCGTCCACGAGCAGTGTCGCGCTCTGAACATCAAGAGAAATACCTCTTGCAAAGGAAGAGGACAGTTGCTGAGAAGTGAGAGCGGCATAGACCTTGAAGACTGTAGCCGACCCCCTGGATATCGAATTGTTGGGATAGTCGAACCCGAACCTGAATGTGTAGCTACCAGCAGAATCAGAAATACTGAGATTTGAAAAGGAGCGGGAGAATGCCATCACGGAGTTCTTCAGCTGGTCTTCAGATTGAACGGTAAGTGTAGTCGGAGCCCTGATTGTCCACACGGCCAGTCCAGCCACGATAAGCACAACTATGACGATTACTGCGACCAAACGTCTTGAAATTCTGCTCGGCAACTCTAACTTTTCACGGAGACGTTCTTTATTTCCTTCACGCCTTGAAAATCGGTATGCTCGGCACGATGAAGAAACTGAAGAGCAAAACTCCGAGGACAAACAAAGTAATCAGCACAAATGACCTGTCCCTCTCCAAGCCAAACAGGATCAGTGAGTTGAACACTCTCAAAACAGGCGTAGCAAGAAGGACGATGACTCCCAGCTCGATTATCGCAAACGGCTTTGTTTGAAGGACGCCCGAGATCACAGAGGCAAGCGTAGTAGGGTAGATGCTCGCCGAAGAAGATAATGGATTGAAACTCAGGATGCAATTCAACGCATCTCCTGAAGAGTCGCAGGCATAACCAGTAGAGTTCGTTACTGCCATAAGAACAAGGCCAATAACGATTATCACAGTGCTAGCGAGAAGGCCGTACAGAAGTGTATGGCTCACGAGGAGCTGCATCTCACTCTGCCGCTTTGTCTCCGGAGGGCTCTGATTATCCAAGAATGAGAAACACCCTTTCGAATTTTTCAAATAGGCACTCCAAGCGACTTTGCGATCATCTCGACTGCGATTGCAAAGAGCACTATGATGAAGATGTACCTTATCGTCGTGTTCTTCATCTTCAAAAGCAGGCGTGTCCCAATGTTAGCACCGCCTAAAATACCCAAGACAACTGGAGCGACGATGAACGGATTCACGTCACCTCGAACAAAGTAAATCCCGGCACTCGCGGCCGCTGTTACGCCAATCATAAAGTTGCTCGTCGTCGTCGAGACCTTCATCGGCAGGCGCATCGCTCCTTCCATGCCGAGGACTTTGAAAGCTCCGCTCCCTATTCCTAAAAGACCAGAGATGACGCCTGCGGCGTACATTATCGAGAGACCGGCGGGAGTGTGAGTCACGTTGTACGGGACCTCCTTCTTGAGCCTCATGTCCGGATACGAAGTGGAGAGTTTCAGCTTCTTGGACCACGCGTCGTTCTCCACGCCCTTTGGGAACTCCTCCTTCCTCTTTCGAAAAGAAGGAACTATTGAAAGTAACAGGACGACGCCAAAAAGAGCAAAGAGTACCTGCGAGTTGATGTACGCAGCGATAGCAGCGCCAGTGATCGCGCCGACAGTCGTCGTTATCTCTAGGAACATACCCACTCTAATGTTCGTCACCCTGTCCCTGACATAGGCCGCTGCGCCTCCGCTAGACGTTGCGATGATTGACACGACGCTCGCGCCAATCGCGAGGCGTATATCAACGCCAAAGATCAAGGTCAGCACGGGGGTTACGAGCAACCCGCCTCCAATGCCGACGATTGCGCCGATAATGCCAGCCGCGATCGCGGTCAGGAACATGAAGATCAGGAAGAATAGGGGGGCCGTCTCCTAGATTGTCACATTCCCGGAATGTTTCACTCGATTCCTCAAAATCGCTTTAAAATCTTGGCCCGCCTCTTTGGTCAGTAGGATATAGAGCGCTTTACAGAAGCTTTGCAGGGCTCTCAAGGCGTAATCTCACAAATGCGAAAGTGGGATCACGATTGGTGATCATTTTTCCAACAATTATATATTGAAAGAGAGACCTCATGATTCTAAACACTTTCAGGAAATCCCACCTCCCCCATTACGATGAGCGAACTGAAGAACAAGCTGTAGCCCGCGAATCACCCTCAATCTCAACTGCGCAATGCGGTTGCAGGTAACAATCAGGAAAGAGATTCGCGGGGATGGCCTTCTTCACCGTTACGATATTCGCATTTTCAGTGCTTGTATCGGTGCTTTATTTTTTTGACTGAATTCTACGATCTATTTTTCACGGCTGACATAGGATAAATAAAAAGAATCACGAGTTGATAGAAGAATCTTCTACCCTTGTTTTATACAGTAAGCAAAATTTTCGCACATCAGTATGTACTTTGGATGCAACATCCGGTCAAACTGAGCCAATAGTTGCTCCACCCACTTCTTCTTTCTCCACTTCAATCTTTCAAAACAACCTCGAGGAAAGACCTCCGAAGGAAAGAAGGACCGAAGTTGTCCACGGGGTAGAGAACGCGGCAAGAGTAGCGCTGCAGGTTTTTCAAAACGCAAAGAGTTTCTTCCACGCAATCGGCGACTGGAAAGCCACTTCGCTCGCAACAGAAGTTGAACTCTACAAGGACGCCTACCTCGACATGAAAAGGAGGGGCGTCAAGGTCTATGCAATTACTGAGATAAGAAAGGAGAATTTAGAGCAGTGCAAGCAACTTCTCAATCTGGGGATAGTGACCGAACTGCGCCACCTCGAGAATGCCAGAGGTAACTTTGCCGTAACAGAGAAGGAATACCTCGCCACCCCTGTGATAAAAGAGACAGGACCGACCGCGGAAGTCATCTATAGCAACGACGATGAGATTGTCGAGCAGAACAGGTACGTCTTTGACGTCCTCTGGGAGAAAGCGATACCCGGAGACCTGAGAATACAGGAACTCGAGAACAAGTTAGACCTCGGATACGTGCAGCTGACCTATGAGGTAAATGAGATACTACGCAGGTTTCGCGACTTTGTGGAAGAAACAAGGCACGACGCGCTTATCATACTTCCCGGTGTCGCTTCGTTTGACACGAACCCTGAGCAGTTTCGCACACTTGCTAGAAAAGCAAGAGAGAACGGAGTGCGAGTTAAGGTCCTTATCGCAGCCTCTCTTTCCGAGTGGAAGAACCCAAGCCTTGATGACGCGATAGAAAAGTACGGCCTCGACGGGATCCAGTTCCGCTTCGCCGAGCGTATCTCCTCGAACTTTGCATTTGGAATCTACGACATGGAGAGGATGATTGCGGTTCACAACATAGAGCCTCTGCCATCTCTCTCATCGCAACCCGTAGAGCAAGGACAGGGGATGCACTACGTCGCCACGATCACGACAAACAGGGAAACTGTCGAAGGAATGGCGTCAATCTTTGATTCTCTCTGGCACGAGAGCGAACTCAGGGAGAGGGAGGAGAGGAGCAGGAAGAGAGCCGAGCTCCTCCAGGACATACTTACCCACGACATCAGAAACTACAACCAGGTGATAAGGCTCAGCGCCGAGTTGCTCAAGGACGAATTACAAGATCGAAAAAGAATTCATCCTATTACCGATAGCCTGATCAGGGCAGTCGACGAATCCACGCGGCTCGTATCCAGGGCAAGGGACTTTGGAAAGATGCTCTCGGAGGTAAGTCCGAGATTGTATCCTGTAAGCGTCAGCGACTTGCTCAAGAATGCCCTAGATCTTGTAAAGAGCACAAACCCGGATAAGGTCATCATCGAGACAAACCGCCTTCCTCCAAGGACGCCGAGGGCGGTCGCGGACGAATTCCTCCTCCAGGCCTTTGTCAACCTCTACTCAAACTCCGTGAGGTACAGTGATGGCAGGGATGTAGTGATCGACACGTCGGTAGAGGAGGAAGTCCATGTTGCAGACGATGGTGAAACGGCACAATCAGCAGCGTGCAGTCCAGGTTACTGGAAGATCTCAATCAGCGATCATGGGAGAGGGATACCCGACGAACTGAAGGAAGTCATGTTCAAGCGCTACCTCCAAAACGCGAAGGGAAGCGGTCTGGGCATGTCCATTGTGCACGCGCTAGTCGTGGAGCGCTATCATGGCAGGGTGAGGATAAGGGACAGAGTCGCAGGCGATCACTCGTCGGGCACGGTTGTCGAGATATGGCTACCGAAAGCATAGGATAGTTGGCGCTTATTTTACGGCCAATTTTATTCCCCTGTTGAGTTAAATATCACCTATCAACACTGATATTCAGTCAGCGAGCCTCATCTTTGCTAGCCAGCAATAATCAACCTGAGGCAAGTGATGAGTCAGATAGAATTCATCAATTGTGGATTAAAAGCAAGTATTGTTAAATCGTGGAACGATCGGAATCATATCTATATCGACACCCGAGAGATTAGGGCGCCAGATATTATTGAGTATGATAAAACCATCGAGTAGCTTAAACCACGTCATACAGCTTCTCGACAATTGTCGAGAAAGCGAGGGGGTACCCCCCTAGAGGGGGGTACGTAACGGTGCTATTTTGCTATATAAAGCGGGAAACGGTTCGAGGAGAATTAAATCAAGTCGGAAGCATTCTTGGCAACTATGGAAAGAGAGGAACAGATAGTACCTATCGCGTCATGAATTAGCTAACGTAAAGCAGGAGTAACAGTATCCGAAAGACACAACGTAGTTAGGGCATACGAAGAAAATCGGTCAATGCAGCAGCAACTGTCCTCTCGGGACTAACGCACGAATATTCAAGGAAAAAATGAAGTGAAGTGCCTTCCCTGATTTACGTCCACACTATCGTGATTGCATCACACTATCCTTATATCCGACATTGACGGAGAAAGATCTCTGAACTTCAAAGCTTTAGGAATGTAAGGCGTCAATCATCTCAAAATGAAATCAAAATTTCCGGTAGTCCTCGCTCTTACGCTTTCACTATTGCTAATGGCAAGCACGACTTTGGCAATTGCTTCTGCGGCCCAGCCTGACCAGGGCTACGTCGTCTACAAGATCACCCTGTCCAACAATGGCACGGTGACTCACAGCGTCACACTCAACGAGTCCTCTACGCCGGCTAGCCAGAGCGGCTTTCTCACTATGACTTTGAAGCTCGTGTCGAGCGACTCGAGCCTGACCTACTCAAAGGTCGTCAACGCGAGCAAGCTCCCCGAGGTGTTCCCTTACATCCCTGCGGCCATGTTGAACAACCAGACGTTCTCTTACACTAAAAACGACGTCTCGCTCACCGCACACATAAAGAGCGCCGGCCAGTCGCAGATCACCTTCAATGGCAACAGCTACCAGGCATCGAACTATGCAGTTTCACTAACCGCCACAAACTCTTCCAGCGGCAAGTCAATCTCCACAAACGGCAACTTCCAGATCGCGCCGTCGGGATTGCTCTACTCTCTTAACATGCAGTTCAACTCTACACACACTCTTCAGGCACAACTCCTCGCAACCAACCTGCCGCTTACAAACTCCTCAAGCGGAGCCTCGACCAGTGTAGGAATCGCAATGGTCGGCGCCGGAGTCCTAGGCTCCGTAGCTCTCGCAGTCCCATCCTTCTACAAGGTGCGAAGATCACACCGCAAGAGCGGCGAGTTGTTGGCAAAGAAGAGCGGTAACGAGACAGCGGATAAGATTGCCTCTCCTGACCCTCAGCAGAGCTCGGGCGCAGAGGCGGAAAAGAATAAGCCTTCTTACTGGGTAGATTGAAGAAGGACCCTATACAGCGAAACATATTTCGCATTGCGTTTGTGACAGAATTATTAGAGCAAGCAGTAGGCAAGGGAACGCAGAGTAAAAAGGAAGAAAGTAAAAGCCTCCACTTCCGTCGGAATTACACTTTCTACTCCGTTCTTCTCGTCGAATGCTTCTCGATGCGTAATTCCAGACAAAGTGCAGGACGGTGTTCCTATTTCCAAACATGGGCTTGATCACAGACAGCGGTCAAACACAATACGAGTCTGAACGCCGCTCTCAAACCACTGACGTGGCGATTTCCTTCGACGGCGCAACGAAGAGCTACGGAAGTCTCTCAAGTGGAAGAAAGAAGAAGAAGATCGGGCCGATCAAACTCGAGGTCAAGCGCGGCGAAGTTTTGGGCTTTCTCGGACCAAACGGAAGCGGAAAGACCACATGCATCAGAATGATGCTCGGGCTGATCCGACCAACCTCGGGCAGGGTGCTTATCAACGGATTTGACCCGATCTCAAATCACGTAGATGCTTTGAGGCACGTCGCGTACTCTCCGGAGCTGCCAAACATCCAGGCCTTCCTCACCCCGCAGGAGCTCCTCTCGCTCGTTTCGCACGAAATCGGATACGGCGCTGATCGCCCTAAAGAGACAATAAGGAGCAGGCCCGACGAAGTTAAGCGAGTCCTCGAACTAGTGGGACTCCTCGAATACGCCGATACGAAGATAGGCAAGCTGAGCAAGGGCATGGTTCAGAGGCTCAGCATCGCGCAGGCGCTAATAGGATCTCCAAAGACTCTGATTCTCGACGAGCCAATGATAGGACTCGACCCCGCCGGCGCCGCGCACTTTCGCAGCGTCTTTCAGGAATTCGCCTCCGAAGGCGGGGACGATACGAGGGGCACCGTCTTCATGTCCTCGCACATCATGAGCGAGGTAGAATCGCTCTGCACCTCCGTTGCGATAATTCACGGCGGAAGGATCCTCTACCAGGGTCCTGTCGACGACGTGATACGCAACGTCCTCGACTATACCATGATTACATTGGAGGTTCGGGAACTCTCTCCGCAAATCATCGAAAGAATTCGCCAGATACCGGGCGTAGATGAGGTACGACCTAACGCTGACGGCGAGATCGACATCCTTGTCAGGGGCAACTCGGACATTAGGCCCGACCTCTCAGAACTAATCGTCAGGTCAGGCGCAAAACTCTACACGATAAAGAGCACGGAGAACATGCTCGAGCGCGCGTACATCGAGGCGCTGAAGAAGGACAACGGCATGGTCAGGTAGGAAGCGGTACAAACAATTTGCAAAAAGTTTCAACATCGGGCGCCGGCAGCACGGCTGAGGTAATCCTCACCTTCGCAAGGTACGAGATAAAGAGGGCAATCGCGAGGCGCAAGGTCCTCGTCCTAGTCGCATTCACAGTATTACTTGACATACTGCCCTACTACGCCCTCTCGAGCGTCGGAAGCAGCAGGATTCCATCGCCGGCAGACCCCTACATCTGGGTCGTCGGGATCTTTGGTCTACAGCCTTTCTTCCTCAACTTTACGGCAATCCTGATCGCGGCCGGTGCAATGTCCGAAGAGTACGAGCAGGGCACCGTCGAGCTCCTCCTCTCAAAGCCTGTGAAGAGGCAGGCCTACTTTGCGGGCAAGTTCATCGGGGGATACCTCCTCTTCCTCATGATACTCGCCCTCAACACTATCCTGAGCCTAGGCTCAGCCTACACATTCTTCGGCTCGCAGTTAGGGCTCTCGATACTCCCAGGGTTGTTTGCAATACAGGCGCTCGCCTCGCTCCTATTCTACTCGCTCGCTTTCATGCTCGGCGAACTCATAAGGAGATCATCGCTCGCCTACATATTCGCCTCCGCCGCCTTCTTTGCAAGTTTCATCATAAGCACGTACATCGACCTGATCGACACGCTGACCGGGACGACGATCTACAAGTCAATCCAGATCCTCCTACCGACCTCTCCCGCGAACTCTCTCCCGATCCTGTACGCGCTTCCACAGCTTCCTTCCATCATCGGAACTGTCCTAAGGTTCGCAGGCGGTGGCACCGCAATAGTCCCGACAATCTCCCTCTCGCTTGCGATACTCGCCGCATACACAATTTCGGGCATAGTCATCGCGGCCCTATACTTCCAGTTCGCCGACATCTCGAGAAGAGTAAGCTGAAAGCAAGCGAAGAGTACAAAAGAGATAGGGAAAAGGGGGAAAGAACACAGAATCGCTGACTCCACCAGAGCAAGCGATTAGCATAGTCCCGTTTACACACAGTGAAAAAGGAAACCGTGGAGGCTCACCCTCGCACCAAAAATGACCATACTCGAAGAAAATGCCGGAGAACACTCATTGAGCACTTCGGAAGTGATAAGGGCCGAGAGCCTCACAAAGGCATACGGAGAGTTCCTTGCCGTCGACAAGGCCTCCTTCACGGTGAGTGAGGGTGAGATCTTTGGGTTTCTCGGCCTCAACGGCGCAGGAAAGACGACAACGATCAAGATGCTCGCCTCCCTGATTGCTCCGACGTCGGGCGGCGCAAAGATATTCGGCCTCGACGTGTCAAAGCACGGCCTCGAAATCAGGAGAAAGTTAGGCGTCGTCCAGCAGCAGGAGAGCTACGACCGCAACCTGACCATGATCTCCTCATTGAGACTGTACGCCGCGCTCTGGGGAATTCCAAGAGACGAAGCAGAGAAGAGGATCGACTCTCTGCTCCAGAGGTTCCAGCTCCAGGAGATGCGAAATAAGAAGATCCGCTGGCTCTCCTTCGGGCAGAGGCGGAGGCTCCAGGTTGCGAGGGAGTTCATGCACGACGCTTCGCTGCTAATTCTCGACGAACCCACCGTGGGCATGGATATCCTGGCAAGGCGCGCCTTCCTGGACTACTGCAAGGAGTGCGCCAAAAGAGACAGGATCACGATCTTCTACACGACCCACATCATCTCGGAGGCGGAGTACCTCTGCGACCGCGTCGCACTGATCCACAAGGGAAAGATAATCGCGCTCGACACGCCGAAGGAACTGAAGCAGAGGTATGCGGATGTAAAGTCTGTCTCAGTGGTCCTAAGAAGCAAGGGCGATCTCGTTAGAGTAAATGCTCTAGCTCAGAGCATGGGCAGCCTCGTGCAGCGCACAGAAATAGTCGAGGAATCAAACGAGCTCCGCCTTGTATCACAGAATCCGTACAAGCTCGCATACGACCTCTCCTCGCTTTTATCACAAGAGCAGGTCGAGGTGGAATCAACCTCGGTCAGGGAGCCCTCACTCGAGCAGGTGATGGTCAGGCTCCTCGGCGAAGATGCAGCGGGAGGAAAAAGAGCTGTGCAATGACTACCACGGAAACAGCGAGCAAGAAAAGCGCATCGCCAAACTTTGCCCGAAACCTCTTCGTCCTGGTCAGGAGGAACTTTGTCGCTTCTCTCGACAGGGAGTTCCTAGTCATACAGCTAGTCTTACCTCTCTTCTTCATCTTCGTCGCTGGCTTTGGCTACACTCTGATTGTTCCGGGAGTCGAGGGCGTCTCATACGAGACCTTCCTAGCCACCGGCGCCGTCGCGATGACGGTGATGTCCTCGAGCATGCTCTCCGGAACGATGATCTGGTTTGACCGCAACTTTGGCATGTTCGAGCAGATCCTCATGGGCCCCTTCACGAGGCTGCAGTACGTCCTGAGCGTCGCCCTCTCCGTCGTCCTAACCGGACTAGCAAGCGCCCTAATTGTCTTCATCGTATCACTCATAGTCTCAGCAGGCGTGATAATCTCGGCGGCGAGCATACTCCAGCTCCTCGCAGCATTGATCCTGGGATCTCTTTTCTTCGGAGGGTTCGGGATCTTCATCTCGCTCAGGGTAAAGTCAAGCGAGGCGCTCGCAGCGACGATGAACCTCACCTTCTTCATCTTCACATTCTTGAGCTCGGTATTCTACCCGAGCCGAAGCAGTTTCCTATTCCTCAGGGTAATCTTTGAGATCAACCCGCTAACGTATGTAGCGGACCTGATTAGGAACGGCCTTCTCGGCCTCCAGGGCTTCAGCCTGCCCCTCGAGGTTATACTTCTGATAGTCGAGAGCGCCGCGATGGTATTCTTCGCCACGCGCTCAATAAACAGGATCGAGGTCTGAGAGAAAAAAAAAGCGGAAATGATATTCACAGCCGGGAGGTGAAAAAGTAGAACAGAGAAAACAGGTCGTCTAGAGATCTCCTCGTAAGCTATTGTGCCGCCATGCTTTTCTGTCGCGCCTTGGAAAAAGTTCCAAAGTACACAAATTGTGTGTAGAGAGAGGAAGCAAAAAAACAAAATGTCAACCACTTCAACAGGCGAAGGTGGAAGTACGCAGAGTAGTAGAGAGATCCAGTCGCAGATAGCAACCTATGGGAGCCAGATTCGCGAGCTGCTCTCAAACGTGAAGGCAAACGTCGAGCAGTCCAAGTTCTCGGTGGAGAAGATTCAAAACGGGATAATCGTGGACATTGCGTTCAAAGCTACGATTGACTTTTCAAAGGAAGAGGGTACAGGGACTTCGGAAATCAGCCCATAAGAAAGAAAACACTATAGCCGCATCACGAGAGAGCGTACTTGCCTAGCAGGATATCTCCTGCTGGAACTCGCCGGTCTCCGTGTTTGACCTGAAAGGCTTTGTCCTCTTCTTATTTTCGAGCAGCTGCTCGTAAGTTATGACGCGCTGCTTCGAAGGCGCCATCCCAACCTTCTCTGATTCAATCTCGTCGTTGAGCCTTGGATTTTCGGTCCGCGGTTTTTCGTCTTCTCTTTTCTCCTCGGCCTTTTCGGCGTCCTCTCCGAGCCTAGCCTTGGTTGAATCTGTGTCCCTTTGCAAGTAGTCAGACAAGAGAAAAACAGAGCGCCCTCTCTATGATCGTAGAGGGCCCCTCGGCGCCTAAAAACCAGGACAGAGAAGTTTTCGTTAGGCGAGTTCTTCAGGATTTTTGATTTCCAATGGCAATGTTAGGTGATTCACGAATAGAAGAGCTTGCTGATCAGAGTGTCCTGCGCAACCTCCTGGATCAGTATGTTGACCTTAGTCCTGTCGGGCTTGGGAAGAGTAACGAACTCGTCCCTGTCGGGGTCCCACGCGTAGATCGGGCTCTTCGGCGTCTCCTTTGTGAAGAACACCATGACCGAGTCGTCGATTGGAGTGAACGAGTAGGTATAGTCTCTGAATCTGATCACGGAGAGAAACTGTTGCCCGGGTATGGACTTTGTGATTATGAAAGAAAACAGGTCCTTGAGGGTCTTGAATTCAACCCAGTGGTGATTATTGTTGTGACTGGTCTGTTTCTTGGTGCTGCCTTGGGATGACATATACTTCTTTCGATACCAATGCTTCAGGGTTACCTTTAACGTTTGATTCGAATGCGATGAGGACAATTATGTACAGAGTTCCTTGGAAGGACCGACATGGAGGATTATTCACAGGCCCCAGCTGATGGTCTTCTTGATGCTTATCTTCAAAATGGGAGACTCGCCCTCGCCCCATGGATGCTTTCTGTAAAATTCAAACCTGTCAAAGAGTATCCCCAGCAGTCTCAAATACTCTTGTCCTCGCTCGAGAATCTGGCACGTTCCCTGGATCACGACAGCTCGATTCGGATTGTATTCGTCGACGACGAACGAGACCTTGGGATTCTCCTTCAGGTCTGCGAGCTTCTTTGTCCTGTAATCAGTCGCTATCACGGGACCTGCGTCCTCGTCGAGTGCGTAGACAACCGGAATCACATGCGGCGTTGCGTCGGAAGACGCCGTGGCAAGCCTCCCAAGCTCGTGCGAACGCAGAAACTTCAACTCAGCGTCCTTAATCACCGTCTGTTTCGAGGCCAAGTTTAGAAAATCACGGTACTCCTTTTCTCAATTCCGACATCTCACAATTTTCCCACTTCAACTTGTATTTTTTGGAGAAAGAATCGGCAAGGAGCATGAGAAGAGATGATTACAGCCCGAGAGATGGAAAATCGTTGGCGAGTTTTTGCCTTTTGATGTAGAAAAGCTGGTGCTTAGATCGGTAAAGCCTTTGAGAGAGAGTGAAAATTCGTGGGAGAAAACGACATTCTCAAGAAGAAGATGATGTGAACGCATGCGTGCTTTCGATCCAATTGAGTATGTGCAAAGAAGGAGCACGTTCTCTCTCACAGGTTCTCTTTTCCTCGAATTCCATTTTCGACCAAGACCGCCAATAATTAAATACCGATTGGCCAAATTCCTTCCAGCTCGCAAGAGGAGAAGAAGTGTGGTCTTCTTTCTTTCTCTCCGCACTTTTTAGCGCAGAGAGCGGAAGAACAAGGAAAAAGCTTTGCAATTGAAGTAAAAAGGCGTCGACATGGTCAGCATCACAGACATACTTTCCGCCAAGCAGAGGATAAGTGGTTACGTATTCAGGACGCCGTGCTACCACAGCCTGTTCTTCAGCAAGAAGATCGGCGCAGAAATTTTTCTGAAGATCGAGTCCTTCCAGCCTACAGGCGTCTTCAAGATACGCGGCGCATTCAACATCATTCTCGAAAAGCTTGAACAAGTCAGGCAGACCGGAGTGGTCACCGCCTCCTCGGGCAACCACGGGCTCTCCGTCTCCTATGCCGCGAGAAGACTCGACGTAAGGTGTACAGTCGTTGTGACAAAGAACGCAAACCCCGACAAGGTGAAGATGATACGGCTGTACGGTGCCGAAGTGGTCGAGGGTGGGCCGACATCTGACTCGATCATAAGCCAGGCTAGGGAGCTCTCAAAGGAGAAGGGGCTGTTCTTCGTACACCCTTTTGATGATCCGTCGGTGATCTCGGGGCAGGGCACGATTGGTCTTGAGATTGTTGAAGACCTTCTCAAAGTGGACTCGGTGCTCGTCCCCGTCGGAGGGGGCGGCCTCATATCGGGTATTTCGACGGCTGTTAGGGCAATGGCCCCAAACTGCAGGGTTGTCGGCGTGGAGCCGACCGGCGTCCCGTCTCTCTACGAGTCTTTGAAGAAGGGGGAGCTTGTGACGGTCAAGGAACCAAGGACGATCGCGGACGGTCTCGTCGGCCAGACGATAGGAAAACTTGACTTTGAGATAATCAAGCAGAACGTGAGGGACGTTGTCCTAGTCACTGACACCGAGATGAGGGAGGCCGTGAAGGCGTTGCTCGTCGAGTCTCACTTGTTGATAGAGCCATCCGGGGCTGCGCCCGTCGCTGCTCTCCTCTCGGGAGCCTTTGTTCCAAAGCCTGGCGAGAGGGTGGCTCTGATATTGAGCGGCGGTAACATCGCCTATACGCTGCTCCAGGACCTCCTCAACGAAATCTATCCGAACAGAGTATCGCACGGCTGATTTGGAAGCTGCGAGCGAAAGTTCGCAAAGTGAACTCGACGAAAACTAATGTCAAAAGCAATCAGAGAATAGTTTAGATCAGAAATTCCGATTCAAAGTCTAAAAATAGGGCGTTCTATTACGTCAATACTCTGTTTTTGGCACGCTTACCCTTAGGCTATGAATTCTAGCTTGGTATGCCTTCTTCCTTATCATTTTAAGCGAGAGTAATAGAGTTTGTAATCTGCATCCTCTCCGAGGCGGAAATCCGCACTCGAGAAGAGGAGAATTGGGCATACATGAGAGGGGGACATCGAGAGAAAGATAGCGGGAGTAAGACAGGTCGCATTAGGGGAAGTAAAAAGACTGGCATGGCAAACAGCTTTTCTTGGGCTTTTCTCACATGGCCCTGTTCATTATTCGCTCCCGCTTTCCCTCCTCTCCCTTTTCTCGCTCACGGAGACTCATTTCTCTCTCTGTCACAGGTGAACTCGAATGATAATAAGGTAGAAATGGAGAATTAGGTTAAAGGGCGCACTAGTCAAGATATCATCTCATGTTGGCTTGTAACGCGCTTTTTTTTGAATGCAAGCGTATGCTCAGGTTTGCGGGTCTTTCTTCGGCAAAGTTTGATCGACGAAATTGTGAACATTTTCTGAATAAGTAGTTTGAATATTGCACATGACGACGCTTGTGCGGACAGCCGAAAGTCATAGCACTTTTTGATTAGAATAAACCGAGATGTCTTGTTAGTGATTCCTCAAGTTCCCTCAAAGAGTAGCGGCAACAAGAAGTCAAGAAGGTTGAGTACGATCCACAGTTTCGACGAACTCGACAACTGGATGGGGATCATGGAAGTAGACCCGCCAAAGACCGCGGCAGACAAGTGGGGGATGTACCTGCGCCTCAACGAAATAGTGGAGGGGCTCTTGGCAAGACAACAAAAAATACCTGTTCAACCGCTGATTCCGCCGGGAGGACGAAGGCATTTTCACTCTATTGGTTGAATTTTTTGGGGCTTGTAAGAATACACCCCCATCTCTTTTTTTGGAGTTTATTTCCGACCTAAAGAGTCTGCGAGAATAGGATCTTAGCTCTGCAGGTTGTAGCAAAGAGAAACAATGCGAACTCGTGAAAACTGACTTCTCGCTACCGACATTCTTTCGCTGAAAACGGAGCCGCAATGCCCTTTTCCGCCGCGGGCTGAACTTTGAACAAAGAGACTCTCGGGTGGAGTTTGACAAATCGCCTATAGAGCAGGGCGGCAAGTGCTATGAGAGCGACGCCGCCAGCGATACCCACAAGCTGCGGCGGAGTTTGCATCAGGCCTAGGGAGATTACGAGGGTCGTTGCGCCAGCTGGAGGGTGGAAGAATGGAGTGCCCTCTTCGAATATCGAGGTGATGCCCATGGCGAGTGACACGGCGATTATCCTCGTTGGTGTGAATCCCGCTTGGAGAGTTGATGGGAGCCCGTACAGCCCAAAGAGGAAGAGCATAGCTACGGCCACGGACGCCCCGAAGGCGTGCCCGAGAACTATCGAGAGCGGGTTGTTCTGGCTCTTCTTGGGGTTGTGAATGAAAGCTATCAACGTGGGGCCTATTGAGGGGAAGAGGAAGGGTGTGCGAAGTAGGTAAGAGAGCACGCCGATCAGGGCGATGATCGTGAAAGCGATTGAAATGCGGAGACTAGCGTAGGCAAAGATATTCTTCCACCTATTCTTCTGCTTCTGCCCGCTGGCTTGATCGTTCTCGCTAAATTCTCAAGATCACTGATGGATTCTTGCGACCTTGGGAGTTAATTTGTAAGCAGGAGATTTGTGCGCTATTTTGGGACAAGACGATTGCGTTGAGTATAATTGCCCTAGAGCGCACGGCCAAATATTGCCTGCAGATTTACTCTTCTGATGTCGGGGCGCGTTGAGAATGTTCAACTTTGAAAGCCGTAAAAGGCGGCATCAAAACCATTGTAGACTTTACGTTGTTTTCTCCGGCGAATCCTTATCTTCAGAATTTCGTTACCGATATTTCTCATGGCTTGGATCGTCAGAATCGACCATGAAGTAACTCTGCTATTTAACGTAAGTAAAACCTCGGCGTCCAATTCTGCAAATGTCGAACAATTCTCAATTCTAGTGCGGTGAGTAGTATTTGCAATCTAGTTTTTGATAAATAAATTAGAGAGCAAGTGTGCCCCCAGCCTCTTGGAAAATGCCATAATGGTCAGGGAGGGGTTGGCATCGACGACCGAGGGGATTATGCTCCCGTCGACGATGTAAAGATTGTCGATGTCATGTGACTCGCACGAAGAGTTAACCACGGATTTAGACGTGTCCTCGCCCATCCTGCAAGAGCCCTGTACATGGTGACTGACGTAGAGGGAACCGAAGGTCTCCCTCGCGCCCGCAGCGTATAGCCCTTCCCTGCAGAGAGCCCTCGCTGCCCTAAACTTTGCCTTATCCTCGCCTGTCACGGGCTTGTGAAACTTTTCCTGGCCGGTCTCAGGGTCCCTGAAGATCCTCCCGTTGTTTGCGTCGTGGATGTTGATGAAGATGCCTGCAAATTTTCCATAGTCTTTCATGACGCTCTTTTGCATTGCACCCCACAGAGGAATCCCCTCCTCGTCGGTAATCAGCTCGGAGAAACTCAGCGGCCCCTCCATGACTTCCGAGGCCTCGAGAAGGAAGCCTCCCTTCTCTTTCCTTGCGAACTCGTCCATGTGCCCCGAGAGCGGGTGGAGGATCCAATCGTTGAGCACCTCGTCGAACTTGCCGAAGACCATCGCCGCGGTGTTTACGCCAAAGTTGCGTCCAACCTGCTCGGACGATTTCGAGTGATCGGCGACCTCCTTGATCCCTGAGTCGAGAAGGAGGAAAGGCGTGTTCAAGGCTCCCGCTGCCACGATTACCACTTTTGAAGTCAGCCGCTTTGCGCTGCCCGTGTCCGAGGAAACGAGTTCCACGCCATATGCCCTAGGTCTTTCATTGTTTGAGGCGGGTTTTTCGAAGAGAATCTTCGTCACTGTGGAATTGTAAAAAATCTCGGCTCCGTTAAGTATGGAGGGAATTACGTACGTGACGAGAGTCCCCTTCTTTGCCTCGGTGGGACATCCGAAGAGGCAGCCCGACTGGTCGCACTGTCTGCTGATGTATGCGTTGACAGGCGTGAAGGGGTGACCGAGCTTCCGAAATCCCTGATCTATCTTCTTGAGACCCTCATCCCACTCTGTGTATCTCCTCACACCCGTGTCCTTCTCAACCTGTTCATAATATGGGACGAGATCCTCCTCGGAAAGTGGTTCACCACCGCTCCTGCTGCTTCTCACTCCGGTTGCCTCGAACCACTCTCGGTAGTTCCAGGATGGAGCTCGGTGAGCAACCGCTGTGAAGATCGTGGTTGAGCCTCCGACGCAGCGGCCCATGCCTAGTCCTATCTCTTCATCGTTGTCGCGCCCTAACTCGTAATTTGAAGTCCATCGAGGCTTCCACCATAGCCTCCTAAGCGCCAAGAGCTCGAACCTGTTAAAGTCATTCGTTGTATAGAAACCACCGGCCTCTATAATCGCGACCTTCCGTCCCGCCTCGGTGAGCTGCCAGGCAATCGGTCCGCCGCCCGCTCCCGAACCTATTATGATCGCATCATAGTCCTGTGGCGTCTTGAAATTGAAAACCTCCTTTCCTTTCTCCTTGTGTGCCTAGATCAGCGGTGGGCTAAGGTCATTTTTCTTTCTCATTTGTCTCCGAGAGGTTTTTGAAGCTTCGCTCTCCTTTAGCGTTCCACTCTCTCCAGACCTTGAGAAAACTCCAGTCCTTCTTCAAATCAGAGATTCTCTTGCCCTGAAATCCAACAAACTCCCATGGCGTCGTTCCCTTGTACCACGGGTCGTGGTAATCGGAGTAGAACCCCTCCAGGACGAGCGACCTGAGATCCAGCATTCTCTCCCTGGTCTTAGGGTCAAGGTAGAGCTCTCTCAGAATAATGCTCTTGTCAGAATCGACAAGATTTGAAAAGGGCGACGAAAACTTGCGCCTCGATTCCTCGTCGACCAGCTTTACCGCCGACCTGAAGTAACCTTGAACCTGGGCGGGGAACTCGCAGAGTGTAGAGTCGATGTAATTCACTGCGCCCACGGCGGTTGCGCCGGGCTCGAACTCTTTGCCGTCCCTCGAGTCAGGGACAATCAGATCGCACAGCGCTTTGAAAAATTTCACTTCCTCAGGGTCTAGGAAGTAATATGGAATGGGTCGCTCTCCGCCGGCCTGGTCGGTCATGCTCTGGTGGCTATTCCCAGCGAGAGGTGTCCCAGTCAGCGGCTCATATAAAATTGTCAGGAGAGTTGCTGACTAGGAAAAGACGATAGGACGCTCTCCGACACATTGAAGGGATCCCCCACGCGGTATTCTATCTGCGCAGAAAGTAACGCATGAAGATTTTTGGAATACGCTTTGTATGCGCTGATTGCGGATTGCTCGTCTCTTGCGGAGACCCACGGCCGGGTTGGATTGATTACGACGAACTCGCATGCATAGTTTCTTCTAGCCTTGGATGCAAATTCAATGAGGGGAGTGATCGAACCCAAGATCCCACTCACGTACAGAATCGATGTCGGTGGCGGGCGGGGGTTGCCGCTCTCGTCTCTATCATACCTTAGCAGGTCCTCGAGGATTTGGAATGCCTCGAGCTCTCTGGGAGCATTAACGGTACTGAAGTAGCCGCTTTCCTCGATCTTTGAGAGCACATCTAGGTCTCTTGAGCGGAGCATGTCCCTGAGTTTTTTCAATGTTGGACTGGCGACGGCCGTAAGAAGCTCTCCTGGCACTTCGTCTTCCTTCAGATGCGCAAACTCAATGGCGTTGCGAAGTGCAAACTCGAGTGCGTCGTTAGGTTTGTCATTGATCCCTTTCAAGGACTTGACCATCCCCTTCTGATGCACCATGACGCCGAACCTTATCCCCTCCCTTGAGAGAACGTTTGCGATTTGAAGAAATGACGAAGCGAGCCGATCTCTGTCGGAATGGTACATGGCGGACGCCTCAAGTACCAGCATGCATGACGCTCCAACTTCCCTCGCGCGTTCGACCACCATCAGCTTCCCGCGCCTAGCTGTCGCCTTCCAATTTATCTGGCGAAAATCGTCTCCGCTCTGGTAGTTCCTCAGGTCGTGGAATTCCGTCCCCGGTCCTGGGAAATCGATCGCGGCTTCGCCGACTCCTCTTCCTCCCTTTGAAAGAATTCTCGCGCTAGTAAGAGCTGCCTCAGAAATCCTAGGATACACCTTGTAGGAGAATGATGCCGGGATAGTCGCAGCAAACTCGAAAAGACTCAACGGACCGAGGGTCCACACCTTGACCTCCTTTGCAATATAACGGCCGGCGAATGGAGACAAGAAACGTGCGTCAAGTCTCAGCTTTTGGGCGTCTTGGACGCCTTTTTGGATTTCGAGTTTGAGGAAATCAACTTCTGTGGTTACAGAGAAGACCCTCTTCGTGATGCTTCCCCGATTAGACGAGAGCAGCAATTGATCAGTGATTGCCCTATCGGCATAAAGCGATTTTGAGATTCCGGCTGAGACTTTTGTGGATTTTCGTTGATCTTCTACGTTTTCAATTGAAAGCCAGCGAGAAGGGTGGTTCATGATCAGCAAGACCCATATCAGCTCTGCCAGGACGAGGGACAGGGCGACTATCAACACAGTCGCAATTATCGGATCCCTAAACAAAATGGTCGCGATTGCCAGCGCAATGGATATTGCGACGGAGGCTCTTCCATTGCGGGTAGGAATAATGGCCCTCTTTTTCTTCATCGTCTCATTGCGCCACAAATATCAGGCGTGTTCCCATTGTTAAGCCAAGTCAAAAGAAGACGGAGGAGGAGCGTGGTGTGCACATGTTTATCGATTGTACTCTCGTGGGACGGCAACCTGATCAAGCATCTGCGATACTATCTTTGAAGTGGAAAGTTCTTGGTCAATCGCTTCTGGGGTTAGGACAACCCTGTGCCCGAAGACGTATTGGGCAAGAAACTTGACATCGTCCGGTATCACGTGATCTCGACCGTCGAGAAAGGCAAGCGACCTGGCCCCCTTGTGGAGGGATATGGAGGCTCTTGGGCTGGGACGGATTTTAAGCAGGTCAGAAGTTCTGAGGTAGTTGCTCAAAGCTACGATGTATTCTTTGATTGAATTTGAGACGAAGACCTCTTTGATTGTCTCTGAAATTGAAGAGATCTCCTTTAGCGAAGTGATAGCAGCGCAACTCTGCGATTGGATTTCGTCTATCCTCGAAAGAATCTCGAGCTCCTCCTGAGCGGGTGGAAAGTCCAGTAAGATTGAGAAGGCAAACCTATCGGATTGCACGTCACTAAGGGGATACGTGCCCGCGGACCCAAAGCGCACCTGAGTCGCGATGACCATGAATGGTTCGTTTAGGGCTCTCGTTTTACCCTCGAAACTCACCTGTCGCTCCTGCATCGATTCAAGAAGCGCCGACTGGGCCTTTGGAGTGGCTCTGTTCAATTCATCGACAAGAATGATGTTCCCGAAGATCGGACCAGCGTGAAGCTCGAAAGCACCTGACTGTTGATTGAAGACAAAAGTTCCCAAGATGTCTGCAGGGAGCGTGTCTGGAGTCATTTGTATCCTTTTGAAATCGCCTCCAATTGTCTGGGCAAATGCTCTCGCAAGGGTTGTCTTGCCTAGTCCCGGGTCGCCCTCGAGGAGGATGTGCCCCTGACTCAGCAGCGATACGAGCATCAGTCGGATGATTTCCTTCCGACCTACAACGCACTTTGAAATTTCATCGACGAACCTGTCGCCAAGATTTGCATATTCCAAGAACTGTACGTCACATTCTCCTATTATTCCTCTGCAGGCTTCTTTTCCTTCGATCGCTTTTCTTGTTGGAGTCGCATTGTTATGTGTTACATTTCACAAAGTTGTAGGCAGAAACACGAGGGCCCATCGCCTTTTTCTTCATGTGGTCGTTGTCAGGCTAGGATTAGAGCTACCTGCTGCGCGACGTAGTACACGAACAATACGAGAAGCACGATTCCAAGGACGTCTAGTCTGAGGCGCATCCTGGGGTTGAACAGCAACCTCAGAGCGAAGTAGATTATTGCGTACGAGCTTACAAAAAGGCCCATCTGGTTGCTGTTTAGAAACGCAAGCGTCACAAAAGCAATCATCGCAACGGAGGCGAAGATTATGACAAAACGCTGTCTTGAATCCATCATACGTTGGGACCGATCAGAGCTCCTCCTCTTCCATACTTCGTTGCTTAGGAGAAATGGCTTCAAGTGTCAACCTGATCAAGGAACCATCAATCTTTTCGTCCGTTATGGTTACTTGAGCCTGCTTCAAGATCGCTACCACGCACGCTGAAATGCAGCTGAGTGGAGAGCCCAGGCACGCGTTGAAGTAAGGCGATTCTGACAGGAGCCTTGCCCCCTTGATTGAAATCTTGATTTCGATCGACTTCACTTCATTTGCATCGCCGGACGGCATGGTACGAGTCTTATCCACATCCTCGATTGCCAAGACCGACGTGCACAGATCTGAAAATTCCACCAGGACCGAGCTCAGCGCCTCCTCGATGTCTCCGCCCGGGATCACGCCTGCAATTCTTGCAATCTCGGAACCGGGTGGAATCAAAAGTAGCCCGCTTGTCGTTCCAAAGCTTGTAATGAATCTTCTAGGGATCCTGGCGGACTCTTCATCGAGTAGCATCGTAAGAGCTCTGGACTTTGTTCCGCTTTCTTCCTCTTCCTTTTTCTTACTGCTGATCACAGATGTCGCTGTTTCAAAGGGAACGAATGCCCTAACATCTGCTCTTCTCCCTGTTTCCTTTCCGTTCTTCCTCTTTCCCTCCGCTTCGACAAGCACGAACCACGCCTTACTTCTAAGACCAGATTCTTCAAGAATCAGCTCAACGTTGGAGATCGCATCTTTGAGCATGGACGAGTAAGCGTCGTGGGGAACCGACTCCGGCACAATAAGAAAAAGTAGTGCTCCGATTAGAGCAAGCGCGAAACCAAAGGAGGCAATTGGAACGCTTTGGGCCACAGTATACCCGAGCGCAGAGACGACACCTCCTATAACAAGAAAGTCCAGGCCGATGATTGCGTTTCTGTCCACCATTCTCAGTTCCCGCCATTCCCACGTCTCAAAATCAGATCTTTTCCCAGTTCTCTTCTTTGAAATCTCTCGTTAGCCGATGCCATGAGCGAGTTTGTAGTAGGCGTGCTTTCTTCGGAGAGCCAGCAGAAGAAAAACAATTGTCATGCCTGCGATTGAAAGTACCACCGGAATCAATCTAATGCCAAAGGGGGTATAGTTGAGAACCAATCCGTCCAAAGGCACGAGGGCAAGGCTCAGCCCTATGGAAAGGGCAACTCTCGTGAGGTCGTCGAGTTCCTTCTTTCGTGCGTACAGCATCTGGATCAGGGCGAACCCTGGAAGGAAGAGTATGAGCAATCCGCCGAAAGCGTAACGAAGATACAGCCCAAAACCGGTGGTCACCGAAATGAGGGCTAACGAGAGCAATGTAGCCGTCAACGCCGCCCAGAACCAAAGCGAGTCGGGGGACATTGCGAAACTGTGGAAGGAGGTGTACTCGATTGGTTCCGCGAGGAATATCTTCTTCTCTTCCTTGAGACGGAGCAGCCGACTCAGGACCCTGTCCCTGGAATATCCGGATTGCTCGGAAACTTGATCGACAACGAGAGAAACGGAGATGCCTTTGCCCTCCTGCGAGATTTTCTCGAGGATCATCTGCTCGATTCCCTGCGAAACCTTGCCTACCTGGGTTTGCTCCGCCCTTGCGACCGCTTCATTGTTATCCACGACTTTGCGTGCACGCGACATCCGATTGTTGCCTTTTGAATTGGCTTTGGAAGTCGTGGTACCCATGCCTTTGCTCACTTTGCCGTCACATTGAGCCACAACTGGTTCCACAGGCCCAGATACGAGTAATCAGAAGTCGTGGAGTTCAGTGCCCACAGTTCAAATATGATTCTTAGATTTGTTCCGGGTGTTTCGACCATCAGAGAAACCGGAAACGTCCAAGACTGGTTGTTCTCTAATATATGCGAGTAGGACGCCATTTCTGGCGCGTTCGCAGCGGTCGAATTTGATACAACCGTTGCATTGTTTCCGAGCTTCACTACCACTTTGTAGAATTCGACCTGTCCCTCATGATTCCCGACGTAGCCATAAAGGGAAATAGTCTGCCCCTTGACTACGGTCGTAGGATAGTTGGAAATGGTCTGGTTGGGTCCGAGTATGCCAAGCTCTGAGAATTTTTCATTGTTTGCTGGGAGAATGGGCTGGAGCGCGATGAAGAGCAGGAGTAGTGTGACCAGGACCAGGGCAATTGCAGAGGTGTCCTTATTCATCATCGTGCTTCCTCTCGCCTAACAAGGTGATTCCTGAACACTTGCAGCCAGAGTTGCCTGTACACTCTGTCTCCGTAAATGTACACTAGGGAAGAAACGATCAGGATTCCAATAGCGGCCGTGACTGATTCAGTAAAGACGTTTCGCGAGTGCGAGATCCCAGCAGAGGCGACTGAAGAGGAGTTTGAAAGTACCTCGGAGGCGAGTGCATTGGCCTCCTGAAGATCAGAAGTTGCCTGAGACGGGTTAGTGGCGTTTTCAGCCTGCGCCTTTTGAATCAAGTCCACGGCCACGTTGAGATTCTTAACGAGGCCAGTGACGTTCCCTCCACTCTTTTCGGCGGATTGGACTGCGAGGAAGGCTTTGTTTATTGAGGAATTTGTGGATGAGAATTCCGAGGCGCTTGCCCCGTATGATCGAACAGCCCAATGACTAGGGGCGGGAAGCGGCATTGGGAAAAGGAGAGGGACGAGAAAGAGAATTACCAGAAATAAGATGGCAGATGTTCTTGTTCTCAAGTATTGGTTGGTCAAATCCCTGCGCTTTTTTGGTTATAGCTCTTCCCTTGTCACTTTCGCCCTGTCTTTTGCGATTCCAGCCAAGCTGCCGTCGCCTTTTTCATATTTAATAGTAATTCTTGGAAGAGTGTCAGGCTTACCTTTTCCATTCTAACAGGAAGTCCTCTCTTTTTGGGAGAAAATTCGAAAGCAAACGCTCTCGCAGGCTATACTTCCTATGAGAGTGATTTATTTACGAGGAATTCCATAGAAGAAGATGTTCACGGAGAGAGAAGGGTGGACCGTTGCTTGATCGGTTTTGGCTGAGCATCTCGATAATCTCGATTCTTACAGTCCTCTTTGTAGCATTCCTGCACGCAAACCCGATCCACTAACAAGAAAGAGAAGTTGAGAAGGCGCGCAGGGTATACGTCTGTGCAGTAATTCGCTTCGCCAAGAAAGGAAAATCGCATGAAGCCCCTTGTTGCTCGTCCTCTACTTTATGCAAAACTTAAAGAGTTAGAAAACGTCCGCTTTGAAATGTATCTCCCTCGCTTCATTCTTCTTTTCTAACTGCTTGGAACTTTTGATGTCATGCTAGGGGAAGAGAAACGGGATGTGAGCTACAGCTACCAAATCAAGCTTTCAAAGAAAGAAAGAAACGAGTGAGCGTGCAAATAAGAAAAGTTGGACATGCTGAATGCCGTTGTCGGGCTATTGTTCGGAATAGTGGGGCTTGCAATTATAGCCTGGTTGATAGTCGTGGGTCGCGAAGTAATCAAGACGGGCAAGTTCGACAAGATTCTGTCCGTTGTATTCGCACCTGCTCCCGCAAAGGATGAGGTTCAACGCAGCATTCTCCCGGTAAGGGTCGCGATTGAGAACATTCTCCCACTGATCTTCTGGATCCTGATCTTTCTCCCAATGATCATCTTTCCAATAATTCTCATCCTGTTCCCGCTACTTGGAATTCCTTGGTCGTATCTCCTTCCTCCGGTACCCTGATTGACGCGCTTTGCGCCAAAGCACCACTTGTATTTTCTATACTTTCTCCTCGTGTAGTTCGGGTCCTGACAATCCGTACACCGAATCCATACGGAGAGGGCATAATGCCAATATTCAGAGTACCGCAATATTTCCGAACATGAGCCAAAACGAGGAGGGAACGGAACAGGCCCCTCGAAAGAAGTTCGAGTGGCGCTGGAACGGAGGTATTCCCACCACACCGCCACCAGAGAAAATCACTGGCAGTGAAGTGCGCGTGGAGGAAGAAAATGAAAATGATGTGCAAATCGGGGATGCAGAGGAGATTCAGCAAATCAGGACTTCTGCCCCGGATCAGGTATTGCAACAGCAGCAGCAGCCGCCGCAACAGATGATGCAACAGCAACAGGAAGAAATTCAACCGCAACTACAGCCACAACCGCAACCACAACCACAACAGGTTCCGAGACAGCATAAAGTCGTTAGTACGGCAAGGACACAACAACCAAAGACAGTCGCCGCTGTTCATCAACAACAACCACAGCCGCCTGCTACGAAGCAGCGCAGCGAAAGAGTCCTCGTGGGGATTCCATGCCACAACGCGGAGAGTTCGATTGCTGGTCTTATAGTTCAGCTTCGCAGTATTGCAAGTGAAATATTGATCTGCGACGACGGTTCGACCGATCGCACGGGAGAGATTGCGAGGGCGCTCGGGTGTGAAGTAATAGTGCACCCCAGAGAGCTAGGGGAGGGCGATTCTTTGAGATCGATACTTCTAGCCGCGGGACGGAAGAGCCCCGATGCACTCCTTACAATCGGAGTCGATAGGTCTGATGAGAGTTATGTCAAAGAGGAGCTGCCCAAGCTGCTCCGCTCAGTCCTGAAGAAGGAATGCGACATTGCGGTGGCAACTCGAGCATCGGCGAAAGAGGATGAATCCGAAGAGGAGGAGGATGCAAAGAAAAAGTCAAAGTCGAAGGCAAAGCCGAAACCGAAGAGGTCGATCGACGCGTCTGCCATCCTTGATTCCCTTGGCAATCCAATCAGTAACACAATTTCCTTTGTTAGAGCATATGGAAAGGAAGCTCTCTCAAGGATCACACCTTCGGGCGCGAACAATGCGGTGGTCTACGATGAAATTCTGAACTTCGCAATGGATCAGAACATGAGAATATACCAGGTCGAGATCTCGACGGATCCACAACAGGAAGAGGCCGACAGCTCGCATGGAAAACGCTCGAAGAAATCAAGCGAAGGTGGTGCAATCTCGAGACTCTATGATGCAACAACGGTAAGGCATCCGCTTCTTGTGTTCGGGCTCGGATCTATTCTCTTCCTTGCAGCGGGAGCATTCCTCGGAGTACAGACACTCTTGATCTTCCTATCGCCAAAAACTCTGGGGGACATCTCTTACTCCGGCATCATGCTATCAGCAGGGGCTGTAATGTGCTCGATCATCTTTGCAGTAACCGCTGCGATACTCTACTCGATAAAGAGAAACTCTAGTCGAAACGATGGAAGGCGCGCTTAGGGCGCGCTGCCCTCGCTTTTTTCCTTGACTCTTTTTATTGAGAGACTTTCTTTCCTTTTATCGCAACTATGTATCTCTTCATAGCACTTTTCTTACTGCCCTTCTCGTCAACGCGCAGGACGTTGATGTTGGTGTAGTCGCGGTTTAGAAGGCTCATCTCGTACTTCTCAGGGCCAGAAGCGCCATCTCCTTGCTCCCTTGCCCGGATCTGGGAAGCAAGCACATCTATCAATCGTTGGGTTGCATCTTTGATTCGCTTCCGCTGCACAGAGACTTCGCCAGCGTGGCTTTGATAATATCTTTCTATGAGTTCCCCCAGCTTCCTGTTGGTCCTCAGGTACGCATAGAGGACGATGTAGTAAGCGACGACCACTCCGAAGATCAGACCGATTCGTACTGCTAGATTCGCCGCTTGCAGGACGTTCAGGTTTGCAAGGACAAGGTAGAACCCGACTATTACCACTGCTAGGACAGTGAAGATTCTTTTGATTGTTCCGAGTCTTTTGCTTGTACTCGATATCTCCTCTGAAGCTGCGGGGAGGGTAGAGATAGCTATGACATCAGGTGTTATATCATTCCAAACTCTTGAAATTTCTCTCGCGGCCGCTGCCGCAGCATTCTCCTCTGCACTTGCTTTTCTTCCCGCTCTCCTGCTTGAGCGGCCCTCCGCGCCTGACTTTGTTTCTGATTTGATGAGTCGCTGTATCCTAGCCGGGTCCACGCAGGAAAGGGCAACGTAGCCGTCAAGCCATGATATCAATTTGCAAAGATTGCTTAGGTTGATTCTAGCCATGTCAAGAAACTTTACTCAATAGGGGGCGCAAGAGAAGGAACGCCGGAATTGAAATCTCCTCTGCCTCATCTCTATCAAATTCTGGATAGTTGACGGGACTGCTTTTCAGTTTAATGCTTGCTAGGAAAGCATTCACCCTTCGATCTCTCAACTCGAACGCAACAGCATTGTATTTTCGGGTCAATTAACCCCATAAGGTAAAGTCTTGTTCCGTTGTTGTGCCCTATTCTTGGTACTCGTCTTGTCTCAGCTTGAGCAAGCCACCGGCCGAGCTCGTATACTTCTTGTGCGATGAAAGCGAATTAGTCATTGCCCTAACCTGTGATCTCTTTCAAAGTCTGGTCAATACCGCCGTTTCCCGCTTTAAATACCAAATTAGCTCTGTTACGTACCCCCTCTAGGGGGGTACGAGCTTGAAAACTCGACAATTATCGAGTATTGGCGAGGGGACAAGTTTCGCCACTACGTATCTAGGTATCAGACCATTGTACGTGCCCTAAAGCATTTGTGAACATAATATTCTCTTATAAAGAGGACTTTCAGTGGTGCGTTTGAGAGAATAGATTTTAGGTTAGGCATTTCGACGTTCCTAGTTCTATTTCGCCTTCAGATCATCGGCGATGAATTAATCAATATCACGTGGATCCACAGGATAAAATTGGCAAAACCTCTTCTGCTTTAGTGTGTCGAGCCGATCGCGATGCCATAGATCGAATTGGGAAATTGTCACATGGTGATTTCACAATCTATGGTTCTTCTGTATTGTTAGATTGACAGAGTCCTGCAGGGATATACGTCAGTCAGTATACGGAGGTGATTACTTTTAATCATACGCTTCTCGACATCACCTTCGACTAAAGGCAGAGATGAAGACGTTCAAGGGAGAAGTTGGCGTCCAGCTCGCAAGTCATCTTGCAAATCAGCATTCTACAGCTGAACTTGTTAGACTCGCTCAGCTTGCGCACAAGCGGGGAATCGACCGCATCTGGATTGACGACAACCTTCGCTTCAGGAACGTGTTCGTCCTGCTGGCTGCAGTCGCTTCTGTCGTACCAGCGAACCTCGGGACGGCAATCATTGTTCCATACTTTCGTAACCCAATCGATACAGCTGACGCGATAGCTACCATATCTGAGCTGACGGAAGGGAGAGAACTGTGCATTGGCATCGCCCGCGGCTCGACGGGGATCGTGCCTTACCAGATCAACGCAGAGGCACCGATTTCATTCATGAGAGAGACGGCAGTGCTGCTCAAAGCGCTGTTCGCCGGAGACACCATCGCCATCTCAGATTTTCCTCATCTCATGAAGTACTATGAATTCAAGGAAATGGCAAAATTCAACCTTGCATTCCCTCTGGGGTCGCCCATCAGACTCTACCACGGCTGCAGCGGTCGAAGAGCCGCGAAGCTCGCGGGCACCCTCATGGACGGCATCCTGATCTCCGGGTTGTACGTTGCTCTACTTAGAACAGGCAGAGCGAGAGGGGTGATAGATGCCGCAAAAGAAGGTAGATGTTTGTCGTCATCGCCCAATTCGGAGTTTCATTTCGGTTGCGAGATCAACCTCTCGATAAGCGAGGATCGAGATAGGGCGCTTTCGGATCCGAAGAGCTTCCTGGCTCACGTGATACCGGGGAGCTATGACAGGCTCGGACTGATCGAGCCGCTGGGAATAGATAGGTCAAAGGTTGAAAGAATGAAGGAGCGGCTCTTGAAAGGCGCCTCCTTTGAAGAACTAGCATCGCTCATCTCGGATGAAGACGTCAAGAAGTGTTTCATCGCAGGCACACCAAGCGAGTGCAGGGAGCAGCTTCTGGAGTTACTCGACGAGACGGTGAAGCTTGGGTTTGATCGCATTTCATTCAAAGTGGGACCTGATTACGGGGAATCGATAGAACTGATAAGCAGGGAAATACTACCAGAGTTGAAGGAGAGCGGTGCCTAGTACAATTTCCGTATCAATTAGGAAGCCCTTTGTTTCTACTTTCTCTCTTTCATAGTTTCGTGACGGCTTGCAATTGTCGTCGTGCATTGCCAAAAGTCCCATGCATGTCTCGCTACTGTAGGAAGCGAAACGCAGGCTCTTTTTTCCTTTCTTCACCAATTGCCTTTCTCACTTTACATTTCATCCATTAGACTGATGAACAGGTGACTTTTCACTGTATACACCATCAGCGTGGATCGGAAATTGTTCAGCACCATTTTCCATGCGATTTCTCATGGCGTAGGCCCCTCTTCGAGGTTGATAACCTTCTTTTCGATTTACAACCCTATTGTTGACGTACTGATAGGAGTTGGAGTGGTGTTACTCGGACTGGGACTTTACATGCTGTACGCGGACTATGGTTAGCACGACCATGGGCATGCGCGTCCGTATTCTTCAGAGCGGTTGTATTACTTTATTATAGCAGGAAGCGAATAGTAGGGGGTCGCGGTGCACATAGTCGAGAGAGCGGTCTTCATCTGCGACCTTTGGTTGAGATGCTCGAAAAAAAGTGCTTCAGCTGAGCTTTGTACGGTTGCTCGTCGGTTGACCGTGGTCTAATTGAATTTGCTCCCTTTCGATTCACTTCAGATTCCAGGCCTTTTCGATTTGTATCCAGGAGACCAAAGGCTAGGGTTTGCCTTCCCCTCTTGGAGCGAGCCCCGTAATCAACATGTTCAGACTCCGAAATAGAGTAACAGCTCCCTTGGTCGCGCGCGCTTCCTGTAGCTTTCCGATCATAGTATACAGATAAATTACCGGGCTGCTTCTTCGCTTTCGATTGAAGAATTGCAAGACGAAAGTGATGACGAGCAACTCTTCGGAAAGCACGTTGCGCTTCCCGGAAGTGAGAGAAGCATTCCTCCTCTCGCACAGGAAATAGGTCCTGTGGATCCAGAAGAGAAGATAGACGTTACGATAATAGTTCGGCCAAGATCCAGTGGCAGAGCAGTCCCGGAGGAGAAGTTAAGGCGATCCCCTCCAGGTAAAAGGAGATACCTGACCCGCGAAGAATATGCATCTTCCAGAGGCGCAGATTCGGCGGACCTCGAAAAGGTGAGCAAGTTTGTGAAGCAGTATGATCTCGCCATCGTAGAAGTGAATCAGGCGAGACGGACCATACTCGTCTCTGGGTCAGCGAGGATGCTCAGCAAAGCTTTCAACGCCACATTGAAGCGGTACAGGATAGCCGATGGTACAACCTTCAAGGGAAGATCTGGCGCCGTGCACGTGCCGTCTTCCCTCCTGCCTATAATCCAGGCAGTTCTCGGACTGGACGATCGACCGCAGGCAAGGGCACATTTTCGCACTTTCAGGTTCGCACGTGCTCCCACAATAAGTTACGATCCTCCACAGCTCGCGAAGTTGTATGATTTTCCTCAGGTGGCAAATGGACAGGGGCAGTGCATCGGAATAATAGAGCTCGGTGGCGGTTTCAGCAAAGACGATCTTTCAATCTACTTCACTAACTTGAAGCTCAATGTGCCTGAACTGACCACAGTCTCCGTGGATGGGGCGGTGAACTCGCCGACGGGGGACCCGAATGGCCCGGACGGTGAGGTTATGTTGGATATCGAGGTTACGGGAGCGATAGCTCAATCCGCAAAAATCGTGGTATACTTTGCACCAAACACGGACAGGGGCTTCATCGATGCCGTGAGCACTGCCGTTCACGATACTAAGAACTCACCCAGCGTGATTTCCATCAGCTGGGGTGGTCCGGAAAATTCCTGGACATCTCAAGCCATGCAAGCGCTCGACCAGAACTTTCAGGCTGCAACCCTGCTCGGCGTGACCGTATGCGTCGCCTCGGGGGACGGCGGCTCTTCCGACGGAGAGACAGACGGACTGGCGCACGTCGATTTTCCCGCATCCTCGCCGCACATCCTAGCTTGCGGCGGTACCAGGCTGGTCTCCAGCATGGGACAAGTCAAAAGTGAAGTCGCGTGGAACGATGAAGCGGAAGGAGGAGGCGCAACGGGTGGGGGAGTGAGCGATGTATTTCCCCTTCCTGACTGGCAGGGTAGTGCGAATGTTCCGCTATCGGCAAACCCAGGCAGGCACAAGGGACGCGGAGTGCCTGACGTGAGCGGCGACGCCGACCCCGAGACCGGATACGTCGTTCAGGTCGACGGTACTTCTGCGGTGATCGGTGGAACGAGCGCAGTAGCACCTCTCTGGGCGGCGCTCATAGCTCTGATCAACCAGGCGCTCGACGCTAAGCTTGGGTTCGTGAACTCGGTTCTCTATGAGAAAGTTGAGGCTGAAGCATCTAGCGCGTTGAGGGACATAGAGAATGGGGGTAACGGCGCGTACAGCGCGGGTCCGGGCTGGGATCCGTGCACGGGCCTTGGGAGTCCCGATGGGACGAAGCTCCTTGATGCACTCAGGGCGCTCTAACTCAATCCATACTTTGAAAGATAGTCGAGTACTACCGCGAAGCATAGAATCAGAGGTGGTTCAAGTTTCTCTCCCTGCCTTGTTTGCCTCTCCTCCTCCGCAGGAGTGAATGTGATTTCGAACGCGTCGCTCGTCTGCGTCCCTACCGTCCCGCCTTCGGTCGTCGTGCCGGGGTACACCTGTGCGAGGGGGCCATTTGATTTAGGCGTTACAATTGTGAATCTATCGGTGAGTTCAACAGTTGGAGGACTTGTTTCCCATCCTGCTCTTATCCCCTTCACTTCTTGAGAGCGATCTTTCTTACCTACGTGTGAAGTAACCCTTCCGGACGTTTCCTTTATCTTTAAATTTGAAATTGCAATCCTGTGACCCGAAGCATCCTTAATCGACCAGCTGGGAGCACGCTCCTCTTCAATGGAAGCCACCTCCTTTCGTTTCTTGTCGAGAACCTCAAACCTGGGCCTCTTTGCGTTGTCTTTCTGTTTAATGTCGTAGATGACCTGCCCGTCGTTATCCATGAGTTTGAACTCGTGCAAGGTTACGCCTCGACTGGAAACAGCAGCCATCTTGGTGAGATCTGGAGAGGAGACTGCCCTGGTTTCCTCGTCCTCTATGTTGAAGGTCTCCGAATCCGCCGAACGCTCTGAGTGTTCCCCGTTCTTTACTATATGCTTCAGAAGCATTACTTGGTTTCCGGTTTCGTCTCTGACAGCAAGCCCATCATCTATCTCCTCGCCGCCCTCAATCGGGCCGATTGTATATCGCAACTGAGTCAAACTTCTGAATTCAACCATCAACCGGCAGGGCGAGTGATCCCTGCTTCGCTCTTCTCCGTGGATTGCGAAAACGAATGGGGGTGTCTCTGTCTTGCGTGAATATCAAGCTCTATCTTCAAATTTAACACGAAACCGCATAAACTGCAGATGAAGGGGCCGGCTGGTGGATTGGCCTCATCCATAGAGGGCATATTTTACGAAGAAAGAAAGAACATTCGGCGTGCTATTAGCCGTTGTATCATCGAACTCTGGACAAAGAATCTTGTGGCCACACTTTGCTTTCGAAATCACTTGACGCTCTCCTGAAAAGAGGAGAAGTGTAAGGTAATGGAGCCAATAGACAGGTCAGAAATATCCTGCTGGGGGTCCTCCGCTACATCTTCTGTGATTGGGTAAATTCAATTGTCGAGCCTTTGATTTCCTCAGCTTGTCATTGGATTTCATACTTGTATACCTCGCTGCGAATTAAGGGAATTGATGAAATTAAACCGCCTAGCTAAGGGTTCTCTCTCTCTGAATTCGCTTAGACAACGGCCAATAGCGACACAAGCAGCACCGCAATTATCCCCGTGAGGAAGATGCCGTCGAAGGTTCCAGCTCCGCCGATGCTCACGACCGGCGCGCGGAGCTTCGTTATACCTCGGAGGTTCAATAGGTCCGCGCCTATCAGCGCCCCCAGAGTCCCAGAGACGTACGCGATGATTGCAACGCCTGCTCCATGGAATATCAGAATCGAAATTATCGCCGCTGCAATCGGAGGCACGAAGGCTGGCGTAACAATCCCGACGCCTTCTACTCTTCTGGCCACTAGCCAAACAATCAGAGCGCTGAATGCTACCCCGACCAAGGCGTAAGCAATAAGTGAAGGGTGGGCCGAAAGTAGGTACACGGAAACAAGTATTGGAATAACTGCTCCTCCAAGGTTTATCGTCACAAGGGTAGTCACCTGGCGGCTGTAGAACTGCGGTACACGGTAAGTGACCCAGAAATACCTCACTTCTTCGTACTCGACGACGTTCTCGACGCTCTTGACTCGTCTGATCGGTATGTTGACAAAACTTCCGATGAAGGTTAGAGCGAGGATTGCGAGAAATTCGGCCCGGCTGAATCCTATCTTTTCAAAGGCGACCTCGGTCACGCCGATGAAGAGGAAGAGAGCAACAAAGATGAAGATGAGCAAAAGTACCGCGAACAGCACGTTGCCCTGATGTCGGTAGACAGGAAAGTTAGATGACAAATCTAGTAAGTAAGACTCTCTTGGGGTGCAGAGTTTTGTTGGTTGTGGGGTTGTGGGCCTATAACTTTTGTTCCATATTCACTTGCTTGCTCGAAATCGTCACTCCATAGCTCTCTCACTAACTTGTAGAAGCGAGCCACGATCTAGCGAGTTTTCATCTGTGGCTGTTTGCAACAAACTCTCTGACTTTATGCGACGCATCTTCCGCAATAGGCTTCCCGTGACCAGGCAGAAGCATGGAAAATTCAAGTTTTGAAATCTTCTCCACGGATGTCCTTAATTCGTCCATGTTACGGCTCATGAAACTTGATGGTAGCTTCAGCTCGCCGGAGCCGTCTGTCCTGAGTGTATCACCAACGAAGAGGGCGTGGCAGGGCTTGTAGATGCAGATACTCCCGTCGGTGTGACCTGGCGTGTGGACAATCGTCAGCGGGCCGACGCTGTCCCTATCCTTCAGCAGCAGGTCAGGTTTCACTCGCTCGACTTTCATGAGGCTTCCTACTAGTGTGAGTATGGCGCCGCTGAGACCGTTCGTCTCTTTGATCTTCTTGTTCTCACCGGAGATTCGCGGCGCGTCCAGCTCGTGGATTGCGAGTTTTGCACTTGACAATCTTTTCAGCATGGCCGCGCTCCCAGAGTGGTCCGCGTCCGCATGCGTCAGGATTATGTGCGAAATATTGCCGGGCTTCTTCCCAATCTTCTCAAGGTATGATACTATCTTTGGCCCTGCAGAGGATGTCCCAGTATCTATCAGGATGAGGGAATCAGGAGTTGCCTCAACAAGGTAGGCGTTGGAGAAGCCGAGGTTCGGGATCTGATGGACCCCTTGATTCGCGGTTTGATTCTCCATGGATTTGACAGAAGACTTCAGAGACAAATACTTTGCTTGCGACAGGCTCCTTCACTACGTTGAATCAAGGCGATAAAGCTGAAATCAATCGCAATGCTTCTCTCACTTTCAGGTCATGACTGAGAAGAAGAGGAAGACGAGCAGTAAGATGAAGAAGAAAGCAGATCAGAATTCAGCAAAGCAACTTGCGTTCGTAGTGCAAAAGCACAAGGCGACCTCTCTCCACTACGACTTTCGATTGGAGATCTGCGGAGTAATGCCCTCCTGGTCGATCCCCAAGGGGCCGACGCTGGATAGCTCGGTGAAGAGGCTAGCGATGCCCACGACCGACCATCCAATGGAGTACCGGCACTTCGAAGGCGTGATCCCCAGCGGTGAATACGGTGGCGGTCCGGTAATGATTTGGGATGAGGGGACCTACAACGCTGAGCAGGAAGTTTCAAAGGGCTTGAGGGAAGAAGTATTTGACAGGGAGTTAGGCGACAAGCTGATGCAGAAAGGCCTTGAGGAAGGGAACCTCAAGTTCAGGCTGTTCGGGAAGAAGCTTCAGGGATCCTTTGCGCTTGTGAGGACCAAGGGGTTTGGCGGGAGCAACAGGGAAACCTGGCTCATGATAAAGCACCGCGATGACTACTCGAAGGAAGGTTACGATGCGAACGACTATGATTTCTCGGCCGTGAGTAACCGCTCGCTTGCAGAGATAGCGAAGAGCTCGGAAGATAAGGCATAGTTAGAAATTCCAACTACACTCAGCAATTGGTCGATTAGCCCTGTAAATGAATAGCCTCCTTTGAGGGAATATGAACTATCCAAGGGGAAGAGGCTATGAATAACTAATAAGCAACTTGAGCTGTTTAGACGAATCCGCAGATCTTGAGCGAAAACAAAGACATACGCATTGCTAGGGAGTACCACGAGAGTACGAAGCACACCGAGATCAGCATCCGAAGCTCAAGCCACACTCTGGATTTTGAAAACAAGCCAGGCGCGTTCAAGACCTACACCTCGCTTCAAAAGATCCAGCTTCCGCGTGACTTCTCGTCTCCGACTCTGAATGCGCTTCTGTCGTTGAGGAGTCCAGCAATAGAGGAGGAGACGGCGAGAGCAAGGAATGAACCATCAGACTCTGACATCGGTTCGCTTACACCCAGCGCTCTCGCTGAGATGTTATTTTTCAGCGCAGGAATCACCAGGGAAATGGAATACCCTAGTGGAAAATACTACATGAGGGCGGCCTCGGCGACAGGCGCTCTCTACCCAATTGAAGTGTATATCGTATGCAGTAACGTGCCAGGACTTCAGGCTGGGGTGTACCACTTTGATCCGCTCGGATTTTCGCTTGACAAAATAAGGGAAGGAGATTTCAAAGCATTGCTGCTGAATGCAACTGCGTACAATGATAAGATAGCCGACACAACGGCTACAGTGATCTTAACCTCTCTTGCGTGGAAAAACGCATGGAAGTACGAAGCGCGCTCTTACAGACACTGGTTCTGGGACTCTGGTGTCATTGTGGCGAACATGCTCGCGTGCGCGGCGTCCGCACAGGTTAGATCTTCACTGGTTCTAGGATTTGAAGACGAGAAGATAAGTAAACTGCTTTCGCTTGAAGATAGGAAGGAAGCTCCGATAGCGCTTGTGCCGCTTGCATCATATACCTTGGAACAAAGGGAAGCCTCAGAGGTAGGTAGTCTGGACGCTCCTCACGTCCTTCCTGAAGTTAGGGCAGAGTATCTGCCTCTTTCTCAATCAGAAGTCGAATATCCAATCATCTGGAAAATGAACCACGGTTCAGCGCTCACGAGCCAGGTCGAGGTCAGCAACTGGGTGAGGAACGCATCATCAATCCCGCTGAACAGACCCTCCTCATCTTCTCGAACGAGCTACCGGCTGGACATTGATCACCCCGCTGCAAATGACCCACCAGAATTAGGTCAAGTGATTCTCAAACGCGGTTCAACCAGGAGATTTTCCAGCGGCTCGATTTCATTCAAGCAGCTTTCAGACATACTCCACTACGCTACAGGGGAAATCAAGGCGGATTTCCTCCCCGAGAGCGATTCTAACCTCATTGATGTCTACCTGATCTCAAACGCCGTGCAGGATCTGCCCACTGGTTCCTACTTTTTCAACAGGCCAAAAGAAACCATCGAGACCCTCAAAGCTGGAGCGTTTCGTAGCGTGTCCGCCTACCTCTGCCTCGAGCAAGCACTTTTCGGGCAGGCAAGCGTCGTATTCTTCCTGATGGCCCAGCTCGATCCGATCCTCGGTTACCTTGGGAATAGAGGTTACGGCGCTGCGCAGTTAGAGGCGGGCGTGATGGCAGGAAAGATTTACCTTGCGTCGTATTCGGAGGGAATTGGCGCTTCTGGCTCGACATTCTACGACGATGCGGTCACAGAGTTCTTTTCTCCGCACTCAGACGGAAAGAGTACGATGATTGCCGTGGGGGTCGGCGTCCCTGCGTACAAGGCAAAGCCGGGAAGGGTACTAGTCCGAGAAAGTTCGTAGTTTGAAATTGAGGGAGCTTTCATTTCTGTAGCAGAGGCGTCAGCTCAATCAGCGTTGAAAGCGAGAACCAATCGTCAAGCTTCTCTTGGCTTGTTGGTCCATAATACTTCTCGTACAGCACCTTCTTTCCCTGCTCCCTTGACGAGCTCCCTTCTTGCGCCACCCTGGCGGTTGCAAAGTTAACAGAGCCGATCCTGACTCCAACCTTTTCGTTCTTCAGTGCGTTCTTCATCCAGTCCGTGTGCTCCCCCTCATGGCTCAAGTATACCTTCCCGTCTGCGAGTGCAAACCAAAGTTCAACCATGTGCGTTTTTCCGGTCTTCCTGCCCTTTGTCGTCAGGTAGATGTACTTCTCGCTCTTCACCGATTCTATCTCCTTCAAGTTGTATCGTGAACACCGGCCTTACTTGTTACAAACGAGAAACAAGTTCAAAGAGAAAAGGAATGCGGTGAGTAGTTTCAATCCGAGTGAAAAAGGTTACACACTGAAAAACCCAAAACGCTGCATACATGACAGAGAAAATGCCACGGCAGCAAGAAAGCAGTATTTTGCTTCTGGGTAAGTTGCTCTTTCAAATATTCCTGAAAACTGTTGCTTCTACATTAAATCGCTAACTACTGCCCCTTCCTTCTTACCTACGCGCAAAAACTCGACGTCGACATGCAATTTTCTTACAGCACATTGAAAAGGGGAAGAAGAAAAGGGAGCGAGAGCTTGAGATGGCTTCGACTAGAATACTGATTTCGATAATTGTAATTGTATTAATCATCCTTATTGGAGCAACGGTTGCGGCGTACTATGCTTTGCCGAAGACAGGTAACACTGAAGTTACAACAACAACGACGACGGGGAGCGGAACTTCGGCTACTGCCACTTCGAGCAGTAACCCGATTTCTTCCACCACTACTTCTTCCTCCTTAGCGAGCACTACTCCGCTCTCTACAGTCACGTCCTCTTCTGTCCTCACCTCGACGTACACGGGCTCTTCCGCTTACATAACTGTTGTAAGAAATAGTACGGTAAGCTCAAGCACAAGTTACGGCCTGCAGCTTGCAAAGGCTGGGTCTGGCCCGGTTGTGAGCTCGCCGATGAGTACGCCCATGGGAAGGAGTTACTTTCCCTCCGACGGCCCCTGCTGCGGGGGAGGCTCAGGCGCTGTGGTGAACTACAACGACGGAGGAAATCGATGGGTCTGGCAGGGCGATATCGAACCGGGCTCTGCCTGGGCATCTGCCAATTCTACTGGATTGACAGTCAACCTCCAGACGTGCTTCAGGCCGAGTGCCTGCGGGCCTAACCACGAATTCTGGGGAGACAAGGAGGCATTCGACGACATCAGCATTTACGGCGACCTCGGAGGGATACCCGGGAACGCCACTCTCTTTTCGGTGGATGCCTACCTGCCATATCACTCGTATTATTCCACCTGCCAGCAGGATCTGGGCAGCGGCGGTTCCGGGTGCACTTATGAAATCGCGCCATACGACGGTGCGGCGCTGGCCTACGTCGCTAATGGAAATTACATGGTCGTGAGTTTCGCTGAGATATGCAACAGCCCCTGCACATCGAACGCGTTGCAGATGTCAGCATTTGTCTCCGCGGGAGGCTCGAGTATCGTCAAGACACTAGCTCTCATCAACGAGCCAACATACACCCCCTTCCACAGATTGACCATCGCCACAGACAGGAAGAGTTACATCGACTTTTACGTTGACAATACTCTGATCTACTCCAACTCGACGCTTCCGGCCAATTTAGGCAGCGGAGGTCTTGCGCAGATCGAGCTGTCGCAGCGAACCTCCATAAACGGAGAAATCTCGCAGGTAACTTGGAGCAATCTCCAAGTGTATTCGAGCTCGATGATTACCGTGGGCGGCCTGAGCAGCGGGATGACAGCCGTCGCCACAGGGCCGGGTGGGTTCAACCAGACTTCCACTGCAAACTCCTCGAGCGGCGTTGCTATGCTCAACGTTGCGCTGCAGCCGTCCAACATCACAGTAAGCGTCGAGCAGAACGGCAAGGTAGTCGACACGTACGCTGCAAAGGTTGGAGCTGGAGCTCAATTGAACTTCGCGGCCAATGTGTCGACCACAACGATAGTAAGCAGTTATACGACAACGCGCGTCACAACCTACACGTCGACAAACTCGACTACGGTTGTAACCACCTACACTACGTCGGCCACTTGAAAAGATAACAATCTATAGAGAGCGTCGCAAGTAGGATAATTAGGGCAGAGAGAAATCTATCGCATGCTTAGGGTCCAAGCTTATCGAGGAGTTCCAGGATTTCCTCATCGTCTGTGGCGGGAGGCTTCCAGTCCACCCTCACAACCTTCTTGACTCCCTGCTTCTCCAAGTCATCTGCGAACGTAGACACGCCCATGCAAATGACGAGCAGCTCCTTTCCAAGTATACTTGAACCGTTGTTCGATGATTCACTCAAGCTCTGACAGAGACCTCCTGAGCCATCCCGCGAAGCGCTATTCTTGCCGCGGACCTTGCAGCGGCAGCGTTGCTCGGTTCGAGGACCACTCTAGCATCTCTCAACATTCTGGTCTGCCTTTCTAGTCCCTGAGGGTCTCCATTCGTTCCAATGATTGAAGCTACAAAGGAAAGATACCTGCCATCTTGCTCTGCAAGGTTCTTCGCCTCAGCTATGACGGGGACAAGTTCTGAAGCAGGATCAGGATTGGAACCATATCCGAGCAGTACATCGAGAAGAATTACCGCAACTGTCCGCTTTTTCGCCTCACCCATGATCCGCAACTTTCGTAGCGTGTAATCAATCATGGGGTGGGCCCTTCCAACGACAAACTCCTCAGCGCCCATGTCGATGCATAGGTGTCCTTCAGGAAAATCTTGGTCACCCGCAATGCGCATGGCTTTGACCAGCGGAACGTTCGAGCGGATTTCTCCGAGCATGGGCCTCATGACCACCTGAGCCTCGTAGCACAGCGTACCTCCAGAGTAAAGTCCCCTGACGTATCTCTGCGACGGGGAGAGCCTCAAAGATTCCGAAACTATGATATTTTCATCAATCAGCGGACGCTTTCCATTCGAATCGATTTTTGCATAGGTTCCAATTTCTTCAATTTTCTTTGCCGCGATAGCTGCTGCTTCATCAAGAGTTAGGGCAAAAGTGCAGCTGGTTCCTGCTTCGGAATGTTCCTTCAGACCGAGGAAATTGACAATTACGGGCTTGCTGCATCCAGAGGCAACTTCAAGGACTTTGCGCGCCGTCCTCTCGCCAGGCGGTTTAGAGATTAGAACGATGACCTTTGTTGATGGATCGTGGTCGAGAAGCTCGATGCCTTTCATCATCATGAGGCCGCCGACCTTATCGGAGACGTCGTTGCCCCCAGTCCCTATTCCGTGGGATACTCCGATCCCTGCACTGTCTAGCAGCGTTGATACCTGCTGCAGACCCGTACCCGATGCAGAAACAATCCCAACGGGTCCGGAGTGGAGAACATTCCCAAATCCGAGCACTGTATTGTTTATGATCGAAGTTCCGCAGTCAGGGCCCATAATGAGGAGATTTCGCGAAAGGGCGAGCTGCTTTAGTTCGAGTTCATCTTCAACACTCACATTGCTGCTGAAGAGAAACACATTGAGTCCGCTTGTTAGGGCCTTTTGGGCTTCTCGCTTTGCAAATTGGCCTGGAACCGAGATGACTACCATGTTTGCGTCCGGCGTTTGTGCAATTGCTGCTTCAAGGCTCTTCGGGAGGGGCTTTGCCAATACACCGGCAGAAGAAGTCGTACTTAGGAGCTCGTTGGCTCGCCCGAACGCCCGGTCAACGAATTTCTGCTCGTTGGCCTCGATCGCGATGATCATGTCATCGGCCTTCGCGCTTTCAACATCAGGGCCCGAAAATCCAAGGTCTTTGAGTATCTTCCTGTTCAGCTGAGTACCCATGACCGCGGCGGCCTGAGTCACTCCTTCCAGTTTCCCAAGCTCATTTGATATTCTGAGCATGGTGATTGAATCTCGATAGTTCTCTTTCCTTACTTCGAGCCTTCTAACCGACATTGTAACCCCTCTCACCTTCTGTAACCAAAATGTGGCAGCATTTTCAAAGCTAGGTATGATCCAAGTATAATTCCAATTGCGTTATCTGTTCCCGATGTGGAACCAACTGCGAGGAGCTTGGCAGCAGAGCTTTCAATGTCTGTGTTATTGTGACTGGTCGCTAAGTCTCTGACCGTTCCGACGCTGAACTCATTTCCATTGCCTAGTGCCGCTTGCTTTAGATGTTGCGAAGACAGAACTGTCGTCCGTTCCTCGGAGCGCGATGCGATGATTTGATTCATCCTCCGAACCGTCTCAAGATCTCCTCCCAGGTTCTCCGTAAGAAGATAGGAGCTCAGCATAATCCCGCAGAGAAGATCATCCGCAGCCGGTGTCAGGCCATACCCTATTCCTACCAGAGCGCCCGCAGATTCTTCGACACCATTGATTTCTTTCTCTTCAATTGCTCTCAACAGGTCAGCGACCTTGCTCAGAGTTTGTCTTCGAAAGAGGTCGATGCTCGTTCCGCTCCCGTGTTTGGGTGCTCCGATGAGGGGGCCCAGCCCCTCAAAGCGCCCGCGACTTCGAACAATCTCTTCCATCGTCTTGACGTTGGACCTGATTTCTGAAGGCTGAAGGAGACGTGACGTGAAATTGTGTTCCGAAGAGTAGATGCGCGAACCAAGAGTTCTAATTGACAATGAACTTCCTATTTTGAAAGAATCCTCAGTTATGATGCACTTTTCTCCTCTCCTCACGCCCAATTCCTTCAGGCTTGAATCGGTGGGAAGAACGACGTTGAATGGTCCCTCACCAACACTACTTGTTACGACGCCGACGAGCACTTCGTGGGCGGAGAGGATGTTAAACGCCTTGTCGAAAACACTGTGTACCGTCCCGCCAGTTGGTTGATGACCCTCATAATCTGACCTAAGTATCGAGAGCACTTCGGACCCTATCGAATCCGCTTGAAAAATCATTGAACTCGAAGCGATCATGCTTGCCTACCGGCGCCTCCCATTAAGAGACCTATCTCCTCTATTTCCGACTCTGAGGCTGGAACAATTCCGGTGACTTTTCCCTCGTACATTACCGCGATCCTGTCACTGAGGGAAATAAGTTCATTCAAATCACCCGAAATCAAAAGTATGCCAACTCCGCGTGCCGCCTCCTGCCTCAATTTATTTCGAATGAACTGGGCTGCTCCTACGTCGAGCCCCGCCGTCGGTTGCGAAGCTACGAGTACCTTCGGATTCCCCGAAAGGACTTTTGCGAGGATCAGTTTTTGCAGGTTTCCACCCGACAGAGTCCTCGCAGTGACATTGGGGTTCGGGGCGACGATATCATACTCGCTCAAAAGTGCAGCGGCGTTGTCTTCGATTGCCTTGCGTTCGAGTAGCCAGTTCTTGGAGAATGGGTTCTTCCTCCTTCTTTCGAGGACAAGATTGTCTGCAATCGTGAAATCAGGTATTACTCCAGACCCCAGTCTGTCTTCTGGTATGTATCGGATACCTAGCTCAATGCTCCGCGATGGAGGCCCGTTGGTTACCACTCTTCCTTTGAATAATACCTCTCCGTCCGTGACGTGCCTCAATCCTGTGATCACTTCCGCAAGTTCTCTCTGCCCGTTGCCCGCGACCCCTGCTATCCCGAGGATTTCTCCCTCGTAAAGGGAAAGCGAAAGATCATTCACGCCTAAGAGACCCTTGTCATTCAAAGCCGAGACATTCTTCAGTTCCAGCAGGGTGTTTCTTTCCTTATGGGAAGCCTCTACTTTGCCTGCCTCCTTCAGCGAAATCTCGTGCCCTACCATGTAGCCGGCAAGTTCAGCCGCGCTCGTGAGTTTCGTTTCAAGGTTTGCGACGACCTTTCCATGTCTGAGTACTGTCACCCGTTGGCTGATTGCCATCACCTCGGGAAGTTTATGCGTGATAAGTACCACGGTCTTACCCTCCTCGGTCATCGAATCGAGCAGCTTGAACAGTTCCTCGCCTTCCTGAGGGGTTAGGACGGAAGTGGGTTCGTCGAGAATCAGTACCCTTGCCTTGCGGTAGAGAGCCTTCACGATCTCGACCTTCTGCCTCTCACCCATCGAGAGTTGCTCCACCCTCGCGGCCGGGTTGACGCGTAGGCCGTATGAAGAAGAGAGTTCCTTGATTTTCGATGAGGCCTTCTCCAATTCGAGCAAGGGGGGTCTCTCAGATTTCAAACCAAGAACAATATTTTCGGAAACGGTCATTCTTGGGATGAGTTGAAAGTTCTGGTGGACCATCCCAATCCCAAGCTGAATTGCGTCTCTTGGCGACTTGATCGAGACAGGCCTGCCATCGACGAACATATGACCGCTATCTGACGAGTAGAGACCATACAGAATATTCATCAGTGTTGTCTTTCCAGCGCCGTTTTCCCCGAGAAGCGCGTGGATCTCCCCGCTTGACAATTCGAAATCTACGTTGTCAACTGCGACGACGCCTCCGGGAAAGCGCTTGGTAATCCCTCTCATCGAGACGATAGTGGATTCATTGGCGCTCTCTTTGATCTGCTGCAAGGATGTCATTGTATTCATCATCTTCTCGGCACACTAACGACAATCAGCATGGAGGAGTGAAAAGAGAGAAAAGAGGGGAGAGGAGCAGGAGCCTGCGCCTTTGTGATCTTGCCGTGGTCTCCCCTGCGACTATCCTTCCCTCCTTCTAGGAAGAGCTTATTTTGGATCAGGTGGCGGATTCGTCGTGATAATTTCCGGCACTGTGATTGAGCCCTGAACGATCTGAGTCTCAGTCGTCTTGACTAGTTGCTTGACCGACTGTGGGATTGTGCTGTTGTAGTTGTGATACGGCGCGAGGTAACCAAGGTTCATGTTGATCACAGTTCCACCGATTGCGCTGAATGACCCGTTCATGATTCTCACGATCACCGAGTCGATGAATGCGCTCGTATTCATCATCACACTGGTCATCGTGATGCTCGGGGCAAGATTTGCTTGATCTGCGACGGTGCCGATGATCGAAACGTTGTATTGCTGTGCAGCAGAAATTACGCCTCTTCCTGTTGCGTCCGCGATCTGAGCTATTATGTCAACGTGCTGCGTCGTGATCAGTGTCTGAGCTATCTGGAAGCCGGTATTTGGGTCAGCCCACGTGCCAGCAACTCTTGCGTAGACCTTGACGTTGTTGTTAGTGCTGTTTACTCCTACCTGGAATGCATAGAACTCCTCGGACAGATAGTCATACCACTGACCGATGATTACACCCACTGCTCCGGTCTTGGTCATCTCGCCAGCAAGGACGCCAGCAAGGTAGTACCCAGTGACTTGGAATGACGGACCGAGGACGACCATGTTCTTGGTCAGGTTTGTGTTTGCGTACTTGAGTTCGGTTGTACTGGGGCCTGGTGATTGGATGAATATTGTGTGCGGGTAGATAGACGAAATATTGCCAAAGACAGTGCTTCCAAGGAATTGACCACCATGGGCCCACACCACGTCGTAGCCCTGTTGAGCGTACGTTGCAAGAATTCTATCCTGATCAGAATATGCGACGTCTCTTGAAATCGAGACCTGCCATCCATACAGTGTTTGAATCATCTGGGCTGCCTGGATTGCGACGGCGTTGAAGCCATCGTCTGTTTCATCGCCACCGACTACGAGTGCGAGCTTGTACTGATGTGCTGAGGTGGTGGAGGTAGTCGTGGTTGTCTTGCTACTAGTAGAGGTAGTAGTTGTCTGAGTGGTTGTTACTGTAATCGTATTCGGGAACATGAAGTAGTAAGTCGAGATTCCTGCAATGATTACGATCGCGGCTATCACTGTGGCCGTTGTTGCTGTTGAAATTCCTCTTCTATGATTTAGTTTCAATTTTCTTTTCTTCTCCTCTTCGTTCCGTTAATAGGAAGATCCATTGATTGTACTGTAAGCCTGCATTGGACTATAAAGCAGGTACACGATCATCAACAATGAGAATGACTATTTCTTTCACAAATCAGCAGGCCTTGCTGTCTCTGTGAAGAGAAAGTGTAGAGGGGGCCGACAACACAACGGTGCGATTCTCTTGGAGATGTTGTTGAGTTGCTCACTTACGTCTGTAAGGCACAGTAAGGGCAGAAGGCTGGCGGATGCCTCTTCGGAAAATCACAATCACAGCCAGGGCAAAAATGTAGGGAATCATCTGGAGAAAGTAGGGCGCGCTACTCGAGTTTCCGAAGAACGTGCTCCCGATTCCAATAAAAGTAAAAGCTATGGAAAACCCGAGACCGAATATCCAGCTTCCCAGGATCGCCCTGTACGGGCTCCAGCTCGAAAAGATTACCACCACTAGGGCAATCCATCCTCGGCCCGCGACGATTGTATCGCCAGTGTTGTAAATGCCAAGATATCCCAGAGTGAGCGAAGCGCCCGCAATGCCCGCAAGCATCGCTCCGAATACAACGCATATCAGTCGCACGAGGTTGACGTTAATCCCTGCAGAATCCGCCGCCTCAGGATTTTCTCCGACACTCCTTATCTTGAGACCCCAAGTCGTCCGGTAGAGTACAAAACCAAGAATGAAAGCAAGCGCGAAAGCAAAGTAGACCAAAAGGTTCTGACTGAAGAGTATGGGTCCAAGATACGGAATGTGGCTCAGGAAGGGGACATCGATTGGCTGCAGCGGTCTAACGAGAGGAACCTGCACGCTGATTATCCTCCGGTACGAGAAATCGGCAATCGCGTTTCCCAGCGTGAAGATCAGCAGCCCCATGATTAGCTGATTCACTCCAATCCTGATGCAGGCAAAAGAGTGGAGCAATCCGAGGATGCCCGCTGCGCCTAGCGCAGTCAATATTCCGAGGACATACGAGCCCGTCGTGAAGGTCACCCAGAGCGAAGAAAAAGCAGACAGTCCCATTATCCCCTCTATGCCCATGTTTATCACGCCAGACCTCTCCGCGAAGACCTCGCCGAGCGCAGCGAGGAGGATAGGCATTGAAAGAGGAATGCTGGCCGCGAGGATAGAAGTTATGATGTCAACCATGTCTCAGGGCGCTGCCTCCACAAGTAATCTCATCCTTCTTCTCAACGAAGATGTCGCTTTGAAACCCTCGCCGGAGGCCCAGCGCTGGACAATGAGCACAGTGATTACGATTGTGACCTGAAGAGCGTAGATCAGTTCGATGGGAACGCTCGCCGCTCCGCTTAACCTCTGCATGCTCTCGCCACCGAGCTGAAGGGCGGAGTAGAACAGGGAGGCAAACAATGTTCCAATTGGATTGAAGGCTCCGAGCGCCGCAACACCTATTCCCTGGTACCCCCAGCCAGGTGAAAAGCCCTGTATCAGGATGTGATTCATTCCGTCTACGGCGACGAATCCAGCCAGGCCCGCAAATCCTCCACTCAGGACCCCGACCCAGATGAGGCTCTTTGATATGCTGATACCAGCCGTCTGGGCGGCGATTGGATTTGCGCCAGATGCCCTAATTTCATATCCCAGTACAGTCTTGTACATGATTACAAATACTGCAATAGAGGCGAGCACAGCAAGGATCACCCCAAACTGGAACCTCGTTCCGGAGATGAAGACGGGCAACCACGCGGTCTGTGGAATCGGCCGTGTCTGAGGATTCGGCGCCGTGGGATCCTTTAGCGGGCCCGTGACCAGCCAGCTGATCAGGAACATCGCGATGAAGTTCATTACGATCGTTGGGAAGATCTCATTGACGCCGAGTTTGACTCTCATGAAGAGAGGCACAGCAAGCCACGTGATGCCCCCGACAAAGGCGGCGGCTGCGACTATCGGGATTGAAACGATACCAGGGACACCGCCCAGGCCCGCTGCGGCTAGGTATGCAAAGAGCGCTCCGACGTAGAGCTGACCCTCTACCCCGATGTTGTAAAATCTAGATTTGAAAGGAATCAGAAAGGCAAGAGCGCAAAGGAGAAGTGGCGCCATCTGCACAAGCGTTTCGGAGGCGTTGAAGACGTTTCCAAAGGAACCGCTCGCAATTGTCTCAAGGCTGAGAAGCGGGTTGTACCCAAAGGCGACCAGAATTGCAGAAAATAACCCGAGGGAGACAGCTACTCCAATGAGATAGGAGCTGTAATCTTCCCAGGCTATTCGCAATGAAAAAGTACGTCGCTACTCCAATGAAACACGTCCCTCTCAGCTGTACTGTTCTCCGAAAGCGACGAGCGCTTTTTTGAATGCGACCATTGGTGCCTCGCTGATTCCCGTCCCGATTATTCCATGGCCGCCTTCCTTGTGAGCCATTCCGGTGTCGATTTTTGGCACAGTTCCGCTCTGGACTACCTTGCGAACATCGATTCCCACCGGGACGCCTGTGAAATTCATGTACGGAATTCTGAACAAGGGATCCTCTGCCGTGGAAACCTCCCTCATCGCTCTGGTGTGTTCCAAGGCCGATTGAAAGTTCTCTCCAAGCAACCTTGCCTGTGAGGGAGAAGCTGGGAGAGCCGTTCCTCCGAGGCCTCTGCTCTCCGAGATCGCACTATCCCCTATGTCGAGCGTGGATTCTTCATCCCTAAATCCAGGAAACATGAACCCCTTGATTTCGCTGGCAGGCCCCAGGAACCATCTGTCACCCAGTCCACTGACCTTGATTCCAAACTCGACTCCATTCCTCGACATCGCCGTTACTATTGTGCTGTACTTTATTCCGCGTGCTGCGTCCATCATCACCTTGCACGCGCCCATCATCATGTTACCACAGTACCACCTGCCGCCGTAGGTGCTGAAATAATCGCCGACCTGTGCAAGCGTCTCCTTGGGAAAGTCAGTCCGCAGAAGGTGAGGAAGAATCCAGTTAAGAAATACGCCCCGTGTCGCATCAAATATTCCGTGCAGCTCGTCGCCCATCTGGAGCCCCTGAGCTAGGAGCTGCTTCACGTTCAGACCACCGCCAACTTTGATTGCGGCCGCCATAACAGGAGCAAGAGTGTTTTGTACGAATTGAATCTCCTTCACTCCATCCTCGTAGCTTTGCCCGAATGATGTCATGTCGGTCTGTTGCCAGTCAAACGCGCGATTGCCGTGGACTCTGTCCTCAACAATCAACACGGGCATGCTCGCGGAGGTGACACCACACATCCCGCTTACGTTGTTGTAATTGTGGTTTGGCTCAACAAGCACCTCGCCTGTGCGAACCAGTCGATCTGCCTCCTCTTGAGTGTCGGCGAGGCCCTCGTATCGAATCGCATTCAACACTGCGAGTTTTTGCGGCTTGCACATTCTTTCCCACTCGATGGGAGGCCCTGCATGCGTGACAAGATCTTCCCGGAAACCCGGGATAGCCCTGATCGCAGGTTTGAGATCAGTCAGGATCGCTTCGGCTTCAAGTATACGCTCAACTGCTTTCTGGTTCGCAGCGGCGATTTCTTCCTTCAACGACTTCTCGGTATGACTTCTAACAGCAACCCCTGCAGTGTTCGATGACATCTGATTCTGTGCACGCGCTATTACTACTGCAATTCGTCCAATTAAACAAGGAACACGATCATCAATTCTGAGAATGTGCCTTCAAAATCGGGGAGTGCAAGTTCACAACTGATGGTTGCGCATTATCATGGCTGAGAATCGTATGATCATCTTATCAGGGAGGCAGAAAAGGATCAATGGCTAGTTGAAGCAGAAAAAATGAAGATCCTCGTCGCCCTTGGAGGAAATGCGATCCTCAGGCCAAGCGAAAAAGGCACCGAGGAGGAGCAGCTGATCAACTTGCAGGCTACCTCCGATGAGCTTGCCGAGCTTGTCGCTCAGGGTCACCGCATCTCAATTACTCACGGGAACGGGCCGCAGGTTGGAGACATCTTGCTCCTCTACGAACTCGCAAGGCGGAGACTGCCTCCCATGCCACTCGACGTTTGCGGCGCGCAAAGCCAGGGGATGATAGGATATCTACTTCAGCAATCCCTTGATAATTCACTTCATAGCCGAGGGCTAGATGTTCCAACAGTGACTTTGCTCACAAGAACCATAGTGGATGCGCACGATCCGGCAATGCGAGCTCCCTCAAAACCGGTAGGGCCGTTTTACGCAAAGAAGCAGGCCAATCAGCTCAAAGAGGAAAAGGGCTGGCATGTCAAAAAGGACAGCGTCAGAGGTTACAGGCGAGTCGTGGCCTCTCCAAAGCCCGAGCTCGTGGTTGAAGGCGACATAATCAGGGAACTCTTCGACCTAGGGTTCATCGTGATCCACTCAGGTGGTGGAGGGATCCCTGTTGTAAGAAAAGAAGATGGAGCACTGCGTGGGGTGGAAGCGGTCATCGACAAGGATCTGACGGCTTCCCTCACTGCCTCTCTTCTAGGCGTCGACGTATTTCTGATTCTCACTGACGTTGAGAAAGTCTTCTTGAACTACGGCCGTCAGAACCAGACCGCGCTCGACACGCTGACGACGCGCGAGTGCTTGAGATACCAAAGAGAGGGGCAGTTTGCACAAGGTAGCATGGCCCCAAAGATCGAGGCCGCACGAGAGTTCGTATTGTCCGCAAAGAATCGCAGAGCGGAGAGACGCAAAAGAAAGGCTATCATCACTTCTTTAGGAAGCGCCCTTGATGCTTTGAATGGTAAGACAGGCACGCTCATCTCGGACCTGTAGGGCGTGCCCTAAACCTTCACAATAGTTATAGTGAATCAGGGAAGGCTCATAGAGGCAATTTTTTGGGACGCGACGCAGCGCTTTCCCTAACCGTACATAGTTTCAGTGCCCTTTGCCTCGGTGGAAGCTTCTTCCTGGACCCTGCGATACTGCTTTGCGATCTCTTCGAGTTCCTGATTCACCGCCGCGACATCTTCCTCGAGTTCCTTCGTTGCAATCTTGAACCCATAGACGGCGTTGAGAGCCTTTATCAGATTCAGCGGAGCGTTTGGATCGGGCACCGTGATTGATACAGGAGTGAGCAGCGAGATGCTCGGAATCTTCCGGATTAGGCACTCGCTTAGTATGCTCCCCGCTACTCCGCCGACCAGGACTGATTCGGCTGGCAGGATTCCAAGAGCCTTCAGTTCTTCCTTCCTCTTATCTCCGGCTATGAAGAAGGTGGGTCTCGCCTCTGGAAGGCCGGTCAGCGGAACCGCGTCGAGTACGACCACTTCTGTAGGGTTAAACTTCTGGAACCAGTTTAGCAGTTCAAACGCCGTATCGTATAATCCGAGTCTGTCAATTTTGACCTCGCAGATGACAAGCGACACGGTCCCGGTCTTGTCCCTGTATATCCTGAACGGGTGCCTCACTTTTCCGCCGATGAATACGACCGAAGGCGGCACGTAAGGCGAGGACACGTACGCAACCTCGTGCAACCCCATACTCTCTATTATGTAACCGGCAGTGGTGAGGCCTACAAGACCAGGTCCGACGAATCCTCCAATAACTATGGGCCTGGTGAAATCTACTGTAGTCTCGTGCTGAACTACTCTCGTCTTAGAAATAGAAGAATGTGTCTCCCCCTTTTCGCTGCGCGGCAACTGCTACTCGAATACACCCGAAACATAATTCACTTTCAGGGTTCTGTTACTTAAGTCCTGTAGCCATTTCTCACTCGTGATAACAAGAGTGAGCGCGGTGGGATGGATCCTTTCTCCTTCCACACATCTCCTTGCTCCTCCCTTTGGGCTGATACCTAGTATTTCGAAGAAAAAAAGCAGGACAGCTATGCACTGTAGGACCAATTATTCCAAGATGGACATTAGATCCGTTTCGATGATTATCGAGCAGTCAAGGAGAACTTGGCCACCCAAAGGAAGGAATGGGTCATACAGGGTGACCCGAAGAAGATTAGAATGCCTACACTAGCCTCTGCTATGGTTCATCGTGGGGAATAGAAGCGTCTAGTCATGCTCTCTTTATCAATGTTGAAGATCGCCTTGCTAGGATAAATAAAGGCAGAACGAACTCCTAAACGGTACTCAAAAAAGAGAATCAGGAGATCGTGACGACATCGTAAATTGGCGCGCACATCAGTAGTAACAAAGAGAGCCAGGTCTCAATCTGAGGTTCCGGTATCCAGGTTCACTCAAACACCAGTGATAATCTATGCTGACGACGCGGTTAGGGATGCCGCAAAACTAATGCGCGATAAGCAAGTTGGCAGCATCATAGTCGCCGAAAAGAGAGGGGGTGAGCCTGTAGGAATACTAACAGAGTGGGATCTGTTGACAAGAGTGGTTGCCGCCGGCAGGGACATCCAGCGGACGAGGGTCAGGGAGGTAATGTCCTCTCCCCTATTGAAGATCGATGCCCATGCAAAGGTCGGGGACGCGATCAGGCTCATGCTGAATCGAGGTATACGAAGGCTAGCTGTCATGGAAAATGGTGTTCTCGTTGGGACCGTAACGCAGAGCCAGATTGTGGGCAACAAGCGCCGCTCTTCCGCAGCCCTTCCCATAGTCGAGAAGATAAGGGGGCACACATGTCCCTACTGCAATTCGAACTTTGGCACAAGAACGAAGCTCTCGCAGCATATCAAGCAGACGCACAGAGAAACTGAACTCTTGGAAATAGAAGCAAAATCTATCTTCTCTTGAGCGTTTAGGCGGCTCGAAAAAAGGGAAACGCGCCCCCATTTTCAGATAATTTGAACAACATAGAATATCAGGAGAACTGCATCACAGAGAGGGAAGTACAAATTGAACTCTTGAGCGCTATCTGTGCGGAATAAGCCAAGTGTCATGGCAGCGGGGGCCGTGCCATTGCGTAGGAAGAGCGTGCGGCCTTGTGCAACAAAGGTTATCCCGTAGTCTTTGTCAGCGATTGACAGAGCGTTATAAAGAGACTTCAAAATTGTACTTTTCTCGGGTGGTGCACTAAGCAACTCGTGGTAAACGTCAAGAGGTTCGACGAGGACCTCAATACAATGTGCAGGAGAGCATCATTTGACGACCCGCACGAAATCAGGCAACAACTCGACTCGATCCGAGTCGATCTTGTTTACCTGTACAAGAAAAACCTCGTGAAGATTAACCACTCTGTAATTGAACTGCTCTGCGCGCGAAAACTGCTGGTCGAAGGCTACGACGTCAAGGTGGAACACCCGCTGGGTCAGGATCTTGTTTGCGATGTCTACGGCCACAAGGGCGAGGGGAACGCCATTGTTGAAATCGAGACAGGCTTTGTACCCCCAGCGCACGCCCTGGACCCAGCATCCTATTGCTACGCGAGAATCTTGAGCAAGACTGCGAGGTACAGCTTCTTCGCGAGCAGGTTCATCCTCGGAACCACGGTCTCAAACATTCTGCCTGTCCCGCAGATCTTCCTGAAACCGCCGAGGTACAGGGAACTGGAGGAAATCAAAAAGGCAAAAATCGCCTGCGACCAGTACTACGACAGTCCACCGATAACTCTGGAGCAACTCACTTACGCAAGGCTGCACTCGATTTTCATACTGGATGTTGATCGGGGACGCATCACCGAGACTAGTGCGGACGAGTATCTCGGGTTGACAAGGGACATTCAAAATAAAGTAGGTTAGAAATTTTCCAGAGAAGGAAAGAGGCAGTGTCGTTCAGCCCCCAAAAAGCTCGTGCATGTGGCTTTGCCGTTGACAGCGACCTCGTAGGCTTCCTTCTTCGTCGCCATCTTCAGGTTCGCCATACCACCAAAGAGCGAGTCAGAAGTTCCAAGTATCCTACATCTTCGCTCTGGCGGCCAGAGACCGGTACCGAGCACCAAGCCCCTACTTGATGCCTGCTGTTCTTGTCTCCGGATGCAAGCTTTGCCTAGCTGAACGACATAGTACTAAGCGACACGCCGATATTAAAACAGGGGATACGATCCTCAGAACTGATAATGATACGAGAAAGCAAATGCGGACATTTTTGGAATCTGAGAGTCTTCTAGAACGACAAAGGAATACAAATTACGTTTTGATGGAAGCCGATCTCGTCTCTCCGCAGTCACCATCCGGTCTTCTACATTATCACGCATGATAATCGTATTCTGAACTTAAATTTCTCTTGCTTCTAAGAAACCACTTGGAATAGACACCGCTCCATCGAGTTGAGGTTTGAGTTTTGAGCCAAAGCAGAGAGAAAATTTTGGGAATTGATCTTGGAACAACGAATTCTGCGGCCGCAATCATGGAGGCAGGCCGGCCTGTAACGATACCCAGCGCAGAGGGGCCTACAATCGCTGGAAAAATGTTCCCCTCTGTCGTTGCATTCACGAAGGAAGGGGAACTGTTCGTGGGCGAACCGGCGAAGAGGCTGGCTGTCGTAAATCCCGAATCCACGATATTTGAAATCAAAAGAAAGATGGGAACAGAGTACAAAGTTAGAGCGGCGGGAAAGGAATTCACTCCTCAGCAGATCTCTGCGTTCATACTTCAAAAGATCAAAAAGGATGCAGAGAGTTTCTTGGGCTATCCTGTGAAGAAAGTCGTCATCACCGTACCCGCTCACTTCAACGACAACCAGCGCCAGGCCACGAAGGATGCTGGCGAAATTGCTGGTTTGGAAGTTGTGAGGATAATCAACGAGCCGACTGCCGCGTCGCTGGCTTACGGTCTGGATAAGGCAGGGAAGGAACTCAAGATCATGGTATTCAGCTTCGGAGGGGGTACAAACGACACGACCCTGATGGATTTCGGAGGTGGAGTGTTCCAGGTAATCGCGACGAGTGGAGATACCCTGAGTGGCGGAACTGATGTGGACAAGGCGATAGTCGAATATTTGATCGAGACCTTCCGGAACCAGACAGGCATCGATCTCCATGGAGATGCCACGGCGATGGTAAGGCTCAAGGAGGCCGCAGAGAAGGCCAAAATCGAGCTCTCGAATCTGTTCACGACAGATATCAGCCTCCCATTCATCGCCTCGGATTCAAGTGGACCAAAACACCTACAGCTTACGATGAGCAGAGCGAAACTCGAGCAACTCGCGCTCCCAATTGTTCGAAAGATCAGGGATCCAATACTCAAGGTTCTCACTGATGCAAAACTCGAACCAAAGGATATCGACAAGATAATCCTGATCGGCGGAATGACTAGGATGCCACTGGTCAGGCAGACCGTCGAGGACCTGATGGGCAAGAAGGCTGAGACCGGCATCGACCCGATGGAGTGCGTTGCCGTCGGCGCGGCAATTCAGGGGGCGGTGCTAGCAGGAGAGGTTCGCGACATCGTCCTGCTGGATGTGACACCGCTCTCGCTTGGCGTCGAGACTCTCGGAGGAGTGATGACTAGACTGATCGAAAGAAATACGACCATTCCTACGAAGAAGAGCGAAATTTTCACGACTGCAGCCGACTCCCAGACTGCCGTGACCATTCACGTTCTCCAGGGTGAGCGACCCATGGCACCCGACAACGTTTCACTCGGGATGTTTCACTTGATGGGTATACCTCCCGCTCCCAGAGGGATACCGCAGATCGAAGTGACCTTCGACATTGATGCAAACGGCATACTCAACGTGACTGCAAAGGATCTCGCGACTGGCAATCAGCAAAAGATAGCTATTACAGCCTCGACAAAGCTGCGCGACGAGGTGAAGAGCCGGATGATCAGGGAAGCCGAGCAGTTTGCCGAGCAGGACAGGGCGAAGAAGGAAGAGGCAGATCTTCGCAACAACGCTGACTCTCTACTCTACACAGTCGAAAAGACGAAGACCGACCTGCGGGACAAGATTAGCGCAGAGAATCTTCAGCGCCTGGACAAGGCATCGGCAGACCTTAGGCAATCTCTGATGGGAAAGGACGTCGTGTTGATTCGGCAGAAGACGGAAGAGCTGAACAGAATACTTCAGGAGGTCGGGACAGCAGCCTACCAGCGCGTTAGCCAACAACAGAGAGAGCCAGCTTCAGGAGCCAAAAGTGAAACTGCAGGGCCTTCGGAGACGGGAGGCGGAGAGGAGGATAAGAAAAAGAAGAAAGTAGTGGAAGCAGATTACAGAGTCGTTGGCTGATCTGACTTATGGGGCTAATTAAGACGCGGCGCGGATTCTGGAGTGACATCATACTGAGGCCTGCCTCGCCCCTCTCGTCTATAGATTATCAATCTTGGTAATCGTATAGTCCGTTTTTATTATTGAAAGCGAAATTACATTCTGGAAATCAGTCTTGACTAACGTTTCAAGCATAATGAGCGAAGATCCGGTCAAGGCGGCCGAAGATGCACCGCTCGGAAAGATAGTCTCACTCATGGTCAGAAATCGCGTTGGCAGTATCGTCATAGTCGATTCAGACAACGTCCCAGCAGGCATGATAACTGAGCGAGAGCTCTTAAGAGAAATATCATTAACCGCAAGGCTCAACGCGCAGGCTGAGGCAAAGGACTTGATGGTTCTCTCCTTCATCAAGATTCCTCCCGACACACCTGTGCCAGAAGCGGCAAGAGCTATGATCAAGAGAAGAGTGAGGATCATTGTCACAAAGAAAAACGGTAAACTCGATGGCATAGTTTCGACCACGGATTTTCTCCGTTACTTTTCAAAGACTGCAAAGGACGTTCCAATAGAAGATGCAATACACCGTAAGGTAACAACGATCGAAGGTTCAAGAGGCGCACTCGATGCAATCAGATTGATGCACGAGAAGAGGATCGGGAGCGTAGTAATAACAAGGTCCGGGCTACCATTTGGGATTGTCACGGAGCGAGACCTGCTGAGAATACTCGCAAAGGGAAGGAGGAAAGAGTTCGGGTCACTTAGGCTGGAAGAGTTAGCAAATAGGCCACTCATTACGGCTCAGTTTGGGATCTCTGCGAGAGAGGCGGCATCAATCATGCTCGCAAACAAGATCAAGCGACTTCCAATACTGAGAGGCGATGAATTGATTGGGATCATTACCGCAAAGGACCTGGTCGGAGCCTACAGTGCCGCAAGTTCTGTACGGCCGAGAGAAGTGATACCGCGGTACGTCTCACAGAGAATCTCCAGGCGAAGAGCGACTGCGTCAGTCAAAAGGTGATGGTGCTTCTGAATTTTTGGGCGTAGAGAACCCTAAGCTTGTGCTGCCCTAAATAGTTTGGCTCATTACTGCGAGCCTGATTCAAGCACTGGGGATCGTGAGCTGTTCAATTGGGCCCCGCAAGCTACTTTTGATCACTCTTGCTAAGGCTTTTTCCTTTCCACAGTTCCTTCCGCGGTCATCTGGTAAATTTCATGACAGACGCAAGCTCTGCAAGTGCAGCGCATTCTCATGCATTCCGAAGAGCTGTCGTGCCGACAGTAGTCGCAATGTCTCGGGACTCTGACTGGCTGCAAATCCGTGCTTTTCTTATCTTCTTCTTCCCTCAACGGATCCTGCATCACTCGTGCCCTGCCCATATTGTTTGGTCTGACAAACATCAGGTTTGTTGGTCTGATTTCATATCACAAACAACCCTGGAAACATCGTATTGCATACGGAGAGCACACGCTGTTCGGCTGCTTAGGCAACGCCAGGATCATCACTGCGGTGACACAAGCTCGCCGTTGACATTGATCGAACCAAGGCTCACACTCATGGAAATGAGGAAAGATTTCGGCGCGGTCGCGACGTCGCCCGCCGAAGCCTGGAGTCTGTTATTAGTACTCTGGGTAATCGTGAACCCAGGGAGGTGTTGCGATACTGAACCCGTGTTGCTCGACGCGTTGATTGCGACGGCCGCGTTGTTTGCTATCTTGATGTTGACATCGACGCTGCCAGTGCTCGAGGATATTGAAATCGGGACGCGCGCCGAAGCCGGAGAGAGGTAATTTGAATTCAGGTTGACGCTACCCGTGCTAGACTTGAGCGAAATTCCAGAAATGTTCTTGCCGTCCAAGGTAGCACTAACGCTCCCCGTCCCGGAGGTCAGCGAGACGCTCTGAATCTTGACCGCAGCTCCGCCGCCGGGCCTGCTCAGGCTGACACTCCCGGTGCTCGTTGTCGCAGTAATGTTTGCGACGTAACTTGTTGAGAGTGTGATCGTGATGCTCGTCGTCGAAGAAGTCGCGTTGAGGAACAGAACGCCGTTCCTCGTCTGGTTTGTCAACTTGAAATCGTTTGCCGGTGGACCAAAGAACGGGAACCCAAAGAAGGCCCCACTTCCAAAAGTAACCTGATAGGCCTGGTCCGAGTTGCTAAAGCCCACATCTACACTCCCGAGACCGGCGCTCGCGAAGAGATCGATCTTCGAGGCACTGACCTGAGCGCGCGTAGCAGAGTAGGTGTACACGGCATTTGTTGTGCTAGGTGTATAGTAGTTGGTACTCACGATGCTTGCAAGGACAATCAACGAGATCACGAAGAGAGCGATGTCCCAGCCTCTTGTCCGAAAGCCAGCTACGCCTACCAGGACCACGCCTGCTCCGGCGATTATCAAGACGATTGCTATGGAGAGGCCAATTTCCAGATGCAAAAAGGCGGCGAGCCCGGCGATTATGAAGACTATTCCCGCAAGGACGCCTAAAACCGGAGAGCTGCGTCTACTACTTTGTTGGGCGCTTGAGGACAAGTTTCAGACGATGATCCGCTCCTCATCTCTATTAAATACGCAATACGATTCTCAGTGCTGGGAAAGATATAGCTGATTTAAATTGCGGATTGAGGAATCTTCCTAATTGATGTCCGACACTACAAACCGATTCTGCCAGAGGTGCGGCGCCGAGCTTACTCCAGGCGCTGCATTTTGTCCTAGATGCGGAAATCCCGTAGCTGGCGCTGCTCCGCCGGGCGCCGTTCCCCCGCCAGCCTATCCAAGAAGAAGGCATGAAAAAGAGGAGAAGCAGGAAAAGCACGAGAAGGAAGAGAAGGGGGAGAAAGGTGGAGGCGGAAGAGGCGGAGGCATCATCGGCTCCGTCGTCGGCGGGCTGATACTCGTATGGCTCGGAATCACTTTCTACCTCCAGCAGATAGGGTCGATACCCTCAGCCAACTGGTGGGCCTACTTTGTCGCCGGGATTGGGGTGATTTTAATTGTACAGGGCCTTTTGATCTATTTGATGAGACACCGCCCATTTTATGGTCCCTTCATCGGCGGCGCGCTATTGTTCTTCGTGGGTGTCGCGTTCATCTACAACGGGTGGGGGAACTTTTGGCCACTCATCTTTGTAATAATAGGAATCGCAATACTTGGGTCTGCCCTAGCTAGGAGCAGAACTCCGAGGCCAACTTGACTTTTTCAGGAGACGACTCGTCTCCCAGCGAGTATGTTGTAAAACACATGCTCTAACACCGTGAGGGTCTTTGCCCTGCCGAACACCCTGTAGTACCCTTTCCCGATCGATTCTATGAGGTCGCCTATCTCGTAGCGAGGGAAAAGAACGGAGGAGACGATCAGGCTCCCCCACTCGTTGGGCTTCAGCTCGTGGAGAAGCTTTACGCCGCTGCGAGTTTTCACCTCAAAGAGATACACGTCGTAGTTTGGGACGAGGTAAGGGTTTTCGTCGAGCTGCTGAGCGAACACTCCTTCGGTGGCAGTGTACATCTCGACGATTGGCGCTTTCCCGTAGTAGTGCGTCAGCTCGGGGGCGTACTTTGAGTGTATCTTCGATACGCTCGTGCAGAAAAGTGCGCTCATCTTCCAGACCTCCTTTGGCGGCAGCCCGTAGCGGCGCCTCATAAAGCGCGCGAAGGCAAGGATGACAGGAGTCACTCCCATGACGCAACCGATATCACCTGTCTTTGCCACGTTGTATACAAGTTCAAACCTTCTCTCCCAATCGGCGTTTGAGATCCCTCCTCCAAGCGAATCTATCTCCTCCTGTCTTGGAACAAGAGATGCGGCATCAAGCGAGGGGTGGAGCTTCGCGTACGTACCGGAGCTGTATCCAAACTTTTGAGATCCCTTCTCGGTGTCGATAGTAAGGACCTCCGAAGGAAAGTTGAGGTTAAGCACGTTCCTCTGGAGAATTTGCAAATCTCGCTTTAGGGCGAAGTTGATAATCGCTCTCGCGCCCACGAAGAGAATTTGCCCCAGATGAGTTTCCGTAGTGGGAATTACTTTTGGCCTGCCTGTTGTCCCGCGCGTCATAACCCATCCAGTGGCCGGTTCGCTCAGGATCGAAGAATAGTTCCCCTTTTTCACCTCCTCGAAGTAGGGTTGAAGTGAAGCATAGTTTGCGATGGGAAAGGACGATTGGAAATCTTTCACCGCATTGATGTGCTCAGCCCCATGGTCTTTTCCGTACTGCGTTTGCCCATAGCCAGCCAGGAGGCTTGCGAGCGTATCTTCCTGAGAATGCGCGGGATCTTTAAGCGAGCCATACCACGGCTCGATGAAATCTTTGAGAAAAGAGGAAAGTTCGCCGCTGGAATCCATTTGCCAATTTATTCTCTCCCTTTGTTCTCAGCTGCATATCATAGATTAGTCGCTCTCTTCCTGTCTCTTTGCAGCACTGTATTTTGAATAGCCCATTTAGAGAAGAAATGTCGTTGGGCTTTTACGCATTTCAAGTTGCTGAAGAATACCATGACATTTTCCTCCCACTCTTCTACTTCTCATAATCCAAAGGCAAAAAATCACACAAATGAGCCAAATTCTTAATTCTTGCATGAAGCCCTATTGTGCAAGGCAATCAACTGCATGATCGTAAAGAGCGAGATTATTGAGGATTCTACTTCAAAGAATGCATTGCATAAACTTGAGACAAAGTACGCTTGGATCTACGACCTCATCTACCCGGATTTTCTCCCGAGAATAAAGAAGCAAAACGACATCCTCATTGAGAAGTTGAGAACAGGGGGAAACAAGGACATTTTGGAGCTCGGCTCCGGCTCCGCAAGGCAGTCATGGCTGCTTAACAGGGAAGGGTACAACTCGCAGGCGCTCGACTTGAGCCCACAGATGGTCGAGCTGGCGCAGAAGAAGATAGGAAAGGACCGAGCACAACTGGGAGATGCAAGAAGTTTCAAGACGGACACGCCCGCGGGCGCAATAGTCATCGGCCCGCTGGTCACCTGCTTCTTTCTTGACAACAAGGACCTATCTCGCACACTAGACTGCGCATACCAGTCGCTTGCAAATGGGGGACTACTCCTCTGCGAATTCATTGCCGCCGATCATATCCTGAAGGATCCGTTTTACAACGGCTTTTCAAAACAGGAGTTCAAGATCAGCCAGGGGAAAATCACGAGGTTCCACGAGAGCCGCCTTGATCTGCAGACGGATGCAAAGTACGATTGGTTCTCCACTTACATCTTTGATCTGAAGGATGGACTCAGTATAGACACAGACGATGTCTTACTTCGAGCATACTTCCCCTCGGAGGTGGAGCTCTTCTTCGACTCGCATGGCTTTGAGATCCTGGATGAATTTGGCTTTGACACCGACGAGTTTGTGAAGATGGACAAGGCAAAGAACAAGACCACGCTTCTCTTCCTTGCGCAGAAGAGGAGGTAAGTAAAATCACGCCCTAGCCACTTTGAGGAGAGCACAGTGTCAACGCGGCGAGCGCGTAGATCTTTGCCTGATTTGTCAGTTCTTCTTCTGTGACGTATTCATTGGGAACGTGGCAGCGCTCAAGTGAGCCAGCGCCATAGGTGACGCCGGGTACGCCATTGGAAAGAAAGAACATGAGATCACCCGGACCGACGATGCCTCCCCCGTACGCAGCTTTAACTCCCACCTTTGCGGCAGCGGATTTTAACGCTCGCACAAGAGAATTGCTTTCTCCGACCTCGAAGGCCTTTGCTCCTGTGAGAACCTTGATCTCTTGCGCAAGGATTCGTGGGTCTCTCTTCCGCTCCTGCTGGATAACTCGCTTGATTTCGCCAATGGCTGAGCGCACGGATACACGAGGACTTGTGATTGGAGTACGGAATATCATCTCAGCTCTTTCAGGGGTGAGTCCGAAATCGCTGCTCGATCCGCCGCATAGCCAAACAAGGCGCGGAGGCTTTGGTAAGATTGCTTCATTTCTTTCATTCGAAATTAGGGCGTTCCATAACTTAGTCGCGCTTTCCAGCGCATTCACTCCTACTGGCGGGTGTCCGACCCTTCCCTTCAATGTAATCTTCAGAGTCAGGCCTCCAGTGAAAGAGCCCCAGATACTTTGCAGTCCGCTCGCCTCTGCGTTTATTGCAAACTTTGGGAGGCCGTATCCAAGCTTTGCGAGGCCTTCGTGAACCATAAACTCCATTCCAGGGCCCGTCGCATCCCCCGGCGCCTCGTCATCGACCGTCCCAATGAACACCAGAGATCGACCAAGCGGAGCACCGGAATCTAGGATTGCCTTTGTAGCGTAGAGCTGTGAAGCAAGGGAGCACTTTGCATCGCACGCTCCCCTGCCCCAAATCTTGGAATTTGCCACGGTCCCAGAAAAGGGTGGATACCTCCACTTTTCTAAGCTCCCTGCGGGGACGACGTCCATGTGCGTTCCAATTGCCAGCCCAACGTTACTTCGCGCACGCTTTGGACCAATGCAAGAAACAAAATTGTTCCGAGGATGTCTGTGACCCAGCCTCTTCAGATAGTCTCTGTCGGCAGAAACTGTGGAGAACCTTGCACCGGTCTGCTTGTACTCGGAGGAGAGGTACCTGACTAGATCAGAGCAATCTCCCGGAGGATTCGAGCTGTCGATCTGAATGAGCTCGGAGCAGGTGCGAACAAGTTCCCTCCTGTTTTTCTCAATGAATGAAAGTATCCTTTGTTCTAAACTCGCTGAAATTCCCTCAGTACGATGGTGCATGATCCAAGTCATCTCCTGAGGCGCGGGTCAAAAACGTCCCTGAGTCCGTCGCCGACGAGATTGAATGAAAAAGTGGCTAGAAGTATAGCTATCCCAGGAAAAATGATGAGCCAGGGGGCAGTGAACACGTTCTGTATCCCCTGCGAGATCAAGTTTCCTAGTTCCGGGAGGTTCTGCTTTGGAGAGAACCCGAGGAACATCAAGCTCGAGAAAATCAGGATAACGCCGCCCAGGTCAAGGGTTGCTTGGACCATCACGGGGTAGATTGCGTTTGGCATTATGTGCTTGAAGAGTATCCTAAAGTTACCCGCGCCAATAGATTTTAGAGCTTCAACGTAATTCTTCTCCTTCTCCGCGAGTATCTGCCCCCTGACCAGTCTGACGTAGACAGGCCACCAGACCAGGAGTACTGCTATGGTGAGGGTGAATATGCTCGGGCCCACGACCGCTGCAACCACAAGCGCAAACAAGAGCGTGGGGAATCCAAAGAATATGTCTGTGATTCTCAGGATGGTCTCGTCCGCCACGCTTCCTCCGTATGCCGCGACTCCGCCAAGGAGGATACCAATCGCCACAGAGCCCGCTACGACAGCGAACGCAATCTCAAGATCGAGAGGAAGCGCGAGAATGATCATCGAGAGAATCCCCCTGCCAAAGTAATCAGTGCCGAGCCAGTAGAACTGGTTTCCTGAACAGTACGAGGAGCCAGGCCCCCAGTTTATGAAATGGTTCCCCCAGCAAAGCTGCGTGGCGTACGAAACCTTGTTTGCAAGATCAGGGTTTACAATGAACCCTGAAAATACCGCGACGAGAATTATGCCAATGCTCATCACTGTCCCGCATAGGACAAGTGGATTCCTAGCCAGGAGGTGCAGCGCGAACTTGAGGTCAAGCAGTCTTTGTCTGCGTTCTTTTTTCTTCTTCTTTTGTGCCTCGCTTTCCTTTCGCACTGCTGGGGTAGCGAGAGTGGCGTTTGGATTCTCTGGTTTCTTGTCGAGTGTCATTTGAATCTGATCCTCGGATCGAGCAGACCGTAGGCGACATCCACTGCGAGATTTGCAATCACAATAATTGCTGCGGAAACGAGCGTGTAGAGCATGAGAAAATTCGTGTCGTTTTGTAGCGTTGCCTGCAGCGCGGCGGAGCCCACGCCGGGCCAGGTGAACACGTATTCGATTATCACGACACCTCCCAGAAGTGAGGCAAACAAAACGCCCACCACGGTGATCGTAGGAATTAGGGCGTTAAGCAGTGCGTGCCTGTAAATCACAACTCTCTCCGAGAGCCCCTTCGACCTCGCCATGACGATGTAGTCTTGCCTGAGCACCTCGAGCATGCTTGACCGAACGATCCTGGTGAGGTACCCAAGGCTCGCAAAGCTGAGTGTGAGGGCCGGCAGGATCAGGTGACCAAGCGAGCTTGCAAAGTACGAATAGTTCAGCTGAAGCACGGCATCAACCAGCGGGATCCCCGTTATCATGTGCACGCTCCCGATGAATTGCCTGTCGACGTAGCCGGAGCTCGGGAGCGAAGGTAATCCCCACAGCCGAAAGTAGTAGGAAAACAGTAGTTGGAAGAGGAACCCTAGCCAGAAGATGGGAATCGAGTAGCCCAAGAGAGCGACGATTCTGGAGACGTGGTCTGGTGCCTTGTTGTTCTTCACCGCAGAAACTATCCCAAGAGGAAGTCCGATTGCGACTGTGATGACAATCGCAGCAATCGCGAGCTCAGCGGTCAGCGGGAACCGAGCTGCAAAGACGGCGTAGGTCTGCTGGTTGCCCGCCCAGCGTGAGAGTCCCCAGTTTCCACTGAGCGCGTCCCGCAGCCAAAAGAAATACTGATCGTAGAGTGGAAGGTTGAAACCGTGTATTTGCTTGATGTAAGCAATCTCGCTCGGAGACATTGAAAGCGTGACGTATTGGCCCCAGGGTGGGAACTTTGAGGGGTAGCCTCGGGATAGGTAGAACACAATCACGCTGATCCCAAAGAGCACCAGAATCATCAGAAGCAATCTTCTGACAACGTATCTTACAAGTCCCATGTCTCTCTGGTCAGTGTTCCTTCACTTCCGAGATCTCTAGATTATTTAATCGTTAGCGGGAGGGGATTCACTTTATACTCGCAATCGATCGAACAATAAAGTACGGAGAAAATTCCATGGTTATGAAAACAGAACAAGGTAATAATGCTTTTAATGAAAGAGATTGTTCAATGCAATCATGAATATACGAAAGAATAATTCTCTAAGAGCAGTTTCAAGAGCTGCAGTTGCTGTAATTATTGTGGTAATAATCATTATAGCTGCTGCTGGCGGTTACTTTGCGCTCAGTCAACAAAAGGGGACAACGACCACTTCGAGCTCGTCCTCGTCCTCAAGTTCCGCGACGCAGACAACTACATCAACATCTTCTACTGGGTCTGCAACTCAGACTACGTCAACTGGTTCTACTTCCTCCAGCTCATCTTCAACAACTACTAGTTCCGCGAGTAGCCAGAACGTTCCAAACCCAGGCAAGATTGTCTACGAGACCTCAAACCAGCCATCATCAGTAGATCCGGCGTTGTGGTCTGATGCGGGCTCTGCAACGATCCAGTTCAACGTGTACGAGACGCTGATGCAGTATCAGGGAAATGTCAGTTCGCAAGTTGTCCCATGGCTTGCCTCCAACTACACCGTCTCCTCCGACGGACTCACCTACACGGTCAACCTGAGACAGGGAATTACATTCCAGGACGGATCTCCGTTCAATGCGACCGCCGTGGTCTTCAGCTTCAACAGGGTCATCCTCATGGATTCATCTTCCTCCAACGTGTGGATCCTAGTAGGGTCCCAGGCGCCTGGACTCATCAACGGCTCTTTCGGCTACAGCCACAACTTCGGCTCCGGTGCCGCAACGTACAACCAGTCCCAGGTCAACGCCTACATGAGCTCCAACGGAGTGGTTGCGGGTGCAAATCCGTACCAGGTAGTGTTCCATCTTGGGTACGCTGATGCCTCATTTCCCTACCTCCTTGCCCTGACTGTCGCAAGCATTGTTTCGCCAGATTATGTAATCTCACACTGGACGGCTCCAACTGACGGCCACGGTTACATCACAGGAGTGAGCGCGGGCGAGACTGACCACTTTATGAATAGCCACATGTCCGGCACTGGGCCATACCAGCTCAAGAGCTGGGACAACACGACGGGAGACGTTGTCCTCACCGCAAATACGAACTATTGGGGATCTCCCGGCAAGACCGGAGTTGCAAAGGTTGGCGAGGTAGACCTCAACTTTGTCCAGAGCGACTCTGCACGAGTTCTCGACCTTAAATCAGGCGCTGCTGACATTTCAGACATTCCGACGAGCGACAACTTTGCATTCATAGACAAGACTACTTGGCTCTCGACTCACCAGGTCAAGGTCACAGCTTCTGGAGTCTCAGTCTATGGCCCGTTCCCGCAGCTCAACATCGAATACATCGGCATGGTATACAAGATTTACAACCCCGACGGCTCGCTGTCCTCATTCCAGCCCTTCGAGAACAAGAACTTTAGGCTAGCAATCGCGGACGCGGTCAATGTCACCGACATTGTGCAGAACGCAGCGTCAGGGTTTGGAGTTCAGGCAAACAGCCCAGTCCCGCCAGGTCTCGGCGGGTACAACTCATCCGTGCCAATCTACTACAACTACAACCTGAACAACTCGATGGGCAACCTCACACTGGCCGCAAAGGCACTCGGATTCAACTCCTCGAATCCAAAGACGCTGACGATGGTCTATGCGATCGGCGATAGCACGGGTCAGGCAGTTTCGACGGCTCTCGCAAACACGATCAACAACATGCAGCAAGGGATTACAATCCAGGTCGCTCCGGAGCCGATAGGACAGTTCCTCGGCGGCGTGGTGGCGAAGACAATCCCCATGTTCGTACTGCAATACCTCGCAGACTATCCGGAGACGACGGACTTTCTCTCCGCGTTCGGCAGCGCAACCTCAAACGTGGGCTTCTTCGTTGGATACAACGACACTCACGTAACGAGTCTGATCAACCAGCAGGCTTCTGAGAGCAACGCGACGCTGAGGGCTCAGTTGATCAACCAGGCGGAGATAGCAATGAATCAGGACGTTCCATACGTTTGGCTCTACTATCCCTCTATCTTCGGAGAGACCGGCCAGATGTTCCGGAGCTACGTATCTGGTTTCCAGTTCAATGCTGCGTACTCTGGACTGTACTTCTACGAACTGAGCAAGTAGTGGTGAGAAGATACCAGGGGTATACTTGAGCAAGTGTACCTCTAGAGTCTTTCTCTCTACCTCTTCCTTTTTCTTTCTTTACTACCCGAAAGCTTATCGTCTAGACTGGAAATGACGAGACTGTGCGTATTTAGGCGGAGATCCCGTTCTGCTTTGCACTTCTTACCTGTACCTGACAGGAGGATGCCAGTCCTTGGATTTTACCTGATCCTCGTATACTATGGTGCGCCCTAACATGTAGCGAAGATCCGCCTCACGCGGCGCGATTATCCTCAAGACATCAAGCCTTCCGAAGAACAAGATTGCGGTCGGAACGTCTGAAAGATGAGGGAAATTCGCCTTGAATGGGTTTAGGATCCTCTTTGATTCCCACTCTCTCTTGGAGCCAACCTTGAACTTTAGCAGTCTTGCAGATCTGGAAGATAGATGATTACCATTTTCCTCAGCTTCAATCTTGCGAATGTGGGTCGAAGCAACGACACAGTCCGGGCACCATGAGTAAAGCCCTCCCGCTGGCGAGCCCTCGAAGAGTGCAAGCGTCCAAGAGCCGGGCTTGAAGGATTGTAGAGATTCTTGGAACTGCTTGTAGAGATCTTCCGACGTGAGTTTGTTTGTCGCCAACATGATAATTAATGCCCAGCTATAATCTTTGCCTTTCTTCTCGAAATGAACGATAGTCGAATGTTTTCGATCCCTTGCCTACTCTACAATTTCAGCCTGTTTCATTGGTTCTTTTTATACTCTCAATAGTCGAAGCCATCGCACACGCGGGCGGGACACTCATCATCGAACAATGGCAATGGCCTCTTCTCCGTTCGCAGACTTGATCATGATAGGTCTTTCTTTGTTCCAATCAGTGCAACCATCACAAACAGGACGGCAAAGGGAACGATAAATGATACTACGAGCGAATTAAGATATGAAGAAACGAGCCCAGCAAGTACTGGTGCCAGCACTCCTCCGGTGCCGATAGAAGATTCAAAGAGACCCGCAGCCGTGCCAGTGTCTCTAATCGGAGCCTCACCAATCAGCGCGGCCTGATTGATCGTGAGGCAGATCGAGTAGCCGACTCCAACGATTGCAAAGAGGCCAATGTATATGGCACCACTTCGATCAAGAACGAAAAAGGGGACCGCGCATGGGACGCACATCAAGGCAAAGGAAGCGAGCAGATTTCTGCTTCGCGCTTCTGCCCGAAGAAGCCGCCTTCGAATGTTCTTTCGCGTAAGAACAGTGTAGGTGAAGAACCTTGCAGCACCGTACCCCAAGGCGGCCGCACCCACAAGAATGATGGAGACTCCATTTAGCGTGGCATAGGGCGGATAGAAGGTCAGAATAACTGCTGGAATCGAACCGCAGAGTGCAGTTGGGATTGCAAAGAATACTTTCATCTTCCGAGTTTCTTCTGCTCTTAGAGAATTGTTGCTTTGATCGCTCGCATGTTCCTTGACAACATCTGCTTGCCGTCTCCTGAATGATTCTGCATCCGCAAGACCGGGTATACGATAGCCACTTCGCTCTTTTAGAACCGGGATCAAATTTGCCCCCAGTGTGGCAATTAATACGAATGTGGTCATGAGAAAGGCGGCGCGGATTGAGACTGATGCGATGATGTATGCGCCGAGGAACGGCCCAATTGCGCTTGCGCCACCAATCAGGAAGTTCAGGATCCCGAGCGAGCTAGCTTCTGGTGATTTGTGTGAGGCTATTCCTCCCTCGATAGAAGGGACAAGCAGAGCCCAGGCAAGTCCCTCCACCAACCTGATGCCGAACAAAACCGTCGGGCTCCCGACGGCGGTGTAAGACAGAGAAATTACGACCAGCATGGAAGATGAAAACACGATGAAGAATTGTCTTATTCTCTTCCTGTAGGTAAATTTCCCGAGCACGAAGGGCATGAACGAGTAGACAATGTTGGAAGCTCCGCCTATGAGCCCGACTTCGAATGCGCCTGCGCCGAGCGTGGATGCGAGAAGAGGCAGGAAGACTTGGTACAGTGGGTAGACCAGCGCTGCGGAAAATGCTGAGACGAGGTAGGTCCTCAGTTCCAGCCTCGAAACTTGCTCGGAATTGTCGCCAAGTTCTGTTAAGTTACCTAAATCCCCCCTTTCTTCGCCATCGTTTCACTAACATGGAATATTATGATTAATAATGGGTAACGGAGGATTACCGAAAAGGCATGGGCATGAAGAATACTTCCGAGTCTTCCAGCGTAAACAAGAGACTAATCGCTCCTCAGGATTTGCACAACTTCAGATTTGTACACGCGCCGAGCATCTCGCCCGATGGTAATAATGTGATCTTCATACTTTCGCAGACGAAAAACGATCAAGAGTATTCAGGCGCCGTGTGGAAGTATAAAGTGGAATCTGGGAGACTATCATCGATCATTGACAGCGGATATCGGATCTCAAGTCCCAAGTGGTCGCCGTCTGGAGATCGTCTGCTCTATCTCGTCAACAACGGCTCGGAGCTGGAGCTTTGGGTGTGCGATGCGCAAGGATATGACAAGAGAAAGATTGCCTCGGTGAGGGGGCGAAAGATCGTGGATCCAAAGTGGTCAAGGGACGGCAGGTACATCTATTTTCTCTCCGATTTCCAGCTTGAAAAGGCCGAGAATTCAAGTGATGTTCGTGTCATAACGAGAAGGTTCTACAGATTTGATGGGGAGGGCTACCAGCACGATAGGCGAATCCACGTATTCCGAGTCGATGCCCAAGGAATTCATGGTTCGGAGATGACCCGCTTGACATCTGGAAGTTATGATGTTGTAGCCTACGATGTTTCTCCTGATGGTTCACAGGTGGCGTTTGTCGCCAACATGGACAGGGACGCTGATATTCAAAACAATGCGGACATTTACACGGTTTCCACCTTTTCCTCGAGAAGTGAAGTAGCGCCTAAGAAAATTTACGCAAGCAGAGGGCCAATCTCATCGGTTTCTTATTCTCCCGACGGCAATTATCTTGCGTTCATAGGGAATGATTACAGGTTCAAATTCAACACGCCGGAGGAAGTCTGGCTGCTCGATCCCTCCCAAGGTAAAGTCTCGAACATTTCGCACGCACTGAACAGGCCCGCAAGAAATGCAGTCGGGTCAGATGCTTCAATGGACTCGTGGGATCTTGCTCCTGCGTGGAGAGGAAATGATCAAGTACTATTCCTTGCTACTGACCGTGGGCGCTCTAACATCTACGCTTCGAACATCGAGTCAGGGAAGGTTTCCCCGGTGACAAGCGGAGATCATGTAATTACGAGCTTCACGATAGCAGGCAATGGGACCATTGCTTATGTCAAGATGAATCCGGTCCTCCTGCCAGAGCTTTTTGTTTTGCGGGATGGCCAAGAAGTACAGGCAACGAACTTTAACAACGAGTTGCTTTCTCGCCTTGTGCTCACCTTACCACGCGAGTTCACATTCAAGGCACGTGATGGGGTGGAGGTTCACGGCTTTTTCTCCGAACCTACTCTGAACAAGGGAGGAAGGCCTCCTCCCTGCATAGTTCAAATCCACGGAGGTGGTGGAGCGGAGGGCTTTCAATTCATGCACGAGTTCCAGTGCCAGGCAGCACAGGGCTTTGCGATACTCACGTGCAACTTTCGCGGGACGCAGGGCTACGGCGAGGACTACATGCGGGTCCTTACAGGACACTATATGGAGAAGGACTATGCGGACATCATCGACATGGTCGAATATGCTCTAAAACAAGGATGGATTGACCCAAAGCGGGTTGGTGTTACCGGCGGATCTTATGGTGGTTATCTGACTAACTGGGCAATTAGTCATGATGGAGATCTGTTTGCAGCGGCGGTCACAGACAGGTCAGTCGTGAACCTATACAGCTTTTACGGTACGAGCGACGATTACCGCCTGATAGAAGAGGACGTACAGGTCTCATTTCCTTGGGACAGACCGGAACACTACATCTCCAAGTCTCCCATAGGCTACACCAAGAACGTCAGCACGCCGCTGCTGATAATTCACTCTGAAGAGGACTATCGCTGTCCTCTGGAGCAGGCGGAACAGCTTTACGCGTTCCTCAAAAGGCAGGGCAAGGAGGTTGTCCTTGTGGTATTCCCCGGCGAAAATCACGGACTCTCGCGAGGTGGAAAGCCTCACCACAGGATCGAACGATTATTGTTCAACTTGTGGTGGTTCACTTCGCACATTGATGCAGGCAGCAGTGTTGAACCGCCGCTTCCAGTGACTGCGTAATTTACTTGCTCACTCTGCTGTGGAGGGTTGCAGTCCATGAGCCTTTCAAATCAGGGCAAAACTGCCGTGCACAGTAAGAGGTACGGATTCGTAGCTATTGAATGACCAAGTTGCAAGTCCTCTTCTTTAGATTTGAGAGGGCACAAATCGAATTCGCTATTCTGAAAAATCCAGCATTTTTGTTGATGAAGAACTCTACGCCCATTCGTTCAATTTTCTCTGTAACTTTCGATTCGAAATCTGTCAAGATCACCACTTTTGCATTCGATCTCATTCGCAGGATCTTCTTCGCTGTCTCAATCCCGTCTTCCTTGCCGGCGATACCAAAACTCAGAATCGTGACATCGGGCAAAGTATCGAGGAAAACGGAGAGGACTTCCTTTCCATCATTCGCAACAAAGCAGGTTAATCCACGCGCGTCTAGAGTATGCGACAACTGGTCAGCAAATTGCGGGCATTCATCCGCAGCCAGAATGAAAGGTCGGGGACGTTGACCAGTGTTTCCCCTGCGATTAGCAGCCGAAGAGTTGCGTTGGTCGCGGAGGCCCAAGACATTATCGTCTTTCCTCTTGTTTGGAATGATTGCGAAATCCAAGTAATTCGAAGTTATTATGAGCTTAGTCCTAATAAAAAGCAGATAGACGATTCTCAGAATTGAGAAAGAGGTTATGGAAAGGTCGTCTCTCATCGGCAAAGCTATCATATTCCAGTCAAATCACATGAAATTCCTTGAGGTGACAATCACTCAAGTTTCGTGAAATCCCTTCGGTCGTGGGCAATCAAATCATAGAAAGAATCAATCGTAGTCGCCTCGATAATAATGGGTAATCAGTATATCTTAGAAATCTGTATGCATCAAAGATCTCTCTCTGTGATCAATTAGTGGACTAATTTTGCGTCGAGTACTTTTCTTCCATGAACAAATAGGTATTCTCAAATTTGAGAATCGTCTGCAGTGGTTAAGTGGGCCTTCATAAGAATAGTATCATCTGGTGTGCAGAACCAGATGTGCGAATATTGTCATGAGGAATACTGCTGTATTCATGGGAGGCATGGTCACTACTACCACCACTACCCAAGGCATTACGTCCCTGAGCGCCCGGTAATTTACTACAGAGAGCCGACCGAAGAAGAACGTCGTGAATATCTGGAAGAAGAGAAGAGAGATCTCGAAAGAAGACTCAAAGAGATTGAGACATCACTCCACGGGCAACAGCAACAAGTCAGCAAATGATACCAGTATTGCCTGAGAAACTTCTTTTGGGGGTTACTGAGGGGCGCCTTAGCTAGAGATCTCTAGCCGACCTGGAGAAACAGTAAGAAGCTAAAAGCTTGGTTTGTCTCAGATGGCGATTGCAGACAGACAGCAAGAGCACAGCGGGGTTCCTCAGCGCGTGGAACCAAAGGATGTGTTGGCAGTTTCAGATCTGTGTGTCAGATCCCAAGACAAGACGATTCTTCAAAATGTAAGTTTTGGTGTGAAGAAGGGTTCAACGCTAGCTATTGTAGGCCCTAATGGAGGCGGCAAGACAACTCTTTTCCGAGCTCTGCTGAATCTCGTTCCTTATTCCGGGACAATAAAGTGGAGCGAAGAAGGGCGGAGGATAGGATACGTGCCTCAGACTCTAATCACAACCGACCTTCCGATATCTGTCGAGGAGTTCTTGCGGCTCAAATGCAAAACTGATTTTGAATCATGCCTCAACTTGGTTGATCTTGAGAAAGGGATACTCAAGCAGAGCCTCGGATCTCTTTCAGGAGGCGAACTCCAGCGTGTCTTGATCGCGTGGGCTATCGTGGAAAATCCCGGCGTGCTACTCTTCGATGAACCAACTTCCGGTGTGGACATAGGGGCCGAAGAACCCATTTACAGTAAGGTGAGTCATCTCGCACGTGACTCCGGAGTAACAATTCTTCTGATCTCTCACAATATGCACGTGGTGATGCATTACTCAGATTACGTGCTAGCCCTAAATAGGCAGCCTCTATTTTACGGGAAGACGTCGAGTACCTCTCACTCCAAACTTCTCAGTATAATCTATGGCGGTGAATTCGATCAATCCGAGCATGAGGGCCAGAGGGAATAGAGACGAAAACAAATGCTGTCAAACACGATGATCTTTGCCCTTATTGTTGGAGCATCCGTCGGGTCGGCCGCCGGGTACCTTGGCTCAATAATGGTGTCAAAGCACATGGCACTCGTAGGCGACGCTCTCTCGCACGTGGCGTTGCCAGGGCTCGCGCTGGGCATTCTTTTCAATTTCAATCCATTCGTCGGGGCCTTCGCCTTGTTGGCAGCAACAGCAGTTGCCACTTGGCAGATTCAGAAATCCACCTCGCTCCCCATGGAATCAATCATTGGAGTGCTGTTCGTGCTCGCTCTTGCAATAGGGATTCTCATCACTCCGCAGGTCGAACTCTACGAGGCTTTGTTCGGCAACATATCTGCTGTCACCCTGTATGACTCGATAATAGCCGCCGTCGTATCTGTCGCTGTAATTTTCGTAACAAGGGCGATATACGATAAGATAGTGCTGAGCATGATTTCCAAGGAGCTTGCTGTTTCAAGTAGGATCAAGGTAGATCAGATTCAACTCGTCTACTTGCTGCTCGTCGCAACTATTGTTGCAGTTGGAATAAAGGAGGTTGGCACTTTGCTCGTTGGGGCGGTCGTTATTGTTCCGGCAGTTGCGGCAAGAATCGCAAGTAAAACGCTTCGCACCTACTCACTTTTGAGTCTGGTCTTCGGGATTGTAAGCGCAACATTTGGTGTTGTCGTCTCAAATTATTTAGGTGTGCCCGCGGGCCCCATGGTTGTCATAATTGGAGCAGTAATCTTTGCAGCTGGCCTTGGTTTGAGCTTGTTCTACCCCAGGATCCAGAAGAGGGTCGAAATAATTCAACCCACACTCAAAGAAAGCGAGAAAGAGTTGGAGCCCACAAAGTAGTTGCTGTTTTTCCTGCCAAAGCCTCGCTTCACTTGACTAGTAATAATTGAAGATAGAATTACATCCCTCCGTTTCTTAGGACGGAGAAGCGAAATCGATACTCTCAAGATCCACTGTTTCTGGCTTCGAATGTTACACATGCTGGCTTCGAGGTTCTCAACTCTGATAATCGTCTCTCATCTTTATCTAATCTGAGTCACAGAGATTATTCGCATGATGGTAGATGCTTAACCTAGAAGTCAGGGTAAGAGCTTTCATGAGCCCAAAGATGATTGTAGTGGAAGGCGGTGAATCCATCAAAGACGCGGCAAGAAAGATGACTGAAGCCAACATAAGCTCGATCATCGTCACGGATAGCCGTGGAAGGCCAATGGGTATCGTTACCGAGCGAGATATTGTTCAGAGGGTCATCGCTGCTGACAAGAATCCTGAAAGAAGGGTGGAGGAAGTGATGAGCAGCCCGCTGATAACTACAGATTCCATAGCTACTCTCGGTGAAGCGGCCCAAACCATGGTTGAGAAGAAAGTGAAGCGCCTACTTGTGAAGGAGAACGAAAACATCGTCGGAATAATTACGCAAAGTGATCTTCAACGCGGAATGATGCAAACCTTCAGCTCGCTTTTGCTGCTATGACGACGAGGCACCGCGCACTAGGAAGATCCAAACTAGTAAAGTTTCCAAACTCAGGAAGTCCTCTATTAATGGTCTCTACTGCCTCCAACAAGCGCCTAAATTGGGACATTCTCAATTTAGAGAATCGTGTACTCTACTTTTATCTCTCCAAACCAAGCTGATAGGTAGCGCGGTAGACTGTAGATTGGCAATCACTTACGCAGAACAAAAGGGCAGTTACGCAAACCCTAACACGGAGGAACAAACTGAAGAAGCAGAAGGGTGGGAAGCGAAGGAGACAGCGGAAGAACCCCAAGCCGATTACGAGGAAGAAATGGAGCAGTCGGAGGAGCTTGAAGAACTGAGGGAAAGCAGGAGGAAAAAGAAAGCGACCGGAACCACAAAGTCCTGAGGTGGGTTTTGTCGCACCATTTGCATGCCAGTCTTACCTTTAACTGAACACACATTCGAGGTTTGGCCCGCGAAGATATAGGGCAAAGCCTTGTGATTATTCTAAACCGCAGTCGTCATTCCAACTATCTTTGCTTGAATTTTTGAATTCGGGCGTCTCTTGAAGTGTAGCCCTGCTACAAGACAATCTGTTGATTTTCTATCAAGTAGAGTCCAGATTTTGCATTTTGCAAAAGTCTGCGGGATATTGGTGTGGGAAAAGGCTTAAGGAAGGTTGCTGCAATCAACTGAGCCTCTTTGAGATCCGAAGCTTCAATCGCAATAATCGGCGGGGGAATAATAGGAACAAGCGTAGCCTACAACCTCGCAAATAAGGGCATTGAGGACATAGTCCTGCTTGAGAAATCAAAGTTCGGCTCCGGAAGCACGCAAGCTGCTCTGGGCGGGTTCCGGCACCAGTTCTCCAACGAGCTGAGCATCAAGCTGAGCAAGGAGAGCATCAAGACAATTGAAAAATTCAAGGAACTCACGGGTTACGACCCTCTCGCAAAGAAAGACGGTTACCTATTCATAGCGTCGCGAGAAGAATCCCTCGCCCAGCTAAAGAAAAACAGAGACCTCGCGCTGAAAAACGGAATAAAGGTCGAGCTCCTAGACAAGAGCGAGCTGCAGGAAAGGTTTCCATTTTACCAGTTTGATGAAATAATAGGAGGGACGCTTTGCATGGAGGACGGGCACGCTTCTACATTTTCAGTCCTCCAAGGGTACGTCTCAAAATCAAGAGAACTGGGAGCCGATTTGAATGAGAACGTTGAGGTTACTGGAATCGAGAGATCTGAAGGGCGATCAATCACACTTCGCACGTCGAGCGGAGAGATCGAAGCGGAGAAGGTCGTCATAGCGGCCGGTGCCTATGCTGGTCTCGTCGGAGATATGGCTAGAGTCAGCATACCAATCAAGCCTTACCCGAGAAAGATTTTGATCACGCACTCCTTCCACAACGGAATACCTGCGGATATTCCACTAATCATTGACGTGGATTCTACTTTGGGTATGGGACGAGAGGGGAATGGAATCCTGATGGCGGACAACGGACCCGTTGAATCAAGTTTCGACCTTTTATTTCCTCAGGATTATGATGAGCGTGTAATGTCGATGGCTTTGAAAAGAATTCCAGCCTTGAAGGAGGCCTCAATCGCGTACGCCGACAAGGGGCTCTACGAAATGACCCCTGATGCGAACCCGATCGTTTCCGAAATACCCGAGTTTCCGGGTCTTTACTGCTGTGCGGGATTCGCCGGACACGGATTCATGCACGCTCCGATAATGGGGGAGCTCATGGCTGAGATTCTCACGGGCTCTGAGCCTCACTTAGACATCTCTAGCTTTAGCATTGAGAGATTTCGCAGAGAGAGTACACAGAGAAATGGAGAGGGCCTCATAATCTAACAAGCTGACTCTTGACTGTGCTTCTCAGCGACTTCGCACCCAGGTTGTGATGGGTTGTGTTAGCCGTTCAGTGAAAAGCTGAACTTGGCTACCAAACGATGTTGTTATGCCTTCTACGAAAGATTCTTGAGCTCATCAATCCACAAGTTTCTCTGATCTAACTCTACTTTGGTGGTGCTAGCCTTTCGCTGAGCCAATCAAGAACCGTCCGACCGCCAAGTTCGTCGCGCTTTCTCTTTAAATTCCACGCGGGTAGAACCGCAAGAATTTCATCTGTTCCTCGGAAGAGGCCAGGACTCTTAATAAACCAATAATGCCTCTCTCCGATTCTGATATCGGAATAGTCGGCCTCCTTTACCTCCAGCAAATTGAATGCTCTGAACTTGTGCTCGTATAATTCTATTCGCCTTGCATTGTATGCGAAGTTCGCTAACAAGTAGGCTACGAAGAATATGAATCCGTCCATAATCCAGAAAGTTACTAGTTCTGCTAGATTATCATAAGAAGATCCGAACGGCAACAAAAGAGAAAGAATGAAGATCGCAAGAAAGTAACCCCGAAACCATGTGGGACGACCGGTGAGGACGAGGATGGGTTTTTCTTCGGGACTAGTCAAGTTCTTGTGCTTCTTGCCTCCTACTATTCCGTGTTGCGATTCGTGCTAGCAAGCAAATCACTTCGGTTGAAGTAAGATTCAGAAACTACGTAGTCTGTTTGCAACCTCGAACGCCATCAATGCGACTGATACTGTTGCGATGGTCGAAAACACAAACGAGAATAAAGATTTCGAGGTTGCGGTAGACAGCTCGCTCTGGAGAACAAGAAAGATAGGAAGGAATACCAAAATGAGTCCGTTTCTCGTCGCGAGAATTGTAAGCTCCGTACTCTCGCTATTGGGCATGGCAGGAGGTGAAAGCAATCTTGATAGATTAGGATTTCTTGCGGTCGAGTCCGTTCGGGACTTCTTGATTCGTAGACCTGCTTTGTTCCAATTCTCCTGGAATATCAGAATGTAATGTTCATCAACGATGAGTATGTCTGCGATATCGAAGCTCCGTCTGCGTTCCAAGCAAACACTGTGACATTATACGATCCACTGTAAATGCCGTAGAGTACAAGATAAGCTGTAACTGTCCCTCCACCGATAATCATGACGGTTGCAGTAGACATGTAAACAATCTGCCCTAGGCTATTCCGAAAAACCGCAAATACAATCCCAGTGATGTTAAAGTTGGCTTGGTTTGTGAAGGTTGCGTTTATCGCAAGGAGATTGATGTTGGCTACCTTCAGTGGCGAAGCGAGTTTCCACGTATCACTCATGAGCGAGCACTGAAGGTATGCATGCGCGGAAGCCGTCTGCGAAATGCCTTGACCTGATGTATCGCTCATGGAAATCAGAGCATCATACCCCGAACATTGTTCAAGGCCATTAATTGCAATTGTCAGTGGCACGGTCGAGTTCCCTTGGAGAAGAATTGCGCTGGTGTTCAGATACTTCACAGTCATTCCATAGCTAGCTAATACGGTCACATGAGCAACAGCATACATGGTTGCGCAAGGATTTCGCACGTTCAGTTGCACTACGAAACTTGTCTGGTTTGGGATGGTTACGTTTGAAACCCAAAGGAGAACAGGGCACACAGATGGCGGCGATCCACCTTGAACTGCATTGCTCGCCGGAGGGACTGAGAAAATTCCAACAGTGAGTATGACGAAAACGAAGATGAAATAGTAGTTAGCTCTGTGTGTTCTGACCACGCGTTGAATACCTCTTTATTCCACCAAGATTAAGAGCGCGAACCTCATGGTAGCCCATGGACTGAGGTCAGTTGAGAGTCGTGGCCCAGATCGACGCGATATAGGTCGCTTCCGGCAGTCCATTCAGGGGAATTACACCGCTTCCGACAATTCTTGACCATTGCAGGATGTAATTAACAGTTGAAAGACAAAATTAGCTTTGCCTATTGGAAGCCAAGGTCCATCTCGCATCTAGAGCCGATGCAAAGCGGGAGGCGCACTGTAAAGAGAGAAGTACCAATCTTTCGCTTCTATGCTTCCCACAGATAGAGAATTACATAGATCGCAGCAATTATCGCATTTGCCACGCTCCACCAGAAGAGAGTGGTGGTGGATGCAAGACCTGCTTGGGCCATGTTACCGAGACCGCTTGCAAATGAGGTCTTGAAAGACAAAATGAAGCTCGCAGGGACTTAGAAGATCGACAGAAGTAGCACCGTAAGCGCAACGTTACTCGGTTTCAATCGCTTCTAAACTAACTCTTTTCAGCTAATGTTCGAGATCATCACTTGTTGCATAAATGAAAAATCTGTTCCATTTTGGAACACCCCGCTTAACGTCAGAGGGTACATCTGACTGCTATCAAATTCTGCGCTGACCAGCGTCCTATAGCTCTGCAGGCTTTGGCCAGGCAAGAGTGGATTCGACGAGTTTAGGTCGAATATGAATGGGTAGGTATTTTGGGATTGCAGTTGAAGGCTCGCGTTCAGCGACACAATCGGCGAACCAGCAGTATTTGTCAATGTTATCCCAAGGTTAGGGCCCGTGGGGTTACTAACTGCGGGAATTGAACTCATTACGGAGACGACGGTCACGGGAGCCAATTGTGGGGTGACCCGGAAGTACGCGCAGACCGTTTGATTCCAAATGTCCTGCGCGACTACTGTATACTGCCCGAGTGGAAGAAGATGAAAGTAGTTGCGATAAAGCGTGTTCATGCCGTTGAGCATGGTTTTATTGGACGTGGAATCAGGGATGAAATATGTACCGTTTTCTGGGATTTCCCAGTAGCCATTGAGTCTGGTTCCATACCCACATGCGAAGGAAAGACTTGTTCCGCTGAATGTAGTGGTAGTCCCATTTGAGTAACTTGAACCATTCTCAGAATACGGGATCGTCGCACAGTGTTCAGTTTCGGCGTTGATTAGCATATTCACCGTCCTTGTGGGAAAGTCGTTGATGAAAGAAGAATTGGCAGAGAAGATTGCGACGTGGCTGGTTGGAAGCATGCTCATGTTCTGGATATAGGCCTGGTCATAGAATGGATTGAAGCAACTTAGGGCGGCGGGTGGAACCAGGCTTAATGGAACACCGGCTTTTGAAATATTGTTGTTCGTATAGTGTCCCTGAAAGATGGCGTACCCAAAAGTGTGCTCTACGAAGCTCCCCCCGCAGAGATAGTCACGCAACTCCCAACTCGTGATATTGGAATCGGCCGACCAATTCAGCGGCAGAGTCAGATTCTGGTTCAATGTGTTGACTAGTGCAACTTGGATCCCGATTGTATCCCCCACACTAACAGAGGCTGAATCGAGAGTGATCTCAAGTTCGAGTCCCTTGTAGATCGACGAAGAGCTTGCAGTGACTGAAGAACTGATTGATTTCGTAAGGAAGGTGGTGCTAGTGACCATGTTTACTTGGGTCAAAGTGGATATTTGCGTTGAAGTCTTTGTCTGGGTCACTTCGCTGACCTGTCGACCTAATGTTGTTGAAGAGAGAAGCGCGACATTCAGTGCTATCGAAAGGATCAGAAGAATGCCAATAACAGAGACTACCAAAGTCAAGCGAGTCAAATTACTTCAACCATCATCCTTGTTCTGTAAGCCAGATTAAAAACCAGCAGGTACGAACAGGGTTCGAGCTTTTGGAGATAGATCCGATCTTGGGCAAATCTCAACTTCTAATTATCCTTGAACTGATTCACAAATTCAGCAAGAAACAACCAAGTCAAAAATCAGAGGTAGCTAGGGGGTTAAACAAAACCACGTAATTGAATTATCACAAGAAATTTGACCGATTAACGTCCCGTTCCAGCCCCAGTAAACAAGCCTCCATGAGCCACTGTAATTAACAGTGATCCAATAGTAGAAGTTTGTAGTGAAAGTAGTATCCAGCGAAGTAGTTTGCTGGGAACTCTCAGAGGCGTTATGTGTTGTATTGCGAGAGTCGCTTCGATAGATCTCGGTAGTAACTGTTGTGGGATAGCATTGAACTGGTGGAATACAACCCGAATATTCTCCAGTCGTCGTAGCGTAAGCAGAACCCCCGAATGATAATGTCGTTCTAGTCACTGTAGTGAAGGTAGTTAACTGTGAGAATAGAGAGAAGGACGAATTACTTGTTGATGTGATAGTATCCGTCTCATCTGCAAAAGTGCTTGCAACATTGTAAGAGGCGTTCAGATAAACTGCGAAGCCGACTATGATGATTAGCGCAATTACACCGAGAGCGGCAATTCCAAGTGAGAGTGTGCTGTTTGCCTTTGCCAATTGTGTACAATCCAAAGAATCGCACTGGTTTTATTTCAAACTATATCATGGCAAGTCTGTTCTACACTCCAGAACACTCTGGAAATCGGATAGAATGAAATATAGCTCCTTGCCTCCACGGATAGTAGTGACACATAGACCGTGGCGATACAGAAAACCTCGGCATTACTTGTCTCGGCGGTTGTCGTGGGGCTCGTCGTGGGTGCCGCGATAGGATTGGTAATATCGCCAGCGGTCATGCCGATCCGCGGAACAGTAGCATCGACTGTCACTAACACCCAAGTCGTAACCGACTGGCAGACAATTGTTGCGCTCCAATCTGTTACGAAGACTATAACCGAAAGTGGCTACAATAAATATTGTTGCAATGATTCTGGTCTGAACAGCTCGACATCGTGCGAAACCGCCCTGTCTCCTGGTTACCTTCCCATGCTCAGGCTGAGATACTTGGTCGAGACGAATCCAAGTTTCATTGCGGCTGAGAACGGCAGCCTGTTCACCTACGAGACGGAGGGTTGCGGCACCTCCCAAACCCAGGTGGAGGTCGACTTTTCATTCTTCCATACTACAGACACATTGTTTCTGACGCCATGCGACAATTACCAGAATTTTACCTACTACTTGTCTGTCTTTATCCCATTGACCAGAAATGGCTACAACCTCACATCGATGACTATCCAGTCAGGGAATTCCTCGGATTACTTAATGGGCTGCACCACGAGCATGTCGGTGACCTCCAACACAACGGGATCATAATGGTTCATCTTCCGGGTTATGAAAGACCTTCTTTGCAATTTCCGCAAAGAAAATCTCCGATAACAGATGTTACGCAAATTAGGATACTCCATACTACGCGTTCCAGAGAGTCTGCCCCTTTCGCTAGGAGCGAATTCAGTGCGTGCTCGCGGTGGTTGTGGGGTACGCTCCCGGCCATTGATCATAGAAGGAAAACGCTGCAGGTTGACAGGTTATTGGTTCGAAATCGGTGAGAACATTCACGCTGGTGTTCACCGCATTTTTCATGTCACTGTAGATGTTGATCTCATACAAGTAGTGTTCGCTCGGATTGATCGGGAGAGTCTGATTTAGAAGGATCTCGCCCTGACTATTGTTGTTTTGCAAAACAGTGGTCTTGGAGTATCCTGAAGTATTTCCATAAGTAATCTGGATTGAAAAATTGTCACTTGACTTGAAGGAACCTACGAAGGTCAAGCTTGTAGCCTGCGTCGACGAAGTGAAGTTGAATTTTGCCCATAAGTCGAGACCAGAGCTGTTGATCGGTGAAATTGTCTGCGAACCAAACACAAAAACGACTATGGGAGAACAAGAGAAAGATTGAGACGTGGTTGATGAGGATGAGACAAGAGTGTTAGAATAAGTAACACATGTTGTTGCGACTTCGGTGTTTGCCAAGCTACCATTAAGAAGATACTGGTTGTTTCCTGCCGGCCCCATTGAGATCTTTTGGATTGAAGAGGCTCCAAGGAGCAGCGCAATGAGAACTAGCGTTACGATTATTGCAGGGCCAATGGTAGCAACGGATCTTCTTGAACCGGTCGAGGCTGTCCTTGTCGTGCTGTTTCTTCTGGAGTAAGGTGTTTCTCTCAAAAAGGAGCTCGCCATCACTTTGATGGTGATGTATTCTCTTCGGCTATTTGTTTGGCTGGTAGCTCGGGTTACAAAGCTATCTTCTAGAGAGAAAGTCCAAGCAGGTTCCGATGACCGGTACATTCTTCTTCTTCGCAGGATCGATTGATTTAGTGGTTCTCGGTGTTGCACTGTATGGGGCTCTGACTGCATATTATCGGTTCCAATATCCCTAATCCCAAAATCCGGGGTCCGCAGCCCGGACACTTTAACTTGTAGAGATATTAGACATCGCCATCAAAGATACGGGCTCTGCGTGCTCTAAACCTTCAGCATCTTGACTTGAGCAAATTGCAGAATGTATAGAAGCAGTCATGCAGAGTTGAACGGAAAGGATGTACCGATGATCAGTTCACGTGTGATGGTAACGTGCGAATGCTCGACCTGGTAAGGTAGAGCGTGCTGCCTTATTTACCTGCAAGTAGCATTGTAGCATGTCGTCTCAAGCATCCTTCCAGCTTCATGAAGGACTTTACACTTGTTATGAAATCCTCGATATTCCGTCGACGCCGTCAAAATCCGAATCAAAAGATACTATTGATTTGATTTTTCTGTCGTACATTATTCTCACTGAGATGGTGTCAGCGAAAGAGAGTCTTTGCCCATACTTCAGGTACAGGTGCAAAGATCTTTCGCACAATCTCTTGTTGAGGAAGACGATCTTCGTATCCGAGCCATAGAACAATGCCTCAAAGACGTTCACACTAGCCTTCCGTCCTAGCCGAGAGGCAACGCCGGTTACACTCTCAGAGATGACGAGGTCGGAAATGACCTTCTCGCCTTCAATATCTTTGACCAAAACGCGGGCGGCATCATGAAACTGGTCATCCTCGTCAGCAAGAGCTATTATGAATGACGAGTCTAGGAAGATACTCAGAGCTCACCCTTCTGGATTTTTTTCTTAAGGTCTACGGCATTTGATTCTTTTCTGCTATGTCCCAGGCCGACAATATCAACAAGGCTTGTCTTCCTTTGAAGTTGAACCGATACTCCTTGTTCTGAGATTTGCCAGAGAACTTCGTCACCCACTTTGACATCGTACCGCTTTCTCAATTTTGAAGGTACTACAACTTGGTACCCCTTCGAGATCCTAGTGCGAATCCTCTCCTCCTCTCCCCCTCTTGTCATTCCTTTCACAGTAATTGTAAGTTCACATCATAAAAGAATTGCTGTGTGGGGCACGCGCGCTGTGCGATTTAGAAATATCAAGTACTTCGCGAAACTGACCGTAGTCATCCGGGACGTCAAAGGTTTGCTCAGAAGCGAAAAAAATGGCGAGGCCGATGCAGTTCTAATGAGATTCTAATCTAACTCACAGCTCTCCTGTCAAGTTAAGCACGATCTAAACCGAAAGGCCCATGACCCAGACTGTCTGAAAACTCTTCCCTAATGTGCGGAATCTGTGAATAGCAGAACGTTTTCGTAACCAAACCTCTCAATTCAAGGCGAGAGGCTGTAGCAATACTCATGGGGCGTCCGTTGGAAGAAAGGGTTGCTGAGTACGTGGATTCTTCCAGGCTGAGCTAACGCCTGAGGATAGACCAACAAATCTCATGTGTAATTGACGGCAATTGCGGGATATACAAGACTCGAGCATCCTTGAAAGAGAAAGGAAACGAAGAGTCATCCTCTTGTTCCGGCCCATCGGAGTACTATCCTTGCAAGCATGTCTTCGCGCTGTTAAAAACGTACAAGAATCATCCTAGATCCTTCCTAGATCTCAACCTTGTCATGAAGAAACTTTCCAAGAAGGAAAAACCAGAGCTTCTTAGTCTGACTCGTAAGAAGGTCCTCGCATCTCCATCGTCGCTATCCAGAGGTCGCCTCACCTACCCGCGCGGCGCTCTGCGATCGTACGACTTAGAAGTTTGAATCCTTGAAGGTCACTTGTCGAGCTTGTCCTGAGAGTCTTCTGTTGCTGGTTTTGCCGCCGAAGAATCTGGGCTTTCTTGTTTGATAAGAAACAACAAGATAATTGAAATTACGAGAATCGCAACTCCTGTATAAGTCTCTACTAGAATTGAAGTACATCGTCCTGCTTGAAACATGCCGAAAGGAGAGTTTTCCAATGTACAGGGAGAAACGTAGCCAATTAGGATGAGAACAATGCCTAGGACGGCAAGCCCCAGAATTGCGGCAGAAACCTTTCGCAAGGTCAGATCGTCTGTCTTGACTATTCGATTCCGTTAGTTCGCATGATAATATACTTAGTCCGAGGGGTGGAATGAGAATTTTCACGCGACAGAGTAGGATTTCTTCTTGGAGGGAGATACTCTCAGTTGCCCGATACTGGAGTCCAGTAGCAGTAAAACCACAGAGCCTGAGAACAGGTTGGCGATGGATTCGACTTGAAATTCAAATTGTTTGACTCGGCAGTGTCAACATGGTTTGTCTTAGTGCTTGGCGAGTATTTTTGAGATTGACCCATCTGGATTTGCGCGCTGACAGTTGTAGGAGAAGTGAACTTAGCAGGCCGCGCATACGCTTACAATTTTGATGATTTATTTGGGATACATTATGACCCCAGCTATGTTCCGTCAAATACAAAGGGTTTGGACCTAAGCTTCTCAATCACGACCACTCATGTCACCTGTTTGAGTTCAAGCGGCTGGGTAGCCGCTGTTGATACACTTACTGTAGCTGGAGGTTCACCGGACGATGCCATCCTTCAGGCTAGTGTAGCATTGAGTTGCACTGGCGCTGGCACTACGCAGTGGAATGTACAATATGGCTAGTACGATGATAACGGGCAAGGACACTTTGGAAATCCTGCTCTTGCAGTAATTTCAACAAGCACATACCCAACCTTAACTGGTTCAATCAAAATATACTATACAGGGTCGGATTGGACAGAACAAACGTATGTTTCTCAAACAGGGAACACATACTCTACCAATTATCCTTCGATACAGGGTAACACCGTATATCCGGGCATTTATTGGGAGGAAACGATCTGCTCTTATCCGGCCTAATTCTATCCACCAACAAAAAAAATAACTGGACAAAATCCCGAAGACTTTTACCTTAAACAATCGACGAATTGACAGAACCTTGTGATGCTTGGGTCTAGAAAATCAGTGATCCATTCGTTGTAGCGCGGCTTCTCGGTAAACATTTCATAGATACGTGCATCAATGTGTCCGATTGAAATCCGCAGAGCTTCCTGAAAGGAAATCCACTCCCGCGGCAACGTACTGCCAGAACTGTGGCACTCCTGCAGGACAGTCCGAGAGGTTCTGCTCGAAATGCGGAACTTGGATTAGGCGCAGGTCCGTGCCGATAGAGCCTGCGCGTGAACAAAATGCAAGAATTAGAGTGGCGCCGCAGATTCTTGAACCCGACACTTCGGACGAGGCACTGCCTCCGTTTGCGTTGCCAAGTTCAGAAGAGAAGCAAACCGATTCAGATGATGCCTCTCTCGTGCGTCCATTGAACGAAATCAAGGAGGAGGTAGAATCAAGCGGGCTCGACTTTGAAACTCTGCCGGCTGCTGCAAAACGGATCCTCGCAAGCAGGGAGCACTACCTCGTGAAGTACAAACTCCTTGAGGGGCAGGAAGCAGATTATGGGAGGACTCTTGACGAAATTGGAATTCACGCAGAGATTGCCTCCCCTCTCGAGCGACTGGGCTCGGAGAGATTGTACAGGTTCCAGGAAGACGCAATGCTTTCAATTCTCAAAGGAGAGAACGCCGTCGTTGCCGCACCGACCGGGAACGGAAAGACGATAGCCTTCGCAGTGCCCATCTTCCACAAGATACTACTCGAAAAGGAAGACCGAGCCCAAGAGCTAGGGGAAAGGCGCGAGGTCCGCGCCCTCTTCATATATCCCACCAAGGCGCTCGCTCGAGACCAGCTGAGGATGCTTGAGAGCCTCCGCGGCAGAATCTCCTTGGGCGTCTTCGACGGCGACACGCCGAGCAACGAGAGGCAAAAGATACTGGACTTGCCTCCCGACGTGATAATATCCAACTTTGACACGGTCGAGTACCACCTCCGGAACAATACTCACTTTGCAGAACTACTCAGAACTGTAAGATACGTTGTCGTAGACGAACTCCACACATACGTCGGGGCCTTCGGCACTCACGTCCACTTTATCCTGAGGAGGCTCAGGCGGATACTCAGAGATCCTGAAAAGCTTCAACTTGTTGGCTCCTCCGCGACAATCAGAAATCCCAAGCAATTTGCTGAGCAGCTGTTCAACTCTACAGTCAGCGAGGTGAGGTGCGAGAACGGTCGTCGCGGGCGGATCCACTTTGTGATGCTCTACCCGACAAAAATCTCGATGACGAGTATGATGGCAAGTTCTGTTAGATACCTGCTCTCATCCGGAATGAAGACGCTCGTCTTCGCAAACACTCACAAGAACGCGGAGGTTCTCAACCTTGCCTTGAGACACTCCGGGATACCGAGCGAGATTCACAGATCTGGCCTTCTGAAGTCTCAGAGAGTCGAGGTCGAAGACTCGTTCAAGAGCGGGCTTCTAAAGTCCCTAGTCGCCACCCCGACTCTGGAGCTTGGGATAGACATAGGCGACCTTGATTCTGTGGTTTCGATGATTACGGGGATAACCAACCTCACTCAGAGGATGGGGCGGGCAGGCAGGAAGGGACAGGAGAGCGTAGTCGTGCTCGCGATGAGGGGCGAGGACCCAATAAGCGCGTACTACAGGAACCACCCCGACACCTACTTTGCCGACATTAGCCCTGCATACGTCGAACCTAGTAATCCAATCATAGCAAGGCTCGAGATACTCGCCGCCTCGATGGACCGACCAATATCACCTTCCAAAGAGTTTCAGGAGTTCTCGCCACTCATACAGAGCCTGGTCGAGCAGAAATTCCTCATCGAAAGGCTAGGAAGACTGTGGCCCACAAATCTAGCGCGTACTACTGTAAACGAGATGAACATCCGTGGGATCGGTGAGTCCGTGACCATACTCGATTCATCGCACGGCTCTAATCGGATTGTCGGAGAGCGCCAGCTCCCGATGGCCCTCCGGGAGCTCTTCCCCCACGCTGTCTATCTGTTGGGAGGGAGAAAGTACCAGTCGGTCTCCTTCGAAAACAGGGGCGGAATCCGTACCGCCAAGGTAAAGCGACTCCCGGACAGCCACCAGTACAAAACGGAAGCGTTGAGATATTCGCTTCCTAAGATAATCGACGTGCTTGAGAAGAAGGGCGTCAAGGGTGTTGAGGCCCAGTACTGCTCTCTCACCATGACCGAAGTCGTTGAAGGATACGTTGCAAAGGAGATCTTCACAGACAAGAGAGTAGGCCCCAACATCATGCTGCCCAAACCTCTATCTTACACCTATCAAACGAAGGGGTTTGTGTTCCACGCCCCGACGCCGGTGAACACACTTTCCTCAAAGAAGGAGGAAAAGGAAGGATCTTCCGGTGATGATGAAGAAGACATACTGGGAGGGAGCTTCCACGCGCTCGAGCACGCCCTAATTGAGGGTAGTGATTCCCTGACAGGAAGCGGGAGCTCGGAGGTCGGCGGCGTTTCCATGGGAGACTCTGGAGTGATTTTTGTCTACGATGGCAGTCCGGGCGGCAGTGGTCTGACGAAGCTCCTCTACGACAGGCTAGACGAGGCCTTTGAAAGAACGCTTTCCATTCTGAAAGAGTGCAAGTGCACATCTAAGGACGGCTGCCCGCTATGCACCTATTCGTATCAATGTGGCAACAATAACGATCCCTTGAACAAAATCGGTGCGATTGAAAGCCTCCAGTTGATCCTTGAAAGCAAGTCGAGGTCTAAGGAGGTCGTCGAGTCAGACTATAAGGAAAAGAAATCGTACTTGTAAGCGGCTAGCGTCTACTTCTGTTGACCGCTGATCGCGTCGGCCTCTATCTCAACAAGAATTTTCGGATCAAGAAAATTGCTGACGAGCATTGTATTTGCCGGGAGTATTGACCCGAAACTCTCTTGATGCGCCCTAGCAATGCCTTTCCAATCAGCATTCGGATGCACGAAGATTCGCGTCCTGACTACTTCTTCGAGCGAGCTGCCGGCCTGTGTTAGCGCGATTTTGATGTTCTCGATTGCTCTCTTTGCTTGATTGTAAGAATCCGCAGGTTCGGATCCGACTCCTGTTGTACCTGAGACGAAGATGAAATCGCCAACTTTGACGGCTCGGGAGTATCCCACGATGCTCTCGTATTTTCCGTTCGATGAGAAATTCTTTCGAGTCAGCATGAAAGATACCGAATTCGAGATGATATTTTAAGCGATTATGCATCTAGTTAGATGTCGTTTCATTCTACATCGGTCCACAGAATCTTTGCTCCCTTGGGATGCAACTGTATCACGAAATACTGATGTGCGCTGGCAGAATCAGAACCTTGACGTGAATTTGGAATGAGGGCAACACAGGTCTTGCGTGTTTTTGACTCTCACACCGCCGGGAATCCAACCAGATTGCTGCTAGAGGGAATTCCAAAGCTGCCTGGGAGTACAATAGCCGAAAAGAGGAGGCATTTCCAAAGAAATTATGATTTCTTGAGGACGACGTTGATGCAGGAGCCCAGAGGCAATGCCGGGATATTGGCTCTGCTTGTTCCGCCCTTAGATCCGAAGGCTGACTATGGCCTGATATTCTGCGACTACCGCGGATACGTGGATATGTGCATCCACGGAACTATCGGAGTCGTGACCACGCTGTTCGAGTGCGGGCTGGTTGATAAAGAAATCCAGCGAAGAGGCGAAATCAAATTCGAAACATCCGCCGGTCTTGTAAGCACTAAAGCCAACTTTTCAAAGGACAGAGTCGAATCTGTATCAATAAATAACGTGACGAGTTTCCTGCTCGACGAAAAGGCCCTCAACGTGTCAGGGTATGGCGAGGTTCTAGTTTCCATCGCGTTCGGGGGAAACTTTTACGGATATGTGAATGCTGATGATGTCGGTCTAAAGATCGAACCGCCCCAACTGCAGAGCATTCTTTCTGCTGGGAGAGTCTTCCTCAAAGAACTAGGAAGGCTGAAGGTCGCGCATCCGGAGACTAAGAAAAGCAGTGAGATTGTTGGAGTTTGTTTTTACGAAGATCTCGGGAAGAACCGCTCTAGGAACATCATGATTGCCGAGAGCGACCTGTTCGATAGATCGCCCTGCGGTACGGGCACATGCGGCAGAATGGCAATTCTCCATGCCAAGGGCAAGTTTCGGGTTGGAGAAACTTTTCGAAATCAGAGCATACTCAGTACAGAATTTCGAGGAACTATTCTAAAGCAAACAAAGGTAGGAAGCATCCCAGCTATCGTACCTCAGGTCACCGGTTCCGCCTACCTTACGGGAATCTCCGATATCATAGTCTCAGACGGCGACAAACTTGGTCGCGGTTTTCTGCTGACTCGCTAAAGCGCCAGTTACTTCTTCCAACTCATTCCCCCATGCAAGCATTAATACCTGAAAACCAGACACAAGAAAAAAGAGTTCTCGGCGTCATCCAAAATTGCAGGATACACCTCTTCCCATCAAATTTCTCAAGAAGAAAATGAATCTTGTCCAGAAAACCATGGGAGAAAAAGGGATAGATCTCTGGATTACGTTCACCCGCGAAGGAAACCCGGATCCGGTGGCCGCAGACCTCGGTCTCGCCGGAGTCGTCTGGAGGTCCGCCGCGATAATCGATGCAAGCGGGGACCATGTTGCCGTAGTGGGCAACCTTGACGCAGAAGCCGTACGACAGAAGGGAATCTACAGCAGGGTGTTTGGCTACGGAAAGGAAGGAGCCTCGGCGAAAATCGGAGAAATCGTCGCAAGGAGAAATCCCAAGAAAATCGCTTTGAACTTTAGCGACGACTACGGAGCGGCCGACGGACTCTCGCCCGGAATGGCGAGATACCTGAGGAAATCGCTTGGCAAACGCGCAAGAAAGAAATTTATTGTCTCATCAGAAGATCTTGTCATAGCGCTTAGGGCGCAGCTCATCCCCGAGGAAATAGAGCTGCTAAAGACTTCGGTGAAAGAGTGCGAGAGAATTTTTGAGGTTGCAGAGCAGGATTTCATCAGGGTTGGAAGGACCGACAGACAAATCCACGAGATGATGAAGAACGAAGTTGAAAAAAGAGAGCTCGAGCTTGCGTGGGAAGAGAGCAGTTGCCCCATAGTCACAATAGCAAACAATCCGTCAGGTCATCTTGGGTACTCCAACGAAACTCTTGAGAAAAATCAACTTCTTCGCATTGATTTTGGCGTCAGGTACAAAGCGTACTGCAGCGACCTCCAGCGAGTGTACTTTGTCGGCAGCTCTTCGCCTCCACCATCTGTGCGAAGGATGTTCGAGGCAAGCAAAACTGCGACGAAAGCGGGCATTGAGGGTCTGAGACAAGGAACCAAGGGATACGTCACTGATGGTATCTGCCGAAAGTCAGTAACCTCGTCGGGATATCCAGAGTATCCGCACGGGACTGGCCACCCCCTTGGTAGAGAAACTCACGAGATAGGTCCGAGGCTTTGCCCAAGGTGGAGGGAGAGGTACGGTCGCTCAATGGAGAAGAAGATGAGGGAGGGCATGGTATTCACGATAGAGCCCTCGGTCCAGGGAAGAGAGGGAATCTGCAACATAGAACAGGACGTTCTTCTAACAGAAAGCGGTGCGAAGCTTCTTTCTACAATGGAAGACGATCTATATAGGCTCTAAAACAGCCACACGCACTCCTCACTGCCATCAGCATGCTACTTTCAGACCCGCTGCAACGACCAGATTATCCAAGGGGAGAGTTACAGTTCAGACTTTTCAAGCGTGTCTCTTGGAGCGCAATGATCTTTTGAGATCCTCCCAAGATAGAACATTTTCCGATCCTAAGTACTTCTTCGCTGTGCTGTCCTCTGTGACCAGCCTTGCACCTGTCGCCTTTGCAGTAGCAAAAATGAAACAGTCAAAAGGATCGTTATGAGTGAGTCTGATTTCAAATGCAGCATTCACGATAATTTCTTCAGTGTGTGGCACCATTCTCAGCCAAGAAGAGTCCCGCGTAACTGCGAGAAAGCCCATCTTAGCTGCCTTCTTCCCCTCTTCATTCTTAGCTTTCTCAGCTAACCTGTACGCCTTGAGAAAACCCTCTAGCGGAGAAAGATCCGAGATGCGAATGGGTGTACTCGAGTCCTTTACAAGCTGTTGAATTGCCAATTCTATCTTCTCAGAAGTGTCAACATCAATTTCAACACCAAAGGCCGGTAATAGGAAGGTTGTATCGAGGACCAGATTAAGCGGATCTCTTCCGTTCATGGAACATTTACTGGATAAGAGTTATATTAGTGGATATATACAGGTTATTCCGCTGGAATGAGGAAATTACGGCGATGCAGAAAGTAGCGGCGAGAGGAAGAGTGGGTCGGAAGGGGGAGCTTTTTCCACCAAGGGAAATAAGGGAGCAGGCTGGCCTGAAACCAGGCGATGAAGTAAGTTACATTGTTGAAAATGGAAGGATTGAAGTTGAAAAGATTCCTTCGCTGAAAGAAGCCTTTAGCCAAAAGAAATTTGCAAAGGTCAGCACTGAACAGTTTGAAGAGATGACCCGAGAGATTCTTTTTGAATCTGATGAATGATAACAAGAGACGTAACCAAGTAGGGAGCAGAAATTTCGATCACAATTAGAGAATATAACAGGTAGCCGATGGAAAACAAAGTGACAATGTTGAGGACTTCACCCTGGTATGCCTGTCCTGCCCCCATCTCATCTAAGTTCCACAGGAATCTTCAAAAAAGTTTCAGTAGTTAACTAGGTCTTGAATGGGGTCTACTTCTGATTGCACTCGTTTGAAAATGAACTCCACTCTCGAGAAAAAAGACTCCAGAAATGGCTATCTCGAAATGAGTATGACGCTGCTGTATTCCTGAAAGAGGAGATTGAGCTTGTAAATGGAGACTATCTGTACTACGGCGGCGCAAAACTATCTGGCGAGTATGCTGCAATAATCATTGAGTCCTCTGGAAACAAGAGTGCGATTGCTCACGAGTATTCCTTCGAGAGGGTAAAGGACTCTGGCAGCTTCTCGAAGGTCTACGAGATCCGCCAGTCAATCAGCGAACTTTTCTCCGTTCTTCGGAGGAACATCCTTCCCGAGTACGGAAAGAACAAAGTTGCCTTTGACTTGGGGACGATTTGTGCATCGAGCTTACGTTACTTGAAGCAGATTGGCAACACAGATAATCAACTGGGGGAGTTCGTCTTTTCCGAGCGCTCAATCAAGAGCGAGTACGAGCTCCAAGAAATGGAGAAGGCAATCGAGATTTCGAGAAAGGCGTTTGAGAAAACACTCGACGGCCTCAAGGCTGGTATCACCATCGACGATATCACGGGGAAACTCCATGCCAGTATGATAGACGAGGGAGGAGCCTCGAACTCTTTCGAGATAGACATCAGGTTCAGAAGGGGACTTGAAGAGACTGAGGAGATTTCGAAATTAGAGCGAGGAGATCTTGTACTCTTTGACTTCGGGACTAGACTTCACTCGACCTACCTCTCGGACGTAGGGAGGACTGTCCCCTTTGGGAGTGTCGGAGAAGAGACCAGGGATTTTATGGAAAGCGTCATTTCAATCAAGAAAGAGGGGTTAAAGCAGATCAAAGCTGGAGTTTCGGGCAACGACGTTCGAAAGAGAATTGATCTTATCATCGGCGAACATGGCTTTGAGTCAACTCACAGACCAGGGCACCAGATAGGTCTGAACGTACATGAGCCCTACGGCCCACACCTCAATTTTGGCAAGGAAAACAGTGTAAGGTTGAGGAAGGGGAACGTGGTGACGTGGGAGCCCGGCATAGGATTTCCGGGCAGGAAGCTCCCGAAGAACCGCTTTGGGATGGCGCATATGGAGGACATGGTCTACGTTAGCTCGAGCGGCCCGCGGGTACTCGGGAAGCTTGCTCTGCGATACTGGTGATCCATCGCGCCGAAGCTCCAGTGATTTCAGGACTGCCGCGTTAACGATGCAAGCGAAAGGTCGCAACCACTCGAGAGTTCGCTCTCCTCTCCGATCACATCCAGCGATGCGAAGGGATTGAACTCCACATAAAGTCGTTTTCCCTTCTTAGGCGCTGCCTCTGCGAGCCTGTTCAAGAGCTACACAACAATTCGCGAGAATGAGTCTCACAGCATTGCTAGACTGGATGCTGGACATGGGTAGAACAATCTCGAAAGCGGCTACAAACTCATTATCATATTTCAACTTTCTCAAAGTTACGTACGCACGTACGTACGTACGTGATCACATTTGGTCAGGGTTAAAAGTGGAGGAAAGCCGTAGAGAATTCAATGGAACAGCTGAGGAGTCAACAATTATTGCATCATCTCGCAGTATCATTAGGCGTTAATCAGTACATTCACCGGTCATCCTGCAAATTCCCGATTCTATCTAAAGGCCCCCTCAATGGTTTTCAAGCAGGCGTGAAGAAGAAGAAGATGCAGAATTTCGCGTTTCATATTGTTCCGTCAATCTTTCAGAACTATTCAGAGGAGAGAATTCCTCTTAGGGCATCTTTGGACTTCTCGATAATTGTCGAGAAAGCGAGGGGGTACCCCCCTATAGGGGGGTACGTAACGGTGCTACTTTGCTATTTAAAGCGGGAAACCAAAGTAAGCCGTCCATTATCAGCAGGACAGAATTAGGGCAAAACGTCTCGGATTTTCGGATTTTCGAGGATGTTTTGCGAATTCCGCCATGCGCCGCGGCGGGCAAAAACAAAGAGTGGCAACGGCGAATGAACTTTAGTGCGGATTTTTCCGTGTCAAACACGAACAAAATGAGTCGTGTTGTTAGCGGGCAAGACCGTATCGACTTCCGGAATAACACCCCTTGTAGAGATGATGAGATACGAGAGAAGCCGACAGGGAACAAGGAAACTAGCAGAGGATCCTCCTCTCTCTCTTGTGGAGGAGGAAAAGATCTCCCAGGGCAGTGCCAGAAACGCTTGAGAAGAGGAATGAGACGCATCTGCCCGCCCGGAGCGAGTCGAAAGCTCACACAACTCGCCAGGTTAGAACGAGAAAGACGCCCTTTTCGGGTTTGCCGAATTACAAACAAGCTCAACAAAATTTCGGTAAGAAATCAATGGGTATGGATAACGCCTTTATATGAAAGAATGTCATACTCTTACCTTCAGCATTCAGTACGGGGCAGTTTACCATAAAGGTCAAGAGAAGCCTCACGCGAGTCAACCTCTCGCTTCAAAAGAGAGGCCGCAAGCAGTGTTGTGCAATTCTCTAAGATAAACTGCCGCGGATTTTCCCATTTGTAATGGTAAGAGATTCACAGTAACCATGCAGCAGCAGCAAGATCAGCAACAGGAAGAACTACACGAAGAAGTGAGCGAAGAGCAGGCAACGGCTACTTCGGACAATCAAGAGTCTGGGAGCACTTCATCGTCTTCGGATTACAAGAAAAACTACACCTACGAGGACTATCTCAGGGAGCAGCAGGAGGAGGCAAACCGCAAGGCGCAGGCGAGCCGTTCTCCTAACCTCGCCGTTTCCTCGATGCCCGCTTTCGCAAGCCTTGAGGACGTCATACGCTACTTCCTCTATGAAGAGTCGGGCATGATCTTGGATGCAGGTGCGGACAAACTAGAATCCTCGCTGATTTTGCACAATCTTGAAAGCATCGCGATCAACAGATCGATGATCGCTCTCACCACGCGCAAGGCGAACGGCTTTGCCGGAGAGATGGTCGTTGCCTCGATCACGCAGCTCCCTTTCAAGGAGGACGCCTTTGTAAGGTGCGTCTGCTCCAAGGGTTTAGAGTCCCTCTCGAACACCGTCGAGGTGACAAACGCTCTCGTCGAACTCTCAAGAGTCTGCAAGACCACGATCGTCACTCTGAGGAGGTACGGTGACAGCATAGTTCACAGGGTCATCTTCACGAGAATGTTCGTCGACAGGATAGTCAAAGGCGTGGGAATTCACTACGGAATTCTCAGGAGAGAGGACGGTGACTTTGTAATCTACCTGCTTTCGAAGGCCATGCAGAGCGCGCAGTCGCTTGCGATGGAGTACGCAGGTGAATCAGTTTCCCAGAAGCTCGTGGGAAGAGCTAGGGCAAAGCAGCTAGAAAAGCAGCAAAGACAGTAATTTCTGCCTCAAATTTGGTCCTCGGCGATCTTCCTCCGACCACTCTTCCTGAGCAGGTCGGTCGAAGTGACGATCCCAACGAGGCGCCCGCCATCGTCAACCACGGGTAGTTTCGACACGCTATACTTTGACATCAAGGATGTGGCCTCCTCAACGCTCGCGTCGTCGCCGATCTTCACAACGGGCCGGGACATTATCTCGCCCGCGCTCTCCCTCGTTGGATCCGCCTTTTTCATTATCGTCTCGCGAAGTACGTCCCCCTTTGTAACCACACCCACGACCTCGCCTTTGGACAGCACTACGATGCATCCGATATCTCGGTTCAACATCTCCCTCACGACGTCGTACACGCTTGCAGAGGAATCCACGGAAAAAACTGTCTTCGTCATCAACTCGCTTACGCGCAAAAAGCCAATCGCACCAGTCAACTTGGTATACCTCAAAGCAGATGCGTCCACGCATGTAACTGTTGCGAGAGGAGTAAACTCGAGTCTCAAAAATGAGGCAAGAGTATGGGAGCAAGATATTTAACTCCGATTCGCAGCAATGCGTACTTGAAACCTCCAAGAAAAGGAAAGGAAGGTATTACTTTCGCTTTTGAGCAGCAAGAAGGACAAAAACAAGGCTCCAATGCCTGCCTCGAGCGCAGGCCTTTTGCGCTTCTTCGAAGATGAGACTCAGGGAATAAAGATCAGGCCGGAAATCGTGGTAGTGCTCTCGGTTGCTCTAGTGATCGTCACTATACTCCTGCGCTTCATCGTCCCTTCGAGCTAAGAGAAGCGTATAGGTTCACGTTATCTGAAAGTTCTTCGGCAATACGCTGTTTTTCGGTCAAGTATTTTATTCGTAGGACTCAGCGTCCCGCTTGCAAGTTTGCAGGGGATCTCGGATTCTAGGACTTTCAAATATAGAAAGGAAATAACCCTGTGTTTCTAGGAGACTTTTGAGGGCTCGGCACTTGCAAAAGGACACGACCCAGAACATTGCGAGGCGCTACAGGCACCTCTTCAGGCTGCCTTCCTCAGGCCGCGCGATTGTCTACTCTTCAGTTCCGGTCTTCCTCATAGCCCTGATCTCCAGATACGTGTTCTTTGGCGGATTACTTCTTGCCGTACTCTCCATCGTCCTTGCCGAAGTACTTCTCTTTGCCAGCGTTTGGATTGACACGCTCGCTTTAAGAGGGAACCCAGTGGCCACCTTCCGCCGGCTTGAGGCAATCACACTGATCAGCAACGGCATGTGGCTCATTCTCTCCGTCTTAGGGTTGCTCGTATTTGCCCTGACCGGTTCTACCATGAGATATTTTTCGCTGGCTTTGCTCGGAGCCTTCTTCGCAGTCGATTTCAGGGCGTTTGTCTTTGGAACGGTATTTTACAGGTCTCCGCTCAGAGGGCTTCCACTTGCATTCATACAGCCCGCGCTGATCTCCATCCCCGTTTTCATCATCGGCTCAAACATCCAATCCCTCTCTGCCACACTACTCGTCCCGCTTGCTGTCGGATTCGCGACAATCGCAGCAGTCGAGCTGTACATGCGCGCAATCAACGGCACTCTGAAGATTCAAGGCTTCCGTCCTCTTGAGATGCTCCAGGCCTTCATCGGCGCATGGGTCGTCGAGGATCCGCAAAACATGGAGCGAATGCTCGAGATGGTGAGCAGCGACACAAATGTGGAGAGCGAGATACTCGACCTAAAAGCCGGAGGAACTTTTTCTGCGCTTCTCGTGGTTCCGGGGATACATCCGGGCCCCTTCTACCCGATAGGATCGAGCAACCTGCCATCGGACATTTTCAATGCCCTGAGGGATGAAGAGACAGTTCCGCTCACCGTCCACTCAATCTCGGACCACGACCTGAACCTCCCCTCAAAGGCGCAGGTGGCGGGGTACGTTTCCTCATTGAAAGAGAAAAGAAGCCAAAGCGTCGTGGACAGCGGAAATATCGCGTCGCTCCCTGTATTGAGAACCGTGGGCAAGGCCACAGTCAGCGGGCTCGCGTTTGGATCAACACTGGTTATTGCGCTCACGCAGTCTCCGCACGGCATGGAAGACTTTCCCGTCGAGGTCAAGGAAGGAATCCTGCAACACTCCACAAAGGCGGGTTTTCGAGCGACTCTGATCATCGACGCACACAACTCGGAGGGCGCAAAGCCAAACGAGAAGGAAGCCAAAGACGCTGTCGAGGCCTCACGTCAAGTGATCGAGGAACTTCAAAGCGCGCAGCGTTATACATTCAAGCTCGCCTTTGCCCACTCCTCGGAGCTCCAAGACAAGATCAAGGAGAGGGACGTTGGCCCTGCGGGGGTTGGATTGCTTTACTTTGAAATTGACGGGAAGTATCGTTTTTCGCTCGTCGTAGTCGATGCGAACAACTCGCTGATCGGCTTCAGGGAAAAGATATTGTCTAGCTTTGAAAAGCAAACGGGCTCAAGACTCTTGGAGATTTGCACGTCGGACACGCACGTAACGGCGGCGAAGGCGAAGGGCGCGAAGGGATACTTGGCGCTGGGTGACGAGATCTCCTCGGAGCGTTTCAGTTCGATCGTAGTTTCGCTCTATGAGAGGGCAAGGAATAGAATAGAGCAGGGCTCCTACTCAACATCAATTGCGTCGAGCAACGTAAAGACTGCTGGGGGAGCTCTCCTCCACGAGTTTTCGGGATTGCTTGATTCAACGCTACGGGTGGCAAAGGTTGGAGCGGCGGCCCTCGCGCTCGTGGCCGTCGCGTCGATTCTCATTGTCGCGCTTTTTTAGGGCAGCGAAGGATGAGATATTCGTGTTGGAGATGCACCCTAGAACTCGCCGAGGGTCGTCTGTGAAGGCTCAAGAGTCGTCGCCCTTTTCCCCCTCTTTTTGTTAGCTCCAGTAACAGCTTCCTCTTCACCGACGGAAGTGCCTTGGGTTCGCCTCTCCCTTATCCCAAGAAGCTCTTTTTCTTGCGCCGCGCTCGCCGCTCCGAGCTTTTCTAAAAACTCAAGGCTATTCTCGACGGCATTCCCATGAAAGTGGTTGTTGAAGTATCCGTAAATACTCTTGACCTGCGGTGAGATCTCCCTGATCCTATCAACCCAAGGATCGAGCTCCTCGCTCGTGTAGAGATAGTTGTACCACGGCCTGCGCCCTCTACCGTGCCAGCGCACGAAGGCAAAGTCGCTGGTCGCAGTTGTGTCCGCGGGCATCAGCGGCTCGTCGACTATGGTGTTTGCAACGCCGTACTTCTGAAGGAGTGAGTGGAGCTCCGGGTCCTTGAGCCAGGTCTTGTTTCTGAACTCGACTGCGAATGAGTATCCCTTTGGGAGGGCTTCAAAGAACTCTTCGAGCTTCTCCCTGCTGCCCAGCCCGAAGCTCGGCGGTAGCTGTATCAGGAGCGGCCCGAGCTTGTCGACATCCTTTAGCGGGCGGAGAAGGTCGAGAAACTTGACGAGCTCGAGCTCCGTGCCCTCGGAGAGGTCGAGTTTCTTTTCGTGCGTGATTGTTTTTGGAAGTTTTACTGAGAACTTGAAATCCTCAGGCGTGTTCTTAGCCCAACCGTAGACGAGTCCGCGAGCGGGATTTGCGTAGAACGTAGAGTCAATCTCAGACGTGTTGAACAGCGAGGAGTAGTACTTGAGCTTTGGAGTCTTCGAGTCGGGGTAGAAAATCTTCTCCCATTCTTTGTATGACCAGCCAGAAGTTCCGATCCTCACTTCGCTTGTTCGTGCATCTTTCTCGCGAGCGTGCTCTCCTTCCTGAGTCTTCGGCTGCCGCGACTTGTTTTTGTTACCGCTTCTTTTGGAGTTGGACAAAGTAACGTCTGCTACGCCTCACACAAAGCGATCGTAGTGTGCGAGTTGATGAAACCCCAGTCTCGGGTAAAAAGGTCTCTCCCCTTCTTTCTTCTACCTAGGAAAGCATGGTTCTCGGCAAGAAGAACTATTGGGTGCAGCTAACCCGCTACGCCTTGAAATATGACTGAGTCAGCATCCTCGCCGAATAAGCCGGTGTTGGAGCACCGCACGCAATCGTCGCAATCGCAGTCCCTATCACAACAGCTCGGAGAGCAGGAGCGCTGGTCGAAGGCGTCATCTTCGCTCATTTCCTCATCGTCTTCGCTGTCAAACGATACTGGTCTGTCGAAGTAGTGAAACCCGTACTTGTTCTCGGGCTCGCTGTTACTGCTGTCTGCTGTAAAGGAAGAGAAGAAGAAGCAGCAGCTCGGCGGAAATTTGTTGTCAGAGAAAAGGAGGATTGGTGAGCCGAAACTCGGCTGGCGGAGCAGAGGAGGGAAGAGAACACGTGATGTATGGTGAGAGCAAGCAACCAGAGAGACTGGGTGGAAGTGATCATCGTTTCGGTTGGAATGGCCTTTTACTTTTCTTTTCGCTCCGCATACTTTGGTCAAAGAAAAATCTTCCAATTCAAATCGGAAACACGCTGGATTTAACTCCTTTGTATTTTCCCGAGTGCCCCGTTTACTTAACGACCGATCGGCCTAAGGCCGAGTGCCCGCTCTCCTTTCTTTGTGACCAACATTGGAAAGAGAACGAACACCGTTCGAAATCATGTACTA
>JAJPHP010000042.1 GCA_021325255.1 Nitrososphaerota archaeon | reverse complement strand
CGTGATTTTAGTAAAATCGTTACGGACGAGACCATTCGATCCTTAAACGAGCAGCTTAGTGACTCGACCTTCAAATCATCTACTCGAATCCTGATATTGGTGTTCCTTGCAATGGCTCGAAGGATGAGCTCAGTAGAACTTAGGACGCTCACAGGGCTGGGAAAGGGAAGCTTGGAGAATCATTTGAATAAACTTGAAGGCTTCGGTTATGTTACAATAAACAATGCAAAGTCCATCGGAGCAAGGGGCCCTCCGATGCAGATGGTAGAGATCACCAAGAAGGGACTAGATGCTTGCCGCGCGCTTGTGAAAAGTGTCTCGAGTTTGGCTCTTTGATAATCGCCATCGTCAGCAATTGCGACGTCATTCTTTCACCGAATATTTACCCATCGCCGTCCATAGTTTTACTCACAGACATCAAAAGGAAAGTACAACGTTCACGGTTTGATTTTTTGTCAAACGTCACTCATGTCGCGCCTTCATTTAATCGGGAGCACTACAGGTACAAAATTTGTACCTTTAGAACTTCTTTTTAACCGGAGTTTCTCACCGTTAGTCTTGACGACTGCATGGCATTGCCGATTGATGAAAGAGCCATCCTAATTGTCGGGCTTACTGTAATCGTAATCGTTGTGGTAATGCTAGTACGCGTCGCGACGGGCAGACGTGCTACCAACATCTGATTTTCCCACCCGATGGGAGTTAACACCCAGTTTTTCCGATCTAAAGTTAACAGAGCCGAATATTCACCTAGCGTCGTCCCAGGTTTTGCGCCCCACAATTTGATTTTTCTGGCTAACTTCGCTCAAGTTAGCATCGTACTAAATCGAGAGCGCTATAGGTACAAAATTTGTACGTGTGTGATGCATTGCAAGGAGATAGTCTCTCGGGATTTGGAGCATCTTGTCACCTAAATTGTGTAATAGCCTCACGGGATTGCCGAACCAAAGCAGGTGCGATTTTACCTTCGTCGTTGTAGCAACGAAATACTTGCATGTGAGCTCCTCACATCGAAGAAAAGCTATATGTCGTTCCAACGCTATTTTGGATGAAAGAATCCGACATCTGGTTCATTATTTCGTTCACTGCTCTAACACCTGTACAACGGCAAGGAATCATAAAGTTGGGTTTCATTTTCTTCAGCTCCTCAATAGTTCGTGGAATGATTCTTTCGAACAAAACTCCAGTAAGACGCATTCCCCTTATGATGGCATATATCCTATCTTCGCCGGTCAGCTCCTTGGCATATGAAAGTGTGTTAATCAGCCCGGCATGGGCATATCCTGTTATTACGACGAGCCCTCGATCACGCAGAATAAGAACGAGAGCCTGATCATCTTCGATAAGAGGATCTGGTTCTAATTTTCCATCCACCTCTGCAAAATGAGTGGGCATTCCCGTCTCGAAATCATTAGTTCTCGGGATTTGTCCCGTTACGAGCAAGAAATCATTAATCCAAAGACTTGTCCCTTTGTTTTCGACGATATCATAACCAACCTCTGACAATTCCGTCTTATTCGACGGTCGGAGATAGAAAGTTCTTCCATCTGGAAACTTTACAAAATGATTTCGAAACGAATAGGGATGCATCAACAATGGCTTCTTTGTTTTTCCTATTTTGTTCTTGATATCAATCAACCCACCGGTGTGGTCAATGTGTCCATGGCTGGAAATCACTGCTTCACAATCACTTAGATTGAGGCTCAATACCTCGGCATTGTGAGTTGCCGCATTTGGATCCAGGCCACAATCGAACAGGATTTTTCTTATCTTTGAATCGATTTCAAGACTTGAACTGCAGAGAAGCCATGTTCAGCGAGTAATGGTTTAGTATTCCAATCATCCCTCAAGTGAGCTCGCTTTGCAATCTCTGTGTTTGGCATTAAGACATCCACAGAGTTGTCGACGAAGCAGGCTAGTTGCACACTTTCGGCTTCCCTGGGTTTCAAGATAAAATGTGACACTCTTTTTGCATTTAAAAAGGATTCAAAGAAATTCAGACAACGTTTCTGGGTCAACTAAGTATAGTCTAGGTGGTTTCGACTAACAAGATAGAGCGAACACACTGGGCTGTCTTCTATGCCATCAACAGATCTCGAATAGATATCACTCAGGTCAGAAACAAATGTAAAGAGTTTCGTATTTCGAAACTTTGGATTGATCTCGAAGCCTATGCTAGAAACGAAATGAGCGGATCTCAGGATCTCTTTCTACCCTGGGAAGAGTTTGCTGGTCGTTGCAGAATGTACGGTATCAACGCGAATGACTTTTTGCCAAGTAAACCACTTCCAGAAAACGATATTACGACCTGCCCAACTGAGGTATCATTGATTTCAACTAATGTCCATCGACGAGCGCATAGATGAATTGGAATTCAAGATGAGCAAACTGTACGAGATTATAGTTGATCCAAAGCGAACTCACTTCAACCGCGTGATAATGGATTACAGCCTATCTCGGAACGAGGTTAACAAAATATTCGGTCTCATGGATGAAATCACAACCAAAACCGATCTAAAAAATATAGATGCGTTCGGAGCAGAGGTGGGTAAGCTCGTACCTCGTTTAAAGGAAGAGCGACACTTTGTTGAAGCGATTGTCAGAGCTCTGTATGAGGATGGAAGGTATCAAGACGTTTTCAAGAGGTTCTACGAGCGCTAAATTCACTTTATTCTGACCTTGTAATATTCATTTGAATCTTTCTTCAACTTGAATCTTGCTTCTAAAATGCCATTGACAAACGATGTCTCAATTGATCGAGGGATCACCGGAACGTAGAAAGGAATTGCAGCAGCCAGGTTTTCGCCACCTTTCAAGCTGCTGGTCCTGAGCACTAAGCAGTTCTGGGTGACTTCGATCTCCAAGTCTTCTTTCCTGACACCGAGCATAAGAGCGACCAATCTCAGTTCGTTGCGCTTTGTGTCCACCGTTGTCTCGATTACTGGATCTCTATTCCGCCATTCCAGAAACCTCCTGCGAATTTCAGAATCGAAAGTTGCAAGCCCGTCGCGATTTCTCCCTGAGATCCTTTCAGGAAGCATCAAAGGTTGTCTAGGATGATTGACTGACTCTAATGAGTTCTCATCCTCGAGGTCTCTCAGTAACGACTCGGCTATCGCTTTCATTTGCTGCAACTTGTTGATGAGATAGATGTTTTGATTTGTGCTTATGCGATTTTTATCAGCATTATCTTCTGCTCGAAGAAAGTCCTGCATTAACTTGGATCGTCTGTAATTCCATCTGGCTTTTCTTCTACCGCTCCTCTTCTTACATTTGATGCGCGTCAAAAACGAAAACTCACCCTTGAAATAAATAACTAGATTGTCATGTCGACAGCCCACTCTGTTTGAGTTCCCTCAGTATCTGTCTTTGCCTTTCGGTTAGCTTTGTTGGAACAACCACTTTTACCTGGACGTATTGGTCGCCCTTTTTTGATGTGTCTATACTCGGTAATCCTTTTCCCCTCAGCCGCAGAACCGTCTCATCCTGAGTTCCCGGCGGTATTGTCACCTGGACTGTTTGTCCATATATCGTTGGAACTGGAATGCTTGATCCCAGTGCAGCGTCAGCGATATTGATAGAAACCTCGCAAAGCAAATCCTGTCCCTTTCTCGTGAAAATCTTATGCGGCAGCTCCTTGCAGATGACGTACAGGTCTCCATGTAGCTTCCTGAGATTTTCTTCCTTAGTCCCGCCTTCGCCTCTCAGTTTCAAAGTGGCTCCATCTTCAATGCCCGCTGGGATCCTTACTTCTATTCTTCTTGTTACCTCTATAGATCCTGCCCCACCACAAGCATTGCAAGGACTTTCCACGACCTGGCCGCTACCACCGCAAGTAGAGCATGTTATGATGCGTATCAAGTGGCTGAATCCAGTGGAACTTGACTCTTGTAGCTGCCCCTGGCCGCCGCATCTCGGGCAGATTCTCACTTTGGACCCAGGCGCTGCTCCCGATCCTTTGCATATTTCGCATCTTTCGGTTCCTGGAACTTCGATTTCCTTTGTTACACCGTTTGCGATTTCTTCAAGTGTTAGCTCTAATTCGTATCTAAGGGCCCTGTCCATGTCGTCGTGGCGTCTTTCCCTACGTCGATCACCGTACACGTTGCTTGTACCAGCGAAGAAATCTCTGAAGAATGAGTCAAAGATACTGCCACCGCCAAATCCCATATCGCGGAAGATCTCGTCAAAGTTAGCAGTCCTGAAAATGTCTTCTGATGAGTATCTGCTCTGGATTCCTTCATACCCGAATCTGTCGTATTCTGCTCGCTTTGAATCATCTGACAGCACGGCATACGCTTCTGAAATTTCCTTGAACTTCTCTTCGGCATCTTTGGATTTGTTTCGGTCGGGATGGTACTGCATTGCAAGCTTTCGGTAGGAAGCCTTGATCTGGTCTATCGAAGCATCCTTTGGAACGCCCAAAACCTCGTAGTAGTCTCGCTTTACCGACGAGGACATTCAAGGGATCACTCTTTAGCTACTGGATGATTTTTCGCTCTCTGAGCTGACCTTGTACTCTGCATCAACCACTTTCTTTTCTGACGCATCAGAGCCGGAAGAGTTTGAAGTCGAAGAACCAGGATTGGGCGCGCTGGCTGCTGCCTGTTGGTAAGCTATCATTCCGATTTCCTTTAGGACATTAGAGACATTCTCGGTCTTTTGCTTCATCGCTTCAATGTCAGTTCCAGCCATGGAATCCTTTAGTTCTTTGGACGCGTTATCCAGTTTCGTTAAGAGTTCTGCTGCAATCTTGTCTTTGAGATCAACCTTTGTCTTTTCCACCGTGTAAAGTAGGCTGTCCGCATTGTTTCGAATTTCAGCCTCTTCCTTCTTTTTCTTATCCTGATCGGCGTACTGCTCCGCCTCCTTTATCATTCGCTCCTTTTCCTTCTCCGATAGTTTGGTGGAAGCAGTGATTGTGATTCCGGTTTGTTTTCCGGTCGCTAGATCCTTTGCTGAAACGTTCAGAATGCCATTGGCGTCGATGTCGAAGGTAACTTCAATCTGCGGCACACCCCTAGGAGCTGGTGGGATTCCGGTTAAATTGAAGTTGCCCAAAGACACGTTGTCTTGAGCCATTGCCCTTTCACCCTGCAATACATGGACCGTGACAGCAGTCTGGAAATCTGCAGCAGTTGAGAAGATCTGGCTCTTTTTCGTGGGAATAGTAGTATTCCTCTCGATCAGCTTTGTGAAGACGCCGCCAAGAGTTTCCACGCCGAGTGAGAGGGGAGTCACATCCAAAAGTAAAATGTCAGTCACTTCGCCTGCAAGTACAGCACCCTGGATTGCGGCGCCCATTGCAACGCATTCCATGGGGTCGACTCCGCGCTCGGCAGTCTTCCCCATGACCTTCTCGACAAAGTTCCTCACGATCGGCATCCTTGTCGGACCACCAACGAGAATTATCTTGTCGATCTTATTGGGTTCAAGCTTCGCATCTTGAATTGCTTGAATCATGGGATGACGACACCTCTCAATCACGGGGGAAATCAGCTCTTCAAGCTTCGCTCTTGTAAGAGTGAGGTTGAGGTTCTTTGGCCCTGAAGAATCTGAAGCGATAAAAGGCAGATTGATCTCCGTAGTCACAGTGGTTGACAACTCTATCTTTGCCTTCTCGGCTGCCTCTCTTACCCTTTGCATGGCAACCTTGTCATTCTTCAAATCAATTCTTGATTGCAATTTGAATTGGGAAACGACATAATCAATCAGAATGTTATCCATATCGGTTCCGCCGAGCTGGGTGTCGCCGCTTGTGGATTTCACCTCAAAGACACCAGATCCGAATTCCATGATGGTTACATCCAAAGTTCCACCGCCTAGATCGAAGACCATGATCTTCTGATCCTTGCCTGCTTTGTCTAGACCATAAGCCAGAGATGCAGCAGTAGGCTCATTTATGATTCT
>JAJPHP010000079.1 GCA_021325255.1 Nitrososphaerota archaeon | reverse complement strand
TTATCAGCCCCTGCCCAACGGCTGCCCAGATCCACCTTCCTGCCCACTTTCCACGTGTTAGCTGCTCGGTGATTGGACCTGCTCTTTGCTTTTCCCTTTCTTGTCCTACGGTAACCATTTCGTTTTACCTGTGAATCAGTAGTGAGTCAAGGATACTTAAAGAGGGGAGACGATTCTCAGGTCTAGTTATCAGAAGTGAGAATTACCCATCCTCTCTCATTTTCCAAACTTTTCTGTCAAAAACTTCTACTAGAAAGTTACAACTTTGAGCAGGATAAAGAAGTAAAATAACTCGCGGCTAGCAAAAGCGCTAGACTTTAACTTCTATTGGAAGCACCACAAAAAGGTCGCTCAAGTTAGGGAAGATTCGAAAGGAAATTGAAAGACTTCAAAAACCGCTTTTGCCCGAAAAATTCCTCTCTATCTGTTTAAGAGAAAGAGGGCTAGTCGAGTTTTATTCACGAGGAGGTTGGTCGCGATAGACAAAATTCGTTTGACATGTGAGTTTATTGGTACAGGTGGGAACTAGTGACCTACGGCAGGAGTGTCTCAGTTATTGTCTTCTCCAAGTCTAACAGCCCAAATGGCTTGTCTAGTTTGCCTTCGATGGCCATCGCTTCCTTCAACTTGGAAACTACGCCTTCATCAAACTCAAAAGCCGCTATCAGAACAAATTTAGTTTTGAGACCCATCGGTTTCATCTCTCTAATCTTTCGAGCTACGAGGTCGCCAGTCATGTCACCTAATCTAAAATCGAGCAGTACCAAGTCGATTCCTCTTCCTCTGCTACTCTCTTCATCGAATAGTCTAATTCACTCATTGCCTGACTTCGTAAGAACATTGTATCTTCGCTTTAGAGGGCACTCGTCACAAACAGAATATCTTCATTGTCATCGCAGATGAGCACAGTCCTGTCATGCATGGCTTGCTTTTTCTGCTCTATGGGGGGCTCTTGTACGGGCGCAATCAAATAGTCTTACACAACATGTGAAGTCTGTGGTTCTTTCATTCCTTGTTGGTTCGGCAATGAACCTACTGCCTCCTTCTTTTCAGATTGCAGCAGAGGTACTGTGAATATGAAGGAAGCCCCAGGTTCTCCCGTGTTGTTCTCAGCCCATATTTTCCCACCATGAGCTTCCACGATGAGCTTAGAGATGTACAGACCTAAACCTATTCCTGATTCCGACTTTGTGAAGAACTTCGTGAAAAGCTTGGGCATGACTTCGGAATCAATGCCTGGTCCAGAGTCCTTGACTTTAACAAGGGCAAAATTGTCGTTGTTCTTCTTCTCCGCTGAAATCACTAGCCTGGAGAGTTGATTCTTGGACGAAAATCGGATGGCGTTGTTAACTAGGTTGGATACGACTTCGCCCAGCCTAACCCTGTCGCCCTCTACCATCAGAGGATCGTCGGATGCGAAGAATGAAATCTTTGGTACTGTGAGATTTGCCGAGATTTCATCGATTCTCTCTTGAATATCCTTCCGCAAGTCGAATATTTCTTTCTTCAATGTGGGGGTCTGGCCTTCGAGTCTAGTTACATCAAGAATATTCTTCGTAAGTTCACTCAGGCGTTTCGCATTCCTTTCTATGAGGTTGAGTTCGCTCTCCGAAATCTCGATCGTCTTTGTTCCTTTTTCGTTCATATTTTCTCGCAAGAGTTCCGCCATCCCCAGAAGTGGCTGGACCGGAGTTCTCAGTTCGTGAGCTGCAGTGTTGATAAAGTCACGTTGGGCTATGTCTCGCATCTTTAATTCTTGGTTTGATTTTTCAAGTTCAGCTGTTCTTAGTCGCACTGTATCTTCAAGCCTTCGATTCCACCGGAGAAAAACAACTAAAGCTAGAACAGCACCCGCACCTATGCCAGCGATAGTCAATGCTGTGAAAGTGCCAATCGAGGCTATCTGCGCAGCCTGTAGTCTAGGGATATTTTCATTGTACCCTAGCAGGAGCATTCCGAAGTATTGCTGTTGACCGCGAGAGGGATTACTGTTATTGACAAAAATCGGTTGATATGCTACGAGTCTGGTTTCATTTCGAAAAGGAACGGTCCCCATTCCCGGGACTCTGCTTTCAATTATCTTTTGATCGAAAGCAAGCAAAGCTGCTCGCTGGCTTGGAAGCGCCATCGAAGTCAGGTTTTGGCCTTGAGTGAAGAGATTGAGTCCGATAGTGGATGGAAATTTAGAACTGTAAAGGACTGTTCCATTCGCGTCGTAAAGTGTAAACCCTTCGCCTATGCTCGGATTGTTGCGAATTATTGGCGAAATTTGGCCGCTAATGAACGCTCCAAGCGTTTTCAAATTCAGAGCTGCGGCGACTACGCCTTTGAAGACATGCCTTGAATCGTAAACAGGTTGGATGACGAGAATTCGTAGCAGATGAGTCACCGGAGAGACAGAGGCGTTGGAGATGTAGGTCGTGCCTCTAGCTTCGGCCGCCTTGACAAAGAATTCCGCATCGCTCAAAAAATAGTGATACTGACGAGCTATGGATAGAATTGTTTGGTTCGAAGAAGCCAGCAGAGTTCCGTTTTGGTCATTCCAGTTGTAGTAATCTGTAATTGGTGAAGTACCATACTCCGCGCTATTAAGTAAGGCTTTAACCTCCGTTACGTTCTGCTCCCGGATATCCGTGGAATTGGATATCGACACAAGGTGGGACACGACGGTCTGAAGTTGATTTGAAAGTATATGGCTTAGGTCCCCTGCCTGTATCTCAGAGTTTTGGTTATTCGAATTCAGGGCAGAGGACAAAACTCCTGAAGAAATACTTGAAGAATACTCGTAAGTTGCAAGTGACAGAATCAAGGCTAAAGAAACAATGCTTAGGACAATGGCGAAATCTCTCCTTGAGAGACTCGCCCTAATCTTGGTCAGCCATTCCCACTCCAGATGAAGAAAAAGAAGAGGTCGTATGTCGAGGGTTGCCCAAACGAGGAAAATCTGCGATAAAAGTGATAATGGAGACTTTTTCTTAATGAAAACTAGGCTAATCCCTCGAGAAGAAAAAAAGCAAAGCGTTAGGTATCAGGAGCATTAGGAAAAGTAGAGCCTCCGCAACACTGCTCTTTGAAGGATGCGAGAAAACTTGTGGCTGGGGGATGGCGATTTGGTCGAGAGAAAAGAAGCCAACTGTTAAGAGTGGCAGCTGTTTTTCTTATCTCGTGAAATTATTCCTTTGACGTCAGTCGAATCAGGAACCAAGAAAGAGGAGAAGAAAAAGGACGTTGTCTTTACTGAAAAGGCTCCAAGACCCGTAGGTCCCTACTCTCAAGCAATCAAATTCAATGAGCTAGTCTTCACAGCGGGTCAGGGAGCAATGGACCCTGCTACGAACAAGTGGCTGGGAGGAGACATCAAGCAACAGACCTCGCGAACCTTGGAGAATTTGAAGGCAATACTGGAGGCGTCGGGGAGTTCGCTCGATCGAGTTGTAAAGGTGACAGTCTTTCTACAGAGCAGAGATTTGTTTCGAGAAATGAACGAGGTGTACTCAAAGTACTTCCCAAAGGACCCGCCAGCGAGATCAACGGTAATCACGGATCTAGTACTCCACGACATGCTCGTCGAGATTGAGGCCGTCGCGACTAGATAGGGAATGCAAAAGTACTAGAGCGGTGACGCAGTCGCGCGATTTTTGCGGAAACATTGGCAGGTAAGTGTTGGGACTGCAAGGCAAAAAAGCTCGATACGTGGCTGGAACTCGTCAGGAACATAGAGTCTCGCTGCCAAGCACGGAATTTTCCCTTTACTTCTTCAGCAATCACAAAGAAGCGGGGGGTGGGATTCAATCCCCCGGTGACAAGACTCCTATGACGGACAGATTGCGGTCCAAGACCAGGATACAATGACATCCGAAGACGGCGTACCAACGAAGTTGATGGCTATACCCACAGATGCAGCAGAGAAAGTGTCAGTGAAGGAAGTTGTGTCCGCGGAATTGGCTGGTATTGTACCAAATTAGTCACCTTCAGCATTCTTGTACGACAGTACAAGGAGAGTCGTGACACCATCCACCGCAAAGCCTTGTGTTGTCAGCGAAACGGTCACCTGACAGTCCACGCTATTGCTAAGAAACGTGTTGCAATAGAAACTATTCTGAAATCCTGAACTCCCATCACCACTCATGACGTTGGCTGCCGCTGTGACTGTAGAGACAGAGGTGGTTGTGACTGTTGGTTGATTCACGGTAAACGTCGTTGTTGTCGGGGTCGTTGTGACTGTCGCTGTCACCGTCTGACAACAGACATATGTGGTGGATGTGGTCGTGGTGGTGCTTGTACAGAAGACACGACAGGTGGCAGTTGTGTTACCAGCAAGCGAGTCGGTAGTAGACGATTGGGATGCTGAGACGCCAACGTATGTAATGTACATGATGCACATTATCAATGCGGCGAATATCACTAAGGTCCTGGTTGTTACGTTGCCAAGCTTGGCGAACTTGTGACTGCTCTCATTTCTGAATAATCTAGTATTTTTGAGGTTAGAAAGGTGCATCACATTTTTGCGGCCGAGAGAATGTTCCTAATAAACCGTTGTTCAACCGAGATGAGCAAAAGTGCCAACTCCACTAGAAAATTTCCAAGGTGAGAAAGACAACAAAGAACAACAATTTTCTTTGAAGTCGGGGAATCTCTAAGGACACAAATGCGTTCTATTCCCTGCGAGAAGTCTCTCAGTAAGTTCTAGGATCCATATCTTTCTTCAAAGTTCCCTTCAACCTTCCAAAAATTAGGCATGCGACTGTCAGGATGTATACGTTTCCTGCACTCAAACGGTGCACCTGAAAGCGTGGTAGAGCTAGTGGCAAAAGTGTTTTCCACTTCCGAACCGGCTCCGAGAATCTTGGCCTATACTCCATCGGGTTCTGAAGTCTGGGTACACCGGTGTGAATTTGGAGATTGTATAAAAATTAGGAAGAAAAATAGAGCGTTAAGCTTGGTTTTGCGTACTCGCGGCGTATTTGTCAGCAGATCGAAACCATCTTGGGTTCTCCAAAGATTATGTTCTGTCAAGTCAAGAATATAGATTGGCTCATTCGTTAATCAGGTGGACATCCTATATCCGCTTACAAAATGCTTAGCTGTTCGTTTATTAGCGCCGAACGATGTCTGACCCACCTTATGAAGCTTGTATTCGAACCTTTCAATTCGGATGACTTAGAAGTACCTGGAGCGGGAAGTGCCCCGCTACGCCGAGGAGAAGGTAAAGTCGGGCAACTGGGAGAGGGAAGAATCCATGGCCTTGGCAGAGGAGGAGTTTAGAAACCTGTTGCCAGAAGGAGTCCACATGAAGGACAACTTCCTCTTCTGGATAGTTGACAAGGAGGAAGTTAATCGGAAGAGTGTTGTCGTCGGGCGCATCTGGTACGCATTGAGCGGCAACGACTCGGGAACGAATAGTGGCAAGAAGAGGAGGAGAGACTTGTTCATCTACGATTTCGGAATCAACGAAGAGTTTAGGAGAAAGGGCTACGCAACTGCAGCACTCAAGTTACTAGAGTCGAAGGCTCGTGAGCATAGGATGGAGACGATGTCGCTCCACGTGTTCGGTCAGAACCGCCCCGCAAGAAGTCTTTACGAAAAGTGCGGCTTCGAAGAAACAAACGTTATCATGACAAAGAAGCTATAATACGACAGCCCAACTGTCCACTGGGTCCGTCATTCGGGTTCTTTTCCCATATCCCCTATAGGTGTGACAAGAGGTAATATGCAAACCTCGATGTCCAAGAAACGACTATGGAAGTTTCCTAAAGAAAGGATATGTGATTCCAATAAATGGAAAGGCGATTCTATCCCGCTCATCATTATTTCAAATTGAAAAGAGGCATTTGTGTTAACCCTGTGGATGTCAACGGATTGGATGCAGAGGAAGTCTGTGAAATGCTTTCCACTCATGCCTGGAAGATCGAATCAGTGAAGCATCAGAGTACCGGATTGTACCTCGCTGTTATATGCAAGAATTGTGGAGCGGAGTCTATCATATCAGCTCATTCAATAAAGCGACCAGGCTATGAAACTCTTCTAGAAGAACAAGTACATGATAGAGAATCGGGCAGAAGTTTGGTGTCTGAGATAAAGCGACCTGATCCTGAATTTTCCATTAACCGGAAATTCTCTAGCTTGGAATAACATCTGCTGGATTGATTGTGTCGAATATCCAAGTTGGATGCCTAGCAATTAGCATTGTCCCGCGCCGAGCGTTTTCCCCTCGGACACACCGGACATCGCTGAACCAGCAAGTTCCAAGAATCAAGCACAAAGTAACCCTTGCCGCTAACCAATGCTCGACGGGCTGGGCAGTACGCCTAGGCCGGTGGAATTTGCGGTTCTCCCCTCTTCTCCGGATGCCAACCTGTGGATATCAGGCGGACGCTTTCTCGCGGGAACTGCTCGCGGGCGATGTCGTCGGAAGTGCGGTTGCGGCGACACTGACCACGATAGCAATCAGGAATATGAAGAGGGACACTAGTAGATCGGCCTGCAGAACCAGCATTCCGACCAGCCAGATGAGGGCGAACAACCAAACCCCAATTACAAGTATGTTGCGAGTCTCCAAAGGTTTCACTCACTATCCTAACATGAACGCCTCGTGCGATTTAAACAATGCAGACGATCATCAGGATTGATAGTGAGGCTTCAAAAGCCAGGTAACTCGGCGCCTAAACCAAGTCGCTAACACATGGCTAACTCGTGCGCAAATGGACGAGATTTTGTTCTTACACTCGGTGATTTCTCAGCGAGCTTTGCACGCGGGGATTTCCCAGCGCTTTCAAAGAGAATTCAAGAACAGAAAATTAAAGCTGCTACCGAAGTGAGAGGGCTGCCATATACGGTCGGTTCGACGGTTCTTGCATGCTGACAGATTCTCTTTCTCTCGCTCTTTGTCTTCCACCCTCGTTATGGTCTTGGTTACTTGAGCAAGCTGATTGCGTTGCTATGTAATAGACATTGTTTCGAGTCCTCATTAGGAAAGAATCTGTGCTAGAATTCTGATGGCAGAGAAAGATCCCAATAGACCTTGATTGCTCTAACCTAGCTAGCCTTATCTGGATCTTTCTTGATTTTTTTGAGGTGTCATGGTGATATCGGGGTCGAGGGTATTCTACATACACTTCCAAAAGTTACATTGCTTTTTCAGTGCAATCTAGAGAAGGTGGTGAGGATGAGGAAGAAATGCTAATGGGTGCTCAATTGACACCGTTTAACGAACAAGAATCAGAGAGTAGAAGCTAATCGTACTGACCACCAAAGAAGTAATCATCTTTGTCATACAGGTAGTATTTCCCACACTTTGGACATTTCTCCGAGTTATTTTCTATCTT
>JAJPHP010000049.1 GCA_021325255.1 Nitrososphaerota archaeon | reverse complement strand
GTCCCCGTTCGAGTCAAGCAAGGGGCCACCAGAGTTGCCCGGGTTGATCGGGGCGCTGAACTGTATCACGGCAGCGATTGAAAAGTTGCCCGCTGTCGGATCCTGAATTGTCCTCCCAAGCTGGCTTATGATGCCTACAGTCATGGACCCGGACAGTCCGAAGGGAGCACCAATGGCGACTATCGGCTCGCCCACAAGGAGATTCGAGGAGGGAGTGAAAGTTAGGGCGTGAAACTCTGAAGCTGGCGCCTGTTTTGCCGAAACTATGGCCAGGTCCGCGTACGGGTCAGATCCAACCACGGTAGCCGGGTAGGAATCGCCATCAGAGAAGGTAACGGTGAGATTCGTCGTGGCACCAGCCACGTGATAGTTTGTAACGATGTAATCGGAGCCGGAATACTGAACGACAAACCCTGACCCTAGTATGGAAACATACTGAGTTCCAAAGAGCGAACTCTGCGCTTGCATACCCTGCAGTATCACGATACTGAGGTTAGCCTCCGAATAAATCTGCTCGGCATTTATCCCAAGCGGCGAAGAGGCATTGCCTGACACTGCAGGATTTGACGTGAAGGTAGTCGTGACCGTGGTCGATGCACCGACCGTCTGCGTCGAGGTGACAGTCACCCCAGTGCTCGCCCCGAAGACCTCGAGGTTCATGACAAGGACGAGTGCCACGACCAAAGCTATGATTACCGCGATCCCAACGATTGCACGCGAAGAAACTACGAGAGCCTTTGAGTTGCTTTGCATTTTCCCAATACCTCTTTCCCTACGATACTATGATTCAGGCATCCAATTTCAAGACTCTTCCAACCCACTCCGACTGTTTCTCAAAGTCAAACAGAGCAGAGCGGCTTGGATCACCCATAACTCTGACGATCATGGTATTATTCAGATCGTCGTTGCAACTGCTAATGTTAGGCACTATGACACTCTTAGTGAGTATTATCCTTACTCTTTTGCTTTTCCATCCGCCCGAATCATACGCGTTTACTTTAGAAATTTGAAATGCGAGTTCTTTGGATGGTAAAGCACTCACTATACCGATGTTTTGTCTCCTGTGCTCGCCTCCTTTCTCCAGAACTACGCTACTCGAAATATTTTCCTCTGCATCCGGAAGAACTCTCCGACTACAAGTAAAGCCATGGATATTTTGCATGATCCCTCTTTTTGTTTATCCCGATTCTTAATCTATTTCCGGAAATATTCCCAAATTGCTACTAGATCTTTCCTAGTTCAAAAATCCCAAGCGCGCATTCTCAAGGATATTGCTGATGTCGAACTCAACCTGATACGCCCACCCAGTCAATATAGTTCATGCCTGATGCAAGCCGAGTTAGGTCGGAGACACCACCATCGAGATGAAGAAGTATGCTCTGGTTATCCGCGTATCCTCCGATAATCCATGAGCCATCAGTGGGGATTACTGCGATGGAGAGGATGCTCGAGCTCATCGCTGGTTGCACTGCGTATTCCGGAAGCTTTGGAGTCAAGTCAGTGAAGATTGATGATTCAGGGTTGAACGTGACAAGCCATGCGGAACTCGGTCCGTTGTCATAAGCGATGGGCAGCCCGCCACCGAGGAGCCAGCTTGTTCCATTCCAGGCGATAGAATTCACCGCGTTCATCCCTGATAGCTTACCGGACTGGAACGCGAGTGCATCGTTCAGCTGCGCAGTAAGGTTGTTGAACGTCGACCCGTTGTACTCTGCGAGGAAGCCTACTCCGCCTATGAGCCAGTATTTCCCGTTCCAAGCGATGCTCTGAACTGATTGGAATGAAGGGATGGCGCTGTATGCGTCCAAAGTAAGATCGATGAAGCTGTGACCGTCGAACAGAAAAATTACGCCACTTCTCTCATAGCCGCCTCCTACTAACCAATCGGTTCCGTTGAAAGCGTTGGCATACAGTATTCCATCCATCTGCATAGGCAGCTCAGCCGACAGGTCTACGAAGACGCTTCCGTTGAAGAGTCCAGCGGAAAGGTGGTTTGTCGGATAGCTTGCATAAGAGCCTAGAATTCCGGAACCCATGCCAGAAACAAACCAGCTCGTCCCATTGGAACTGGCCGCAAAGATGTCTCCCCCATTCCACTCGGATTCCGCAGTGTCTTCGATCGTATCATCTATGGAGTTCACTCCGTTGAACACGTAGAGGTATGGATCAGGGGATTTTTCTGCTCCTTCGTCGCTCCCCCACCCGGAAATCAGCCATTCTGACCCACTAAAACCACCTCCCCAGACTGTCCCCATGCCATCTACGGGGTCGAGTTTCCTTGAGACGTGAGCTCTAAGGGATATCTGATAGAGCCTTGGATACTGCGAATCAGTAAACCAGGATCCGTTCTGGCCTCCAACGAGGATGTATTCGCTTGGGTTTGAAGTAGACGACTGCCCAATTGAAACGAAGGAACTATCCAATTTTGATGTGGTACTCTGGCTCTGGGTGGGTTGCCCTGCATATTCGGTGCTCGTGAGATACTCAGTGGTAGTTGTAACACTGGTCTGCGTGATTGTTAGGGTGCTGCTCGTCATAACAGAGTGAGCGCTGGCCAGAACGACCGTCCCAGAAAGTAATGCAATCACAACCAGTAGACCGATCTCCCTCAATGTTCCATTCAGCGAGAACTTATTCAATACCATGTGGAATGTCCTCAACTCTTAGCCTGTAGCTAATTTGCCGGACCGGAACTCTCACTCTCGGCGGAGAAATTTGTAAGACAAACTTCGTTTCTCGTGTGGTCGCGAGACCGCGAGCATCTTGAATAGCGAGAGCGCAGAACCTGTGCTGTTTAGTCCCGTGCTAAGGGCACTTTGCGCCGTTATACAGGTGCCCAAGGTGGGCTTCACACAATCATCCGTTCTCCGAACAAGGTTTTGAAAAGCAGGAATTTTTGACTCTTGAAAAGTCTTCTGCACTACACAAGAATTCGGAACATTGTGGTCCGTTGGTGCCAACAACGCAGCTAAGCAAGTCAAACGAACGCAAGTCAGTTCAGGTAATCTCGGGAGACCGTCGTCAAGAGTCTCCCGAATCATCGTCTTCTCTCGAACATCCAGGATGTTTGTGGAAATTTACTCTTTTTCCGGAATGCTTCCCAAATCATTACTGTATCTATCCAAGATTTTTTCCGGTGGCTGTGGATTAGGCAAACAGTGAGATAATAAGGGCAGGAAGTGGGAGACACACTGAGGGAAAGGAAAAAGAAGCGAACCGCGAAATCCGAAGCGAGATCAAGTACGGAATTGAGACTTGTCCTAAAAGCTTGAACAGATCAGAAGGAGGAACCAGCTCTTTAGAATCTCTATACGAGTGCACCGAGAAAATTGCGCTTGAAGCTCTGGATTATGCGTGGGGACAAGTCTGCCTTTTGGCGTGCTTCATTCGCAATCGAATCAAGCGATACCATTATTGGTGCGAGATTTCGGATGCATATCACGTCATTTATCTGACATGGATGCATTCGAGCGCCTCTTGTGGTGGCTCTTTGCTGGCAGTACCGGCGCGAAGACCCGGCTTCTCGTCCTCAACGCATTAAGAGAGCAGCCAAGGAACGCACAGCAACTGTCGCAGGCTCTACATCTTGATTACACGACCGTGAGGCACCACCTCTCTGTACTTGAGCGCAACAGGCTTGTGCTTACCGAGGGCGAGAAGTACGGCAAACTGTACTTTGTCTCCGAAACCATGGAGGCCAACTGGGGCAAGCTCGACACCATCCTTGGAAGGAGAGTTGCAAGCGAAGCGAAAGGAGAAGAAAAATCTGAGAGATGAACCACCAGGAACAAGGAGAAAGGAAAGGGCGCAGTCCGAGCAACAGGCTATGGGTACCCTTCGTCGTGCTAGTGGGTGCCCTGATCGGCTCGCTTCTTTACATCATACAAATCTCGGATCTCGACTACATACGGCGGTTTCCCTTCGAGCCCCTCGGGCTTGCAACTTTCATAGAGTTCCACATCATCCTCTCAACAATCGGTATTTCGTTGCTCGTGGCGCTTGTCGTTGTTTACTTGAGGATGTACCGTGAGACAAAAGCCAACTTCGTCTTAGGCCTCTTGGTCATGCTCTTTGCGCTATTGCTACACTCGATTTTGACCAGCCCCGTCTTTGAGGACTTCATGGTGCGGCTGCCACTCAGAGCTGACCTTTCCTCTCCGATAGCGGATGTCTTCACCGTAGTTGCGTACGGCATCTTCCTTTACCTGAGCCTCGAATAAGTAGGGGCGTAACGAAGATTTAGGGCAAAAGCTCCTGTGCCTGCTAAAGGCTCTTGATTTTCTGCTTGCCATAATCTTGCTCCAGAGCTCTTGTAAAAGCTTCAAACTCGGAGACAAAAGTCCTCCTAACTATGAGCTTGGCAATGGGGGACACTAAACCGGTCAGAGACCCCTTTGGCTCAATCTCTGTGTGGTAGTGCAACTGCGTTTCCACATTGGAACTCGGATCGAGCGACCTCAATGTGTATGTTGATCTGGCTCTCGCGACCCTTCCGTCGTATTCGGCGACCCACGAGTCGGGCCTGTTCAGCGTGACCCTCACGTCAAACTGCATTCTTCGGAAGAAGATTGTTTCATCGTCACGTACCAATATCTCGGTCGGGCTCCTAGAAAGAACGGTTCTACTATTCAGGGGGTGAACAAGCATACTGTCATCGGGCGAGAGGTCAGTCCACCAGTCGAACACAAACTCTTTCGGCGCTCGAATCTGCCTTACCAGTTCTATTTCAAATGTCATAAAGCGAGCACGTCTTCTTCTTGCTCTTTGCAAATTCGAGCAATTTGATTTTCTAGCTCTGCTTGTCGAGTTAATAACTCATTTGCAGAGTATCTTGCCGCATTGGAGGGAAAGAGATGGGTGACTCGATGGAAAAAGTTGGGCACGCCATCGCAATTTCTAGAATTGAAATGCCAATTGAGGGACTATTTGGGCATCAGCGATCATGGCTTTGTTTCAATCAGCTCGGAATGAAGTCCCTCCTTTCCGGTAATCTTGTCAAGAGCCGCGAGAAGCATTGGGGGAGGGACAATGTCGCTATCCATACCGATTCAACAAGGTAGAGGACAGATTTGTTCTTTCGCTCTAGGAGTTGGAGCTGTAAATAAGCCAAATCAGAATTTTATGCGATGAACAGAGTTTTCCATACTTGTTCACGAAATGTCTCTGAAGATTCAGAGTACCATGGTCTATTCACTCGGTATCGCAGCGGGTTACTCTCTGTTTGAACTCATAGGCAAACCATGTGGAATTCTTCCCTGGTGCTCTCTTAACTGGCTAGGGCTTGACCTCTATCAGTACGGTTTCATGCTTCCCCTGTTCACTTTCTTTGCAATAGCTCCAATCTGGTCGCAGTTCAAGAGCTCGCACCCAGCAAAACTCTATGCCCTTGGCACGTTTCTCATCATCGTGTTGATGGAAGATTGGCTTTACTTTGTTCTAGGTCGGACAGAGATCACACCGGGAATCTATACCACACAATGGGGATACCTTGCAATTCTTCCGACGCTTATCATCCCGGTTTGGTATCTTTTCTTCATCATCGGGGCAATTTGCTGCTTTTTCTTCTCACTCAAGCTCCTTGGAATCGAGAATGCGAGGATTCCCGGAGTTGAAAAGCGCACTGCACAATTCAGTGTTCAATCAAATTCGGCTATAGAGCAGGACAGAGACAGAGGTTCCTCTTCTACGGTTGTCGAACAAAGACAGAAACCTCGGTGACTCTTCTCGCAATACACTAATGATGGCTTCTTGCGGGAGGATGCGCTTCTAATGGACGAAAACACGATGTTTAGATCAGAATCACGTGTTCTCCTATCGTGGCGGACAGTAGCGGAAGCGTCACACTCAGCTCAATCCCAGATGGCCAGAAGCATCTGCAACCACGGTGCCCTGTTTTGCCCGTTGGGTTTGCTGAGGAAAAAGGACCATAGTAAAAGCAACAACGGTGCGGGCCTCTTAACCACCGGCACCGGGTTCTGGCGGGATACGCCTGCCTCAAGACTAGGTTAAATATGAGAAGGATTTGCTGTAGGCCTGTGGACTAGCAGATTTACTCCTCTTCCCATCTTACCGTAGGCTCAGCAATTCAGGCCAGCAATGACATTGGTATGCATTTGCGAAGTGAGGGTGGTCACCCGCAACGGAAGCAGGGAAAAAGGCCTACTCGTCTCGCGAGAGCGCATACTAGAGCTGTTCAAATGATTGTGACTACCGGTACGGCTGAGAGCAGGAGAACCTGCATGCATTTCTATAATTGGAGCATGAGACTTTGCCGTTGAGAACATACTTGATGCAGACGGCAAAGAGTGAAAAAGGCCAGGGAGAAAGACCGATTCTCTCACGTGGATTGTGCGTCGTGCTATGTTCCCGACATGCGGACATTACAGATGTTCTCTGAAATTTTGGTGAAAATGTAAGAAAAATGAGCATAGAGAGCAAGAAGAACCTCAACCTCAGAAGGGCAGGGCTAGTTGACCGTTGCCCAAGATGTGCCGGCGGACCTATGGTAGTAGACAATGCTGGAGGAGAGCTTTTCTGCAGCAACTGCGGGTACGTTGTAAAGGAAAAGATTGCTGAGCTCGGTCCCGAGTGGAGGGCATTTTCTTCAGAGGAAAAGAACGAACGCGCTCACACCGGCCTGCCCGCAAGCCTCGCCATGCATGACATGGGGCTCGCAACGGTGATAGGTACAGTTGACAGGGACGCCTCCGGCAAGTCGCTCCCCGCATCGATGAAAGCGACTATTGAAAGACTTAGGACGTGGGACGGCCGCACGCAGATCCACGAATCCGTCGATCGCAACAGAAGGCAAGCCTTCAGTGAGCTCGATAGGCTCGTGGACAAGTTGAAGGTGAATGACGCCGTCGTCGAAAAGGCCGCCTACATTTACAGAAAGGCGCTCGAGCACGGATTGATTCGGGGAAGGTCGATTTCGGCAATGATAGCCGCCGCCCTCTACGCAGCTTGCCGTGACACCGAGACGCCAAGGACTCTCAAGGACATTTCGGCAATAAGCAACATCCGGAAGAAGGATTTGGCCCGTTGCTACAGGATTTTGTTCAGGGAGCTCGACCTTCGCATGCCCGTCGTAGATCCCGCAAAATGTGTTTCGAGGATTGCGAGCAAGGCGGGATTACAGGAGAGGACAAAGCGCAAGGCACTCGAGATTCTCCGCCGTGCAGATGAAACACGCACTTCTGCTGGCAAGGATCCGATGGGTCTAGCCGCCGCAGCTCTCTACGTCGCATGCGTCCTTGAAAACGATACGAAGACACAAAAGGACGTGGCAGAAGCAGCAAGCGTGACCGAAGTCACGATACGAAACAGGTACAAGGGACTGAAAGCTGCGCTGAACATTTGAAAACACACACGGTGAGAGGATATTTGGTCATGCAGAACCTTTTTCCTCTCTCTTAACTTCTCTTTTCTGCGCTCCAATTCCCTCTTACTATGAGCCTCTTTCACGGAAATATTCAAAAGCTCCCGAACGACAGACTCGATTTCCACGAATACAGAGGCGCTCTCTCTTTCTCGCATGTCTGCCGTCGAAGTCACCTCGCTGAAAAAGAACTATGGCTCACTCCAAGCCGTGGACGACGTCAGTTTCTCAATAAGAGAAGGAGAGGTGTTCGCGCTACTAGGCCCAAACGGCGCCGGAAAGACAACGACCATAGAGATTCTCGAAGGTCTCAGGGAAAAGGACGCAGGGGAGGTCACAGTTCTCGGATATGATCCATGGTCAAAAGGATACGATCTCCACAGGCAGATCGGCGTCATTCCGCAGGGGTTCAAGTTCTTCGACAAGGCTACTCCAAGAGAGGCGGTCTCATATTACGCGTCGCTCTTCGGAGTAAAGGTAGAATCCGACGAAATTCTAAAGCAAGTTATCCTCGAAGATTCGTCCTCAAAGACCGTCTTCGAGAACCTCTCGGGAGGCCAGAAGCAAAAGGTCGGTCTGGCTCTAGCTCTGGTCAACAATCCGCGCCTGCTCTTCCTGGATGAGCCGACGACCGGGCTGGATGCTCAGGCGAGGCGGGCGATGTGGGAGGTCATCAGGAAGCTGAAGAGCGAGGGCAGGACGGTACTCCTAACGACTCACTACCTTGAGGAAGCCGAACAGCTTTCTGACAGAGTTGCAATAATGACCAAGGGGAAAATCATTGCTTCCGGCACTCCTGAAGAACTTATCACAAAGTATGGATCCGGAAAGAGGATGGTGATGGTCGGGGACAGCCTTGAAGATATCTTTGTGAAACTCGTAGGCGGCACAATGGAAGAGGCAGGAGAAATCCGTCAGTAAAGGTAAGGGCAACGGGGAGTTCTAGCAGGATATGTTCAGTATAAAACGCATGCTCTCCGATCTTGGAGTCTTCAGGAGAGAGTACCTGAGGAATAGAACAGGGATGTTTTTCGCCCTTATCTTCCCCATCATACTCATCCTGATCTTCGGGGCGATCTTCTCCGGGGGGAGCAACGGTCCAGTGACTGTTTATGTTCAAAATCAGGACGGCGGTTCCCAGATCAGCTCGGTTTTCATGAATGCGCTTAACAGCACTGGCGTCCTGCGACTCACTCTTGTGACCAATGATCAGAACTTTACGAGTTACTTGCTCGCACACTCTTCTACAATAGGTATAGTAATCCCGAAGGGTTTCTCACAGAACTTTACAGCCGGGAAACCAATCAACGTCACAATTTTCAGCAACCCGACCGACTCCACAGCGCAGGAGGTTATGGGAGTGACAAGTGGAGTTATCAACGCTTTCAATTTGAAGAGAGCTGGAGCGAGCGCCGTGATTGGACTCGAGACTCAAACGATAAGCGCATCAAACAATTACAAGTACATTGATTTCCTGATACCGGGGCTCGTCGGATTCTCGATATTAACCAGCCCTATGTTTTCGATGGTCAATATCTCCTCGGAGTACAAGAAAAACAAGCTGTTCAAGCAGCTCTCGCTCACTCCGCTCACAAAGGGCGAGTGGCTAACATCCAAGGTCATCTGGTATGTTATACTCTCCGTGATTTCCTTCGTCCTTATGGCAACGACTGGGATCATCGGGTTCGGGGCGCACGTGTCGGTCACCGCGTGGATTATCCCATTCCTGATCATAGGTCCGCTCTTCTTCGTCTCGCTAGGCATGCTCGTCGGTAGCGTGACAAAAAGCGTAGAGTCCGCGGGTGTTGTTGGCAACATCATAACTTTTCCAATGATGTTCCTGTCGGGAACCTTCTTCCCCGTGAGTCTGATGCCCAGCTACCTGCAAGCCTTTGCGCACGTCCTCCCCTTATACTACCTGATTGACGGGCTGAACGCAGTAATGGTATACAGCAACTACAGCGCGGCGGTTCTTGATCTCGCTGTCCTTGCGATAATTTCCGCAGTGACGTTTGCCCTAGCTATAAGGTTCTTCAAGTGGCGTGAAGATTAAAGTCACGAAGTAGCGCCTGAAAAAATTGTAAGATGATAACTGAGTATGGTGATAACAGAACCTAGCAAAGATTCAGACGGTGATTCCTTCCTCTTCTTCTTCGCCCTCTCTCAGGTCGGCAAGCGCCCTAGAAACTGATTCGTAGTGCCTGACGAGCATCTCCACATCCCTGAATCCCTTTGCGTCTCTTCGGGGCGGTTGCCAGAGGTAAATCACTCGTCCGTCGGGATCGGTGAACCAGGCAGCCTTACCCATCGAATCTTCGACAACGCGCTTTGATTTGAACTTGACCCCCCTCTTCTCTAGGTCAGCGTAGACCTGATCGATAGCGCTTTCAACAACGAAGATCAGATGATCAGAGGTGCCAAGTTTTCCAGAAGAGGCTGACGGGTCAGCCGCTAAGGCCACTCCGCCTTTCTTCTGATGCGGTTGCAGTTGAGGCGAGGGCTTTCCTACAAGGCTCAGGCGTATGTTCCCAAGGTCAAAATGTATCCTATCGCCCTTCTCTTCTTCCTCTATGATTCGGAGGCCTATCAGGTCTCTGTAGAAACGTCGGCTCTCGTTGATATTCTTGCATGAGATGGAAATTGCGGCAAGAGGTAGCTGGCCTATGAGGGACATGGGTTCAAGGCAAAGGGGCGTACCAGCGAAGAATTAAACTTGATGGGGGGTATGCAGAAATTTTAAGGGCATTTCTTTCTCGCTCTCACTCTCTTGCCCCACATGATGTTATATCGACGGGCGACACGGTGTCCAAGACTAGAAGGAAGCACGATTTTCTTCACCATCTCCACCACTGCCTTTGACTGAAGCAGAAATTCCTTTTTTTCATGAATCAGGCTGAGGTGGTGATTTCTTCTCCTTTCTTCTTCTCTTGTTTGCTACCAATCCTCTCAAGGAGCGCGGTGAAAAGCGCCGATCCAGCTATGCAGAAGCCAGCCACAGTGAAGGTGAAGTAAAAGTCGGTGTAAAACGATATGAATCCGGAGACAAGCGACCCGATCATGGTTGCCACTCCGACCAGCGCGCTGTAGACGCCGAGAGAAGAGCCAGGAGACCTGTGCCCGCTCTGACCGAGAGCATTGAAGACAAGAGTATTTGACACAGTGTAGTAGACTGCGTAGGCGAACCCCGAGGAGATCGGATAGAGAACCAGTATGGGTGCAGTGTACTCGAGTCCGGTGAAGAGGAAGGCAAAAACGCCCAGAAGTGAGTAGCACAGCGCCCTAATTACGAGGCTCCCAACCGCCGTTCTGATCAGCGGGCGCTTTTCAATGTACGGCGCGACGTAGTGGAAGGAGAAGATCTGGACAACCAAAGTGATGAAAATCATGAGGAAGACCTGACTCTGGGGAAAGGAGTTTGCGTACATCGAGGGTATGAGCGAAGTGTTGAAGATGCTGGAGCCAAGGTTGAAAGCGAAAACAGAAACATAGAGTATTGGCGTGTAGCTTGTGAGCTCAAACCTGAGGCCTTTGAATACACGCCTGAAATCCGAACCCCTCGGGAGGTGGAGAAAGATAAGAGGCAACCCATGCAATCTCGTGTGAAAGCTCTTCTTGTGCATCACCATCACCTCTCTCTCAAAAACGAAATTGGGCTCTTGGATAAGTACGAATGCGAGTAGTCCCGAAACAACCGAGAGAATCGCGAGCGGGATGACAAGCCATTGCAGCGGCAGGAGGGCCACCCAGAAGAGACTGAGAAGCAGCCCAACCGTGACGCCAATGCTCGAAAACATTGAGAACCTGGCGAAGGCCGACGCCCACTTGGACTTTGTACTGGTCTCCATTATGAGAAGGTTGAGGGGCGTCACCGAAGCGGCGGAGAGAAGCGAGAAGAGCGAGTACAGCAATCCTATCGCGAACAAATTGTTCGCAAAGAGAAATGCAACAATGTTGACCGCGATTGCGATGAAGCTCAGGGCGACGACAGGCTTTCTCCTGTGTATTCTGTCTGTTGCAAACCCCCAGATCATCGAAGCCGGTATCGTCACTGCGTTGAAAGCTGTGATCACAAGCCCGACGTAGATCTTTCCGAGGTCTGCGCCATACAGTTGCAAAATGTAGAGTTGGACGAAGGTTCCAAGTGGCCCCGCCGCAATGTTGTAGGGTAGTAGGCCGTAGAACCAGTCAAGTCTGGACCTACCACGATTGGTATTCTTCCCGTTGAGAGAAGACGACGCTGGAGTCTTTTCCTCTCGCTCGTCAACACCGTCACTGCTTTTTCGCCCTTCTTCGAGTAACTCGCTATCTTGCGAGCGCGTGGGTGCAGGCTGATTGCCGTCGTAGCCCACCGCAGGAGGCTCTTTCTTCTTCTCGCTAAAATCAGACATCAAAGTGGAGTCTTGTCAACAACAATGGCATTGAGAGGAGAGAACTGCAGAAACCTCTGCAGGGAGGAAAGCACCTGAGAAATGCGGCAATTATGACACCGCCGCTTCCCTTTTGACTTATACGATTGAAGACAATTTCTCTTTCACATGTTGGTGTAAAAAAAGTGCACAGCTGGAGCCTTTCGACTACAATCGGGCTACAGCTTAACTCACTCGAGAGTGCGGCACATGTGCTATCCGCATAACTGCCGCCGGCCACTTGGAAAAAGGAGAAGAGAAAATGATGCGCAGTCTGTTATGGCTGGTCAGACCGGTCCTCTTAGCCAGGCCCTTAACGCTTCGTACCAGAAAAGAGCACATGAAACAGCGAGCAATCCAACAAGGATAAGCTCAATCAGCGCTCCAGATTGCCCTATAACTATGAATCCAAAGAACGCTGTCACAATCGTGAAGAACACAGCATAGAAAATAAAGCGAGGCACTATGAAGGAGCCAAACTTTAGGAAATCCTTGAGGACATCGACACGCACCTGATCCGCGAGGAAGTACTCGCCTCCCTGCTCGGTGAGCAGTCCTAGGTCAACGAGTTTTGACAGGTGGTACTGTGCGAGCGAGGAGCTGGAAAAATGCAGCTCTCGCTGAATTTCCCTGACACCGCTCTTCTTGTGGGTTACGACGTAGATATACGTGCGCAGCGTATTGCCCTTGAGCTGGGACTCTGCAATCGCCTTCCTCTCAAGTTCATCGTCTCTGCTTGTCCCAGACAATTTTGTCGTTTCATCACTCCAGACTATTCTCAGTATTGAATGTCTTTCTTTGTATCTTCCCTATTCCGAATCCTGATACTGATGTTCTCTTTTTGGGCCGATTTTTCCGACTTGCAGCTTGATTCGCTTTTAAAATCTCTATCGCTTTTTTGTATAATGCTATGCAAATCAAGTAATGTTTGGGAATCTCTCGGATGGACGGTCGATCTGGATATCAGGCCACTGCATCTGCTGAGAAGCCATGACGAACGTTCCTGTCTTCATCTATGGCTTTCCCGAACACGCTTATGCAAAGCAGAAAGGCTGTTCTAAAAGTAGAACGCTTCGCCTCAAAGGCGAGCCCAAGTGTTCAAAAATGTGGGTTCTAGTACCCTCAAGGAAGATAGCACTGATCCATGAGTTCCAGTAAGAACGTGGTGATTTCTGGCGTTCTGGCCACCGTCCTGGCGGTGGCGCTTATTGCTGCCGCTGTCTTGTCTGGTGTAGCAACAACAGGCAAGGTCGGCACTCGTATTGTCCCGGTTACCACCACTGTCTATCCTTCTTCTTCCTCAAGCGGCCAGGGTCCGCAGTCTTCAACGACTGCAGCGCAACAAGGAGCGGGCGCGGGTACAATGGCGGTCCTGTTGACAGACCCGCCGACAGTGCCAGATGGCGTGTCTAATGTAGACATAGACTACAGTAACCTTGCGATTCACGTAAGCGGCGCAGGCAATCAGAGCGGCTGGAACAGCTTGGGCACTTCGGGCCAGGTCGACCTGATGAGCATAATCAATGTAACACAGACGATCGCCCTGGCAAAGGTCTCCACAGGCACATTCGACGCAATCGCCTTCAACGTAACTTCGGCGACGGTCACTTACCAGGGAACGAACTATACCGCGGATCTTGTTTACCAAGAGCATATACTGGTTGCGAAAATACCTGGAGGAATCAGTGTTAACGACGGTGGGACATCTGCCACAGTCATTGATTTGACACCCACAGTGCTGTTGCTTGGCACTCCAGCAAATCCTTCGTTTGCTTTCATACCCTCAGCTAGGGCATATGCACTCCCTGCGCAATCTGTCTCGGTCCACGCGCTCCAGACGGTGGGAGATCGTGAAAACATTGAGAATGCGAACTGGTGGAAGTCCATCGAGACAAATTCTCAATTTGAGATCACAAACTTGAAACTCACCTCGAACCTGCTTTCAATAACCGTGTCAAACACGGGAAGCAGTTCGGTCGTCTTTCGCATGGCTGCCATCACCTCCACGATATCGTTGTCGGGAGGAATGAAACCTTCCATTGCACAGATGGCATCGATATCCGCCTTCTTCGTCGTAGAGCCAAATGCAACCCTTGCACCTATTACTCAATACGGCAGAATGGAAATTGCGGGAATGCTCGCCTCGGGTGGATACCTGCTGCCCCCGCACGCGACTGTCACGCTGACATACAACGGTAACATCATGATTGGTTTGCTCCAACCCGTTAGCAATCCAAGGGAGAGCGGAGCGGGAGCCAGTAGTAGCGCTCAAACATCGCAACAGCAGCAGATAAACGCGGGTCAGAGATATGTTGTCACACTGTTCGCGTCCGACGGCGATTTCGCGCAGATCCTCGTCGTTGCCAGCTAAGTCGAGCCGGCATCTGACCACTGTTTATTCATCCGCCTCTTTAATCTCGGTTAGCAGTTTTCTTCGATTAGACGACACCGGCAGTTCCGGTTGACTTTATTAGACGTCAATCGAATCTCAAGTACGGCGCTAAGCATCCTGCGCACCCTTCAGGATGACTGATAGAAATCGGCGGGTGTTAAAATTGCAGAGTGCTCACGAACGCAAGTGGTGTTAGAAATTGAAACTGGTTAACTTTGCACTTAAAGGAAGTTCGTTAGCTGGCCTCGTTTCGGATGATTCCAAAAGCATACTTCCCCTTCATTACGCAGATGGAGCGCCAATCGCCTCGATTGATTCAATCCTTTCAGAGGGAAAGCTCCCGGATATCAAAGAACGGTACAGCGAGAGTATGAACAGGAGTAATGTCATTGCTGATCACTCTTCTTCTCTGCTTCCAATTCAATCGGTGAAACTGTTGAGCCCCGTTCTTGCGCCGGAGAAGATTTACTGCACGGCGGTCAATTATGTTTCACACGGCAAGGAGCAGGAAGTCAGCCCTCCTTCCGAGCCCTACTTTTTCACAAAGTTCAGAAACTCACTGATTGGTGAGGGTGACCCGATCCTGGTACCGAGAATATCAAAAAAAGTGGATTGGGAGGTAGAGCTCGCGGTCATCATCGGGAAGAAAGGGAAGTACATCCGCCAGAACGAGGCGATGAGCTACGTTGCGGGCTACACCATAGCAAACGACGTAAGTTTCAGGGACTTGAGATTTGGGAGTGATGAAAAGGCGTCGTCTCACTATGGGCAGAACTGGGTGAAGGCGAAGGGACTCGACAACGCATTTCCGCTCGGGCCTTGGCTCGTGACGACCGACGAGCTGAAAAATCCATATCAGTGTACAATTTCTCTCTCTGTAAACGGCGTGGAACGCCAGAAATCGAAGATTGGCGAGATGGTGTTCAAGATTGACAGGTTGATTGAGTACGCCTCCGCCGGTACAACGCTTGTTCCAGGCGATGTGATTTCGACAGGGACTCCTCTCGGCGTTGCGGCCTTCACGGGGGCGCCGTATCTCAAAGACGGAGACGTTGTAGAAGCAAAGATCGAAAACATTGGGGTTCTGAGAAATCCAGTAAGAGACGAAGGAGCCGCCTAACCTTCAACATTTGACAAGATTGAATTCGGAAGGTCCACCCTTGTGGCCAATCCGATTCCGCCCTCCCCGCAATGTTGCAAGCGCACTTTTTTTGTGAGCGGGGGCATGGGTCTCGAACTAGCTCGCTACAGTTCTTGGACTTGTTCGGGTGACCTTCGGGCGCTGTAAGGTCTCACTTGCCCTAACCGCTTGGGAACTAGATACCTGAATAGAGAGGCAGGAAGAGGCGTGGGATCGAACATTGGCGTTCGGCCATAGCCAAAGCAGGATAGTCAGCCTTGCGCCCGCGTGTGCGACGACTACGACTATTGAGAATATATATAGAAAATTGCAATTGCAATGGAACGCCGTGTGAAAAAAGGTAGTCTTGCCAAGTCAGGGCCAGAGGGGCTTGACTGCCCCACTTTCCATCTTTCTTCCGGCGCGGTGGAGAGAGAGGGCGACACTATGACTTGTCTGTGAAAACGCTCTGAGAATTTTCGTGAAAGTCGGGGTACTGGGAAGAAAAAGAGTTCTTTGTCAATCTGATTCTTTGACCTGCAAGTCCAGACTAGGGTATTTTATTGGAGCTCCGATCAGAGAAGGTGCAATGAAACCATTAAAATCCTGAAAAGTGCGGGAAACTGATCTGACGGCTCTAACCCTTATGAGCGAAGAATCAACCAAACCAAGAATCGGGTTCATCGGCCTCGGGCTCATGGGCAAGCCCATGGCAACGCACCTCCTGCAACGTGGGTATTTCTTCACGGTATACAATAGAAGTAAGAAATCGGTGGAGGAACTGGTTTCGAAAGGTGCGAGGCCCGCAAACTCTCCAAGCGAGCTTGCATTGAACTCTGACATTATTATCGACATGGTGACTGATGCCCCTGATGTTGAGCAGGTGTTGTTAGGGCACAATGGTGTAATCCACTCGGCCCGCCCGGACTCGGTTGTCATTGACATGAGTACCAACTCTCCCGAAACTGCATTGCGCATCTCGAAGGAACTTTCGAGTAAGGGGGTGGAGTTTCTCGATGCTCCGGTGACCGGTGGAGATAGAGGCGCGAAAGATGCAACTCTGACAATCATGGTCGGAGGCGCGAAGAGAATTTTTGAGCGGTGTCTGCCCGTTCTTCAGGTCATGGGGAAGGAGATTGTGTATATGGGACCGACAGGCTCAGGTCAGGCGACAAAGCTCTGCAACCAAGCTGCGGTGGCGCTTCATACTCTCGCTACCTGCGAGTCGCTTCTCTTGGGAACCGCGTATGGGCTATCCATGAAAGACCTCTTACGCGTACTGACGAGTGGAGCGGCCGGGTCCTGGAACCTTGCGAATTTGGGGCCGAAAATTGTCGCTCGGGACTTTGAGCCAGGATTCAAGGCCGCGCATATTCATAAAGACCTGAAGTACATAATGCGCGCTGCGGAGGAAAAGCATCTTGTACTGCCGGGTACTGCGACAGTAGTTCAACTCTTCAACGCAGCGATGGCCGACAAGTTCGGGGAAAAAGGGACGCAAGTTCTGGCAAAGGTTCTTGAAAAACTCTCTGAAAAAGTGATTACCTGACTCTTGTTGTCTTAACCTACTTTTTAACTAGGTTTGGCGATGTTCTACTACTAATAGCTGCCAAACTGATCCAATCGTTAGGACGAGCATGCCGTCGACAGGTGCAACAGTCCCGTCTAGATAACTAAAGGTCAAACGCTCGCTGATAGTTGCAATTCACAACACCAAAAAAATTTGATGTACGTGTGAGGGCAAAAAGAGTATGTAGAATATGGTACCCTAACTTCTCTAAGTAAGAGTACGCTGTGGTGCAATGTCAATGTTAGATATATTTCCATCAAAATAATTTGAAGAGCAGCGAGATGAAGAAACAGGAGAAAGAGTCGGTGTGACGGACACTGAGGGCAAACTCGGAGGTACTCTCATTGGCGTAGGGGGATGGGCGTATCTTCCGATAAGGAATGTAAGCAAACTCGGGGTCTGCTCTAAGCTTTACGATTTTGTTGAGGTCAACTCGACATACTACAAACTACCAGAGATCAAGGAAGTCAGATCTTGGAGACGGGAGGTTCCCGATACGAGTTTCGAGTTCACAGTTAGGGCCAATCGAGTACTGACTCATGAAAACCACCTACAACCCACAGATGAGAATTTCAAACTCTTTGATAAGATGCTGGACATATGCGATGAACTCGACGCCAAAGTCCTGCACTTTCAGTTTCCCGCTTCCTTGCGTGTGACGAGTGAGGTGATCCGGGACTGGAGAGATTTCTTTTGCTCGGTAGCCTCGCACAAGAAGAATGGCATCCCAGACTTTGCATTTGAGATTCGCAATTCAAAATCTCAAGAATCGGAGCAGGTGAAATCTTTCTTTGAAGAATACGATATCATACCGACCTCGGATCCAAGCAGGAACAACGAAACCCCGCTTGGAACATCCAAGGATTCCGGAATAGCTTACTCGAGAGTATTCGGTCCAGGCAACCGCACGAGTTGGAGTTTTGACACAGACGAGCTGAAGAAAATCGAAAAGAGGGTGGAGCAAACTCCTGCAAAGAAAAGGTACGTAACATTCCACAACATTACGATGTACGAAGATGCTTCGCGAATGAAGAGTATGATGGCGGGAGAGAGTCGAGGCAGGAGCGACACGGCGACCAGAGCGCCAGTCGGCCTGGAATCATTCAAGCGTACCCTCGCACTTGCAAATGTGGAGTATCCGGCCACAAAGGAAACCCTCAAGGCTCAAGCCGGCTGGAGGACTTTTGACCTGCGGTCTGGAAGGAGAGTCCACGTGGGGGAATTCTTGGAACGTCTTCCTGATTCAAAGAAATTCAGATCATCCGACGAAGTAATAGACCTACTTAGCTCGCATCTCAAAGTCTCGAGCTCAGAGCAAAAGCTAACCTAGAGGTCATCAAGGGACTTCACCAAAAGCAGCGGCACTGGGTCTCAATAGTGGGATATAGTGTCAACGCCGCGCCTACCCTGACACAGGCAGATGAAGGAATAGCAATCATCTCAGGATTAGAGATCGGCATCGAGATAGCGGGCTGATACTCATGAGAGATGTCGTCGCTGGGATACTGCTTCAAAGAGTACAAAGTCAAGCAGAACATCTTCTAGGCATTCCATTTACAAAATGCTTACATTCATTCTCGAGGCAATACACGATCCTAGAGGCTAGCTAGAGTTTGACAGCCATCGATCCAATATGCAAGATGAAAGTTGATGAAGGCAGCGCCAAGTTCACTTCAGAGCACGGTGGGAAGAAGTTCTACTTTTGTTCCGCTGGCTGCAAGAAAAAGTTCGATGCCGATCCGCAAAAATACTCTCGATAGAATACAATCCTGGCAATCCTAACAGTAACCTCCTTCCTATGAAAGGAAAGAGACCACTGCAGTGAGTCTCCCTTCATTGCAGAGAATTTTTGCTAACTCTACTGGCTATTCTCTTCAGATCTGAAATTAGGACAGAAGCGGTTAAGTCGACTCCACCTCCCAGATTCTTTACGGATATTTCTCCAAGGCTCTTTGTTTGAAAGGACACCGCGTTGAAGCGGCCCTCGACCGCGAGCGCTGAGCTTCTATTTACCATGTGAGGAGATACGGAACATTTCTGGGGGGTGATTTCAGAAACTAACCTTACGACGCCAGGTCTTACACGACCTTCAGTTCCCTGCCGCTGAGAACGTAACAGAGCCCTCACGCTTTCGCTTCGGATTCCCTCTCGTTTGACTTTGGGAAAGGTGGCCTTTGACATTGGAAAGAGCACGTTTGAGAGTATGGCGGTCTTTGCGGCGGCATCTATGCCGTCGAGGTCGATGCTCCACTCACTTTCGAGCACTCCAGTTTTTGCCGCAATTTCGCACGCTGCTTCGAAGGTAAGCGAGGCATTCTCCTCGAGACTTGATAGAATTAGCGTCGTTGAAGCGTTGAGCACAGCTCCGGCCTCAATGATCTCTTCTTCACCTCCAATATTCTTTGCGATAACTATTGCGTTTCTTCCGCCACAGATTGTGGCGCCGTATCCAACCTCGAGGCCCTTTCTTCGCGCGTAGTCGAGAATTTCTGGAAAGTAATACGAGAGCGCGACCTTGTTTGCGCTAATCAGGTGTCTCCCGGAACGCAAAGCAGAATATGCTCTGTCCCTTGCTTCGTCCGGCTTTGAGTAATCGCTGTTCGTGACGTCAAAAAGCACATTTGCATCTGAAGCCCCAGGTGAAGTTTTGTCACGACCAGGTAGGGCACCTTTGATCTCAGAAATTTTCCTGCCAGATTCCTTTGATTTGACTGCCATTAGCACATCTGAGGCATTTCTTGGAGCGAAAAATCCAGAGCTGTCTGAGATGGACGAGACTCTGAAGCTTCGTCTCAGCCGGTCGTCCGAAGCCAAAATCTCGGCGAGTTTTCTTCCGATTGGGCCAAAGCCAACTATGTCCACTCCAATTCTTCTTTCGTTACGCAATTAGCTGAGAGATCAGAAGATGGTTGATGCTGCATTTCATATAAACGAGCTGCCAACGTGATGGATTGAAAGCTACCAGCATTCCTTCTCTGTGTACACAAGGATCAAAAAAGGGAGAAAGTGCAAATGGTGAGGGAAAAAAATAGAATAGTATATTGATACAGGTGAGAAAGAGGGTGGTTCATTCTTGGAGATCCTCAAAGATGCCAGAGACACTGGACGACTCTTTTCCTTTCTACATTGTTGATGTTTTCACCGAAGGCGGGAAAAAATACACGGGAAACCAGCTCGCCGTTGTGCGCAATGCCCGCTCTTTGAGCCAATCACAAAAGCAAAGCATAGCGAGAGAGATGCACTTCTCGGAGACGAGTTTCATTCTCTCAGATGAAAAGCGGGGGAACGGATTCGATGTCAGAATTTTCACGCCGGGCACTGAGCTACCTTTTGCAGGTCATCCAACGCTGGGCACGGCACTTGTAATACAGCAGGAGACAATCAAGAGAGCCATAGGTTCCCTTTACCTAAATCTCAGAATAGGGCAGATACCTGTCTCGATCTTTTACAAGGAAGGCAGAGTCGTACGCGAGCTCTGGATGAGGCAGAAGGACCCTTCCTTCAAGGGCGATGGCTCCCACTCGATTCGAGATCTTGCCACAGTACTAGGAATTGGCGAAGATTTGTTTGATCGAAGATTTCCAGTCGAAGACGTCTCGACTGGATTGCCAACTACGATAATTCCTCTAAAGAGTTTGAAGGCAGTTAGGCGCGCGAGGGTGAACCAGTCTGCATACTTTGATTATGTGAAGGATAGAGAGGCAAAGGGGATTCTAATCTTCTCTTCGGAGACATACAACCACCGCAATCACCTGAACGCCCGCTTCTTTGCTGAATCCTATGGAGTCTCAGAAGATCCGGCAACTGGAAGCGCGAACGGATGCCTGGCCGGTTATCTAATGAAGAACCGTTACTTCAAGAGCGATGTTCTGAAGAATATAATAAGAGTCGAGCAGGGGTACGAAATAGGAAGGCCTTCGATGCTTCTCCTGAAAGCTATACGGGACCGCACTGAAAAGAAGAAAATTCACGTTCAGGTCGGTGGAAACGCGCGAATAATCGCTAGCGGAACGCTTATCTGATCACAGGAATATGCAGTTTATATGAGCTATTCGTTTAGGAATATTGCTTTCAATATTCTTCAACTAGTCGCCAGCGAAGCGAACTCTTCCGCAAAGTAGGAAGAGACGTTACCGTAAAATTGAGCTCGCAATATCAACAGCAGAATGAGTTACCTGAGAGATTGACCCTTTCAGGACAGATTGGAAACACGCCGTTGATCAAACTCTCAAGAGTGATTCCTCCACAAGTAAAAGCATCTGTGTTTGCAAAACTAGAGTTTGCAAACCCTGGAGGAAGCGTGAAGGACAGGTGCGCTCTAGCGATGATTGAGGACGCCGAGAGGAGCGGCCGGTTGAAACCAGGAGTCAGCACGGTCGTTGAAGCGTCGTCGGGCAACACTGGCATCGGGCTTGCACTACTCTGCGCTTCTAGAGGATACAGGCTCGTAATCACGATACCTGAAAAGATGAGTGTAGAAAAGAAAACACTCCTCAGAGCCTACGGCGCTGAAGTAATAATTACTCCAAACCTGCCCCACGCTGATCCCGGAAGCTACATAGAGGTAGCAAAGCGCATCGCCAGGGAACTTCCGGACGCTGTCTTTCTAGATCAGACAAACAACCAGGCAAATGCGAGGTCGCATATCAAGACAGGGAACGAGATCTTTGAGCAGATGAACGGAAGAAAGATAACTGCTCTTGTCGCCGGCGCGGGGACGGGAGGTACGATAAGCGGGACCGGAACCCAGCTGAAAAAACGCTCACCGGGCATCAAAATTGTCGGAGTCGATCCGGAAGGCTCCGTGCTTTCCGGCGGAAAGGATGCGCCGTATAAAGTCGAGGGGATTGGCTATGATTTCATCCCAACGACTCTATGGCCAGGCGTCGTAGACGAGTGGGTACGCGTCTCGGACAGAAACGCGTTTCTGACGGCCAGGAAACTTGCAAGACTTGAGGGCGTGCTTTGCGGGGGCTCTTCGGGTGCAGCAGTATTTGCGGCAATCGAGGTTGCTTCAAGATACAACTCTCCCGAGGAGAACGTCGTCGTCATACTTCCTGACACTGGAGAAAGATATCTCTCGACCGTGTACAACGATGAGTGGCTGATCAAAAATGGATTACTCGACCCGGAGGACAAGACTACCCCAGATCCAAGGCTGCTTGAGATTGTAGGGAAATCGGCCAAGGTAGTAGGATGATTTATCGAGTTGGGGCGTATGTGGATATTAAGAACGATTTAGAAGGGAAAAAAGGGGTTCGAAAGAAGAATAGTTGACCACGACCGAGCAACAACAACAGAAAAGAGTAAACAAGCCAGCATCGGGCAACGGCCTGGGATTTGCCACAAAGGCAATTCACGCCGCGCAAAGACCGGATCCTGCGACTGGCGCACTGACGCTCCCGATTTACCAGACGACTACCTATGCGCAGGAGGCTGTCGGAGTCCACAAGGGGTATACCTACTCCCGTACGGGTAACCCGACAGTAAGCGTTCTCGAGGAGAACCTAGGCATTTTGGAAAATGGAGTTGGCGGTGCCTGCTTTTCTACGGGCATGTCCGCAATCTCTGCGGTTTTTTCCCTCCTGAGTAAGGGGGACCACGCAATCATAGGAAGCGTCGTGTACGGTGGGACGCCCAGACTCGCTAACAACATACTCTCAAGGTTCGGGATCGAGTTCTCCTACGTTGATACGAGCGACGTGGAGGCGGTAGCGGAGGCCCTGACGGACAGGACGAAGATGATTTTCATCGAGACGCCAGCCAATCCAACGCTGAAACTCACAGACATTGAAGCAGTTGCAAAGGTGAAGGGGGAAGCAAAGCTCGTGGTAGACAATACCTTCCTCAGCCCAGTGCTTCAGGTGCCGCTTGACCTCGGGGCGGACATTACCCTTCACAGCACGACCAAGTTCATCGAGGGGCACAACACCACCGTAGGCGGCGCGATCGTAACGAGAAGCAAGAAAGACCTGGAGGACCTGAAGTACATTCAGAACGCAATGGGGTTGATTCAATCTCCGTTCAATGCGTGGCTCACCCTCCGGGGCCTTAAGACACTCGAACTGAGGATGAAGAAGCACTGCGAGAACGCGCAGACAATCGCAGAGTACCTCCAAAATCACTCGAAGGTTACGAAGGTTCTCTACCCGGGTCTCGACAGTTTCCCACAGGCCTCACTCGCGAGAAGACAGCACAAGGGAGGGCACGGAGGACTCCTTGCCTTTGAGTTGAAGGGCGGAGTAAAAGCAGGACTAAAGTTTGCGAGCAGCCTCTCATTGATCACACTTGCTGAAAACTTGGGGGCTGTTGAGACGATGGTGACCCATCCTGCCACGATGACTCATGCTGCGATGAGCAAGAAAGCACGCCTTGAAGCAGGGATAACCGATGGCCTGATCAGACTCTCGGTCGGGTTGGAAGACATCGATGACCTGATTGCGGACCTCGACCGAGCGATAAGGAGAGCGACCGCCTAAGCAGGAGTACTACGGCTTTATTTGCGGGGCCTGTCCAGATTTTTCCCTCGCCGTCATTGCAAGAACTAGGGCAAGAACGACGAGCACTGCGCCGATCACTGCCGCTACGCTCCCCTGGAAGACCCATGTCTGGCTGTTGTACATGAATCCGTCTGTGGGGCCGAGGATCCCAAGGCCCTGCAGCGTGAAAATTGAACCGGACAAGAGCAAGAGGATTCCGAGGATTAGGAGGAGTGTCGTACGTGCCTTCAACTTGCTTGGAACTTCTCTCCCCTGTTGTTTTCTATCTTTGCTTTGCAAGGAGCCCTGATGTATTCGTAGTGCCTAACTGTGATTCATTCCAGAGTTTGCCATCGCCGAGCGCTCTTGAACTGTTTGTCTCTGCTGCTGCTCCTCGTCCCTAATTTTCTTCAAAACTTCCACCGCATTCTCGACGTGCTTTGATACGTTGAGCTGGGAATTGAAGATGTCTCTGATTTTTCCATCCTTATCGATAACGAATGTGACGCGGGATGGAAGAGGCAGATAGCGCCCCTTTACGCCATAAAGATTTCTGATTTCCTGACCGGGGTCGCTAAGAAGAGTGAAAGGTAGTGAGTACTTTTTCTTGAATTCACGGTGGGACCCTTCTCCGTCAGAACTTATCCCGAGCACCACGGCGCCGAGTGCGCGAATATCATCCCACCTATCTCTGAAAGTACAGCTCTCCTTTGTGCATCCCATTGTAAAGTCCTTGGGATAGAAATACAGAACAATATTGGTCTTTCCCATATAGTCTCCCAGTGAGACTTTCTTCCCCTCATCATCGAGCGTTGAGAAAGGAGGCGCCATATCCGAGACGTGAAGCTGCATTTTTGACAGGGAATCACACGAGAGAAAAGTGGATACATCCTGCATATACGTATTGCTGAGAACAAGGGGGATTCTTGGATGACGAGTTCAGTGTTACTATAGCTGTAGTAAACATAACTACGAACATTCTTGGGACATAACAATTCTTGGAACGCGGCGTCCACCCACAAATTTCGCAGTTTGCATTCCACTTTTTCTACCAACCCAGCAACTATGTTGGAGCTGGTCGAATAGAATACCAAAGCTGCTGGAAAGGATCAGGCTCGTATCTGGATTGGCTAACCGGACGCGCTCTAAAGAAGGAAGTGATTTCTTTGTAATTGAGTTTCCAAGTTTTGTGCTACAACTTCTAGGGTCAGCTATCACGGGGCAGGTTTTGTTACCTCTTCAATTGATCACGCTGGGAAATCTTCATAATACCTTTCGTCTGAGAAGAAGAAATGGTTTTTATCAAAATCAGCCACGTGTTCTCTACTTCTTCTTCAGTCCCAGCTGCATCGGTCGGAGTTTGGCCGCTCAAAGCCGAATGTGGCTTGATGTAGTTGTGGAATATCTGATAACCCCTGAGAATTGGGAGAGTCTTCAGTCTTCAGCCCTCTTTTGGTTTTCTCCCTTTTCTCTGATCTCTCCATTTATCCTCTCCATTCCTATTGTTGTGAACCCTGCAGTCCATGCAGATAACCCTGATGTGATTTGTTCTTGGGTTCAGCTCCGAAATGAGTGCCCATTCAATGATGACATATATTGCAAGGAGTTAGGTCACTATTTTCCCGAAGGGCCAAATTCTAGCGCTTCAACCACTTATCTACCAAAAGAGTTTAGACTTTTCTTTCAGTGGCTAAAACTACGTCGAAAGGAAATCCTTCCCGTTGCCTTAATGATGTTAGGAATCTTGGCCAATCTGAGAACTTTCATAACAGATCAAAAGGAGCAATGACCCGAATCTTGACATCCAAAATCTTAGTCGAGAGCCCTAATACTTGAGGAAAACATTGACATACGTAGAGCAACCTCCCAATTTTCACAATATAAAGCAGATAGTATAGTTTAAATCTGTATGGTTATTGCTCCGAAATAGGTAGCAAATGTATTTGCTAACTAATTCGTCCGACACTCAGTTCTCCAGGAAAGCACTAGCAATTTCACTTTCGATAATGTTTATTTTTAGTGTTCAGGCGCTTGCCGCCTCAGCATTTGAGTCCCAGGCCCTCTTCGCACCAGTTCCATCTTCGGCATGATACCTTCGGCATCCAAAGCTACGCAGGTCGTTTCTTCCACGTCTGCGAGCACAACTCTTTCTTCTGTTTCACCCTTCGCTGCGGGGTCAGTTTCCTATCAGAATACATGGAACAACAGTCAGGCTCTCACTTGCGCGACTAAACAAAGTGTCTCTCAGCCTCTTCTTCCGGTGCAGGCAAGTTGGTCGGCGAGCGTTCAAATTCCCACTATAATGTACATGAACAGACCGTTAGGGCAATTCATTCGTCAACATTATACGCTGTATCCTAATGGTACTTTGTTTGTAAGCGATGATTCAGGAAATAGCTTCACCTTAAGCGTATCGGGCTACCAGGCAGTTTTGGGAGCAGCGCCGGCAGTGGTTGTTGCCAATAGTAGCAAGGCAATTCTCAGCTACCAAGCTACCACAACATCAGGGATTCTGTCAAGCGTCACTATGTCATTTTCAATACTTGACCAATACTGCAAGCCAGCGGGGCTAGAAATTGCGATTTCCGGAAGCGGGCTGTGGGGCGCATCTTCCTCCACCAGAGGAGTAATTTCTTTTGTACTGAGTAAGAATCCCACTTTGATCACCAAGAGTGCGGCGTGGTTTAGCAGTACCGCCTCCCAATACGGCAGTCAGCTTGGTTTCGATTGGTCAGACAGCGCTTCGCTGAATCCCACATTCAATGCCTCGGCTAACACCCTATCATACTTAGTTGGCCAGAACTTCACGATTGATCCGAAAATTGTTGGAACTTCAACCTATCCTTATGCTACGTCGAACGACTATGGCGGGCATGTGTGTCAGGCGGCAGGCAGGTACTGGTTCTTCTACGTCAACGGAACCAGCACTCCCGTATTCCAGTCCAGCACCAACGGATCAACGTGGACCGCGCCGGCAGCATTTGCAGGCAGTTCAATCGGCGGCAATTTCTCCGGCGGACTTGCCTTGTATTGCTCTGGACTCAAAGTGTACTATGAGGGATCGGCCAACTCGAGCTCGGTCTACGAATTTGCGTGGGGCAAAGGAAGCATGTACAGCAACGGCACTATCATCTGGGGTTCATCTGGCACCGTGGCAACCGCAGCGAGCAGAGTTCAGGGCGGATCGATCACGGTGGATTCAAACAACCACATCTGGGTTTCGCAGCACGAGTCCTACCCCAGCGCGAGAATCGAGGTCTTTGAGTCAAGCAGCCTTGAAGGCAGTAGTTGGACTAACAAGCTCACGTTGACAGGTTTTAGCAGCGGCGCCGCTCGGGCGACCGACATCGTCAAGTTGACTAGTGGCAAGGTTGCTCTAATTTATGGTGTCGCCGTAGCGTCCGGCGGTGGGGCACTATCCCTGAAGCAGTATAATTCGGGAACTTGGGGTCCGACTTTCAACACGACGCGAACTTCTCTATACATGGCGTACACTTCCGCGGTCACCATTTCCACGACGATTGAGGTTGCGACCACCGATGGCTCGAATGTCTATTACTACACTTCCGGGGGTGCCTCATGGTCGTCCCCCATTACAATTGCCGCTGGGTCGTATGCCGGAATCAGCACCGACTCAAATTCGCTGCTGGTAATCTCCTACCTGACAGGCTCCACGACTCTTTCATACGTTTCATCATCTAACGCCGGGTCGAGTTGGAGCGAACCCGTTACGGTAACCGCAAACGAGATTTCGGCTCGTGCTGGCGCTCGCGCTATCGCTTGGAGCTCCGATCGACATGCTTGCGGGAGCTAAAGGCGGATATAAGCTCACTCGTTGGATCTCAAGATGATCCTTGCATAACGAAAATTGCTGGCTTTTGGCGTGGCCCCATCTAGAACTGAAACACCCTTTGCGAGCTGAAACTTGTTGAGCAAACAGGAAGTGAGTTTCATCGTCCATTAATGCGAAAAGCTACTTCATGCTGCCTTTGACCGTCATTCTAGACTAACTGCCCTAACCCTATTGTTGCGACACAAGAAGCGGATGCGGAATTAGTTCCCTGACCCTACCTATACAGATCAGACGATTGGTAACACTCTCGACATCGAGCATGGCTAGACGTATAGGTAACAATATCATACGGCAAAAGGCTCAAATAGCAATGCTATTAGGCATTCTCAACCGTGCGATCAACTGAGACCGGACTCCTTTCCAGATGGACTAGCCTTTACGATCTTGAACGAGATCCATCGAGCCACAGCAAGGGACTGTCTTTAGCAATAGCTCAGATTGTTGCGATGTTTTCCATTGTAGATATCGAAGCACTTTGACGCAATCGTCCAAACGGGCGACTGGTGTTAAAAGCAGACAGGAAATTTTCACGTCGGCACCACGAGGTTTTGCGAGAGCCTTCGGCCTCCGGCGAATCTGAGAGCTATCATTAGTATAATCGAGACAACTATCATTACTGCCGAAGCCGTCACTGCTGCTGAGAGGCCGTAGTAAGTGTAGTACTGATAAATGAGCACCGAGGCTGAGCTCACACCGTAGAACGGGGCCTGCAGCACATAGTAGACGAGTATTGCTATCGACCCGAACTCGCTCATCGCCCTGCTCATTGAGATCAAGGAGGCCGTGAGGACGCCCCGACCCGAGTTTGGCAGGACCACAGAGTAGAACGTCCGAAACTTTGATGCTCCAAGGCCCATGGCAAAGCTCTCCGCGCCGAGATTCATCGACTGGAAGTAGGACTGGATAGATTTCAGGTAAATCGGGGCGGAGATAACAACCAGAGCCACGACGAGCCCGAGGAGAGAGTTGAATAGATTGATTCCAATTGAGAGAAGAAAACTTCCAAAAGGAGTCAGAGGACTCGCTAGCAAAAGGAGTGCGACGCCGACGATCGGGTGTGGTATGCTCGCGGGAATGTCCGCTAGAGTTTCGAGGAACTTGCTCTCATTTCTTGCAAAGTAGTACGCGAGTGGAGTGAAGAGAGCAACGCATGCAGCTGCGGCAATTGCAGAGGAAATCAGCGTGAGCTCAATAGACCTGAATACTGCGTACCCGTAGCCCAGAGGGTCGCGCAGAGGCCCGAACCCTTCGTAGAGCAGGAGGATGACAGGGATCACAAGAAGTGCAAGGGTGACAAACGAGATCACTTTGAGAAGGTTCAATGCGGACCTACAATGCGCCTCCGTATTCCAGAGCTCCCTGATTTGCAAGCTGCGAAAGAACTAGTGGAAGCGAGGTATCGTTGTAGACTCTCGCTGGCGTCAGGGTGCCCAGTCCGAACGGTTGCAAGATACTCGCTCCGTCAGTGACAACAAAAGAGACGAAGGAGAGCGAGCCCTCGTAGTTTGTGCTGTCCTTGGGTACAGCCAGGTACAGGACTATTGCGCTGCCCTCCTGCACTCCCGACGACGTGGAGTAGGAGAACCTAGAGTAGAATGCATCATAGGATGGATCTCCGAGATTGACGCCGCTTCCCAGCTCGACGAGCTCAAGATGATGAACCGAGATAGCCGACTTGTAGATGAAGAGGAATTGGATCTGGCCCGCCTGGAGAGGAGCGACCAGATCTGCCGCACTTGCGCCGCTTACGTTCCCGTTGTTCGTAAGCATCCTATCCACAAAGTAGTTTGATCTGTTGCCAGCATAGAGTGCACCGGCGGCTTGAAGAACGAGCCACGCCCTGAATCCCGCGGGGTCAGCGTTGGGATTTGAAATTCCAACCTTCACCGAACCGGATGTTAGTTTGGTGTAAAAGTCAAACCAGGCGCTCGTGGTGTTCGAAGATCGCGCCGCGTTGTATGAGTTTACAACGTCCACCGCGGCGCTGTTCTGCATAGTTGAATTCGAGTAGCCGAGAGCCATTTCATCGGTAGCAAAGGCAACGGCCCAGCCCGCGGATTGATTCTTCAGTACGGCAGGCTGCACAGCGGTCTTGGAAACAGAAAGGAACACGCTCACCGGATTGCCCTGCGCTATCTGCTGGCCAAGAAGCAGCGAGCCTCCTGCCTTTGGAGGAGCCGTCTGTATTCCAGTGTGGTTTGTGAAGGCGGTCTCAAGAGCTTGGGACTCTGCGACGTAGGCGTCTGCCGAGTAAAGTATCAGAGGGGAAGAATTCGAGGATATTGTTGTGCTGTTCTGCCCTCCATTTGAGGAGTGCATGACTGTATAATATGCTGCGATACCAGCCACCGCAACAAGGATTACAACGATGATTGCTACGCTTACAATCCTTGAGATACCGAGCTTACCTCGATGCACGCGCATGCTTAAGCGCCGGCCGCCAAAGAATTGGCACCTGAGCAAGTAACTGTGGGCCATCTTTCCTTTTCTCTCTCCCTTTTCTTCCCTCTAACCGGGGCTCGCCAGTGGGATCGATTCAGGAATTTATCTTATAAGGGGGATGCAACTGGTTTACATTGCATGATCTTTAATTAGGGCGGAGGCAGATTTTATGGGAAAATACGAAATCCTGGATTTTGAATCGCCTCTTGAGCATCAAGGACTTGATTTGTGTTCAATGGTGGCACAACATCCGACTGTGGATTTGCCTGATTGTCTTCTGACCTTGGGCTGCAGGTCGGGGTGGTACGCCCAGCCTCTTTGCATTCAGGATTCTACTTACTTTCTAATTGCATCCGCATTCTGGTTCGGCATATTGGATTCCCAAGCAAGTTAATTAAACTCGGGAAGTGCATGCAAACACATTGATCAATGTCAGCGTGAAGAAGAGACTCGGAACCTTCTACCTCGACTCGACCTTAAGCGACAGTGGCTTCATCTGTCTTACGGGCCGCAACGGGTCCGGCAAGAGCACGCTGCTCAAACTGATATCGGGTCTGATGCGACCGGACGAGGGATACGTGCGAGTGGATTCTAAGGATATAACCAACCTTCCAATCGAAGAAAGGGGAGTTGTGCTAGTTACTCCAGAGTCCTACTTTCCACACTTTCAGGTGAGCTCGCACCTGGTCTGGGGTGCTCGGACAAGAAAGATTGCGATCGAGGGAATGTACGTGCAGAATGTCCGCGAGATGCTTGGAATTAACTACGACGGAAAGATGGACAAGCTGAGCCTCGGGATGCGGGCGCGAGTATCTCTTGCTACGGCTCTTCTTTCAAGACCGAGACTGATTCTGGTTGATGAGACTTTCTCGAGCATCGACAACAGAGGAGAATTCATCAGATCTTATTCCCAGCTTGCAAGGGGCAAGTCAGAGGTACTTTTCACTTCACAGCAGGCGGACGAAGATTCAAAACTCGCAGACCACCTCTATACAATTGAAGAAGGAAAAACCAAGAAGCAATTCTAGCTTCTGCAGGCAGAGAGATGGTTCTCTGTGGTCTTGATTCCAGAATTGCTTCTTTAGTAGGACAAACAGTTAGAGCGAGATTTCTCTACTGGACTTCAATAGACGAATCGGGAAACCCCATTCGGACCAGTTCCAACTTCACTCCCTCTCTCTGGTCTCCCTGGAGGATTATCGCACCGTCCTTTGCAGTGCCACCGGTTGCCAGCGCGTGCTTGAGTCTGTGCGCGATTTCCTTGAGCGAGTTCTTTTTGTTTTCAGGCAGTCCCTGAATCATCGTCGTCGGTTTGCGAAACTTTCTGAGTTCCAAGCGGATGACTATGCGGCTTTCCTCACGATCGAGTTCTTGGACGACGTCTTCTATTCTTCCTAAATCTTCGACATCACTCAATTCTTTTTGGCTCTTGATCTTCCCCAAAACAAACTAAAAAACCTTCGGAGATCATTCATGAAGACAAAGGCTGGGCCCTTGCAAGAAAGGAAAAAGATAGAGAGGCTTTCTGCTAGGAAAAGAAAAATTGTTTCCTCGACAGCTCTTTTGGGAGAATTCTCAATCGCTGATGCGGTGAGGTTCGATCTTCATTATAACCCTTGGGTCCTTTGGATTGTGATTGGGATACTTTGGAGTGCCACGGTACTTCAACTGCAACTTGTCTATATGCTCCTCCGCCCCGTTTTTCGTCATCTCAATTACCCTTCCTCGTATCGAAACCCTGGTGTAGGGATCTTCTTGGTCGAATATGGTCAGAGCGATTCGAGGATCTCTTTTGAGATTCCTTATTCGCTGCCTGCTTTCTGCTGAGTTAATCAGAATAATGTCACCGTCGCGGTCGACCCACACGGGAGCGACTTGAGGAGATCCATTAGGCATGAGTGTTGCGACGCTCGCAAAGTTCTTTCCGTCTATGAGTTTCTTTGCTTGTTCAGTTAGCTGCTTCAAGATCAGAAATCACACATGCTGGTTTCATTCTTTCTAATGTAGTATAACAGCAACTGAAGCTATCGTAATTCTATTTCTTCAGGCAGGTGCTGCTTGAACCCTCGCCCTGCTCTTCTCCGGCGACCCTCGCACATAGGTGACAAGTATGATCCCTACAATTGCAGCTAGAACAAGGCCGATGGTATACTGGATTGGGAGAACAAGGAAGGTTGCGAGCAATGCGAATACAATTCCCCAACCAGCGATGTAAATCCTGTCCTTTGAGGCCAGCAGCGCTCCAAAGGCGAGCATCCAGAGTCCGACGAGAAGCAACAGAAGAGACAGTGTTGCAAGCGGAGTGGTCAATCCAAACAGGTAAGAGATTATCGACAGCAATACCGCAACAATGACACCTACGCCGAGACCAATAGGTCGCATTTACCTGCACCTATTATTATAGAGGTGCGGACGATTATTTACGCTTACATGCTGGGGTAATCGGCTCTGAAAGTGCTGCAAAAAGTTCGCTCTTGTTGGCTTTAATTCTCCCTTTCTTCGTTCTGGAAGGTGCAAACAATTTTGTTATGAAGTACGGTTATTTTCGAGAGCTCAGCAGTTCAAGCACTATTTCCGGCTTTAGTAGTGTGGATTTTATCCTAACATTCCTTCCACTTCTTCGAAGCGCTTTCTCAACCGCTCGAACGAGCGTGTCGGGCGCCGCAATTGCGCCTGCCTCGCCCACTCCGCGTGTGCCAAGCGGGTTGCTCGATGGATACTCGAGCAGCTCAGATCTCGGGATCATTCCTTCGACGGCGGTTGGCACGCCAGCGTCACCAATTGTCCCCACGATGGGCTGACCTTCGGAATCGTAGATCATTTCTTCATAGAACACCTCGCCTATCCCCTGCATGATCCCTCCTGCGACCTGCGCCTCGGCGGACATTTTATCGACGATTCTCCCAGCGTCGTCCACTGCGCCGTACTTCACTATTCTTGCTCTGCCGGTCTGAGGGTCAACCTCGACAATCGCCATGTGAACCCCGAATGACGTTGTGTCCTTCACTTCGTAAAAGCCGGAGCTCTCAATTTGCTGTTCCGTCTTCTCCGCGACTTGCCTGAGAGTGAGAACAGTTTTGTAAGATCCACCATTGACAGTCTCTTCCTGGACTCCACCGTTTGCGCAGTGCAGCCTCTCGGAGGGGATGCCTGAGATTTTGGAGGCCTCTTCGAGGATATTCTTCTTCAGCTCCTGCACAGCCCTAACTGCGGCGTTGCCTCCGGCCACTGTGCTTCTCGAACCAAAGGTCCCGACGCCGCGGGCCAGGAGATCCGAATCACCAAACACGACGTGTATCATTTTGCCTGCTTCCTCCGCAGAAACCCCGAGCTCCTTAGAAATCAAATTCGTGAGCATTGTGAGGTGACCCTGTCCGTGCGGCCCAAGTCCAGAAATCAATGTAATCGTGCCATCCTTCTCCAACCTTGCTAGAGCGGACTCTCCGGGGGCCGACCTGTTTACCTCTATGTAATCCGAGATACCGAGACCCAGAAGCAGTGGTGCTGATGACGCGCCTGAAACTCCGGTCTTCGAAATCTGTTCAGAAATCTTTCTGTACTCGAGAAAGTCTAGCGACTTTTTCACAATTGATCTGTAATCCTCCGTGTCCAGAACGAAGCCAGTCGGAGAAGCGTAGGGCATCTCTTCCGGCCTCACAAAGTTCCTCTGCCTGACCTCGACTTCATCGAGTTTCAACTCGTCCGCGAGCAGGTCCATCATCCGCTCGTAGAAGAATGCGGCCTCGGGCCTCCCCGCTCCCCTGTATGGCCCTAGCGGAGTCTTGTTTGTGAAGACGTTCAGCACCTCGACTCTTGCGAGCGGAGTCCTATAGGGACCTGTGAGCTGATCTGCGACAAAGGTGCCGTATCTTGTGTTCACGGAGAAACTGTAAGCGCCGACATCGGCGACGACTCGGCCTCTCAGGCCAAGAATTTCCCCGTCCCTCTTCGCCGCGAGTGAAATATCTGCCATGACGTCGCGCCCGTGGTGCGTGGCAATGAGGTTCTCCTTCCTCGTTTCGATCCACTTTACCGGCCTTCGGAGTTTCATAGCCGCATAGCAGGCGAGCGCGTACTCGGGGAAGAGCTGGCTCTTTGAGCCAAATGCCCCTCCCACATCGGTCTGGATTATCCTGATCTGTTCGTTTGAAAGTTTGAGAGTATCCTTGAAGGCCTCTCTGAGCGCAAAGACGCCTTGGCAGGAGACAAGCACCGTGAACCTTTTTCCGTCCCAGCTTGCGATTATACCACGTGGTTCGATCGGGTTTGGAGCAACGCGGTGGGTGGACAGGCGGTCCTCTATTACCACTGCGTCTGACCTTGAAAACGCGCTATCCACATCTCCCCTGCCTTCAGTGGTGGAGAGGTTTACGTTGGTTCCTATGCTCTCGTGGATGATGGGCGAGGAGGGCTCGATTGCTTTGAGGGGGTCGAGAACCGGCTGAAGCGATTCGTAGTCAACCGAAGCTAGCTCCTCGAGGTCCTCTCCGTCGTACTTGTTCGAAGAAACAAATGCGGCGACAGGCTGCCCAACAAAATTTGCCTTTCTCTCAGCGAGGACAGGAAGTCCGATGATCTTTGCCTGAGGGTGAGGAAATGAAGGAATGCTATTCTTGAATACCTGAGAAATGTCCGAGGCGGTCATGACTAGACTAGCTCCGTTCTTTGTGACATCCGAGAGGTCAATCTCTTTTATTCTAGCGTGAGCGTAAGGGCTCCTCACCACGTTTAGGCGAAGCATGTTATCGAACTTGACGTCATCGACGTACCGTCCCGCCCCCCTGATGAATTTCAAATCCTCGGGTAGCTTTTCTGACAATTCGCTTCTGATCCAGGGGTTTTCTCGGAAAATAAAGTGATAAGTGTTCTCTCTTCGGCCCTTCCGTTGATGGCATGGTACGCGGGATAAAGAGGAAGAAGATTGAAAGAGAAGAACATGTGTCAATATTCAATTTCAAAGTTGTAAGTTAGACGAAGTTCAAGTTACCAGTCGGATCTGGCTCTCGCCTTGACTCTAACAGAAATCGGAACGAGCATCTGAGCAGTGATAAACGCTTGCCCTTGTTGTCGAGCTCTCTTTTCTGGCAAACAGATTTCAATCAAACTAGTGTACCTAACTTTGAGTCATCGTCTCTATCAAATCCTCTGACACATCGAAGATATGTCGGATCCCGATACAGTTACCGCGTTTCATTGATTGAGAGCTCCAGCTAGATTTCGAACTGGAAATTCTAACGGAACAGAGGAGAACCTAAGTCTCAAATCCCGCCGGCTGGAAGTTTCTTCTTGCCGAAGCATCTATGATAGGATAGTCTTGAAGAGATAAATAATGGTTCACTATCACCCGCTTCTATGTTTTCGCTCTACAAGCTCTCAAAACGAAAAACGATAAGTTTGATTTCGATAGCAATTCTCTCAATTCTACTGGTTAGCGGTGCGCCAGCAAGTTTCGGAGCGATGGTTCAATCGTTATCACCATCCTCCTCCTCTACCCCTGTCGAGCAGTCAAGTTCTTCTTTCACGTCAGCCGCTCCAACCTTTGTAGGAACCGCCGGTGAATTCCTCGCGGGACCCACAACCGTATCATCGCCTTTCGGAGCGTCGAATTCTCTTAGGGCATCAACGAACAATGCTCTCTCCACCTCGAGATTCCCCTCGCCTTTGAATCCTGTTTCGCTCAACGCAAAACCGGCTTCCGCTCAATCCTCAAACGGTGTATCGGGTAGTCAGACCGTAGAAAGCTGCTCATCATCGGCCACTCAATGCGAGGCAACAAGTCTGAGCTCCGGTGGCGCAATAACGAACCCATTCGCCCTAAATGCGGTCGAAAATTTCCAGACCTTCGGATACACAGTTGAGCCCCCTGATCAGGGACTGTGTGCAAATAACCAATACGTCATGGAAATTCTGAACATAGGCATACTGCAGGTATACAGCGCTTCGAGCCTAAAGCCTCTCTCGGGTGTCGCATCGATGGATAACTTAATGGGACTCAACACCCTTAGTTGGAGCAGTGCAGGTGACGTTTCGTGCCTGTATGACTACAGCAACGGCGGACACTGGTTCATCACGGAATTCGTGTCCACGACACCAGAGACGCCAGGACCTAGCGGTCAGCCCGGGCCGTTCCAGGGATGCTTCGTCGCTGTACCAGATACCTGCAGAGAAGGGATTGCGGTCAGCGTAGGCAACAATCCTCTGACAACTTCTTGGAACGTCTACTTCCTCGACCCGAACTTTGTAAATTGTGATCCGGGTTCACACTGCGGCCCAGCCGGTACGGACAATAGCCAACTTCTCAACGACTACGCAAAGCAGGGAACCACCAGAGATGCGTGGATGCTTTTCTACGACGAGTTCAATCTGGGGGCCTTGCCAACCTATTGTAGCTCTGGTTCAGGGTTTGGCTGCAATGGCTTCAACGGAGCGCAGGAATTTGCCTTTGGACTGAACGCGCTCGAGACGGGTCAGCCAGCCAAGACCGTAACCGTAGCCTATGAAAACATGGGTACAGCGGCAAATCTGTATCCCATACCGGCAAATGGAGCGTTCCAGCCGCAAGCTTTTGACTGCACTGTCGGAGTCTGTTGGTACCAGGTGATACCTGCCCAGACTCCCGATGCGTCACAGTTCGACAACACTCACGGAGGCACTGGCTGGATGGTCGCAACGCTTGACTTCTTCGGCGCGGGAGACAATCGCGTTGCGGCATTTGATTGGACAGGCCTTTCAAACCTGAACAGCGCTAAATGCAAAACATGCAGTGGCATCGCCTTCGGCGGAACTCTTTACACCACGCCGCAAATAACTTACAGGGATGAAGGACTCGCATGTCTGGTACAATATGGCGGGTTCTGCGGTCTCGGAGCTCAGAAGGGAGGTCCAATTCCGCTCGGCGATAATTGCGGACTACTAGGGCTATCTCAGGCACAGTCCTGTCCAGAGTCAGGACTCGCAAGCAACGGTGATGGAGCCACGCAGGCCTCGTATGCACACGGCCACCTGTGGGCAGCTGTTAGCACCGGTGTCGCCGAGAAAAGCGGGCTGCACCTCGGCGCTGCGTTCTGGGCTATAGGGAGCACATCTGTAGCGGGCGGAGGCTACGTAGCCGCGGGCAATGCGGACATCGAGTTCCCATCTATCGCTGCCACCGACGGCGGGAACGCCCTGATGTCATTCACGCTCTCCGGCCCTGGCTACTACCCGAGCACCGCTTACACGGTATTGACGGGACAAAGCGTGATCCATGTCACTGCTACCGGCAAGTCTCCTTCGGACAGCGCCACCGAGTATCAGTTCTGGCCTGGTTTGACGAGACCGAGGTGGGGTGACTATGGTCAGGCAATCTTCGTCCCATCAACTGGAGGGCACGGCAATGTCTACTTTAGCGCGGAGTACATCCAATATCAAAACTGCGGCGACCAAGCCTTCCTGAGCGGCGCAACCAACGGTAACCAGTTCGACGCGATCACATGCGGTGGAACCCGAACCTTGTTCGCGAACTGGGGAACAGCGATCAGCTATGTCGCTGCTTCATAGGGTGCTGCGCGGAAGACAGTAGGGTTCTCCGCTCGGAGCAAAAAATTGGGGGCAATTCGCAAAAGAATTCGCCCACTCCCCCAATTTTCTTTTTTCTCTCTTTTTAGCGTCGGAACTCCCTTCACCACACCTTAATATGCCACCGCTGTTCGAGCGAGTGACTCAGCAGAAAAGTAAAATGGCGAAATCCGAACTTTCACCCTCCCAGCAAGACCCGAATGTCAACTGCCAGAGGTGTGAGCGAGAAATGTCGAGGGAGAAGGCCTCAATCGTCACAACGAGAAAGCGGACAATGTATTTTTGCGAGAACTGCTTTCGAGCAGTCTTTAAGTACGACGAGAGCCTCAAGACGCTTCCCATGATTTACGAGGAGGGCGGACGAAAAACGCCGTTCGTGGTGAGAAGCACCAACTGGCATAGATCCTCGTACATGGTCGTCAAGGAAGTAACGGAAACCGCCGCCGGCTCAAATAAAGGAGGAAAACAGGTGTTCATCGGGGACATGTATCTCCGCGGCGTGTTGAAAGAGCAGAACCGCCCGCTGGGCAAGGCTAATTTCTTCAACTGGGTCAGCTGGAGTGAGGAACTGGCTCAAAAGTACAAGGAAGACGTACCTAGCGCCAGCAACCCTCCTGTGCCGCAGGAAGTCTCGGCGACAACTTCTGACTTGGCGCCGGGCTCAGAATCCTGAAAGGGAGAAGAAAAAAATCCGTTCCAGTATTTCAGCTAGTGTAAACGTTCTCTTCTCTCTATTCCCTTTCCTGAAGTAGCTCAGAGCCTAGTCATTTGCGCCGACTATTGCTCGGCGACTCTGAGCGTCCCGGCTTCGACGAGTTTCTTCCCGTTCACCACCAGATCTCCGTCTCTGACGATCGCAGTGAATCCGAATCCAGTAATCGAGATGGCTCCAGGCACGAACCTGTCGTGCGAGTACCCGTACTTTACCTCGGGGTTGAAACCAATGGTAAGAGATCTAATCAATCTGTTTTCTTCTGGTAGCGCTCCGATCAGTGCGTCGAGTTTTTCCTTTGTTTCCTTATCTTTGCTCTCCCACCTTGTTAGTCTCCCTCCTTCAAAGTGCAGTCTAGCTTCGGATACGATGCCAACTCGTGACTGCGAGGGGGAAATCGAAACGGCGCCATTTACGGAGGATGAGTCAATTCCCTTGGCGACCATGCCGGGAGGTAGGTATCCCATGTTGTTGCCCTCTATGATGTCCTGCTCATCTATTATCCCATCCTCAACGGAGAGATCCCCTTTGAGTGTGAGTTTCAACGAATTGCCTCCTCCTTCTGAAGAGAGAACTACACTTGCGCCGTCGACAAGATCCTCGGCGATTTGCCTTCCACGAGCTTTTAGGGCGTCGTAATCAACGAGAGCGGCCCTAATCTGATGTGATATGATATCCTCCTCCTTTTTTCCTAGTAACTTTGCGAGGTCCTTTCCGACGTACCCGAAGGTCAATCTGGCGCCCCTGAGTTTTGCATTCTCTGCGGCTTCATACCATGAGCTGTTGTAGGATGTCGCTGCGACATTTTCCTCCTTTGTAATCATCGGGGCATAGGCAGCTATCGGCGGACCCGGGATGAAGACGTAGGCGTTTGTCCCTGAGATGAGGTTGTACTCGTGTTGCCCCATCTTTCCTAGCACCTCCTTCGGCATGTTCTTCACTCCGTCTAGGTAGGCCTCTTCGTCCTCAACTATCATGAGAGGGATAGCGCCGATTCTTCTTGCCTCGATTACTACCTGTCTTGCGAATGGAATCCCGTTGTTCCATGTCTCGACAGTGACTGTCTCTCCTTGCTTGAGACGTAGAGAATCGTTTACAACTTTCTTTGCGAGCTGCGAGTAAAGTTCAGCGCTAACTTGTGTCTCCCTCTTGCTCGGCACTTTTCTGCTTCTTGAAGTTCCTTTGTTCCTTCTTCCTCTCACTACTGCTTTGCTTTGCTTTCCACTCTTGCTTTCCGTCTTTCGCTCAACTGCTTTACGGGCGTGACTCAATTCCCATGGTTCAAGAAAGCCTTCACAGATGGTGATTATTTCCTTTACTCCAGAGGGTCTTACTAGATAGCTGGCTTGGAAATTCATGTGTTTTTCTTTTCTCTCTCGGCTACTGAGGGAAATGTTCTATTCACAGTCGTTTTCCACACGTTGCTTTGGGGTTATTTTCACCTTGATCTTTCGTGCTGGACATCGTGGTCTTTAACCAGTTATGAATCTATGAGCGTCGCTGTAGACGGGTATGCCTTTAAATGAGAATTGGTGAAGGCCCTCCGAAGCTGTACTGTAAATGATGCTTGGACTGCAATTTGCAAACAAGAGTCTTCCATTCCAGTTTACTGAGGTTGTTGTTCCGTTAGGATGAAACCAGCGGCTCCTCCCACAATGAACCCCTCTTGTCCAGCTACAGATTACCCAGCCAAACTGCCCAGAGCAGGGTCAGTGATCTCTGGTTCGCATGAAGCAGCCAGAGCGTCAACAAATGTGCATGCATCAATGTTGGGAATGTCCACCGTACCAGTGTAAGTTGACCCGCTAGTATCGGCGGTAGAGAATGAAGTTATTGACTGAAGGGATGAATAAGGGTTTGTCGATGTGGTTGTGCTCGGAATTGCTGTTACAGTGACCGTAGTGGTCGTAACTGTCACCGCAGTTGTTGTTGTAGATTGGGTAGACCCTTGTGTAGAAGAGGTGCTAGTTACTGTTGTAGTGTACGTGCCAGTGGAACTTGAAGGTGTACTTTGGGACGCTTGCCAAGATTGATAAGCTGGGGAATTTGGCGCGCTCAAGCAGCCTAACTGGTGCCCTTTCTGGCACCCGGTACTGAAGATTCCGCCGAGAAAGCCGGCGTAATAGAAAGTTCCACTTGTAGTCAAGTATCGGCGACCTCACCAGTATTTTTTCCCAATCTCCTATACCATCGGAATAGATACAGTAGAAAGACGAAGAAAAACGCTCCAACAATTAAGTACACTATTCCTTCGACAAAACAGCCGTATCCAAAGAAACTGTAGCTGTGACACTCTACTGGAGCTACTGGGGCCGCTGGCATAGTTCTCGCAATCAATCAGCTTTAACCTCTGTGTTTGTACGGAGACCCTTTCGACGATGACGGACTGGAGGATAATGTTAGCATAACAGGGAGGCACACACAATAGTGATCCGAGTAATCATGACAGCTTCCACCATGAAGCTGCAGATAGACACACTAGTATGAGCAAACACGACAGCCCAGCAACTAAACCCGGTGTAAGGGTAATCACTCCGACCACAAGGTCCATTAGGTTGATGAATACGTTCAAGACCATAATCAAAGTGCCTACGACTGCTCCGACCTTGCTCCCTCTCAAGAGTAGTATGCCGACGGGGAATGAGAGAATCCCAACCACAAGAAAGGTCAATGTAACCGCAATTACGAGGTAGGCGTCGAATGCATTGTATAGCTCGAGATTGTGGTAGACCGTAAGGAAAATCAGGGCAGCAGATGCAAGATATGCGCGATACAACCCATATACAAAGAATCCAATTGCCGTGACTTTGG
>JAJPHP010000028.1 GCA_021325255.1 Nitrososphaerota archaeon | reverse complement strand
AAATTCAACCATATCAACAACTGGATCAAGGTGTTCTGGCTGCACCATCAGCCGATGTACCAATCATTCATCAACGGGATCAAAAGTGTCCTTAAGTAAACGGCGCAGTCTGTTGGTTATGATACTTTACATAATGCGACACGGCGAGGCGCAGCCCAAGAGTACTGCCAAAGCAGACGACGAACGCTCGCTCAGTGAAATTGGCAGAATCAATGTCGTCAACACTTTTGAGTCGATGAAAAGCTTCGGCAAGCGAGTAGATTTGGTGCTGTGTAGTCCGTTTACTCGCGCGAAGCAAACTGCGGAGATTGCGTGTCAAATGCTCACTCCGCTGAAGAACGCAAGACCCGTTGTTGAGGAAACGCTCGAACCCAGCAGGACGCCATATGAATTCTACGGATTTCTTTCGAAATACCGCCCCATACTTGATATGGCGCCGACTGCGAACGTCCTCGTTGTATCACACCAGCCCTTCGTATCGAGTCTCATCTCCGACCTGCTCGGAGTGGAGGATGCAAGAATCTCAATGCCCACATCCGCTCTGGCTGGCGTTCAGGTCGAGGCTCTTCCCCCTTCAAGGGGTACGGGTAAACTCATTCTCCTGATTCCGCCCTCGGAGAGAAAGTCTATGTAGACCCAAGCCTTCCTTTACTGCCAGCAGAGTGTGATTTTTCCCCGCTTTGGTCTCTAAAGGGTATAGTACCGTCGATTTTGCAAGGGAGTTTCTGATAGTTCCCAACGCAAAATGCTCGAGGCATTGCTCTAGGCCAACCAGATTCGTGCCGATATTGGAAAAGAATGATCAAAACAACTCTGCAATCCTAATTGGAGCATATGCATGCCCTGATAACTACGTTACAAGGGTTGTGTACTTTGCTGACAGGCCAGACCAAGAATGGTTCGAGCGATTCTTGCGCGAACAGGTTGGAGACCTGTTAAGATCCAGAGACATAAGGTATGCCACTCGTCACGGGTGGGAACTCGGCCGTGACGCAGAGGAGAAGATCGGACTCATTGCACCTGCTCACTTGCCAGAGGCAGGCAAGGCAACTGGGGTCACTCAATTTTACTGGACATTTTATCCGCAGAGTGATGAAGAGAAGAAGAGAGGTACCTTCCTTTGTTCAAAGGAGGACGGAGGATGCGGAAGGAGGTTATTCGTCAAGGAAATCAGTGATGAAAAGAGCAAGCTTTGCTCTCAGTGTGAATCGGATCAGGATTCGCATGGACATCACAGCTGACCGAAAACCATCGAAGGTGTCTCCTTCGGTTTACCTATGCTTTTCTTCTCAATGTCGAGTAAAATGAGCTCTCAAAGAAATCGTTCCAGTGCTTCCTCGTGGCGTCAGTTGCTTCCGAAAAGCCAGTAAACACGTGTCTGACCGTCCCATTGGCGTATTCGAGGAATACCTGTGGAACGATATAGTCCTCCGAGTTGTCGCCGCAGGTCTTTACAAGTCTGTCCGCAAGGGGGCCGCTCTCCTTGCCGTCAATGTCAAGCACCCTGTAGGGAATCGCAAGGTCTTCGGACATTTTCTTTGTCATTTCGAGCGAGAGAGGTACGCAGTGTGGACACCACGTAGCAAGGACTATTGAGATCTGGTTCGGCCTTGAAGATTCGGTCAAGCGAGAGGACGTTCCTTCTTGGTGAAGAGTGTATGAATCGTAACTCAATATATTGATTTCACGAGTAACTTGCAAGGTCTCTTCCTCTCCTGCTACTCCCCCTTAGCCGAAAGCTAGGAATGAAAGAAAACTAAACAGCAATCTAAGAGAAGCTATCTTACAGCGGTGCAGTTTAGGAAACGCGATGCAGAATTTTTTCTGCAAAGAGTCTGGCCATGTCTTCCTGCAATGAACTGGGAAAGGATATGATTACGCCCTCCGCTCCAGCTCTCTCGCAGCCTTGAAGTTGCTCAGTAATTTCTTCAGGAGTTCCATAGAGCCCGGCGGGTCTCGTGACTTTTCCACCGCCTTGACTGTTCTCCCATTTAGCTCGCTCTTCTCTCTTTCTCTCCCTCTCCAGCGTATCTTTGGTCTCGATAATTGAGCATGGGACGGTCAGCGTCTTTCGTATGTCGCTAAAGTTGCGGCGAGCTTTCTCGCACTCCAATCTTAGGGCATCGAGCAATCGCTCGCACTCTTGCACCGGAAGTTCTGTAGCCAAGAAGAAATTCGAAATGTCTGCGTACTTTGCAACGATCGGAAGAAGTGCATCCTTTCCTTTGCCGCCGACGAGTACCGGTGGATGGGGCTTTTGTAGGGGTTTGGGGAGGCTCTCCGCACGTTCGAGTTTGTAGTACTTGCCTTCGAAGTAAGAATCGCCTTCATCCGTCCAGAGCTTGAGAATTACTTGGAGAGATTCATCGAGCATGCGCGCGCGAGTTGCTTTGTCAGGAAAATTGACAAAGGGACCTTCGCCAACATTTGGGGAGGAGTGCGTCGGAGGGCGCCCAGCTCCAATACCAAAGACGAGCCTCCCCTTGCTTATCAGATCCACAGTGGATGCTATCTTGGCAACAAGGCCAGGATGGCGAATGAGGTTGTTCGTTACGAGCGTCATTATTTTGACCCGATCGGTGTTGAGAGCGATGCCAGACAGAACAGTCCACGGATCAAGCGACGGGCTGGTCAAACCATTCTCGGAGTGAAACTCGTCTTGGTAATCGTCGCCCAGCGAAATTGAATCGTAACCCAGTTCCTCTCCCAAACTTGCCAGCCTGATGATTTGCTTGTAAGAGAGACCGCCCTGCTCGATCTTGAGACCAACCTTCAACGCAAAAATAAAAACTCCATGTGCGCTTGCAAGCCACTAATCGTTCCTACTCTTCTTCTACTCACTGCTAAGGAGCGGGGCTATGCTACTCCCTCATCGAATTTGGTTGATGTGATTAGTGGAAAAGATGTACTGCAAAGTGATGGGTTGCTTTGCGTGACGAATTCTTTTCTCCTACTAGTACCATGGTTATGCACTAATTCTTTTCACCGCCCCTCGATGCTTTAGGTAGGAGGAGAAAAATTTCAAAGGAATAGGAATCGTCAGAATGAGCTCATGACTTCTTCGGAAAACTTTTTCTTGTCTTCTGGGCTATACTTTCCTCTGAAATTTACGATCAGATAATCAATTCCAATGGTGTTCAGGCCTTCGATTTCCCTTACCATTTGCGCTGGCGTCCCTAACAGTGTAGAAAGCGCATAGCTTGCAAGTGACATGGATCGAGGCTTGTACCTGGAAATCTTTTGTAGCGCGTCCTGCTCGTCTCCCCCAAACATCACTGTCGCAAGTTTCGTCTTTAGAATAGAAGAGTAGTCTCGCCCCTCAGCCATGCAGCGCTGCTTCAGCAACCGTAATTTCCTTTCAAGCGCAGCTCCCTTTGGGAAAAAGTTGCATGCGTCTGCGTACTTTGAGACTAGGCCGAGAGTGACCTTCTCGCCCCCTCCTCCGATGAGAATCGGGGGATGAGGCCTCTGGACGGGTGGAGGGGAGACAACGAAATTTTCTATGCCGTAGAACCTTCCGTGGAAGGTGAGGCCGGAGTCCTCGATGAGATTTCCGGGATCGCTGCCATTATGATGAACTCTGGCGCTGCGTGACCAAGAGTCCTTGATGATTTTCACCGATTCCTCAAGCATTGACAACCTGTCCGGAGGCGCGGGGAAACCGTATCCGTACATTCTCGCCTCCTCCTGGTACCAGCCAGCTCCGATCCCCAGCCAGAACCTGCCCCTTGAGATCTGGTCCAAGGTCACGCCCATCTTTGCAACAAGCGCGGGACTGCGGAAAATGTTGCACGTGCACAGCGCCCCGAGCTTTATGGTGGATGTAAGAGAGGCAATCGCAGAGAGGGATACATACGGTTCTAGAATTGGGGCGTCTTTCTTTCCTGCGAGTTCGATTTGAATCAGGTGATCCATGAGCCAGAAGGAATCATACCCGAGCGATTCGCACTCCCGAGCGATTTGGGCGAGACTGTGGAACGTGTCTTTCTGCCGTTCCTCAGGAAAGTCGTGTGCCGGCTGTTGATATCCGAACTTCAAAGTTTACACCCATCTTACTAAAGTTGAATTGTATGCGAATGTAATCTTACGAAAGACTAGTACACGTGGAGAAACCTCACGGATCGAAGCGGGAATATAGTTTACGCAAGCAAAGAGGAAGTGATTTCCTCACTGCTAGCAATTCTGTTCGAGGCGTGCGGCGCTGGACAACACCCTTTGGTCACCCTATGTTCTAATTGTAGTAACAGTGATCCTAGAAAAATAGACAAGTCCGACAGATATTGGCCACCCTCTCTTAATGGAAAGTGCATACTACAGATACAGAATTATCGAGCATACCAATTATTAGCTGCTGACACCATTCAGTGACCCGTTGGACGGATATTTGCAGTGGTTCAGAAGGTCAAAGTGTTAGGTAGGTCTGTATCGTGCAGCAAGTGCAAGGAAATCGCAGAGTGCTACTGCGCCTGCGGAACCTTCATGTGCTTTCTTCACCTAGCCTCCCACAGATGCATTGTCCAGCTTAGGGCAACATATAGCAGAGAAATTCTGGAAGCCCTGCGCTAGAAATCGTTTGAATCTGTGGTTCTGAAATTGACGAGCTGAATATCGCCTCGGAAAAAGATCTCTGTATAAGGCAATTCTCCGAAGCAAGTACGAACTTTGCTGAGCTCATCCGTTCCATCTTTTTCCATAGATCTTGTTCTTGGTAGTCTATTCCGCCCGCTCGCAAAGCAACGATTTTAAGTCCAATTTTAGCAGCGTAATTTCTTGCGATCATCTCCTCCAAAATAGCGAAAGAGAGAAGAAAGGAAGCAAAGGAAAAGGAGAAGGAAGAAAACTACGCCCGACAGTTCTGCGTCGCGGCTCGCAATTGACCGAGAGCTTTCAATTGGCGGGCTATTCTGGAAGTCGCTAGAGTATACGCGAAGGTTCTACGCGACTCTGGCCCCGATTTTTGTGCTCGCCGGAATTATTACTTCGCTCCTCTCACTGCTTTTTATGAATGTAACACAGATTCCGACGCTCCCAAATAACGTCCAGAGCCTTCCACCCGACCAGTTGCTCTCCCTGGCAGGCAAGGTCTTTACGGCGATAGGTTTCATCTACGTCAGTTACTTTGCAAGCTGGTTCGTTCTCTATTTCTCGTGTGGTGTGGCTATCAGGAAGATGGGTCAACGCGTTAGACAGGAAGCGGCGGTTCCGGAAGCAGAAACACAAAATTCCGCGCGCCCATCGACTCTCCAGAGACTCAACTACGCCAGTCTCGCCGTAACCACTTTCATCGCCGTTCTACTAGTCTGGCTCGGGCTGATCTTGGTAATCGTGGGGTCGATAATCTTGGGGACCTTGCTATACTACTCACTCTGTGCCTCGGCGCTCGGCAACAAATCTGCAGGCTCGGCAATAGGGCAAAGCAGACAGCTTGTGTCCGGACGTTGGATCAAGACACTCGCAATTAACATCGTTATGATTTTCATCGCATACGTCGGCTCAGACGTGGTCGGAACGATAGCCTCTCTTGTCGTCCCTTCGGACTTGAGCGGTGTGGTATCAAACGTGGTGGGGAGTTTCTTCCTAGCGCTTCTGTTTCCGCTCGTTGCTTCCTCGATGATCGTATGTTACTACTCTGCGCTTTCAACCGCTCGACAGGCTGGCGCCATCTCGCCCCCGCCTCCGCCTTCTACTTCATACCCACAAACTCAGCCGAGATCACCTTACGACTCGATGAAACCGGAGCCGATGTGGCCCTCACCTCCCAGACCTGCCACTCCGCCTCCCCCGCCGCCCTCAGGGACTAGTCCGCGGTTTTGCCAAAAATGTGGTTCTGGAGTCTCGGAAGACGAGAGATTCTGTCACAACTGCGGTACTAAGCTCTAGCATGTACTTTTATTTGCACAGCTGCGCTCTTCTTCAACACTTATAAACCGAAGATTAGAAAATTTTCAACTTGCCGGGGGCCTTAACTTGGGCCGGGGTAACTAAGGAAGCGATTTACACGTCGCGGTCCCGAAAGCTCAGCCTGGTTAGAGCACCAGCCTCTAGAGATATACGGGCATATAGAGGGCTACATGCACCCTTTCGAAGTGTACGGCTGTTGCGGCGCTCTGGGCACCGTTATTCGGTGCCAAAAAGAGAGTGAACGACGGTCGGTTTCACGACTGATAGGGGAAGAAGATGTTGAGGAGGGTGATACTCATAATCCCACAGCATAAGAGATCTGGGGGTCGCGGGATCAAAATGTCCATGAGTTTTCCAACAGAGAGCTCTGGCAGTGAGAGTCCCGTCCCCGGCACCAATCCTTGAAGTCCGAAGCTAATTCGTTGCTTTCAACTGGTCCAAGAGAACTTGCGCTTTAGGACAATTATCGGCATTTTCTCGTAGCAATTGGTCTTCTAGAAATAGGCTGCGAACAGCTTAAAGGCCGTATAGACTTGGTCGATGGGAAATAGCGCTACTCTGGATTCTTCCTGATTTCGCTTTGCGTTCGCCAAGACCACAGTTAAAACCGATAGCGGCTAACGGAGTAGCATTAGTTTCCTCCGTTCATCACACACAAAAAGAGAATTCTTGGGCGTTAAGTTGTCGCGGTGCGACTTCGTCTGTGTAGTACTATTTTTGCGATTTCTTGCCAAACTATAGCTATCAAGGAGAAGCCTACTATCACGGCAAGTTGTTCTGCGCCGATGGGAACCAGTCTGAGTTGGCTCGTGACCGTCGGTACTGCAAATGCCACAATCAGAAATGTGAACGCCAGAACTGCCCAGAGGTCCATTACTCTGTTCGACAGCGGGCCCAATGCGTACAAAGGCTCCTTTTCGGAGCGCATGACAAAGGCCAACAAAACGTGGCCTATGATCCATGCTGAGAAGGCGTACGCTTGCACCGTCGCGGCGTCTGCTCCTTGTGACCAAGCGTAGAAATAAGCAAGCATGACAGCCAGGAATAAACTTGATGCGGAAACAGCAATTCCCGTTATCATTTTCGAATCAGGAAATCTGGCCTTGGAGCCTCGGGGCTTTCTTTCGTAAATTGTCTTTTCGGCAGGTTCGGTGACGAATCCTGCAGAAGCGCCTAGATCCATGAACAGCTCAAGGACGATGATTTGTATCGGAGTAAAAGGCAATGGCATGGCCGGGTTAAAATATTCAATGCCCAAGGCAAAAATGAATAGCGAGATGAGCGCGGCTTTAATCGCCAAGTAGAAGTCGACTCCTTTTCTGAGGTTGTCGAATAAGGTGCGGCCTTCAAACACTGCGCGGCCTATTGTTACAAAATTGTCATCGATCAAAACAGCGTCTGCAGCTTCTTTGGCCGCATCCGTGCCTCTAGTACCCATTGCGATGCCAACGTCTGCTCCCTTCAGAGCTAAAATGTCGTTGACCCCATCACCCGTGACCGCTACCACCTCTCCGTTCGCATGCAACGCCTTCACGAGTTTGTATTTGTCCTCTGGTGTGGTTCTTGCGAAGACCGAGGCGTTCCTAACAATCTCTTGGGTTTCATTATCCTGAAGTCGCTGGAGTTCTTCGCCCTTGACCACTCTTTCCGAGTTGATCCCGATGTTTCTCGCCACGTAGGCCGCAGTCTGCGGGTGGTCCCCCGTAACCATGATGGTTCTGATTCCTGCTCTGCCGGTGGTTTCGATTGTTTCCCTCACTTCGGCACGTGGGGGATCTTCAATCGCGACGAGACCTATGAAGTCCCACTTTCCCTCCAATTCTGAAAGCGGCAACAACTTTGCTTCTTTGGCAGAAACTGTCTTCTCCGCGACGCCGATGATCCTTCTTCCCTTTGCTGCAGCATTATCCAGTTCTTGTCGGAAAACGTCATCGCCAGAGTCCAAGATTTCCTCGGGCGCGCCTACGATTGAGAGTTTGAAGACTCCATTCTTCTCACGGAGAACCGCTTTCGTCCGTTTCCCTGATTGAAAGCCTCGTTCGTGAATCACCACACCAGAATCAACTTGTAAATTCAATAATTGAGCTTTTTCGAGAACCGCTTTGTCAGTTGGAGACAGGGACATTTCTGTCAACGCTGCTAGGGCCACACTGAGGGTTCGGGATTCTTCTTGGAGAGGAAAGACTTGGACCACCCTCATCTTGTTCTCCGTGATCGTGCCCGTCTTGTCTGTGAGGATGACGGTTGCGTCCCCCAGAGTCTCTGCAGCTTTGAGCTTTTTGACCAGAAATCCTTTCCGTGAGAGTCTGTATGACCCCAGGCCCAGAATCATTGTAATTATTATTGGCAGCTCTTCAGGGATGGCGGCAAACGCCAGGGCTAATCCCGTCAGGATCAGTTCTGAGTCTTTTGCCAAGTCCTGGTATCCATAGCGTATGAAGCCTAGGATTGGGATGGCTATGCTGAAAAATATGGCCACGTAGGCGAGCTTCACTGATAGTTGCTTCATGGATAGTTGTAAGGGCGTCTTTGGAGGCTTGATTACTGCAGCTAGGGCCGATATCTTTCCAAACCTGGTGTTCTTGCCCGTCGCGTATACCTCGCCCTCGCCTTCGCCTGAAAGGACAAGTGTTCCCGCGTATACTTCGTCTCCGACCTTCTTATCTCGAGGAAGGGACTCGCCTGTCAAGACGGACTCGTCGACTTGAATGTCATATGAAACAGTCAGCTTGCAGTCAGCTGCAATCCTAGTTCCCTCTGTGAAAACTAGCAAATCGCCATGAACAATTCTTTTGGCTTCAACCTCGATTATTTTGCCATCCCGTATGACCCTGGTTTTAGGCGCTGCAAGCGCAGAAAGTGCAGATATCGATTTCTTGGCTCTGTACTCGTTCCAGATTTCTACGAAGACCAAGATGAAAATGATAGTGAAGATCGTTATGGCATCTTCTACATGCGGCCACTCGAAAATAGTGTATAGGACTCCTACCGTAAGCAGGAGCAGAATCATGGGTTCAATAATTTCTTCTTCAGCGATGCCCAAGAAACTTACAGTGTAAGGTCTGGCAAGTTCGTTTGGTCCTGTCTCCCGGAGTCTTTGTTCAGCCTCAGCAGTTGAAAGACCCTTCGGCTTCTCGTCGGAAAACTGCACGGCAGACTCGGTGCTTGGCTATGTTAGTTATTGAATTCTTTAGAGTTTGGGTCTCCAAACATGTAGCGAACTCATGCATTAGCTTCAGAAAGGGTGTGAAGCATACACGCCCAAAGCTTTTCTTCGTGGCCAAGTTACATGGAGGAATACCCGATTGTTATCACAAGTGAGAATCGTGTCATAGAAATAAGAGAGAATCCAAGCATCTGTTCAAGTCAGGTGGGCTTGTTGGAAGAGTGGGCTGAAATTTGACGCGATACCTCTGCTCCTTGCCTCCAAAAACATCTCTCCTCGCTACTTGACCAGACGCGACCTTTTGGATGAGGACATCGGAGATATTGATGAAAAGGTCTGGCAGTTGCCAGAGGTCGGTAGGATAACAGATGTCCAACTCGAGAATGGAGCCTGGAGGTACCCCGCCGGAAGGGAGCACATCAGATCTGCTGAGGACTATAACCAGCTCGAGACATTCCGCATCTTGAGGATTCTTGTTGAAAAGTATGGATTGAACAAGAATCACGTTGCAATCCGTAGGGGCCTCTGACTTTCTATTTGCTAACCAAACAGAGGAGGGAGATATTCGAGGAATCTGCGGCAATCAGTACGTCCCATATTACTCAGCAGCAATGATGGAGCTGCTGATTAAGGCAGGGTACCCGCATGATCCTCACATCAGGCGCGGATTCAAGTGGCTGCTCTCAATCCGCCAGAATGACGGCGGTTGGGCCTTTCCTCTGAGAACGGTTGGCAAGAAGTTGGATCGGCAAATTTTTCACCAGCGCAAGACAATTCAACCCGACAGGGCGAAACCATTCTCGCACCTTGTGACAGGGATAGTCCTCCGGGCATTTGCAGCCCATTCCGAATACAGGAGATCAGAAGAAGCAAAAGTCGCAGGCGAGCTGCTGGCGTCCAGATTCTTCAAGGCCGACACATATTCGGACAGGCGCGCCCCGAGTTTCTGGACGAGCTTCTCATTTCCATTCTGGTTTACGGATCTGCTATCCTCGCTTGACTCCCTTTCACTGCTGGGTTTTGAAGCTGATCATCCTAAAACCAAAGAAGGCCTCGATTGGTTCCGCGCCCGACAGGAGAGTAGCGGTCTGTGGGAACTCTCGACTCGAATCATGGCCAGAGAACCGGAGCGAAACCTCTGGATTACCTTCGCGATCTGCCGTGTGTTCAAGAGATTTTCGTCCGCTTGAAAACTGTGAATGTCATCCACAGGATCTTCGGAGACGGAAACTGGAAAGAGGAATGGGTTTCAAGTCTCTTGAAGATCGAACATGGCCAAAACAAAGCTCTGCGATCAAATATGCCTGAACTCAACGGCGTTCCGCGCTGATTTGACCGCTGCCGGTTCGCTGAATCACTTCTCCAGCCAAGGCCATATCTTGCGCATAACGTGCCGCGCCGAGCAGTGCCGCTCTGTCAGTTAGGATAACCTTGACAGGAACGCGAGAGAGGAGTTCGAACATTCTGCCCTTTCTCACGAAAGACTCCATGAAGCGCCCCCTCATCATGAGCGGGAGAACTTTGAGCACAAGGCCTCCCCCAACGAATACCCCGTTTGTCGCTAGAACCTTCAGGGCCAAGTTGCCCGATTCAGCGCCTAGTATCGAAACAAAAGTGTCAAGGGTCCTTGCACAGTTCATGCACGCGTTTTCTGCCTTCAGAGCCTCACTAACAATCAGCGGAGTGGGGTCGCCAATATCCACCCCGTCAATTATTGAAAGTGCTGGGCAGTCCTCGGCCTTTGGACCGCCTAACTCATGGAAGTATCTAGAGATGTTGTGAATTCCGGGCCCCGAGCAAACCCGCTCGAAGCTGACATGCTTGAATTTCTCAAGAAGGTACTCAAAAAGGCCTGCCTCGGAAGTCGAGGCGGGTGCAAAGTCGCAGTGCCCTCCCTCTGATGCACGGGCCTCCCAGCGCCCGGTCTCTTGCTCCCAGGTGAGAAACGCTTCTCCCAAACCTGTCCCAGGAGCTATTACCGCGATTGATCCAAAGGAGGGTTGCGCTCTGCGACTTCTTCGCGTCTCTCCTTCACTCTCCGAGCTTACAAGTTGAACTTCGTCTTCATCTAAGTGGGGCACGTAATTCGCAGTGGCTACAAGATCATTGAGCACCCTGACATTTTGAAACTCGGGCAGTCCACTTGAAAGTACCTTCTCGTCGATTACCCACTCCACATTGCTCAACTTTGAACGCCCGTTGATCACTGGGCCGGCGACACCGAAGCAGGCGAATTCTATACTTTGCCCTGCGAGCGAGGTATTTGACATGAAAGCGTGCAGGAGTTCCTCGAAGCTTGAATAGTCCCGCGTCCGAAACTGTCTCTCGGCAAGGCACTCGATAGAGAGCCCATCGAGTGAAAACGCCGAAAGCTTGATCTTCGTCCCTCCCACATCGCCCGCGATAATCCGAACCTCGCTCAGCAAGTCCACTGCGAAGCCATTAGATACATCAACAGAATAAGCGAGATGTCCTAAAAGTTCACTGGTGATCTCTATTACTTGGAACCAGTGTAATTTCCTAGCATAGAGATCCCGCGCGGTCTTTTTCTCCTCATGATGGACTACCTGCAATCAAGGACGAAGGCACCGCTGACTCGTCCATTCTTCAGGTCAACGAGCGCTTCATTTGCCTCTGCAAGAGGCCTCATGGTGACCGCTGAATCTAGATTCAAGCGGGTCGCCAACTCGAGAAATTCCTTTGCATCGGTGCGCGTGTTTGCCTCAACGCTCACTACCTTCCTCTCGCCGAAAAGGTACTTGTCGTACTCTATCGGAGGAATTGTGTCCATGTGTATTGCAGCGATTGCTACAGTCGCCCCTTTCTTCAGGTAGCTCAAAGCTTCTAGTGCGACGGAGCCGGCGGGGGCAAAGACAATCGCGCCATCCAGGTCGCGCTTTGCCTCATCTTGATTGGGTCTGTTTTCCTTCGACAGGATGGCCTCCGACGCTCCTAGTTTTTTTGCAAGCTCAAGGTGCGCAGTGTTTCTTGAATACGCCACTGTTTCATACCCGAGCTTTGAAGCGAACTGAAGTATCAGGTGGGCGGAACCGCCAAACCCAAAGAAACCTATTCGACCGCCAGGCCCTGGGAGAGCGACTTTGAATGCGCGGTAGCCAATTATCCCCGCGCAAAGAAAAGGAGCCACTCTCTTAGCTTCTACGTTTTCAGGAAGTCTGAACACGAAGCCTTCTTCGCCAAGAACTTGTTGCGCGTATCCACCATTAACCGTGTAGCCTGTGAAAACCTTATTGTTGCACAGGTTCTCTCTGCCGTTGATGCAGAACTCGCACCTGCCGCATGTGTGGTGCAGCCATGGGACGCCGACTCTGTCTCCCACGGCAAGAGTACGAACGCCGCCCCCCATCTTCTCTACGATCCCAACGATCTCATGTCCAGGGATGACGCGAGCGAGAACAGGGGGAAGATCGCCTTCTACGACATGAAGATCTGTTCTGCATACGCCGCATACTTCGACGTCCACTAGAACTTCATTTTCTTTGGGGTGGCCAATTTGGATATCCTCTTCGAGCTTAAGCGGTTGCTGCTCCGCCTTCGCAGGACTGTGAAGAACCATTGCCTTCATGTAAGAATAGATCTCACTCTCCTTAGATAGGAAGTACCATGAGCTCGGCAGTTTTGACGAGGATTTGAAAGTCGTGGCTGATTGGCCGTAGACGCCTCTCTTAATCTTTTGTCAAACGTCCTTTCCACTTTCCATAACGTTAGGAGGAAAACTGAGTATTTTCTAACGGCTCTATAATGGTATCCAGTATGCGCACTTCTCATAAAACCTTGGCGGGTCCCCTCAATGACGATTCTGATCCTTGCTTGGCATTCTAAACAACGATTACTGGTGCGTTCTTTCGGAATCTAACCTCGCTCGTGCTGTTTACTCTAGTTTCCTCTCATCGCCTAGCCGACCTCTAGTTCGAAATCGGGCAAGGTGTAGCTGGTTTGTTCTCTCCCTATATTCTCTTCCAACCCATTTCTTGCGCCGTTTACTTAAGGACACTTTTGATCCCGTTGATGAATGATTGGTACATCGGCTGATGGTGCAGCCAGAACACCTTGATCCAGTTGTTGATATGGTTGAATTT
>JAJPHP010000021.1 GCA_021325255.1 Nitrososphaerota archaeon | reverse complement strand
TGTGGCTAGGAGGAACTCGTCTTCCGTGTTTGTCATCACCAAAAACATGAGAGATCAGTCCTTCTGGCCATAACCCTTTATCTTACTGGGCTTAACTTGACGGTACCAGTTAGAATTACCGATAAGAGTAAATATGATAATGAGCCAATAGGAAATCCTGCTTTTGCCGTATGCTTTGCCACTACTGCGAGCGTGACAAAGGGGAAGGCCTCCCATTCAGATGCAATTATTGCGGCGAGTCATTTTGCGGTGAGCACCGTCTCCCGGAGAATCATGCCTGCCCGCGCGTTGGAGGTCCACTTCATCCTGGTTATGCCAGAATTCAGCAGTCTCCCAGGAGTGGGAGCAGAAAGGATGAGAACCAGTACTTTCCGAGCATACGGTCTGGTCGGAGCAGGTTCAGGCTGAGGTACGCTGGCCTGTTCTCAGAGGTCGAAAAGAAACACATCCTGCTTGCAACAGCCGTCATGGTGGCCGTCGGGCTCTCTCTCAGCTGGAGTGTCGACATGCTTTTGTTCACTGCCCACTCTTGGTTGCTCCTTTTGCTAGTACCGGGGTTTGTTGTCTCATTCCTTGGGCACGAGATGGCCCACAAATTTCTCGCCCGGAGGAACGGAATGTGGGCGGAATTTCGGACAAATGCCTACGGCCTGATGATGACCATTGTTAGCGTCCTATTTCCAATCAAGTTCTTGGCTCCCGGCCAGACGAATATTCAGGGAACTGCTCGAAGCGAGATTATGGGCGCGATTGGACTGATCGGTCCCGGACTGAACTTGGCGCTGGGCTTTGCTTGCCTGATTCTATCGCGCCTCAGCGCCTCCCTTCTCGGTATTGCTTTTCTCGAACTTGCGATGTTCAACTCTTGGATTGCCATCTTCAATCTTATACCATTCGGATCTCTCGACGGAACGATGGTCTTCCATTGGGACAAGACCAGATGGGCAATTTCCTTCTGCGCTGCGGTCGCCCTGACAGTCTTCGCGTACTATCCGTGGATCATCTAGAGCTTGTCAGCTGCTTCAGCCGCATTGATCGCCCTCTCCAAGTCTCCCTTTACAAGCCCAACCATGCTTCTACCATCCTGTCTGAAGACAATCTGGCCTCTCTGAAATACTGCAATTGTCGGAACAATCGCCACATTGTATTCATCCCAGAGCGAGCCATCATCGCTGTCTGCATCTACAAGGTAAAGCTTCCGATCTTTCCCAAAATCAACGCTCTTTGCGAGATCTATGAACCTCAGGCAGTATCCGCACCATTTGGCTGCAAAGACGGTTATCACCGGCGAATCCGTAACTTCAAGAATTGAGAGAAACTCCTGCTTGCGTAAGAAATCTGTCACATTCAACCGGGGGATTCCTGTCTCCGACTTCGTTCTGTAAGCAAAGGTAGTTTCCAGTGCAATTCTAAAATCTATCTTCAATTCCTGTAATGTGCAATGCTCAGGCAAAATCGACATTCGATATTTTCTTGAACATACTCCAAATTCTCGACAATTGATATAACTGTCCACGCCCATGTTTTTCTTTTGAAATTTTTTGTTGATCCAATGTGGGTTCTCGAATAAAATTAGAGAAATAATGAACTGCGGCTCTCTCAGCGCTGTTACCGAAAACGAAGAACGGAGCCATCCGTCAAGGATTGAACTTGCCTCACGAGTTGAATGCCTGTCAAAATGAGAATACAAATTGTCAGCCCTTTTTTCAATCCAGTAATCGGCGGGGTTGAATCAGTTCTCGACACCACATGCGAAGCGCTTGCAAAGTCGGGGCACAAGGTGCAGGTATTAACAAGCTCTATCGGAAGTGAGACTCCTAGAGAAGAAACGCGTAACGGGGTCACGATAATAAGATCAGACCTCCTGCGAGTTCCCCCGAACGGTGTCATAAAGGCGGATGATTTCAGGTATTCTCAGGTATCGACCCTTTTCAAGAATCTAGTCGACGAATTCGACCCTTCCGTTGTGCACTTCCACAATTATCAGATGCGGTTCTACGCGATGTTCCTACTGGCTTTTTTGAATAGTCTGAACAGGAAACGACATCCTGTTGTTAATACGATTCACAACGACGCCGACGATATCTTCTCTCAATACGTCTTGACTTACTTTCCGCTGGATCGCATAGTCACCGTTACAAAGCGCATATCCCTCGAACTCATGGAAGCTGGCGTGCCCGCTGATAGGGTTGCCCACGTCCCCAATATGGTCGATTCTGAAAGGTACAGAGCAGCCGACCGCAAGACAGTAAGAAGAATGCTTGGGGTCGAAGAAGACTCGCCAATCATACTCTATCCATCGAGGCTTGTGGGCAGGGAGGGAAACCTGATCCTCGACGCGATGCGAGGCAAGGGGCTGGACCTCTTGATGAGGGCGTTGCCGGAGGTTTTGGACTGGATACCGGATGCGAAAGTATTGCTGCTAGGAAATGATAACGTGTTTACAAACGAGGTAGAAAGGAGCAAGCGAAGGCTAAAGAAGATGGCGGAAAAGATGGGTGCGAAAGATAGCCTTCTCTTCTTCAAGCGCTTCGTTCCCAACGAGATGCTTCCTTCTGTGTTCGCAGCCTCCGACATTGTTGTCAGCCTATCCTCGCGCGAGGCGTTCGGAATGGTGTTTATTGAGGGAATGGCCGCTGGCAAACCTGTCGTTGGCGCAACCTCAAACATCAATGGAGTGGCTGAAGTAGTTCCGGATGAACTAGCAGGATTGCTCGTTCCTGAGAATGACTCGCATGCAACAGCAAGAGCAATTACGAAAATCCTCCTCGACGAAAAGCTCAAAGCGGAAATGGGGTTGAATGGTATAAAATGGGTAAAGAAGAAGTTTGACACAAGGGTCGTCCTACCTAAACTAATTGCGACCTATCAATCTGTTGCCAATCAAATTTCAGATCGACACGAAAGGATCGAATCTTTGGAGATTCCACCGCAAACTCCTTTAAATGAAGAAAAAGACTGAGTTGTACTCTCTCCCCCGCGCCTTCAGAAGAAGAATTGAAGGCATCCAGAGATGTAAGGGAAGAGCCAGTTATTTCTGAGGTGCGACTGGTCAGAGAATATGATGTTGCGTATAACCGATGATTCTGAGATTGAGGAGTCTACCTATAGATGGTCCGATTCGAAGAATTTGTCAAATTCTTTCACGCTAGTCGGCAAAAACACCTACGCCATAGGCATGGAATCGGGCAAGTTTGAGGGGAGATGGCACGGCGTCTGGTCTCTCCCAATCAAATTAGCCGATAGGGTTCATTTTGCAGTTTCAGATGGAAGCAAGGTCTACTTCCTTTACCAATACGCTGTAGAGTTTGTGACCAAGCTTTCCCATGTTGAACGTACATACGAAATCCCGGAGCTGGGGATCAGGGTGAGGGAGCTGATGTTCATTCCTGAGCATCGGCAATCGATATGCTGGAGGTTCGTCATCAAAAGGCTTGATGGCCCCATGAGGTCTTCTGCCTCCATAATGGCAAAACTACGCTTCCTCGCCGAATGCGAATTCAACTTGATGTGGGAAGTGAAGCAGGCAGGCGAGCAGTACAAAGTTCGGAAGGAAATAGTCTTGTACAACGAAGACAACTTTTCCGTCATAGCAAAGCACTATCGCCATGCGGACTGGATTGGAATCTTCGGAGCGAACAGGCAGGCAAGGAAAAAGTACCTCGGTTTTGACAAGTTCAACTATCCTATTCTCACGGAACACCTGCCCTCCGTTGACAAGCCGCGTTTTGGAAGCGTCCTTCTCGAATACGAGGTTATGGAGGAACAAAGAGAGGAAGAGTGGGAAGCGGAACAGATTGAGGGTGAGTATTGGCCAAAAAGCGGCGAAAGAAGCGGCGGCGGTGATTTCGAGATTGATCTTTGTCTCACCGGGGGTTCTCTATCATATCAGGAGGCTTTTGGCGAATTCAATTACACGATGGTCAATTTCGAGTCTCTCGCAATTGAAAAGTCGATGCTCTACAAAGACTACCTCGAACACACCGTCGAAATTCTTCATCCAGAGAACGCGCTGACTCGAGCTTTCAGGTGGTCCAAAGTCAACCTGCATATGCTAGAGCACTATCAGCCCGGCTTCGGAACAGGCACCTTCGCTGGCTTGCCCCACTTTGCAATCTACTTTGGCAGAGACATGTGCTGGGCTACCTTCGGGCTGCTATCTATCGGGGACTTTGACGGAGCCAGAGAAAATCTGAACCTCCTCGCTAGATTTCAGGCGCCTGCTAACGGAGAGGACATGCTCAGAGAGCCATACTACCGAGGAGAGATACCTCATGAGATCCGGACAGAGGGAACGGTATACTACTACTCGGCCGACGCTACGCCCCTGTTCGTAGTCGCCGCGCGCAATTACCTCGATTGGACTAGAGACATCAACTTTGTAAAGTTCATTTACAACAACATCGTTAGGGCGATCGAATGGAGCATCGACGGAGATCGCGACGGCGACGGATTCATGGAGCACGGGCCGGAGGGTTTCTTGATCGACACCACTTGGATGGACTCCTACTACAGGGGAAAATCCGCACTGGACGTCCAGGCTATTTTTTGCAGAGCCTTACTCGACGGGTCGCACATTGCAAGCACGGTCGGCGATGAGTCAAGATCTCGCGAATGGCTCGAAAAGGGTACGCGACTCAAGAATCTGATTATGGAAAGATACTGGAACGACAGTCTGGGGTTCTTTCACGATACAATCGAGCCCACCGGTGAGCCAAACAGATCGATAACGATCAACTCGGTTGTTCCGGTGCTCATGGGGGTGACAGATCAACAGACAAGCCACAGAGTACTTTCCAAGATCGAGGGCTACGAGTTCATGACAGATTGGGGCGTCAGGACAAGGTCGAAGAAAGATCCCGACTATGACCCACGATCCTATCAAAAGGGAGGGGTATGGCCATTCTGTACCGGTTGGGTAGCATTGTCCGAATTTAGGCTAGGCATGTTCAACGAAGGCCTCGCAACCACTCAGAGGTTTGTTTCAGCTCTCGACATGGGGTCAAATTACTTCAAGGAAGTGCTCTACGGAGACATGCCGCCCATGGGACAGCACCCTGTCCAGCCTACCGGCTGTTTCATTCAGGCGTGGTCCGCCAGCATGTTTCTGACCAGTATGGTCCAAGGACTTTTTGGAATCGCTCCGCGGCCTACGCCAGGTAAAAACGCGGAACTCAGTGTCGTTCCATTCATCGGAGAAGTTTGGAAAGAGCTGAGAATTCAAAATGTCCGCGTCGGGGAAAACAAATTCGATTTCAGCCTCAACTCCACCCAGGATAGTGTTCGGATCAAAGTCCACAACCACGGACCGGAAACTGCTAACATCGAAACGGGATTTGTGCTTCCTACCAAAGCTTCGACTGCAAAACTCGTGGACGGATCTGTCTCGAAATTGGAGGAGCTTTCCCAGACGAAGGTGTCGGATTATCTCAATGCGATTTTTACGACGAGACTAAACGAAAACGAAAGCGGTGATTTTGCGTTTGCCGTTTCTTAGCATTCAAGGCTGTGCCACGACGAAATTTCCCCCAAAGAGACTCGCTAACATCCCACACATTCGCCGTTTTCATAGATCTTCAACTCATACCCGAAAAAGCATCTAGTGGTTTTGTAACTTTGGGTTTCGAAGTAGAAAATGGACTAATCAGGGGACACACTTTTCTATTTCGAGGTCGATTAAAGGGGCAACGTGCGCTCCTGGCAACTTGACATATCTTGACCAGCTCATCGCCGGTGTAATTGTTGCTTCAGCGGTCACAATGTATATCCGCGTTGAGCTGGATTTCAAGCGAAACGTGTTTCGCGTAGCTGGTCATACTATTGCAACGATTCTATGGGTTCTTCTTGCGGCGTTTGAGTTGGGCTACATGGAATTGACCGTTCCGTTAACATGGCTTCTGCTTTCCTCAATCTACCTGCTGATAAATGAGATTATCCGGATTTACCTGCGCAAGCACAACATGTCCGACATACTTCAGAACCATCCAAGATTGTATTGGCTCGCAAGAGGAAGGCTAAAAACGGGATCTAAAAAATAATGCACAGCCGATTCCTAAAGTCAACGACGCTGTATTCCAGGACAAAGAAGTGAGAGGTGGATCCCGATTGAAATTGAAATCGTCTAGAGAAGATCAGTCCGAACCTAGCGCGCCTGCATTTGTTTCGACCCCGTCAGACCTTCCAACTGCCGCTGTACCAAACGCCCCGACTTCGTCCACTCGGAGGTACTGGGACGGGCGGTTCATACTTGTGAACCTCATATTGATGGCTCTTGCCCTTGTCGCTGCCTATCTCGAGTACTCGGTATACCCAGCAATCATGAACCAGAGTTTCGGCGAAACAGGGATTCTTCTCAGATTGTCCCCGCTGACCTTTCGGCTAGACGGGACACGTTGTTATCAAACTTGCCAAACGCTCGTAGGAATACCATCGCTAGATTTCTTTCAGATTTTTTTGATAGCACTAGTTGCCGTAAACCTGGCCCACTTTTTCAGGCTCAGAGGGCAAAAAACTTCTTACGGCGCGCCCTAACAATGGCCCTTTAAATTGTATTCCCATTTTTTCTTGTCTCTCTTCCTTGTTTGAAGATTTTTGATCTGGAAGAGGTGGTTCTTGCGGAGAGAAAACCGGTTCTACTTTATGTTCTGCCTTTCGTAGGGGCTTCGGCAACCTTTCCCTCGGTCATCTTGCTTCCTATCTCGATGCCCTTGTTCAGCCCAGTCTTCATGGCCAGAACCCGGAACTCCTTATCAAAGATCAGTGCAGGCAGCATTGCACCAATCACATTCAGTGCTATGGCCAGGGTGTTCCGTAACTCGTTTGTTCCCAGGTATGCTGCAAAATCCTTGTCGGGTCGACCATTTGACTTGAAGTATAGGTAGCTGGAAATGATCCTGGAAATGGTCTCCTCGTCCAAGCTCTTGTGAATTGCTTCCGACAGATTGCGGACGGAAGTCGAGTTTGATAACCGCCGAATTTGCCAGGTTTCATCATCGGTGATTTCCATTTTTGCTAACGAATCAATTCCTTACTGTAGAGGTTTCGTTATCTAACCATAGCACGATTTTCGATATCCTAGGAGCTTGAAATCGCAGCCTTTGTTCGATGGAAAAAGTCATCCATCAGGGGAAGACGCAAGTCTCCGCTTCTGGCTGAATAGCTTGTTAGCCCAGGTGGCATCAATGGTCTAGCGCCGAAGCGAAGCCGCAGAGCACGACGACCTTTGAGAATCACCTGCAGTTGCCTGTGCTACCAGCACTCGGTTGACTAGCGCTCTTTAATTCCTATCCGCTGTTCAGATGTTTGCTACCCTAATGCGAATACATCGCTCCGCCTGTACTTGGAGTTGCCGTAGTCTCAGCAGTCTCTCTTGACCTTATCGTGGCTTTGAATGCGATATCTATGGCCAAACCCTCGCCCTTCTTCTCCACGGCAAACTTGTAGCTTTCCACATCGGCCTGGATGTTGTTCAGATATTCCTGAATCTGATTCCCGTAAGTTTGAAGCTGCGTTCTCACGTTATCCATCGATTCGCCCATTTTCTGGGATTGTCTTTGCACTTTCTCGCTAAACGTTGTCTTTAGCTCAGTTGCCTTGCCCTTGATGTCCTCTGACTTTGCTTTTATATCAGCGGTTGACATTTGAAATCACGTTCACCTTTTGCCTTGTAAGTACCATTCGATTCTAAAAATGACAACGATTGATTATTCTACGGTTAGGATAGAGATTAAAGATTCAATAGTACAAAAACCGCTTCCTATTGTTCGGGAAGGATGTCTTCACGCTGGTATTTTTAGGCGATAGATTTGAGTGATTCTGCTGATGAGCGGCACAATGAGATCAGCTACGATCCGATGCTTTCGTCAAGGTTCAGATACGGCAGCTGCAATGTCAATGGCCGGGTCTTTGTAATTGAGATTCTTATCGAGACCAACGGTTGTATCGCAGTTGTATCAGAGAACCCCAACCCACGACTTGGTGGGATTACGCTCTCGGTTAAGACTGATAGGCGTGTAGCTTCTTCATCCTCCCTCATTCCCGAGAGAAAGGGAAGCATGCTCGCGAGCATGCTCGGCGAAATGCTGGCCGACAAGCTGGGAGGAATTGCCCTTATTTCTCTGTACCTACGCGAGGAAATCGAAGCTGAGACGATGAAAACACTGATAAACAAAGTTCGAAAAATGCTGGACAGGGACTTGACTCCGGCTGTTTGAGGGAGTACCTAGATCAACTCAGAAAGCACGGTCTCCTGACGCAAATACAAGATACCCTCTCTACCGATTTTGAGATACCCTCTGTTCTCTACAGCAAGCAGGATCGACCGCTCCTTTTCGAAAACGTAGAAGGACATTCGCTCAGATTAGCTGGAAACCTCTACGGAACGAAGGAGTTGTTGTCTTTCGGACTGGGAGTCAAGAAAGAAGCCCTGACTGGTACAATTCAAGGAGCGTCAGAGCATCCCTCCGAGTCCATAGGTTCTGTCACCGGTTTCAAGAGAAGCGATTGGGATTACAATGGGGATGCCGATCTTTCAAAGCTTCCGGTGCTCAAACATTTTGAGCGGGAAGCAGGAAGATACCTCACAGCTGGTGTCGTCGCGGCGAAATTCCCCGGCTCCGATGCAGTCAATTTATCGGTCCACAGGATGCTTGTCTTGGACAAAGACAAAGTGGTCGCAAGAATCGTCCCAAGACATCTTAGCCAGATCAAGGGAGAGGCTTCGGGTGAGCGAGTCAGGGTTAGCATAATCATTGGCCCCCCGCCTCCGGTTTTCACTGCCTCCTCGTTGCAGACAAAGTTTGGGGTCAGCGAATACTCAATTGCAAACAAGCTCGCGAACAGTTCTTTGAAACTAACTTCATCGGAGCTTTCTAACATACCCGTTCCCGTGGACTGCGAAGTGCTACTTGAGGGTTGGCTCGATACGAGGGAGGCTGCACCAGAAGGGCCGTTCGTTGATCTTACAGGGACGTATGACGACGTGCGCGATCAGCCGATCGTCAAACTTGACAGGATGCACTTTAGGAAGGACTCGGTCTACCAAGCCATCGTCGCAAGTTCCTCGGAACATGCGCTGTTTATGGGCCTTCCACAGGAGTTGAAGATATACGACGTACTTTCGAGATCCGTTCCGAAGATACGGGGAGTCAACCTTACTCCCGCAAGCAACGGGTACTTCCACTGTGTGGTTAGCGTTGGAAAGTCGAACGACGGCGATGGAAAGACTGCAATCCTGAACTGCCTAGCTGCTTCGCACCCGATCAAGCTCGTGATCGCCGTTGACGACGACGTGGACCCATTTGACCTTGCCGCCGTGGAGTGGGCTCTTGCAACGAGGTTCCAGGCTCAAAGCGGCCTTGTAGTGATAAACGGAGCCAGAGGGTCGAGCCTAGATCCTTCGAGCGGGAAACTCGGTGTCACGAGCAAAATGGGCCTGGATGCGACCCTGCCAGTAAAAGCTGACAGAGAGAAGTTCAGCAGAGCTGAAATGTCCGTTTCCGAAAGAGCAAGACTGACAATTTCCTCGATCAGCTCCTCCAAAAGCCAGGCGAGCGCTTCTTGATAAGACGGGAGGATTGCCGTCTGTCCTGCTTCTCCTGAAACAGAAAGTTATGATATGTTGGATGGAAGAGTCAGGAACCAGGGCCTACATAGGAAGGAAGGTCAAGCAGTTAAAATATGTATCTCTCACCGAATGAAGAGCGTGCACTCGCCGGGGAGTACGGCGAGTCGATGCAGATGGCCTACAGGGTGCTCGTTGCGTTGGGCAGACTCAGTAGAGCGGAGAAACTGATACCAATCAAGTGGGCGCATGTCTCCGGCGTATCCTACCTCACAATAGGAGATTATGGGCTCGAATTCCTTCAAAAGGTGAGCTCCTCCAAGGGAACGAGATTCAAGGTCTTCACCACTGTGAATCCCTGCGGGATGGACATCGAGAATTGGGACGATCTGAAGATATCCTCTGACTATGCAGAGAAGCAATTGAAAATCAATGCTTGCTATGAAAAGCTAGGCATTGCAAACTCGTTCACTTGTGTGCCATATCAATCGTATAAGATTCCTTCTGCGGGGTCGCACGTAGCTTGGGCAGAATCTTCGGCAGCGATATACGCAAATTCGATCCTCGGGTTACGCACCAATCGAGAAAGCGCCGTCAGTGCCCTTGCATCTGCCCTCACAGGCAAGACCGTCTTCTCGGGGTTGCACATCGATGAAAATAGACGACCGGAGAAGAATATCAGGGTAAGGTTAGAGAAGAGGGAAAAGAAGTTCGGAGGGTCGCTTGATTATGGGCTCCTCGGGTATTTTGCAGGAACAAAGGTGGAGGGTGTAATTGGATTCCAGGGCGTTAGGTCGAAACTAGAAGTCGATGAAGCAAAAGCGCTTAGTGCGTCTATAGGTACGACAGGAAGCTCCGGGATGTTTGTATTGGGCTCGAGGGAAAAGGTGGAAACCATAGATTTCACCGAGAAGGAGTATGAGGATAATTTTTCGGATCTTTCATCGTCTGAGGGCGGAGATCTTATTGTATTCGGGTGCCCACAGATGACAATCGAAGAACTGTATGAGTTGAGCAGAGCGCTTGCTGGGAAGAAGTTCAAGAAGAAGTGCGTGGTATTTTGTTCTTCGAAGGTGTACGAGATTGCTAGATCGCGGGGCTACTCCAAGGTCATTGAGTCTGCGGGAGCGACATTTGTAAGGGATGCGTGCGCTGACTTTACCCCTCTAATCTCATCCCTAGGAGCTCACTCGGTCGAAACGGATTCGTGCAAGGGCGCGCACTATATGAGGAGGGTTCACGGAGTCGACGTCGCGCTTAAGGATTCCCGCACTCTGGTGGAGGAGAACATCGCGTGAAACAGTCGTTTCGTGTTCGCTGCATCGTCGAAGGGAACGCGCGTGCAACCGTGCTTTCAACCACGCAACCCATAGCTTTCCTGAAGGGCGTGGACCCGGAAAAGGGAACAATAATCGACTCAAAACATGAACTTTGCGGCGCTAGCTTTGCCGGGAAAATTCTGGTCTTTCCGAACAGCGTCGGGAGTTCAGTTGGTGCCTACGTGATATACAGACTGAAGCGAAGCGGCAAGGCACCAAAGGCTATTATCAACCAAAATGCAGACATAATCACGGCATCCGGCTGCGCGATAGCGGGCATCCCTCTTTATGACATGACAGAAGATTCAATCAAAGAGTTCAAGAGTGGGACCCGTCTCGTAATCGACGGACTCAAATCAGAGGTCAGAGTGCTCTGAAAAGAAAGAGAAATGGCGACGCGTACTATTCAAAGCCCTCGCGTTTACCCGACTCGACCGGTGGACAGCTAAGAATGCGCTCTATATTGACTCCCTTCGTCGTTGGCTCTCTTTTACTTGTTTTGCCGATCTTCTTTGTCTCAACGTGGCCCTCCCAAGGTTGTAGTTTCTATTTTGGAAACCTGTGTTCCGGCTCGCAATTCTACCGGACGAGCGTGACCATTCTGCCCTACCTGATGGTCATTGGAGGTGTAATCATCGGATACAACATGAAGAGGATAGCGGATTCCGCGAAGTTGATGAGCAGCGATGACGGACAGGATGAATCAGAAGATCGGGCAACGTACGAGAGCGCTGCGGAGGAAGATGAAGATGAAAGAGGGTTTGATCCTGAGTAGCTTCATCCTTGACAAGGAAAGGTAAAAAGGGGATCTTGTAGTGGAGAAACCAAAGAAATGCAAAATGTTTCTCATCGCTCGATTAGGAAGGACTCGCTGCGCATTGAGGCTCTCGTCGTCCCGCCTCTTGGAAACAACGTCTTCATAGTTTTCGAGGACGGCTCAGACGAGGCCCTTGTCATCGACGTGGCACAGGGAGCTCAAGCGATTTTGGGCAGACTGAAGGAACTCGACCTGAAACCCAAGATGATAATCAACACCCATGGGCACACTGACCACACGGCGGAGGATGAAGTTCGAGGACTCAGACGGGAGCAAAACTTGCGATTCACGAACTAGATGCTTACAGGCTCGCTTCGGAAGATGAAGCGTCCGTTGAATTAGGCATAACGAAAAAGCCCATTGAGCCGGATGTTCAATTGGTAAACGGTCAGGAGATCGCGTTGGGCTCTGCCTGTAACTTGAAGGTTCTGCACACTCCGGGGCACACCGAGGGGTCGATCTGCCTTTACGATGAAAAGAGAGGACAACTCTTCTCTGGAGATACTCTGTTTTCCGGAGGGTACGGCCGAGTAGATGGTTCTGGAGCCGACCCGAACGCTATGATCCGCTCCCTCGATGAGCTCTTGAAACTCCCTCCGCCAACAGATGTGTACCCTGGTCACGGAGGCTTTACAACCATCAAGGATGAAGAATGGATTAAGGAAATGATTGGAAAGGGTGAAACGACTTGACCAGGCAAGTAGCGAAATTCACGCGGTACCACAGTCTCCACGCACGTTTACCTTACTAATCTGGACCCTAGAAAGAAAGGGAGACAGAGAAAGATGCCAAGAAAGAAATTCGATAGGGAAGCCGCAAGCAAGGTGTGGTCAAAATATACAGAGGACCTGATAAACAGCATTTCGGAATCTGAGAAGGAAGGCCTTGACAGAGGTTACTCTTCCTACCAGATTGAGCAACTGTGGCAGAAGAAAGTAAGAGAGTCTGTGAACGAACAAGATTATCAGGAGGACGATGCTAAACAAGAAAAGAGCTGATCGATTACAGACTGCAGCTGTATATCTTACCCCGAATGCCTTGCGATTTGAACTCAAAGAGAGATTTCCATATTCCTTGAGTGTTCTTGCGCGAAACGATTTCTAAACTCTTACAAAGCAATGTATACGGTCGTCTGCCCTTAAATTGGCATCTACCTTCTAGGCAGGTACCGTCAAGTTAAGCCCAGTAAGATAAAGGGTTATGGCCAGAAGGACTGATCTCTCATGTTTTTGGTGATGACAAACACGGAAGACGAGTTCCTCCTAGCCA
>JAJPHP010000075.1 GCA_021325255.1 Nitrososphaerota archaeon | reverse complement strand
GTACATGATTTCGAACGGTGTTCGTTCTCTTTCCAATGTTGGTCACAAAGAAAGGAGAGCGGGCACTCGGCCTTAGGCCGATCGGTCGTTAAGTAAACGGGGCAGCTTCGCACTGGGAGCATCTGGCCTCCAAGCCTAGCGCATGCAGCGAACAATATGATACTCAACTCTGCTCAGGTCGGCCTGATTCTCTCCTTTGCAGGGGGACTCGGGGACATCCTCCTCTCGACGACTGCAGTCTTTGGCACCATGCCCATTGCAGTTCTCTGCGCCTGGATCATTCTTAGCAGTGGACTGAGGAGGCCCGAGGCGATTCGACGGTGACCGAATCATTGCATTCGCCATAACCTATCTGGATGACATTCTCGACATTGATGATCGTGTTGGGCCTTTAAGTAACGACGAACGCCCATCTCATATCTTGAGTCGCAGGAAAACAGTATGTCTAGTGGGATCACAGCTCAAAGGTCAGGCCCGAGGCGTGCCATAATAATTTTCGACAGTCGATATGGTCATACCGAAAGGATCGCAAAGTCCTTCGAGACGGGACTCAAACAAGCAGGAGTCGAGGCAATTTGCATTAATTCAAAGGAATTGCAGAGTCTCGAATCTCTGAAGGAGTTCGACCTGATCGCCGTCGGAGCACCGACAGAGAAGATAACTGCTTCGGAATCAATCAAGGAGTTTCTTGACAGAATCGATGGAGTCGATTTGAGAGGAAGGTCGGGGTTCGCATTCGATACGAAGCTTTCTTACCCTCTCAGCGGGAGCGCAGCGAAGTACATCGAGAAGAAATTGAAGAATGTGGGTCTTGAGATGATAATGCCCAGATCCAATTCAATTGTGATACCGCTGAAGGAGGCAAAGGAGGAGGGAGGGGTCAAGCTCAAGGAAGGAGAGGAGAAGAGGTTTGAGGAAATCGGGTTTGAAGTCGGCAAAGTTCTCGCTTCTAAAGGCAAGGAGGCGATTCCTGCATGACCGCGACGAGCGGAGAAGAGGATGAGAGGGGTAGGAAGCAACAACAGCAACAGTTTGAGCCTCAAGTGGGGCCTATTGTCGCTTCCATCCTGGGTGTGGTCGGGTGGCTCGTTTTCATTTTACTATATGCCCTGTTTTGGTCGGGCGGCTTTAGCCTCTTCCAGAATGTGATAGTCACCGTGGTTTCACTTGCAATCGCCGGATTGCTGATTGGAGCGATGTGGCTAGTCTGGTACCGGCCGACCGGGGAACTCAGAGAGCGATACAAGAAAGAGAAGCAAGAGGAAGAGGTTCAGGCGTAGCGAGGCCGCGCGAGGTGGGAAAGCCAACTTCAGTCCAGTAAACAGCGACAAGCACTCCAAGTAAAGAGTGCACAATTGCGAAGTTCTGGACCGTCCATCTTCTTACCAATTTTCAAAAGTTCGAGGGAGGTGAAAAGAAAGCGAGTTGAGGACAACTACAATTGTGAGCGGAGGCACACTCCAGACCGTTGGAGCAATACTCATAGCGATCGGAGGTGGACTCGGCCTCTTTGCGTCGGGTTACGTCTTGTACGGACCGGGATTCCCGGCAGGAACAACTCTACCTGCGGCTCCTTCACCGGCAGTTCTCATCGGATTCTGGGCCGGACTTCTGGCATTCGTAGCGGGCTTGGTTGCAATGATACTTGGTTCTAGAATGAGAGAAAAGACTAGAATGCTTTCGAAAGAGCAGCTTAAAGCAAGAATCACGAGACAGCATGATTCCTAGTACGCATATGTGATAAGCAGTTCTGTCCGAGAGATAGGGAAAGGCAAAATTCCCTGAACAAGCTTTCTGGCTTAAAATCACTTTTTCATTTCCATACCGAGTTTCCAGATCTTTTCTGGAGACTGATGGGCCTGTGTAATCGTTGGCGTCGGGAGGCCCAGTGCATCCTCGATTGCCGAAGCAATCAAAGGCATGACGGGCATCGAACCGCCTTCGCCGATCCCTTTCGATCCGAGCGGCGTGTATGGGGAAAGGGTCTCGATCTCGTCCACCTCAAAAGAAGGCATCTCTGCCGCAGTAGGAACGAGATAATCCATGAAAGTAGAGGCCTCTAGCTGCCCGTCCTCGCCGTACTTTAGTTCCTCAAAGAGCGACCAGCCCAATGCATGAGCAATGGATCCATGCGACTGCCCCTCTACAATCATCGGATTGATCTGTTTCCCGCAATCATCAACAGCAACGTAACGCAGCACCTTGACCTTCCCGGTCTCATCGTCAACTTCAATCAGTCCCACATGGGCGCAGCTCGCGTAGGTCAGAGCGTTGTTCAGCTTTCCATCCGCGTCAGGCAGACTCCCCGAGGTAATTCCGAACACTGCGGTAGCGCTCAGCGTGGGCTCGATATCTTTTGGAAGAATCAGGGAGTGATACATCGTAGCCCCGCAAACTGCGTGTACCGGAATAGCCTTCTGAGGGAGCGTCTTTACGAAGACGAGTCCATTTGCAATGTCGAGGTTTGAGTAATCTTCACCGAGCATGAAACCGGCAATTGTGAGCAGTTTCTGTCTCACTTTCCTCGCAGCGACGACCGCGCAACTCACGCCCACACCGCCGAATCTGCTTCCGTAGGTTCCTGATCCACCCGTAAAGGGGTGCACATTGCTGTCAAAGCCGGGGTCTACTGCGACCTCATCGGGTGAGAGACCGAGTTCGTCGGCCACGACTTGTGCAAGTGCGGTCTCTTGCCCCTGACCCTGTGGAGACATCCCGCTCATCACCGTGGCTCGACCCGTGCCGTTCAGGCTCACGGTGGCTATCTCTGTGTTGTTACTGAGGAGAGAGTAAGGAGGCTTGTCTGAGACGAGACCAAAGTGAGCAAAGTTAGGCGTGCCTATCTCCACTATGAATGCAACCCCTATCCCGAGCTTCCTCCCATTCTTCCTTGCTTCCCTCTGCTCGGCGCGAGCTTTCTCGTAATCGAAGACCTCGAGGGCCTTCTTCAGACATTTGGCATAATCTCCGCTGTCGTATATGTTGCCGTTTGGCCCGGTGTAGGGAAACTCGCCCGGTCCGATGAAGTTTCTCAAGCGAACCTCGATTGGGTCGAGGTTGAATTTCTCTGCAGTGGCATCGATCACGCGTTCGACAAGAAAGGCAACGTTGTATCGCCCGTAGCCCCTGCATGGGCCGGTCATGCACTTGTTTGCAACATAGAGGTTCGCGTCGAGGCGGTAGCTTCCAATCTTGTATGCGCCAGTAAAGAGTTGTTCGAGTATGCCCTCCGGTTCGGGGAACTGCGGATATGCGCCCACGTTCTCCCGCAGCTTGACTTTCAGGCTCTTTACCCGCCCGTCCTTCATGACCGCAGCTTCGACGTCGTATTTGGTCTCGGTTCCGTGTTGGAGCCCGAGCATCGATTCCTTTCTGTCCTCGACGTATTTCACTGGGACGCCGAGCTTCATAGCGACGGCGCTCAACAGGACAAGATAGTGCAGCCCCAGTTTTACACCGTATGAGCCGCCAATGTCCCCTGTGATTATGCGCAGCTGCTTGTGCGGAGTCTTTAGGGCGCCGTCTAGGATTGCAAATAGTGCTCCGGGGATCTGGCTGTTCGAGTAAATTGTCAGAGAATCGGCGTACTTGTCGTAGGAGGCAACCACCCCAAATGTTTCAATCGGGGTCGAGCTCACTCTGTGGACGGAGAAACTCTCCAGTATCACTCCATCGGATTGCGAAAAGTCCTTCTCGACGTCTCCGTAGTTGAACAGCCTGTGCCAAACTAAGTTGGAACTGAGCGACTCGTGTAGAAGCGGAGCTCCTTCCCGGGAGGCATCCTCTATCGACACGACTGGCTCGAGGGGCGCGTATTCGACGCGAACGTGATCTAATGCGTCTTCGGCTTGATATCTCGAAGAGGCGACGACAAGTGCGACCGGCTCCCCCACGAATCTGACCTTCTCGATGGCCATTGGATAATATTGGAGCGGGATTGCGGGTGCCGGCGCCATTGGGTTTGTGAGCTCGGCTACATCCTTTCCAGTTATCACGGCGAGCACGCCAGGCTGTTCAAGAGCCTCTCTTGTGTCGATCGCAACAATCTTAGCGTGTGGGTAGGGACTCCTGAGAATCGCGGCGTAGCGCATTCCAGCCAGCTTCAGATCGTCGATGAAACGTCCTCTTCCCGTCAGCAGCCTCGTATCTTCCTTTCTCTTGACTGGCTGACCAACCCATTTCTTCGGGGCCTGTACGGTAACCGCTGTTGTACTCATCTGCTAAATTGTCCCTCTATATGACCTAGTGAAGGCTTGTAAGTTTTGCAAACTCGTATCCAAGATCCTCTAGAACTGCTCTCGCCCCATTGTAGCCAGGAGCAGTCGAGACGCCTGGTCCTGGATGAGTGCAGGACCCGCACATGTAGAGGTTTGAAACATTGGTCCTGTATTGGGACCAGCCTGGGAAAGGCCTGAAGGCAAAGAACTGCTCAATGGGCGCAGCTCCGTTGAGCAGGCTCCCGTTGACCACGTTCGGATTTCTCCTTTCCAGATCGACGGGAGACTCTACGACACGCTTGAGTTTTATTTCACCCAGATTTTTCACGTACCGAGAAAAGTTTGCCTCCACTCTGTCGGCAACCTGCTCCTTTGCTTCGTCCCAATTGCGCTCCCTGATTTCTCCGCGTGCGTCTCCCTTGATGGGATTTGGAAGATTGCAGAGGAGAAACTTCATGACATACTTGCCGTTGGGAGCGCGTGTGTGGTCAAACGCCGAGTCATTTGTTACGAGGTACCACGGATCTTCAGGTATTAGGCCCGCCCGGCATTCGTAAGACACCTTCGCCATCGAATCAAAGTTAGGCGTTACGTGTACATAGGCAGCGTTGTCGGCCTCCTCCCCAGCGTGATACCTCGGGCGAGAATTGAAAGCATAGTGAACCGTTGCAACCGAGCTTCCGTAATCAAGACGCTTAACCTTATGTGCCAGCGTCGGATCGAGCTGATCTTCTCCAATGAATTTCAGGTAGGTTTGCTTAGGGTCTACAGCTGAAATGACTGCTCTCTTCGCGTTAAACATGCGGCCGTCCCTGAGCCTCACGCCGGTTGCCCTCCCGTCCTTAATAATGGCCTTATCGACGAATGCATTCGTGAGGACTGTTCCTCCGTGGGCAAGGACGTATTTCTCCAGCGCCAGCGCGATTCCTCCACTTCCCCCTTTCACTATGCCATTGCCCGAGTCCTGGCACACCGAGGTAATCAGGTAGACGAAATCGGCGCCGTTTGAATCTTCGAGTGAGAACCCAGCGTGCATCGCCCATGATCCGAACAGCGTCCTAATTTCATCTGATTCAAACCACTCATTGCACCATGTCCTAACTGAGATCAAGAGCGAGCGGAAAATTTCCATACCCGTTTCGGACTTTTCCATTTCAGAGGCGAGCGCCCCAAATGGCGGTGGTGCCCCGAAGAGCAACCTGACGGTGCTGGGTTTGCCGGCCAGGTACATTTCGTGTAAGCGCCTCCAAGACTCAGCGTCCTTCCTTGAAAACTTTGCAATGCTCTCACAGGTTTTGTCTAGTTCGCGCCATACCGACGCTGCCCTTCCGTCGGGGAAAACATTTGTGAATGTAGGATCCGGGAATATGAATTCCAGGCCGTACTTTGAAAGCTCGAGATCCTGTAAAGCGGGCGAGAGCAAATCGAAAGTATGTGAGTAGGAGTGTAGGTCGCTGCGAAAACCTGGAAGTGTAATCTCCTCCGTTAGGGTCATACCGCCGACGGTCTTGTACTGCTCCAAGACGAGAACAGACAGCCCAGCTTTAGCAAGGTATGCCGCACAAGTAAGGCCGTTGTGTCCTCCGCCTATGATAATCGCATCGAAATCTGAAGCCAACTTTTTGGATCTCGGATTGGGCGAAGGATCTAGGCAATTTAAGTATTGGTGATCCATCCGTAAACTATCGATTTGCAAGTTTCGCCTATGCGCGAATACTAATCGTACAAGAACGTTACTGGTAAAGGCTTTCTTTCACGCAAGCCTTCGAGCAGCAATCGCAATTCGTTTCCGCAATCCATCCGCGCAATGCGCATCAATTTCTCTTGCTTCGCGCGGAAGCGGTTCATTCTCCGAAATAAGAATCAGAAAATATGATCGTCGAGGATTCCTTACTTGTTTGTCTCTATAAGTGTAGGGGAAAATCCAAGCATCATTCTTTTTGATTAGCGAAATTATGGTCGAGGCGACCGAAAATCTGTCGTTTCGTTTTTCCCAAACTCTTGATTGCGTAAAATTTCCGAGCGTCTCTTTAAGGCACTTCTAGAGAATCGTGCATACCCAGATAATATACTTCGTCTATATTCCCGCTACGCGGTGATTCGTTGAAAACGAGCAGAGTTCTTGCTCCAAGGAATCTCGTCGTACTGTGTGTTGTAGGTGCGCTCTTTCTGCTTCCTGTCGCTCTGCAGGCGCCGACAGTGTTTGCCTCGGATGGGGGCGGCTGTGTTCCGGCGGGCGGCACGGGATTGACCGCTCGCATTGTTGTTTGGTCCTCTGACAAAACCATCTCCGACAAGACAATTAACGCGGCGGGTTGCGACATTGGCATATACGTGAAGCCTGGGGTTAGTGATGTCAAAATCTTAAGTAATACCATCACCGGTGCAAACGACCACGCTATACTTGTACAGGATTCATCTGATGTTATGGTACAATACAATTACGTCACAGGAAATGGAGCTAGCGGCGGCCACAGTTGCAACGTCGTTCCCCGACCCGCATGTATCGCAGAGGACAAGGCGATCCAATTTGTAGGTACTTCCTACTCGATTATTTCTAACAATGTGGTCAGTTTCAATGCAGCGGATGGAGGCATAGGTGTAACCGATGACAACCAGACCTTCAACCCTGGTGCTCTCACGCCAAGTTCCAACGGACCCCATCCTTCTCACGACGATGCGGTCAAATCCAACAATGTTTTCAACAATCTTCGAGGGTGCGGCATCGTCATCTCAGGGTACGATGAATACGTTGGAACTGGGAACGTATGGGTGGTTGGGAATACAGTGATTGGAAGCTCTCCAGCACAGGTTATGGGAGGAGCACCACCCTATATTGGACAGATCGTAGTTGCGGCCGACGGTCAGTTCGTTACAATTCATGACATCCACGTTCTGGGAAATAGCATTGCAGATGCTTTGCTTCCAGGAATAGTTATTCACAGCAATGTCTTCGGCGACAAGATGAAGGAAATCACGCTAGCGTGGAACGTTATCGCTAACACTGGTTTCTACCCTCCTTCGTTCGCAACGCCTAATACACCAGTGCAAGCTAACGGTCCTACTGGAATAGCCGTCATTGCGGAGGCGGGAATTCAGCCGCCCGGAACTCCCGATCCAATCCTCAAAGGCACTGTTATCGTCTTCAACACCGTGCTGAGCGTTACGAACGGGGTGTGGTTGTGCAACACCGACCATACGGTCATACAGCACCTCAATGGGAATGCCGTACACCAGGTAGTCAAGTGTCCGGCTGGAGGAGATTGAGAGCAGACGAGAAGATGATGTGATTGGAAGCAGAGAGGAGTGGAAACGACTCGGCTGCGCCTTCTCTCCTCCTAACAATTTTTCTGTCTTCAGAGCTTGAAGAAGATGGTTCTTTGTTATCACTCAAGCAATCTGATGCGCGCGTTCATCCTTCCTACGAGCTCGGGCCAAGAGCTCAATCATCCCTTCGTTAAACGCTGGGATGTCATCCGGCTTTCGGCTTGTTACTAGGTTGCCGTCTGATACGAGTGCCTTGTCCAGCCAGCCTGCTCCGGCATTGAGAAGATCCGTCTTGAGCGAGGGCCATGACGTCATCCTTCGGCCCTTGGCTTCTCCGGCTTCGATTATCGTCAACGGTCGGTGACATCTTGCTGCGACCGGCTTTCCATCAATGAAGAAGGACTTTGCAAAATCGACTGACTTCTGCCTTTTCCGCAGTTTATCCGAATTCATAACTCCGCCAGGAAGCATGAGAGCGTCATAATCTTGTGGCCCAGCTTGATCAAGCGGCACATCGATCGGAAACTCGTCTCCCCACTCCGTGAACTTCCACCCGAGAACATGGCCGCTCGCCGGTGAAATGATCTTGGTCTCGGCGCCTGACTGATCAAGTGCCTCGCGGGGATCCGTCATCTCCACTTGCTCAAAGCCGTTGTCCACAAGAATTGCTACCTTGACCCCATTCAGGTTCCTTTGATGCGAGATATTTGTGAATACATAGCCTCCCTTTTTTCCAGAACTCCCTACTCGTAATTGACTCAAATTTCAATGTCGTTCTACTCACTTCTTGTTGATTCCTCCAGTTAAGTCATGCAGGCAATATCTTCGGTACGAATTCGGGGAAGAGCACACACAGGACCGCGATCGCAGATTTTCCTTGTTCTCGCCTCGATCTCGCGCGAGAAGATATCTGGTAAGCGACAAAGTACTTGGATAGTTTAGGCTTCAAGCGTTCTTGAACCAGTGCGTTGCAATGTCGGGTTGCAAGAAGGGACACCTATCTTAGGGCGTCTGACATTCCTCAGGTACAGAAGGCAACTGCCAAAAGAATTCCCGCTCGATTCACTGGGGAACTAATTCCGTTACAGCCGACTAGCTATTTGTGTAAAACAATCTAAATGGTATCTCGAAGTAATTAGCCGACACATTCAGGTAACAAATACGTGCTGTCCAGTGATAAAAACTGATTCTCATTGATAGTTTTGACTCTTTCTCTTTCAGATAATTCTCCGTTTCTTTTGCTAACCACTCAAAATTTTCCCAGGGGGTCGATCTTGAGTTTGTACTCACCGTTTAGGTAGTTCAGCATCGGCGCCATCGTTGCCCAGTCGACTACAACGATGTACTTTAGAGCGTTCATGACGGTCTTCAAGTCAATTATACTCTCCTTTACCAACTGACCTAGGAGCTCGAACATGTAGGCGTAGTTACGAGCTTCGAAATCTTCAATTGTACCGATGAAACCCTGCCAGTTGACTGCTTGATATTTCTTCACAATGTCGTACATGTTCTTTCTTCTTCTTACAAATGCATCATCGATGATTCTTTCTAGGATTGAAAATTCGATCGTCGATCTGTTGGCTTGGATTGTGGCGTTGATCAATTTGTTATTCTGTCTCAGCTAGAAAACTACGAAAATCGCGCCCGCGGTTACGGCTATGGAGCTGATTGCGCAGAGGATCAGTGTTATCTCGGTGGTATCGAAAGCCAATGGGAGAAAGATGGTAAAGTCATAATGCTTCAATATGATAGTACTTCGATAAACCTTAGGATTAAGGCACTTGGCCGCCTTTGGTGCGCCTATTCTCCAACATGACGTGCCGTTCTTCTTCCACGCTGCGTCCATCCTAAAGAGGGAGAAGCCAGAATTCCAGCATAAGATGGTCTTGAAGACAACCCAAATGACGGATAGGATTAAGAAGCTCTCAGTTTTTTGCTAGGCAATCATGCAGACAATTGAAACGACGAAAAACGCCGATAGTTCCAATGCTTTGGTCCAGATAGCAAATCCCCTCGAGCGACTTTCCCTCGAAGAGCTCGAAAGGAAAGTGAATATTTCAAAGGTAATGACTGAAACTCTGAGGTTCCTTTCAAGCGAACTTTCGGGTCAGGGTTTTTCCTGGTTACTACCCGTGGTCTTCTCAAAGACGACGGACCCGCTGTGGCCCGATCCTGGCGCTTCGATAGAGAAGAGGGTCGAGGTCGAGATTTACGGTGAAACAGTAAGGACGACAACGAGCATGATAATCCACAAGCTCGTTTCTTGCTCCCTTGCCTACCCCAAGCTTTTCGTGATTTCTCCTAACGTTCGAATTGAAAAGCGTGAAAGGAGCGCAACGGGTTGGCACGGCTACGAGTTTACGCAGCTAGATTTTGAGGTTCGAAATGCTAGCTCAAGGCAGATTCGCAAAATCGTTGAAGGATGGATCTGCGCATTGATTAGAGATTTGAGGCGCCACTCCAAGGAGGAGCTCACAAAATTGGGCAGTTTCTCTGAGCTGCGGGTGCCAAAGACTCCGTTCAAACTTTACGATGCGGACAAGTTGAAAGCAAAATACGGGGATTCAGATTGGGAGCGAAGCTTGATTTCCGAGATAAAGGAGCCTGCGTGGGTGACAAACATCCCAAGGGAATTCTACGATTTCCAGGATTTTGGTACAGGCAAGTGGGACAACTACGACTTGTTTGTGCCGAGGTACGGGGAAATTCTTTCCGGAGCGAAAAGAGAATTCGAGTATGAAAAATTGTTCGCAAAGATGCAGAGAGACGGAGTAAAACCTGAGAATTACAACCTTGTGCTAAACCTCGCCAAGGAAAGAAGGATTAGGCCAACTGCGGGCGGCGGAATCGGTCTGGAAAGACTTGTTTGCTGGCTAACCAAGGCCAAGTATCTGGGAGAGGTCTCTCCGTTCCCAAGAGTGCCAGGAGTCGTTTACGATCTCTGAGAAGGAAGAAGGCGACTTTTGTTAGAGCAAGTGCTGTAACATTGCTCACGATCCTGCGAGATCTTAACAAATCTCAAGGTGCTTCATGGTATGTTAGAGTAGACCCATAGCCACCTTCTCACTTTGCACGAGATATTGAGAGCGGAGCTTCGAAGATAGTGCCGCAATCAATTGGATTTCACGCTCTAGTACTTGGGAGGGCAAAATTCGTTCTCAAGGGTACCTTTAACAAGAAGCCATCTCAAGAATTATACTGACGATTGAAAGGGAAACCTTTTTTCATTGCTCGCTATAAGGGGTGTTGACTCCTACAATTTGGAAGAGAAACAAAGCGGCGTAATGACCGCAGAATTCGGGACTTCGCCGGAATGGATAGTCCTTGACATCCTAGACGCCCGCAATCGAATGAGGAAACTAGAAAGAGAGATCAACAAGAGTCACGATAAGGATCAGATCTCGATGAGAATGGCTACAAGGAAGAAACTGCTGGCCGAAATATCAACGCTGCAATCAGAGATTGCAAATCGGATCCCAGAAGCGGATACTTTGCATCTTCGAATTTTCTCAAGCATTTGTAAGGGACTGGAGATATATGGCAAGGGGATAATGGAATCTATGCTCTGGTCCTTCGAGAGCGAAACTGGCCAGGCCCCAATCGCAATCGTAAATTATCCCAGGGCGTTTCTGGATTGCATTCGGAAGATATTCGGAGAAATGTCCGCCAAGAGAATCGAGAGCGCTCTTGCTTTCCAGATAGGACAAGATTTCAAATTGCAGCTGTCGAAAAGTACTGATCTTGCACGAGCAATACTTCTCGCAAAATCAAAGGCTAAAAGAAGGTCTCTGGGATGCTAGACTCCGCGCCGTACAAGAGTGCAGAATAATTCGAGATCCTACCGTTGCCGGCTTTGTCGGTTCTTGTAAGCAGGTCTCGAAGTAAGTTAGGGCTGGACTGAAAAATCTCGAATTGATTGATTCTTTTGATTTTGCGACGAGAGTGATAGAGTTGGTGGCGAGCGTGGGGTTGCTCGCTAGCTGCCTTGCACTCTACAGGTTCTTCCGAGGTGGAATAATGTCTCAATCCTTCCTTCTTTTCACTGGTGCAAGCGTACTCTTTCTCATCGGGCGGTTAGTTGCAACCCTAGTAGCGTTCGGGACATTGGCTCAAGATCCATACGATGAAATTCATTTGACTCTGGAAATTGGTTTTGTCGCGTTGCTTCTAGCCGGATTCACCGTATTGCATCGCAAATGGATGACTCAGCACAGGCTCCCTGAGAACAACACTCCAATCACGACTGTTTGAAAGGGCCGCCGCTTGAATTCGCCCGCTTGGAAATTGTGAGCCTCGGCCACTTGAGGCAGACAAGCAAGACCCCAAAAAAACAACCGCCTGCAGTTACGCAAATACGCACTCTCGAACAGTCGGAACATCGCAGATCAAAAGATTGTGGGGCAACAACTAACAGCCCTCTACGCTACTGAATTCATCTATGGTGGAGCAAACTTTGCCGACCCCTGGAAGCACTCAACTGAAACGCTGTAGTAAATTCCGGTTTCATCCTTTTTCCTCCCAATAATACGCTGCTCTCCGACTTCGTTCAGAAGACTGCTGGTTGAATGATAGGTAGGCGCCAAGGCTGTCTACTGGTTTTGAAGAGTGGCGTTTTCATGTTAAGGGAAAGCACAAGAGAAGGAAGTTTTGACATCCTTTGCTAAAACTTGAGCAATGAACCCTCTTGCCCACATCCAGTGCTTTAGCGACATAATTTCGTGAAAATGTTCAAGAACTGCCGGTCAGAGAAACGAGGCTTCGAGCAACGTATTGCTAAATCTCATTAAATGCCTAAGTGTGTTGCCTTGATAAATCCAATTGCCAAGCACGCACCGAGATAATTCTTATCCCGCCAACTCGAAAAGTCATTTCTCTTCGACGTACAGACAGTTTGATTCTTCGGACGGCAAACTGGCGGCACTATCGGTTTAGCCCAGCTCCAAATAGCAAGCTCAAATGCGCATGAATTTCAGGCTCATTCAGGTTGATTTTGACTTCTCAACCGTTTAATAGGAGAGCTATCTGATTTTGTTCGAACGCAAAGGATCTCAAGCGCTTAGAAGGGATAGGAGCCTCCAGACTTTTGATCAGAGTTCAGACAGGAAGTAGAAGAATGAAAGCGATTGTTTACCTCTGCGAGGATCACGCGAACAGGGCAGCTGGTCCCGAAAGAACGCCCATGACCGACGATGTGCTGATTTGCCAGGTGCCAATCTGCTTCAAGATGGCTAGCTGGAAGTATTTCGTTGAGATTGCCGAAAAACCCCAGGGCAGCGAACCTCGTGTCGATGTCGGCAGCCAGAAAGCTGCTATTAGCCAATATTGAGTTAGACCATCCTCCTTTGCGTAGCGATTCGCGTATCGCAAATCAAAGCGTTGTGCTTACCTTTCTCTTAACCCTCCATTTCTTCCTACTGGTGTAAAGTGCTCCAGCCGCGGGCGACTCTCAACTCTTCCTTTCACTAGATGGTTGCGCCAATTACTACTCTAGCAAGGCTTTGATCTCGGAAAGTTTCTTCCCGAATGTAGTGAAGAACCTAAAGATACAGTCTGCAGGCTCGTCTGTGCAGTAGACTGGATCCCTTTGGCGTAAGCATACACAGTCTCGAATGCAGTCCTTGGGGTGATGTATCCGCCCGGATTCACAATGAGCACGAAAGTCCTCGATTCGATTGCAATGTAATTCCTTTCTTGAAGCTCTCTTGGCGTCCCGTGCTCGCCCCTAGGATACACAAAACCGCGTTCAGAGCTCTTCGCGCCCGCGTATCACGATATCAGTACGCGTATCCCGAGTTTCCTACATTCGCTTATCTTCGCGGCCATCTGCGTCAGGTGTCTGTTGTAGCCGCCGCATTTTGCAAACGTGATCTCGCCACTGACAGAACCCTGTTTCGATAAACTAGTGACCTCTTTATTCAAATTGTCATGTACTACATCTGACATCAGATGGAAAGTACGAAGTCAGAACCATCACTTAGGAAACAATAGCTGCCGCCTATCTTATCCTAAATCAATGGGCAAACAAGCAAACATGCATAGGGGGTCGAACCATAAAGCTTTCAGGCTCTGTGAATTACTGATCTGATAAACGAATGGATTCGCTTCGTATACATGAAAAAGTCTTGGACATATTCAGTCCACTTTCTCTTACAGATAGGCAAGGCGTGGAGGGCCGATCGGCTAGAGAAAGCGAACTGGGACTCTGGAAAAACAGGCATGCATTCGAAGGATTGTACCTCACGAAGTCACTGTCCCCCTCAAAGCCTCCCTTTCTCTCGAAAGAACCAGCACACTACGTGCGGAGACCCTTTTGTGATATCTTTTAGACAACCTACTATTTTGCATTCGGTGACACAGCATCGAAACTGATAGGAGACTAGAGTGCACAGCATTGGGATTCGTCTCAGAATCGCTGGATCTGATCAGGCTCAACCGTTTTATGACCGCTGCAAAGCTGATCGAACAACATCTCGGAGACTCTGGCATTTCTCCTGCGTCAAAGATTGGGCTGATGTCCTGGATTGGAGAGTGCTACGTCAAGATGGAGGACAGGGGGAGAGCCGCAGCATGGTTCGAAATGGCAGGTAGAGCAGCGCTCTCATGCAAAGAACTAGACGAGCAGGAGAGACAAAAGAGGGCATTGCAAGAGTTCGAGCAGGCTTTAGCCTATTTTGAAGCGGTCAGCGACCTTGAGGGAATGAAGAGAGTCGCTGCAATAAAGTATGGAATGCGCTGAGATTGAAGAGAACAACCTCTGTAGCGTCTCTTCTCAACTGTAAATGGGCAAATCCTTTGAAACCGGAACCAGACTGCCTAGGGCTTCGTTTAACGCATAGTTCATATTGACGAACTTTGTGTTCAGGTCCTTCATCTCGTTCAGCAGACTTGACCTGGTCAGGTCCTCAACATAAAGCGTCCGGTGAATTCGTAGCCAGCTCTTCGAAGAAAAGTCCTCTTGCAACATGAATAGGTACTCGCTCTTATCGAGGATTGCAAACAAAGAGAGGAAGAGTGATCGCTTATCCTCGGGCTTGACTTGCTCTAACTTGTCCAGTTGCAGTTCGCTAGGCGAAAGCACCCCTTGAACCACAAGGACGCCTCGCCTGACCTTTGATTCTTGGATGTGGATACAGACGTTTTTCAGATTTACTTGAATGTGAAAGTGAGAATTGAAGTCTGCGACATTCGTGTAAGAAATCCCTTCAGCTTCAAGCCACTCTTCGATCTTCGCCTTTAATTTCGAATGGCCGGTTTCGTCGTCGTTTACCTTTTGCCTTCTTACTTGCTTTTTCTGATCTTGGCTGCGCAAAACTTTGGCTTCCTCCTCATTTCTCTTTCTATGACTATTGTGACGAATCACGGGGAGCGTGTTGAGGAGAGTCTGACAAACCAGACATCAATCTGAAATAACGGAGAGTTTTCTTTCCGCTTCCTTCTCTTTTCTTCGCTCGAAATGGAAATGACGGCCGTTTGCCAGATTCAAATATTATCAATTATGAAACCGAAAGAAGGAATCCAGATCCTAAGTATCATGATAAAGTTCAAGGAAAGCCTGCCTCACGCGTCTCCCACTTCGTCCTACCCACTCAAAAGGAGGACAGGAAAAGAAACACTCGAGCAAAGTGCTGGAAGATAGTGAAAGAGGTACTTCTTGTAGCTTTCACAATTCGAGTTAGCTTGTTCATGCCTCATGCTTTGTACCCCAATCTCTCTTGACTTTCATTGTTCATAGATTAAGATAATTCCATAATTCAGCGGAGGGAATTCCACTCTAACTATCTTTGGACTTCTCGACAATTGTCGAGAATTCATTGGGGTACCCCCCTAGAGGGGGTACGTAACGGAGCTAATACTGTATTTAAAGCGGGAAACGGACACTCGATGCAGACTATTTTGTAACTTCAGTTCCGATTGCAAGATATGGAGATTTACCCTTCCCCTTTGCCCTAACTTCTCGCTCTTCAGATTATGACACCGATTATGAAATGCAATCCCAGTCCGGGTTCACTGCAACTGCCAGACTGCGAGTTTAGACAGTCGGTAAACAGTGGTCATTCAAAGCTCGTGATTCATGAAAGAAAATCAAGTAGAGTGAAGATATGCACACCATCGGAAACCGTCCCGTAAGGCCTGAAAGAAACACAGTCTGCATCTTGTTTGAAGGAGGGGTAACCACAAATACTGTCAAATTTGTAGTCAATGTCTAGCGCCAGAGAGATAGTAGATTCCCAATTGAAATCCGATACGCAAGATGATTTCAAGGTTACGGGCAGACAAAATCAGCTCAAGATCTTGATAATCTGGATATCCGCGTTCGCGACTCTTCTTCTTGGCGGGTACATTGTTTACGGTATAGCACTGTCGTGCTGTCCCTCGGCAGGTAGTGCGACGAGATCAGCTGGCGAAGCGTATGCGAGTGCTATGGGGTTTGGAATTGGAATTATCCTGCTCGGTCTTGTATTGCAAGAGAAGCTCGCACCACAACAAAGGAGCGAAGTGCGCGTGGGCCACGGGGATTCATAGGGTTTGACATCAAATTGATCTGCAAGCCTGATGTTGCAAAGCAAATTATGATGCCGGTGAAGGAAATTGGCGGCCGCCTTCTGATGGCAAGGGCAATCATAAGATGGAGCGTAGTTATCGCGCGGTTTCTACTTTCTTGCCCTGACGGAAACAACTCGCCGTGTCCACTCCAAGTATTGGGCGCGTATTCCAAGCATTATCAAAGCTATCCCAATCGACGACATTATTGTTCCCACATAGTCTGCCGCCATGTAGTAGATAGAGTAGGCGAGGAACGCGTCTTCCGCCGTGATAAATGCATATCCGACTGCTAGAACTACGGCTCCGAAAGTCATGAGCCGCCAGCCCTTCTCAAGCCTCCCCCAGCGAAGATGAAAGAACATACGGGCGGCGTAATACCCAAGCCCTGCTGCCGCAATCAGCGAAATAATGTCCAGCACAACAAGTTGGATTGGAAAATTTAATGCGTTGAAGACGTCCAAAACTCCTCAGACACCTCGTCGGTAAAGAAATCAGGGCAACATCAAGTCTTCCGATGAAACCGAAGATTGAACTGATTCGTCCAGAACCCTCCTGCGAAGATATTGACTTTGCCTTTCCAGTTGTCGTTTCGCCTCGGGTATAAGCAAGGTAAGTCGGTCAGTGGTGATGGATGTCAATCCCAGGTCATGTCTGATGTTGGCAGCAATCATCGACTCGATTGTGTTAGCCCCCTCGGGTCCAAACAGATCTCTCAGTACGACCATCAGCTGCTCTGGAGCTTGAGCTATACGCTCCCATGAAACACCGATTTCGGCCTCAACGGTCTCTCGCACGAGTTTCTCGAGGTTGACGCCGAAACTGTCAAGACCAATTTCTATCGACTCTTTGATCCTTCCGTCTATGGAATCACCAACGTGTTCCGTGCTAACAGAAGATGAATGCACCTGGTCGAAGCTCATCATGCTCGCGTCTCCGTCCTTCGCAGCAGGAGAGGCGTTAAGCCCAGTAGACAAAATCCGGGAAATATTCAGTAGGTTAACCGCGACAAGCTTACCCTTGTCCGTAAGTTTGTAGCTCATAACCCTGGATACATTCCCTCTCGACATCACTCTAACCGGCTTCTTGTCTATCAACCCAATTGCGATTAGTTTGTTCTGCTCCTCCGCCCACGTAGAGCCAGAGATCCTGGTTTCCTTGAGGATTGACTCGGTAATTAGGACATTGTCTTTGGATCTTGCAAGTGAAACGAGAATCTTAGCCTCTATTGCCGTCAGGAATGCGTCGTTTGGCATCTTACATGCGGTCTTAGTGTAACCTCCCAGAGTGATAATGTTTACCGGCCGGCACACTTGTTTGAGGGTCATTATGCAGGTGTCCTTTTGAAATCCTGATAGCAAAAGCATATCAGAGAGGCAACCGCTGCCACGACCCAGTGACATCGCGATTCCAAGAACGGCTCGCATGCTTGAGCGCAGGTCTATTTTCCTAACACTGCCAATCGTACTCCTGCTCTGCGGCGGATTAACTGTGGTCATTGGAGTTTCGCTTCCTTCTGCAGATGCTCAACAGCATTCGAATGCATGCACCGCAATCTCTGGGGCGACTTCTTCATCGCCCGAATTGAAGAGCGTGGGCGTAGGATCAGAGTCTTTCTTCTCCTGTGAGCTTGAACGCGGGTCGCAAAGAACGGTCAAGATTCCTTTGACCCTCAATTACACATCAGCAGCTTCTCAATGGCTAATAACAAGCGTGAATGTGATATCCGAAACTCACGACCCAACGTTGACTGTAACACCAAGCTACAGCAACTTACTCGAGGAGGTTTCCTTAGAGCGCAACGCGTCACACCTTGCCGGTATTATTGTCCTAAATCTTGCAGCGTCTCCCCAAGCCCCAACGAAGAACTACTCTGAGTCTGTGATAGTCTCACTTCGCGCTGGACTCCTGTCTGGTTTCGAACCTTTTTCCGGATCTCAGTTCGTTCAGGCTCTGATTCACGTCATTGTGGGGGTCGTCGAACCCTATCCGCTTCCGAGCGTGAGTAAGTTTGAGGTTTTTGCTGGAATTTCTTTTCTGATTACAAGCGTACTCGCGTGGCTTTTGGTTCGCACGTACCTGGGCAAAGTGGCGGGTTCGTTGGTTGAGAACAGCCTATCATTCTAGAGCCTGAACAACAAAGGGAATAACGAGAGCTCTTCAAAGTTCAGGCCACCGTTAGCATCGTAAAGTAATGCCGGAACTAGACGCCCTGTTGGCTCCTTTTACCGATTCTAGTCCATTCAAGTCTCAATTCGATCTGTTCGGATTCTGAGCCTCGAAAATAAACGAAAAAACTGGGTTGTCAGAGTCTAAACGATGTTGTCGGTAATACGAAAAGTAGCTCGACATTACCCCATGATCACCGGCGCATTGTACTTAATTAGATTGTATGAGAAATGGTCGTTGCAGAAACCTCGCACGAAACCGGGTCTCAACATTTTTTAATGAAGTCAGAAACCGCTAACATTGCATGCGTGACGCGTACATTCAGTTCTGGGCGCCGCATTGGTCGTTGATTCTTTGAATTGGGTTGTCGGGTAATAGTCGGTGGAGCCTTCGGCGATGAAGGTAAGGGCAAGATAATTTCGTACATTGCACTCAAAGAAAAACCTACAATTGCGGTTCGGGGAGGTGTTGGCCCAAACGCGGGACACACCGTAGTCTACAAGGGGAAGACCCTGAAGCTCAGGATGCTTCCCAGCGCCGTCGTAAATCCCAGTACCAAATTGATGATCGGGGCAGGAGTCCTCGTCGACCCGGACGTACTTCTCAATGAAGTCTTAGAGACCAAGAGCGAGAAACGGATGAGGGTTGACAGGAACTGTGGGATGATAGAAAGGCGACACATAGAAGAGGACAAAATCGGCCACCTCAAGGAAAAGATCGGGACAACTGGCACCGGAACCGGGCCGGCTAACGCGGACAGGGTTCTCCGAAGGGCAAGGCTCGCCTCTGATGAAGCTCGTCTTAGCCCGTACCTCGCGGACGTCTCTGATGAAGTGAACGGCGCCCTAGATCGCGGCGAATTTGTGCTGGTGGAAGGGACGCAGGGGACTCTGCTTTCACTCTATCACGGTTCTTATCCATTTGTGACCAGCAAGGATGTCAGTGCGTCCGGAATCTGCTCAGACGTGGGAATAGGACCGAAGCGGGTCGACGACGTCCTTATTGTATTCAAAGCTTACCTGACGAGGGTTGGCTCGGGGCCGCTGGATGGTGAATTGAGTCCCGAGGAAACCGTAGCTAGGGGCTGGCAGGAGTATGGGAGCGTCACTGGAAGATTGCGCAGGGCAGCGGCTTTCAACTATGAGCTAGCGAAGAAATCAGTAATGCTGAATTCGGCGACTCAGGTTGCTATTACTAAACTCGATGCTGTCTTTTCGGAGGCCGCTGGCAAGAGGAAATTCGAGGAGCTGCCCAAACAGGCTAGGGAATTCATAGAGCGTGTTGAAGATTCTTTGAGAATACCAGTGGTCCTGATAGGCACTGGAAAGGACGCCGAGGACATTATTGATCGGAGTGGCTGAGATCTTCGGTCGAGTATGTGAGAGCCGAAGGGTTTTTTTGACCATCGAGATCTTGCATTGAAGTGCAACAAGGCAAAGTAGTGATTCTATCGGTTTGGTTGAAGTCGACGTCTCCTCGCTTGAAAACGAGGACAAGGATGGGTTGTCAAGTTTCATCGAGTCAAAGCTTTTTGTAAAGTCTGATCGGAGCGGCGATATCGTGACCTTCGAAGACAAAACTGAGAGGACGCACGTATCAAGCCCCGAGATACGAACCTACCTGAAGAGATACCTGCACCAGAGAAATCTCAGAAAGCGCTTCAGGATCCTCGGAGACGGCGGAGTGCTCAAGTTTGTGAGCAGGCCAGAACACGAAGTTTCAGAAGAGGAAGAAGAAGAGGAACAGAGCAAGAAGTAAGAAACCACACCGAGCCAGAAGCGGCTCGGGAGGCAAAAGTCAGATTCCCCTCCTCTTAAACGGCTGAGAATCAATTGATTCGGGATTAGCTACTGATAGTGCCTCGTCAGTTCTCACTATCTTGAGGAGCAAGAGAGATTTCCTAGGTTATGGATCCTTTGTCAGACTCTTTGAACCGGAGTCCCACCTTCCCTTTTTCACTAGTGAAGCTCTTCTAGCTTTTCTGTGAGCAAGTAGCAGCATCTTCAGTGTATCTCTGGCCTTCCGGGCAGACTGCAACCCCTCGTTGCTACGGCCGCTCTCCATGTTATATTGTGCAAACTCTAGTTCCGATCTGATCTCCGAAAGGTGGGTGATTAGCTTTTCAATCGCCATGCTCTGCGGGTCGTTATTCTTCGAAACTGCAATTTCCCGGAACGTTCCGACCTCTTCCCTCTTAGGAGGATAGAGAAACTTTGCAATTCCAATTGAGAGCTCTACCTCCGAGTAGGACTCCCATAGTAGGTCCGCGTCATGCGCTTTTTGAGGATCAACAACCATCTTGTCTATGATATCACGAGCACGGTTCAGCGCCCCCACAACAGCATCATGAGGAGACAACTTGTCATCCGTATCAGTCATATTTTCCGTTCCGCCTCCCTCTCTGCAATTTGCGTGACGTCAGACTGAATATCTATTCTCAAACAGGGCACAAAAAAGCGGACGTGATCTGGTACAGGATTAAGGAGATGTTCGACGTCTTGACCGCACTTTCTTCTTTCTCAGCCTGTACATGCTACATTAAGACAGGGAAAAAGAGGAGGGGGTGAAAGGTCCGGTTTCTCCCTCCCACACGCCAAAGGCTTATTTAAGCAAATCAAATCCCATTGCTCAGATTGCCCCGAGCCAAGAAGATCTCCGCTCTGAGTCAACCCTCCGCTACACCCATCAAGGACTTTATGTTTCAGGAGGAGAGGAGACCGGTCAGGGCTCCCGAGTTCATCGAATTGAGCAGCGTAAACGAGCTTGCGCGGCTTGTCTGTGCGCTTGAACGGGCTCCGCTTCCAATCTTTGCAATTAAGAAACCGAATTTCAGCGAAGTCATGCTGGCCACGCAACTTGATCTTTTCGTAGGTTCGCCTATTTTCTACTATGCGAATTCAGACGAGGTAAAGCAATTTCTAAGCTACAGAACGACCGCTTCAGGGGAAGATGTCGCCCTAGTCGATACGCCCTCAAATCCTGCAATGATTTACGCACCGATCATCGAGATAGTAAAGCTCCCGAAGATATTCCAGCAGGCACTTGATTCCAAGACAAAGTACACTGGCCCAAAGTTCCTCTCGTTGCAGGTCAAAGACATGATGAGCATCCTAAAGGTCGCAACATACAAAGTGATGTTCGAGGAGCCTCCGCTCCCGATGTTTGCTTTCCCCGCTACTTCACGCGAGAACAGATGGACCGTGGGTTCCTTCACCCGGATTGAGGAGTACGAGGAGGCTTCGATCTTTTTCTACTATGAGCAGGACGGAAGGCCAGAGCAGAACTATGCAGGATACTCCACTTCGAGGTCTCAGGCTTTTTTGACCAACCGTACCGACGAACATGGGAACCTCTACGTGAAGATCATCCGACTCAAAGAGCCACACCCTCTGGTCGAGACGGATTGACTAGCAACGCGCCTAGCAGCGGCAACAGCTCGGCGTTCATGAAAGCTCTTGATTTCAAGTCTAGCCAGTCAAAGAGCAGAATTATCCTTGCGCTTGATTTTGAACACACTGGTAGTACGATCGATCTTTCCGCAAGAGCTCAAAAGCTCGTTCAAGCTACATCCGAGTACCTCTGCGGCATAAAGATCAACTTCCACCTCTTGCTCCCCCTCTCGCTGCGCAAAATTTCCGCTATCAATGAAGAGGCAGCCTCCCTCGGGCTCATTTCAATTGCAGACATAAAACTCAATGACATCGACAACACGAATAGGGTTACGCTTGAATACCTACACGACGCCCATTTTTCTGCAGTAATCGTAAATCCATTCGTCGGATACAGCGGCGCCCTAGACACTGTCTTTCAGGAGGCAAAGAGCGCGAGCATGGGGATAATCACGCTCGCGTACATGTCCCACGGCGGGGCTGATGAAGGATACGGGCTGAAGCTTGACAGTGGCAAAACGATGTTCGAGACCTTTCTCGAGCGAGCAAACAACTGGGGGTCAGACGGCGTGATTGTCGGCTCCACCCGCCCGGATAAGATCAGGCGGGCAAGAGCAGCATTGCAAACTCGAATAAAGATTTTGTCGCCCGGTTCTGGCGCGCAGGGAGGAAACTCTCTTGAGGCTCTGGAGGCTGGGGCAGATTACCTGATCTATGGAAGGTCTATCGTGTCCAATCCTTACCCGGCCGCTGCGGCTAGAGAGGTTTATCGCTCACTGCTACCTTGGACAGAAACGCATTAGCCTCACGGAGAATGTTGCGCGCATTCTCGAAAGTCAGTCTTCTAAGCGCCTGCTCCAAAGTGAGCCAGTCATATCCAGAGTGCTCGAACGAGATTGTCACGTCCTTCTTCTCGGATCTAGCCAGGAAGAAGACGACCTGCTTGTGCGATAGCCCCTCGGATCTTCTGTAGTGATAGTCAATCAGTTTGCGAAAGTTAGGCAGGAATGAGTTTATGCGAAGACCAGTTTCCTCCATTATTTCCCGCCTTGCCGCCTGTTCCTCCGTCTCCCCCTTCTCAAGGGCCCCCTTTGGAAAGTCCCAGTGGCCCGCAGGATAGTGCAGAACCAGGAACAGCCTAGAGTTACCTGAGTTGGTGGCGCTCTTATCGCTGTAGAAGATGACAGCTCCGGCTGACCTTTCCTCGATCATGTTCGCAAGTCCTGACTGGTTTGAGACGTAAAATCGAGCGCCAATTGATATAAAAGATAATCGTATATCGAGATGATGAGTTTCCGGGGCGGCCAGTGTCAGCTCTCGGCAGATTCAGATCGCGTTCTCCATAATTCTCTGAGATCCGAAATCGTGGATGAGAATATGGTGCTCCTCAGGTAAACATAATCCCAGCCGGATGGTGACGAGAGCAAATTACTAAACCACATGGTTTCTTCCTCTTTGAGGAACTTTACTCTTGACAGAGTCAAAGCCTCGACATTACATCCACACCTCCAAATTGTCTCTGTGCTTTGCCCATGTCATCGCAATGTCCTCCTGGGTTGTCCCTCATATCAAGAAAGAGGGGATTGGCTGAAATATCGCTCTCTTAGAGGAGGTACTTCGCAGTAGTAAATCATGGCAAAAGTCAGGGTTGCGTTAGCTGGCGTAGGCAATTGCGCTTCGGCGCTCATCCAGGGAGTCAACTTCTACTCAAAGAGGCCGAGACCACCAGATGAGGAGATTGTCGGCCTCACAGCCTTCGACATCGGTGGTATTACGCCGGCAGATATTGAGATCGTGGCCGCATTCGACGTGAACAGGGCGAAGGTGGGTCGAGACCTTTCCGAAGCGATATTTGCAAAGCCCAATAACACTGTGAAGATCACGGATGTTCCCAAGCTCGGCGTAAAGGTGCAAAGAGCACCTGCGCTCGACGGTATCGGCAAGTACCTCAAAGAAGTCGTCAAGATATCGGACGAGCCCGAGGTGCCATCTGTGGCTCAGGCAATCCGAGATTCAGGCGCAGAGATACTGATCAACTACCTACCCGTCGGAAGCACAAAGGCAGTAGAGTTTTACGCAAACGAAGCAATCAAGGCACACGCCGCATTCATCAATGCAATGCCGGTCTTCATAGCGTCGGAGCCTTCCTGGCAATCAAAGTTCGTCGAAGCCGGTCTCCCGACGGCTGGTGACGATGTAATGAGCCAGCTCGGCGCGACAGTCCTCCACAAGACAATTGTGAAACTCTGCGTTGACCGCGGGGTCAGGGTCGACGAGACCTATCAGCTGAACATTGGCGGAGACGCGGACTTTTTGAACATGCTCGAGGAGTCAAGGCTCGTCGACAAGAGGATAAGCAAGACGAGCGCCGTCCGGGCGATGTCACCCTATGAGGTTCCAACGCGCATAGGCCCAAGCGACTATGTTCCGTTTCTCGACAACGACAAGATCTGCTACGTTTGGTTGAAGGGTAGATACTTTGGGAACATTCCTCTCACAATCGACTTGAAGTTACATGTCATCGATGCTTACGATTCTGCAGGCGTAATGGTCGACGCCGTGCGCGGGGTAAAGATTGGTTTGGACAGGGGAGTCAGCGGCCCATTGGAAAGCATCTCTGCATACTGCTTCAAGCATCCACCCGTTCAGATGCCGTACAATGAGGCAAAGCAAGCGTTCCTTGCCTTCGTCCAAGGCAAGAAAGAAAGGTGAAAGAAGCGGGTTCAGAATCTCCACTTCATTATATGAGTGGATGAGCTCCCTTTCACTCTTTGATCGAAGCGGACATCGAAGCTTTGCTGGGTGTTTCTGCTTCTGCCCAAAGGAACTCAAAGTAGTTCTTCGCAAAGGACGAGAGCCCAGCGTGGTCGGACCATATGCCAAGAGCCTGGCTTGGGTCGTCCGGCGTCCCTCCGAGCAGTAGGACAACCTCCCTAGCATCTACGATGACACCTCCGCCGAACATGTTGTCCTTGAATCGTAGCTCGGCCAAGTCGCCGACCTTTTCTGCGATCTTTGTGTCGACGACTCCGCTCATTAGAATTCTCACCACAAGACCGCTCTCCTTCATCGATTTCAGCGAAGGGACAATCATCTCAATTACGTCGTTCAGGACCGAAGGTACGACGATCAGCAGCTCCTTCTTGCACCTGTTGATACTCTCGCTGACCTTTGCGAGTATGTTAAAGTCCCCTCTCACGATCCAAATGTCCGGCCTCTCTTGCGTCGCCCTCTGTTGATAGATGGGCATGAGTTCGTTGAGGAGATAGTCCTCGTTTGCCTTCAGGTCTGATTCGAGCTTCAGCCTGAACGCCTGAAGAGCGGTCGATGGAGACTTTGGAAAGTATTTGCTCGGTCTAGAGTGCTGGGACTCGACCCACCCCTTCCTCTCGAGGTTGCTCAAGACCTCGTAAATCTTCGACACAGGGACGTCCGACTCTCGGCTGATGTCGCTCGCCTGGCTTCCCGGGTTTGAAAGTAGCGTCACGTACGTCTTGATCTCGTAATCTGTCAGGCCGAGGTCCTGAAGCACTCTGCGCGTCTTCTCGGTGACTGTGGTCGAAGTAGATGCCAAAGCGTGTTGGGCCCGAAGCTATGGTGTGGTCGAGCGAGTTATTTGAACTTCTTGCTTGGCCAATTCAGAGTGGCGCTACTTTATGCTCGCAATCGTCAAGTGCGATTTGTAGAGCTGGTACTACCGCCTTTAGAGAGCCTGCGGGCGAAGAAGAGAGTCGCAAGAGCGATGATTATGGCAACCAGGATCGGAATCCCATAGCGCAGGGTGATGTCGTCCTGCAGAGTAAGGGTGAAGGAGTTTGCGAGGCCTTTCAGCGTGACACCCTGGTATTGGAAGTACAGCGAAGCGTTGCTTAACCGGTAGACATTGGGCTGGTTTGTTATCACGACGAAAGAGTTGGACTTGTTTGAATCCGGGCCGAGTGTGGAGATCGTAAAGTTTGGCTGGGTGTTCGAGACAAGGTTGAGCCCACTCGGAAGATGGAGCGAGAAGACAACGTTGTTCACCGTGACGTTTGAAGGGTTATAGACCGTGACTGTCACGTTGATGTTGTGGTTTTCCTCGAACTTTAGAGCGGTTGAGCTGAAGTTTGCCTCGACCAGGTGGTAGATCGTCAGGACGTACGGCGCGCTGGTCGCTGATTTGTTGTAGCCCGCGATCAGGAACGATGCCACCGCAGTGGAAGAGTTGTAGGTGCCTGCTGTTCCCGTCAGGTTTGCCTTGAGAGAGGCGTTTATGCTAGAGCCAGGATTTAGAATTGGGCTAAAACTAGAGTTTGACTTTGTGACGTTGACGAACTGGTCAAAGGTATTGTTGAGGACCACATTGTAAATTGGAATTGATCCCCCGTTCTTCAATGAGATTAGAATTGTGGCGTTCGAGCCCTGGAATGCCTGCGAGGGGTTGATCTGCTTTGTGGCGACAACTCCCAGAGGCAGCACATAGGCAGCGCTGTAGTGTGTGATTGTTCCCCCGTTCCAGTGAGCGGAGACGTTCGCGGGCCCGAAGATAAAGTTCTGACTATAGTCGGTGATATTGATTAGATAATTTAGAGTGGTGTTGGCGTGACCTGCAAGCGAGGAAACATTTCCCACCACTAGACCGCCTGAAAGCCTGAGGGAATTGTTCGATAAGCTCTTGATGAATGCGACTCCCGCGGGGAGAGGATCGTTTACAGTGAGATTTGAAACTGAGTTCGGTGAAGAGTTGTAGAGAATCAAAGTGACGTTGGCAGTCTTCGACGAGTTGGCCAGTTCAACGCTCTTTAGGATTCCAACAGCCGGCGTCGCAGGGGTGCCGAAGCTGAACGTCGCGCTCATCGTGTTTGTGAGCGTGCTGTGGCTCTGACCTCCCGGATCAGTCCAGTTGACCGGGAATGACACGCTAGAATTTGTCTGAGTGAGCGATGCCGTGCTAGAGTTTGTTATGAAGCTCCAGCTAGAGCCCTGTGGGAGCGCCTGCTTTTTCTGGCCTGCAGCGTTGAGGTTGAAAGCTGTTCCGCTACCCTTGTTTGTAATCGTAATGTTGACCGAGAAGGTCTGACCGGCCTGCAAAACACCACCGCCCAACGTCTCAGTTGCTTCAATCAGAGGCGTGTTCTGACCTCCGATGACTATGGTCCCCGGATTGAGTAGCACAGAGGACGTGAGTGTATTGTTACCGTTCTTGAACTGGTACGTCACCGGCGTGGCCGGTATATTGAAAGTACCGTTCGAGGCAAGTACGGTGAACGCGTACGCAACAGTCATGCTCTGCCCAGAGGATAGATTTTCGCTGCCCGAGGTCTGTCCGATTGTGAGATTGAAGTTGTTCTTTTGTGAATAAATCCAAGAATCGTTGAGTTTTACATCCGTCGCTCCTGGAGCTCCCTGCGGGCTGACATCCTTTACTGTGATTGTCACTGAGACGTTTGCATCTTTTGACGGCGTGAGCGATGGGCTAATCTGCCTATATGCCAAGAGCGTAGGGAAGGATAGGTTCAGTGTCGCGTTAATGTTGGGAATCGTTGAATTCGCGCTAGTTTTGCTCGTCGAAATTGAGGCGGAGTAATTCGACGGATAGTTCTGGAAGGGGAAGCTCGCGTTGCTAATCAGGCCTCCGTAAACGTGAATCTCGACCGTTGAACTGCTTGCGACTGTCGAATAGTTGTGGCTGCCCTGGGTGAGCCCAAGCTGTGTGTAGAGGGCGAAACTGCCCGAGGCGAGATTTAGCGGAGCCAGTGCGCCGATTGAAATGGAGTAGGCAGATGGAGTGTATGCTAGCTTGTAGTAGAGTAGGTCGTTAGACTCAAACTGAGTCTCTGAAGTCATGTTTGCAAATCCGCCGTAATACGAGGGTATCAGTTTCCAAAAGTAAACATGCATCTCCGTGATAAAGTCCATCGGAGAGAAGAACGAGTACGATCCTGAGCTCTGCGAGGCCGGCGAAAAGACGAGTGCAAACCTCTGATCCAACGAGTTTGCGAGGGATTGGGCGTCAGCCTGAGAGGTCGTGTTGATCGTGAGCACCACGCCGTCAGGGCTAGGCTCGGTGTTACCCAGCAAGCCAAACCCGTATGTTGTGAACAGTTCGAACTGGGGCTTCCAATTTGAGTAGTGAGTCAAGGTCATGGAAAAGGCAGAGACGGATTGCGGGATAGTGAGAGAACTGACAGATATGTTGCCTCCGTTGAAGTCGGCCCTCCAGAACGTCTCGCCCGAAGTGAGGTAAATCGCAAGATTCTCAGTATAGTTCGCAGATGGAGCTAGCAGATGGGAGCTTCCTTTGTCTCCAGCGAGGTTGGAGACCGAAGATCCCAGGACGACGGGGATTGTGAGCAAAAGCAAAATGGCAATCGCAAAGAAAGCCATACGTGACGGACGCAATTGTGTATTCGTCGAAAAGAGGCTCCGAAGAGGCGTTATAAAGTTTGCAATCCAAACGGATCGGGGTTTCTTTGAGATCATACACTTTCCCAGTAATTGCAAGTTTGTGATGAATTTCCGGTTATGAAGAAATTCGGCTCTCTCAGGCGTGGCTGATTCTCTTGCTTCGAGAGCTAGAAGACGAACCTTCTTCGGGAGGATCGTCTACTCCCTTTTCGTTCAGTACGAACACTGCTTCTCTCTCAGGATGGTACGGGCTGTCCACCATCCTTGCCACTCTGTTCTTTCCCGACTTTCTTAGATAGACCCTGTATGTGCTCGTGTGCGCTACGACGTGTCCTCCCGTCGCCTTCGTTGGGTCCCCAAAGAAAGTGTCAGGCGAAGCTTGCACCTGGTTTGTCGCGACCACTGCGACATTGTATACTTCGGCGGTTCTCACAAGCGAGTGCATGAAACGATTCAGCTTCTGTTGTCTCTCTGAGAGGGTCCCACGCCCTAAGTACTCTGCTCGGTAGTGCGCGACAGCGCTGTCGACGAGAACCAGCTTCACTCCTGATTCTCTGATCTTCGAGCCGAGTTCCCTCAGGATGAGCTCTTGATGAGAGGAATTGAAGGCCTTTGCGACTATTATTCCGTCCAGCGTCTCATCTGGGTCAAAGCCTCGAGCTTCTGCAATCCCAATGATTCTCTCCGGGCGGAAGGTGTTTTCGGTGTCGATGTATACGGCCTTTCCTGAGAGACCGCCCTGAGCCTTTGAGGCTTGAACCATGGAGCATAGCGTGTGACAAATCTGCGTCTTGCCGGAACCATACTCGCCGTAGAACTCTGTGACCGCCTGGGTTTCAATTCCTCCTGCAAGGAGGTCATCGAGGTTTGCTGAACCGGTGGAGATGCGCTCGATCGTCTTGCGCTTTTTGTATATCTCGGTCGCGGAGACGAAATCGTCGTCAAAGTACTTGAGTTCGACCAGCTTCGACCTTGCCTTGTTGCACAGCTCCGAGGCCCTTGAAAGATCCGAACCTACGGCGTCGGCGACTTCGCTCGGTGATTTGACGGCGAGGTCCATGAGGGTTACTATTCCGGCGCTGTTGAGTTTGGCTTTTGTTACTGGACCTATTCCATCGAGTTCGTCGATCTCCACGTCCTGAATTGCACTCGAATCCGATGGAGGTTGATCCGAAGAAGCAGTTGATGGCGCTGATCCTTCACCATCGCTTGAAGGCGTAACTATTGTTTTTCAACTCCTGCTTGCTATCGCTTCTTCCGTCTGCAACACTCTCAGAACTTTTTCTCCTTCCTTCTCTTTGTCCTGTACCTTCGCTCTTATGGAACTTTTCAGGCCGACGATTTTCCCAATAGTAGTTAGGGTTTCACCCGGCTTATCGTCCTGGGGAACAGGCTCGCTGCGCGTATGTGTTTCAATCCGCACATCCACCTTGTCGTTCGCTCCGCCCCTATGCCGAACCCAGCGTGTTCCGGCATCCCGTACTTTCGAAGCTCCAGGTACCACTCGAAGGACTCGGTCGGCAGCTCCTGTTTCGCAATTCTTTCCATAAGCGTACTGTAATCGTGGATTCTCTGGCCGCCGGTCGCAATTTCACCATAGCCTTCGGGCGCGATGAGGTCGGCTGATTTTGTCACCTTGCTGTTTGAGGTCTCGGTCATGTGGTAGAAACTGCGTGCCGAGAGCGGGTAGCCCGTGATGAAGAATGGAACGTCGAATTGCTTTGATATCAGCCGTTCTCCCTCGGTCGGGACGTCTTCGCCCCACTCAAAGGGCACGCCGTTCTTTGAAGAGATCTCGCGCGCCTCGTCGTATGTTATCCTCGGGAACGGTACCTCCGGGAATTTGAACTTCCGCCCTAATATCTTGAGATCTTCCGACCTGTTTTCAATCACTCGCGTGGCCATGGACTTCACGAGGTTTTCCTGAAGTCTTATGTTGTCTTCCTGGTCTGCAAAGGCCTGCTCCGCCTCGATCATCCAGAACTCTGTGAGGTGCTTGCTCGTCTTTGACTTTTCTGCCCTGAAAGCAGGCTGGAAGATGAAGACCTTTCCGAACGCCAGGATTGCGGCTTCCTCGTAGAGCTGCGCACTCTGGCTCAGGTAGGCTTTTTTGCCGAAATAGTTCAGCTCGAAGAGGGTCGAGCCTCCCTCGACGGCGTTCTGAACAATCGTTGGCGCGGAGATCAACATGAATCCGTTCTTGACGAAGTGATCGAAAGCGGCATAGATAATCTCCGCCCTAATCCTCAGGACCGCCGAGGCCTTCCTCCCTCGAATCGCAAGATGCCTCTTGTCGTAGAGAAAGGAGGTGGAAGACTTTACCGCGCTCTTTGTAATCGGCCACTTTTGAGACTGGGCCATGATGCGAAAGCCCGATACGCTGAGCTCTTTTCCGCCGGGCGCCCGAACGTCGTCTCGAACAAATCCTGTAACTGCGACGGCCGCCTCGCGGTTTGCTCTTTCAAACTCTTCAAAGGCATTAGGATCTACCTTGTTGCGCTTGCACGCAACCTGGATATATCCGCTCCCGTCCCTCAGGGTCGCAAACTTGATGCCGCCGATGGAACTCTTGTTGACAATCCAGCCCATCAGCGTGGCTTTCGTTCCGTCTTGGGCGCGCAGCGCATCGCTGATTGTGTGCGTCCTCTTCTGCAAACTTGTCATTTGGCTCAAGCTGTTTTCTTCTTAACCCACTGAAAACCTATAGTTAGACTCGACATCTATGTTTCTTCCCATCCCCGCAACTCAATCTATTTGATGGTTTTTTGTCCTAGCGCTCCTATACCTAGAGACTCGTCTCCTCATTCCCTGAGAGAGGCTTTTCAAGCCTTCGCTAGAGGAACTCCTTCAAGATCTCGATTGTGGTGCCAATCCCGTCGTACTTTTTCGAAATGCTTTGCAGTTTCTCTGTGTTCTCCAAGTAGCTCGGGTCTGAGTAGCACCTCCGGACGTATTCAGCCAGACGATTTGGGTTCAGATCCTCCGACCTGATTGCGAGGCCCTGCCCCATCTTTTCGAATTTCTCGGCGTTCCAGAGCTGTTCGGAGTGGTTGTATATCGGCACTACCACGGCGGGTTTGGCATTCTCGACGCACTGGCTCAGTGTCGTGTGTCCTGCCCTCGCGACGAGCATGTTGCTAAGGAGGAAGAGCTGGTCCTTGATTGGGCACCAGTCGTATACCCAGACGCCGTTCCTTAACTTGGAGGGCATGGTTGATCCAAAGGGGACACCCTTCGAAATCACAATGTTGAACTCCTCCGAAAGTAGCTGTGCTGACTTTACCGCCGATTCGATGAACGGGGGTTTTGTGGGCTCAGGACCGCTTATCTGCATGAAAACAATCGGACGCGAATCAAAGCCGAGGAGCCTTTTGATTTGCACGGCTTCCTCCAGACTCATGGACTTGATCTTCGGGCTCATAAAGCCCGTGAATTTTACTTTGCCCGCAACGTCCGTCCCTGCGACATTTGCTTCGCCAAGAGTGTACGGCGGAGGGAGGTCGGGGAACAGTACCTCGTTGCTTAGTGACCATAACAGACCGAGAACGTCGCTTTCGATTCGCTCGAAGAAGAGTGACAGTCGCTGCCGCCTAAATCTCGGTGGAAAGAGAATCTTGAACTGATTAAGTATTGTTACAGCAGGGTAAAGTCTAGCCTTTGCCGCGAAGAGAGTTGAGAGTCTCGAGTCGGATAGGACAACTCGCGGATTGAAGCCTGAAATCCGCTCCGCCTCAAAGGCCGTCTGCCTTGAAAAAGTGAACAAGTAGGCAGGAAAACGAACCAGTGTATCGCTGCCAGAAAAGCCACCAGTGATGTTCCACTTTACGCCGACAGAAGGAGAGTGCACGACGTGTTCGTGAAGACTTTCAAGCAAATCAAGCGCCTCATCGAAGGTCGAGTAGAGTAACTCCACCCCGAGCTCGTTCTGAATTCTCTGAGCGATCGAGAGGATGCGGGTAATGTGTCCGAGTCCCGACCCAAAGACTCCTGCATAAATTCTCTGCAATCTAGGAACAACATCCTTCTGCAATTCTGAATTTTCTTCTTACGTTGTTGAATGTTGTCTGAAGTCAGAATGAGTACAGTTTCCCTTCTCGCTCATTTCGCGGCCCTTCTAGTTTCCAGTCGGTATTTGCTGCCTGCCGCCGTTTCCCGCTTTAAATACCAAGATAGCACCGTTACGTACCCCCTCTAGGGGGGTACCCCATTGAAAACTCGACAATTGTCGAGAAGTCTCATATGACGTAGTATAAACTACCTTATAGTTTCATCATACTCAACCATACTTTACTTCATGCGCCCTAACCAGTCTGTCTCAGAGTATGACCCCATCGAGACATTCCTTTCTGTCAATCATTCATATCATAAGAGAGTATTGAAGTATCGATTCAGATCCGTGATTTTCTTTTCTGCGAAGGTAAGTGGCATATTGTCGAGTTGCAACCATAACGTAGTTTTCAGCACGAGTTGCACAAGGCAACTTCACTAAAGTGCGCAGTGTCGGCAAGGTCTTCTCCTTACTCTATTTTTGATTGTCCGAGATAAAGTGAACGCTGCCTTTTGGCTCACATTCCTTGAAAATCAGCGCTTGGAACTTGTAAATCTGGGTACCCTGCACAAGCCACTGATCTGGTGGAGCGCCGGCCTTCATACTAAGGTTGCAGAGGAACTCCTCAGTGTCCCACCCATATTCCGTCGCCACCTGAGGCAGGAGCAAACCCGATCCGTAGGACCAACGCATGATCAAGCCATCGACTCCGGGGCGTATGTACTTTGGGATTTCTCTCTGAGAGACTCCAGTTATTTGAGTCGGAACAGTGAGGATGCTAACCTCCGTCACGATGTTCTCCATCTCGGGCAGAGTTATAGGAGGAAAACGTGGATCCTCGGTCGCGGCCGCGACTGAAGCGTGAGGCAGAGCCCAGGAGAGCTTGTAGACGGGTTCTGGAAACCCGATGCAGCCCCTCAACGATTTCTCGGAATCATTCGCCTTTAGGGTGACAAAGCACCCCATCTTGTTTTCGAATCTACTGTCGCCCAAGAGCGCCTTGGGTATCTCGACCTTACGCGTCTGAAGGTATCTCGATATAGCGTCGCGAACGCTTCCGACCAAGAGTTGTCCGTCTGATTTAGTGAAAGCATTGGTCGACTTGGAAGAAAGTGAATCTCCTCCCGGGAGTCGGCCCCTCTGTATTTCTTCCATACCTTCCAAAGTCATACAGCACTTCCGCTAATATTTGCATCTTTCTCATGTCTGGTAAAGGTCCCTTCCGAGTCACGCCGCGCATTGTATGACCGGAGTCTAATGTTAGCCTCCGCGATGAATTCGTCGAGTTTACGCCAGTGGCTGCCCTTCCAGTACTCTTTCTTGCACTCGACGCATTCGTAGACCGCGTTTCCTTCTCGAGTCTTCTTGCCACCAACAAGGCGCAGAACCCCGTTGCATTCAGAGCATCTAGAGTCAAATGTGGGAGGAATGCTGTTGATTCCAAGTTTTGTGAAAAGCTCAACGACTCTATCAATATCGGGGACCGAGGTTATGAGGACTGCCTTTGTGTCCTCGCCACTCCTCCTAGCACGAAGAAAGAGGTCAAGATCACTCGTAACAAGATACCTACCCTCTTTCCTCGCAACCGTCAACAGATGAGAATCATCCGACGACTTGTCGTAAACAGAGTCAAACCCGAGTATGCGCAGTTTTACAGCCAGCGTTCCTAGCATTCCATCGACGAGAAATTTTGGCGAAAATCCCTTTGTCGTGATACTGTTGCTTGCGTCATGTTGCTCTTCTTTCATTTTCTAACCAGATCGCAGTGAAATTAGGAAAAAAAGAGACTTGGGAAATCGGATTGATCGTAAGACCAATGTCTTCCTCTACCACAAGGTAGCGCTGAAAATCCACTTTCAGGCTTTGATTGTAAACTGCAAGAAAGGCGTCTCCAGCACAGACCGCAATCAGGCGATGGAATCTGAAGGTTGGACCTGCTCTTTCTCCTCTTCGTCGGCCGACATGCCAGTCCTGCATTCGGTGCAGAGGAAGCGACTGTCTATCTCAAGCAGATTGTCGGACCACTGGTTGCAAGCATCGCAGTATCCGGCCAGGTAGCGCGGCTCGCTGGATGTTCCGCCCGTGAGAATAAGTGTTTTCTCGGAGATGATGTCGAATAGCTCCGGCGTGATGCCGAGGATGTCAGAAATCGAAATGATGCCTACAAGTCTTTGTTTGTATGTGACCCCGAGCCTCTTAATACCGTGCCCCCGCATTGCCCTAGCTGCTTCGATGATCTCTTTCTCGCCTTCGATCGTCCGTAGCGGAGAGGACATCACATCCGAGGCTTTTACGGAACTCGGCCTCAGGTCTCTGCTTACAACCTTTGTCACGATGTCACCCTCCGTGACTATGCCCAAAGGGATGTCATCCTTCAGAATTACGATACTTCCGACCTTGGAAGAAGCCATCTTTCCCGCAACCTGCAGGATTGATTCGCCCGGGTCGGCTGTGATCACCGGACTGTTCGTGACTTCTCGAACAAGTACGCGAGTCCTGACAGCAGGACCAATGGTTGCCGATCTCGTCACCATGTTCTTTGTAGCCTCTCTCTCCTTCTTCTTTTTCGTATCGCTCTTTGTTCTTCCTTTCGCGCTTGACGTTTGTCGCTTCAATTACAAAGTTACTGCGTAACGTTTTGCAAATGAAGAACTAGCATACTTTGCTCTTAACGGTTTTGTTTCTCTGATACGAGCTTGTAGTTTCCTGAAGGCAGCACCCTCATTATTTCATCGATACTGACCCTCTTGCTGATATTCTTTAGCGAATCCTCCTTGACCTTACTGATAAGGGACTGCTTGATCCTCTTCGAGATAGAGCTTGCCTTTTCCTTGCCGGGAGCGATTTTGACAAGTGCAAAGCAGTAGTTTGCAAGAGCCTTCCCAGGACCACACACCACCACCGCATGAGAAGGATATTCTGCTTCTGCTGAGTGTGGCTCACCCACTCGATATCGACCTCCAGTACTCCGCTCTTCACTCATTGTCTGGGATAAGGCAGTCGTGTTCTCCACTTCGAGGTTCCCGCCCGATCCAGACTTCAGAAGTTCCGCTAGCCTGGTTGATGTGAGTAGACCTACGCCTAACTCAATTTTCAGATGTTTCATGAAATTTTTTTTCCCTTCGATGAAGAACGATCCTCTTGGCAGATATTCGCCTGAAGGTGCACTCTTCTTCACCTGATCCGCATATACCCAGTATGCGTCTGCAGATCCGAGCTCGTCTTTCCACGCCCTGCTGAAACTGACAGTTGCCTGAGCAATCTCGAGAGTCACTTCCTCACTTATAACGGCTGGTCTTGCCCCTCGTCCTTCTCTACCTCTCAGGACAAAGAAAGGGGAGCCGTGAAGATCCGCGTGAAAGACGATATCGTGTTGGCTCGTATACTTGTTTATGATTACGCTGTTCGAAGTAGCGTCCCTGCCTCCCACAACGAGCGACCCGTCGGAGGCGAAGAACCATCTGTATCTTTCAAACCATTCTCGTGGTCTCCTCTCTATGCTGATCCTTCTCTCAGCGCGCTCTTCCCGTTCGAGTGTCTTTTCCTCCAGACTTGACCTCTCGGATATGAGTTCCTGCTGAACGGAGAGAATCTTTCGATTGCTTTCCTCAAGCCTCTTTGCCTCATCAAACAATCTCGAAGCAAGCGCCCTCCCGCTGAACGCTGAGACAAAGGCTCGAGGCTCGGCCACGAACCTGAGGTTTGCACCTGAGACTTGTTCGTCAATTTCAACAATCTCCAAGGTTCGAAGTTTCTCCAAGAGCTCGGCCGTGACTTGAGGGTCGGTGCTGTGCATCAGCGTCTCGCCGATTGTCCTCAATACTTTCGCGGTGGAGCTGTTTTTCTCCATCAGGAGCTCCTGTTTTCTAATTGCGGATGCGAGTTCGGCAGATTTTGCTCTTGCTTCCTTGGATGCCTTCCTCCTTCGACTGTAAATCATTGATTGTACGTGCGCTTCATCGAGAGCCTCTCCGAAGGACGGGAATCGTTCAATGGTAGCTTGTCCAGCGGATTCAAGGATTTCCCAGCTATGGGGGATTAAAGGGCAAACGTCAACCTCGACTGATCTGGCAACGTCGTCGTCGGCTTGACTATTCTTTCCTGTGTCCGATGAACGGGCTCCCGATTCCGTGCTCTGAATCATTGAAGGCAGGAGGACAAAACCGGCACTACTCTGCTCTAGCTCATTCGTAAGCTCCGAGCAGGCTCTTGCAAGGGAACTCGCATGTTCGAGAGTAATCTTGTTACTGGGAAGATCCGGATCCACGCCGGATCTGAAGAAGATTTCCTCCACGAATTTCCTCGACGTTCCGACGCTCCGTCCAAACCATCTGACCGCGCTGATTTCCGCAGGCCGCCGACCTTCTTCGCTTTTGATTAGATCCATAAGTAATTCAGCAGAGACTTTTTCGAGCGGCACCCCACGCGCCGGAGGAAGTGTGTACGCTTCTCCAGTTACTAGGGCACGATGCCTAAATCGTTGTGGATTCGCCACGTCCACTATTCTCTCATGAGAGTCGGGAGATTCTGGCTCTGTGAGGATCTGGTTGCCCCCTGCAAAGAATTCGGCGTAGAGGTTGCTACGTGCTCCCTTTCGACTTTCAAGCGAAAACCTGGCGATCCTTTCATTCCCCACCTGCTCTACGCCAGCAAGATTTTGCCTTTCCACAAGGTCTCTGATTCTCGAAACGAAATGAGAAGCTTCCGGAAGCGCGAGGTTCTTCGTGGTAATCCAAGACGCAAAAGCCGAGATCGCGACAAGTTTCTCGGGAAGAGTAGTATGACGCAGGCGCAGAAGCAACCCGCCCTCAATCGAATAAATTGAGCTGATGCTGTATTCGCCCTTTGGGAGAGAAGACGAAATCCTCCTGCAGAGCAGATTAATCTCACTTGCAGAGATCTCCATCTCTTCGCAATTGTCACGCTACGATAAGCTCAAGAATCATTACCGAAACGCTAAAAAGATGTCGTGCAAGAAATTTTAGCTACAAAGACGAGTAAGCAAGCGGTCAGCATTGGTTCTGGCCGTATTTGCTTTGCACAATCGGTGTACGAGCTATCCGGAGCCGAGTGGCGTCAAACCTGCGATTAGAAAATGGAAAAGTAAACTCTCCCTCCTACCTGCGTGTGAATCACTATTTTGAGTTCAAAACCATCCGGCGGTTCAATTTCTGAAACCCCTCCGATGGACCCCCGCGTATACAGGCAGAAACTTGGTCGTATGGCTTGGATAAGGGTGGGGCTGGGAGCACTCGCAGGCCTAGTTTCCGGGCTCATGGGTTTCCTTACTCTCGATCCAGCTTCTCCGAATCACAATGCGTACTATGGGTTCTATATCGCTGCGCTGGTTTACGTTCTTTCCTACTATCTTGCCAAGTACATTATACTGAAGGGGATTGATCCGAAGAACAAGAACAAGCTGGTGACGCAGGGAATCGGTTCTTACATCATGGTCTTTCTTTTCGTTTGGATCCTCTACAATACGACCTGCGTACTGTTCGGCTGCATACACTTCTAGCGAATGCCTGCCGTCCCAATCTCGAACGTCGTGCTTTTTCTTGCTTCCAGAGGCTGTTCCACGACGGCAGTTCGAATCCGCCCTTCTCTGCTGAACCTAATACGGTAGAAAGCAAATTGAGAGAACAGCTTCCCCGCAGTCTCACCCTCTCCGAGATCACCCCTAGACCTCACAGAGTTTGTGAGGAGAGTTGAAAACCCCATGCGAAGCGATATGTATGAAAGCCTCCTGATGTAGTTCGACAGCAAGAACTGCCTTTCGATCAATTGCTCCGGCTCGTTGAGCTGCGCCACAAAGTTGGTCGTCACGTCGTCCACGATCAAAAGACGGCATCTTGAAAAGTAATCGTCTTGTAACACTGTTTCGCTGGCCCTGCCCTGTTCGGCTACCGACCTGACCGCAATTGAGGAAATCAGTTCAAGAATCTTCGTTGCGTCGTATCCTCTTGCGCTAGCAATCTCTGCGATTCTTTCCGGACGGAATGATCCTGCACAGTCCACGAATGCAACGACCGGCCTGCCATCAGTAATCTCGCCCGAGAACGAAGAATAACACGCAAACACGGCATTCTGAAAAGCAAATTGAGTCTTGCCTGTCGCCGCTGCTCCGAATACATCGGTGATCGAACCGGTGGGCAGGCCACCTCCGAGCAACGAGTCCAAGCCCTGGGAACCTGTTGTGCGCCTCGAGGCTGAACGAGCATGCAGAGATCCGGAATCTGCGAAATCTACGTTGTAATCTTGCCCTTTTGCCTGTGGAGCTTCGGAAACCAATGATTGAAAATCGCCATGGTTGTGGAATACGAGGTCAGAATGCAATAGGCAAACTCTACCATCAAAGACATATACGTTGCGCAGAGGCAGGCGAAAACCACGAAGCCCCTTTTTCTTTCCCGATTGATATCGTCGCCCTAGCTTTCCCTACTCGTTCAAATTTCGTTGCCACTTTCTTTGGCTTGGACACAATTTCTGAACTGATTGCCGCAAATGCGCGGAAAACCTGCCGAAACTATGACGAAGAGAGAAAGAGTAGAATTGTTACTAGCATTTGTAGTTACCAAATGGGAATGTAGAGGCAGGACTTTTTGAGTCATGCTGAAGGCTAATCCGTTGTGGCGACTTTTTGACTCCTGCCTATGACATAGAAAGTACGTAACCCTGACGATGAATCTGGATAGGTTTTTATCTTGCAAACTAGTGGTTTTTTGCCAAGTAGAAAGGCATCGGATTTACGATGGCGCAACAGATCAAGAAACCTCTAAATTCACTTCAAAAGGCCATCAATAAGGAAGTTTCAGTCCGCCTAAAAATGGATCTGGAGTACAGGGGCAAGATGCTTAGCGTCGATCCATACATGAACATGATCCTTGCCGACGCAACTGAGTACAGCGGCGGAAATCCCTCGGCTAACTTTGGCAAGGTCGTAATACGAGGGAACAATGTGCTTTTCGTAAAGATAGCGAGCGAATTTCAGGTCTAGGTTCTCTTTCTTCCTCTTCTATCCCCCACTCGAAAAGGAGAGTTGACCTTCCCCTTTACGTACTTGACCGCCGCGTCCGTGTCCACCTCAAGACCAAACTTCCGCTTGAAGAAGGAGATTGAATTCTCCACATCCCTTCTCAATAACTCTTCACTGTTCTTGTGACTAGAGTCCACAAACTGCGGCCAATCAATGATCCATGGCCTTTCTCCATCGTATAGGATGTTGTACTCACTCAGGTCGCCGTTTATTATCTTCGCTTTGGTAAATGCGAGTTTCACGTTGTCCAGCACCTGATGCAGGAGATTCCGGGGAGCCACCACGTCCTCTGACGCACAATGGTATAGCATCACTCCCTCGATTTCGGACATTACTAGTGCGTGCCTCTCCCGCGCAACGAATTTCGGAGTGGTCACACCGACTTTGCCTGCCCTCTGCATTCCCTCCTCCTCCTTCATAGCCGCGTGTACGTTTACTGTTAACCACTGGTGCTGCATCTGAGGGCTGATGTACGCTCGGCTCTTCCTCGTGGTTCTGAAACTTACGCGGCCTATGCGATAGAATTTTACTACCAGTCTATCGCCCCTATCGTTTGTAGCTTCAAACACGTCAGATTCCTTCCCCATTCCCACAGCTCTTCCTAGACCCGAAATGATATCTCTTTTGACCAGGGCGTTTAGGGCAATTGCGTCCAGGCCTGCCGTATTCAGAGTGTAGCCGAAGGGAGTTGTCATCATTAAACCGAACAGGTTTAGCCGACCCAGGTGAAACTGCAACTTGCTGGGATAGAGTCCTGATACCTTCGCTATCCTTTCTAGCGGAACAGCCTCAAAGTTCGGAATTAGTTTCTCAACAGCGTGGAGGGTGATCCAGTCTTCTTCTTCGAGTTGCCTTATCATCTTCGCGGCGATTTGTGCTGAAGACAACGGATCAAATCTCTATCGAGCGCTTAAGCAATATCACCCTTTCTGCATGCTCACGAGAGAGAATGAAGGGCAGTATGCGAGGCTTGCTTGCGATCGATGGGGCCGTAATTACATACGAAAAGAGTTAATTGATGTTAGGCTACGCCTTGACTGCTAGTACACAATGAGGAAAAAAGCGCCAACTGTTCTGCTCGAGGGAAAGCTGCCGATTGCCGTGCTGACCCCCCTTCTCGCTTCAATACCAATGAGGGGTAATCTCGTAGTGGCGCCCAATGTGGGGGTGGATGTTGGTGTGATAAGGAGTAGGGGCAAATACATCGTGTCCTCTTCTGACCCGATTACGGGGGCAGACAAGAGGCTCGGGTGGCACGCCGTCAACGTAAGCGCAAACGACGTGGCAACCAGTGGGATAATGCCAACGAGCCTCAACGCTGTCCTGCTTTTGCCTCCTTCAACCCACCCTGAAAAGGTCCGCCGACTGCTGTTTGAGATCAATGCATGCGCAAGGGGTCTTGGAATTAGCGTCGCGGGCGGCCACACTGAGATTACGCCAGACCTTCCAAGGCCTATCCTTGTCGTGACCGCGTATGGTTCCGGAGACGAATTCGTCACCTCTTCGATGGCCAAGAGGGACGATGCAATCCTAATGACCAAGACGGCCGGAATAGAAGGGACTTCAATAATCTCCCGGCTGCCAGGTGTACAAAAACTATTGAGCAAGAAGGTGCTCGCGGATGGCAGAGGACTGATCTCTGGCATGAGCATCGTGAAGGAGGCGAGGACGGCCTTTAAGACCGGACACGTACATGCGATGCACGACGTGACAGAAGGAGGCGTGCTCGGAGCTGTGGCAGAGATGAGCCTTGCATCCGGGCTTGGATTTTACCTCGATGCGGATTCCGTCCCTATAGATCCTTCGACGAGGCAGATATGTTCTGCATTGGGAATCGATCCTCTAAAGTTACTTGGCTCGGGTTCGCTTTTGATATCATGCCGCGAAGCAGATGCGCTTGCTGTGATGCGCCCGCTCAATCGCCAGGGGATAATCTGCACAAAGATTGGAAGGATGGTCTCGAAAAGTGCTGGTCGAAAAGTTGTTTCTGGTGACCGCGCCAGAGAACTGATTGATATTTCCATTCAAGACGAAGTGTGGCCCGCATTGAAGAAGTTTCGTTGACAATTCTTTCTGAACAATTCCTTACGTCATTTTGTTTTCTCTACATTGCAAAACCAGATACGGCAGATTCGTTTGTACTCTATCGTGTGCTAACGCAAGCTCACTGCTAATATACGCGGAAAACGGAATGCAGGCAGAGTCACAAAGGAGGAATGTAGTAGTCAAAATGCCAACAGGCGTCACGAGAAACGAATTGCGCAAGGTTAGATCTATCGTGTCCCTCATTGGAAAAGAAAATCTCGGAGCAATTCCAGCTTCGACCTACCAGTGCCTGGGAAACCTCCACGTTTACTCTTCTACGAATGAAGAAAACGAGATAGCGCTAAGCATTTGGGATGAGCCAAAGGAGAGCCTTACATCGAGATGTTTGTTTGCTGACAAGATCAGGGTCCCCGCGTTCCGCGCAGCCTTGGCCTTTTGGCAACAGCTTGGCTGAAATGTCAAACTCTAAATGGGGAGCGCACCTGAGCGGAAAAGGTCGCTCTCCACCACGCCTCTTACTTTTTTCAAACTGCTTCAGGGAGAAAAACCCGATTTCCTCTTTCCACTAAGCTAGTATGCTTAGTTTCCTAGTGGCAGAGGCCTTTATGAAATTGAAGTAACTTGGCTCGGGCTTCCCAGGCCTGCTGATGTATTCTGGATGGAACTGCGTCGCAAAGTAAAATGGGTGATTCAGAATCTCCAAAATCTCAGTCCTTCTTCCGTTGTCGCTGAATCCAGAGAAATGCATGCCAGCCTTTTCGAACATCTCCAAGTATTTTTGATTGAATTCGTACCTGTGCCGGTGTCTTTGCCTAATAGTCTGTTTTTGGTAAATTCGCGAAGCCATGGTACCGTCCACGACTGCAATGTCGTGTCCCCCCAGCCTCATCGACCCACCCAAGTCCTTAACTAGCTTCTGCTCTGGCAACAAGTCGATTACCGGGTTCATCGTGTTGGGTTCTAGCTCCGTTGAATTTGCATCGACGAGCCCGAGCACGTTTCTCGCAAATGATACAATCGCCATCTGGAACCCAAAGCACAATCCAAGATATGGGATCTCATTTTCTCTAGCATAGTTGGCAGCTAGAATTTTCCCCTCGCTTCCACGCTTTCCAAATCCCTGCGGTATCAATACTCCGTGAAAATCCTTGAGCCTATGCAACGAATCTGGATCTTTTTCAAAATCTTGAGCATCCATGTTTTCAACCTTCACGCCTAATCCCTGCGCCGCCCCGGCATGGAGCAGCGCCTCGTTTACGGAGGCGTAACTGTCGGCAAGATCGACATACTTGCCGACCATTGCAATCTTCACTGTGTCTTTCGTGGTGACGAACTGATCTCCTATACGGCTCCACTGGTCGAAGTTTGACATTCTAGGCGTGACGCGAAGCTTCTCGCAGATGGTTTCGATGATTCCTTCTGCCCTAAGCATTTCAGGAACCTTGTAAATCGACTTCGCATCGGAGTTCGAGATCACGCTCTTGAGTTCTACGCTGGTGAACAGAGAAATCTTGTCGCGTGTTTCCTTTGTAAGTTTCTCCCTTGACCTTACAACGATGATATCGGGCTGTATTCCTATCCTCCTCAGTTCCTGGACGCTATGTTGAGTTGGCTTTGTCTTCTGCTCACCGACAGCTTCGAGGACGGGGGCCAAAGTGACATGAACAAAGACTACGTTTGATCCTCCTTCCTCCAGTCTAATCTGGCGGAATGCTTCTAGGAAAGGCAGACTTTCAATGTCTCCCACTGTTCCTCCGCACTCCACCACGAGTATCTCAGCATTCCAGTTACCGGCTAGTTCCCTTATTCTAGCTTTGATTGCATCAGTAATGTGCGGTATGATCTGAACACACTTGCCAAGGAATTTGCCACTGCGTTCCTCTTGGATGACCTGAAGATACACTGCTCCGGTGGTCAAGTTGTGCGACTTGGTCAGGTTCGCATCAAGGAAGCGTTCATAGTTTCCAATGTCCATGTCAGTTTCGCCTCCGTCATCAGTGACGAACACCTCGCCGTGTGCTATTGGATTCATCGTCCCGGCATCCACGTTGAGGTATGGATCAATCTTCATGCAGCTCACAGAGAATCCTGAGAGTTGCAACAGCTTTGCAATCGAAGCGGATGTAATCCCCTTGCCCAAACCCGACATCACTCCTCCCGTGATGAAAATGAATTTACGAATCGGAGTGATTTTGCTCGTAGAATGAAACGAGAACGATGAAGATGAGGTTGAGGAGGAAACAGCCGAAAGCCCTGAAGCGTAACCCACAGTGCTACTTTCAGAAGATGCAGGCATACTAGATTTTGTTTTTTATGACATTTATTTTTTCCGATTATTTGGGAGCGGTATCGTTTCAAGACACAAAAGAAAGATTACTTGGGCTCAATCTCACTCTTACTAAACCTTGAGATGCTTATCACAACAAGCGGAGTTGCATTGTAGTCCAAAGACGGGTAGTTCAAAGAATTCCCACGCATTACTTTCTGACTTGTGTTTAGGATAGGAACTTTCGGTCTCATTAGAATCAGGCAGGATTCATCGGCGAAACCAAGTCAGCGACGTCTCTCTGGCAGCGCGTGATTCTCTCGACTAGATCGAGAACATGAAGTAGATCTGGAGAGACCTTGACATCATTGCGACTGAAATCAGAAATCAACGCGTCAAGCCTCTGGTACTGGTCAAACACTCTCTGACCAAGAGTAAAGTCCTTGGCGATAAAACTACGTGCCGCGTTGTCCGAAATCTCCTCGAGGAGCTGAGTGATCGAGGCGAACAGCCTTCCTGTCCCTTGATCCACTTTAGAGAGGTTTGCGATAGCGTTTGAGAGCTCCACCGCGTAGTCCCCCGCTGTCTCAAGCTGACTGGCAGCAACGCGATAATCAAGGCAATCAATTGAGGTGAGCCCGAATTTGCTCGCGGACCTTGGTTCCCTCACCGCGGATCGAATCAGTCTTACTAGAAGGAAGTGCAGGCGGTCGACCTCGTCGTCTCTCTGTGCTACGGATTCGAACTGCGGAACATCTCCGGGCGCGACCTGCTTCAGCGTATCAGAAATCATCGCCCTGACGATGGTGCTTATTCTTTTCAAGATCTTGCTAGGCTCGACGGCAGTCTTATCAACTAGGAACTGGCTCGTGATGCTCTGCGCATCTTCCTCGACTACCTCTAGGCCGATCAGTTTCTTAATCGAGGAGATTACTCTCTCCCGATCTCTTGATGCGATTCTGTGTTTCCCCTTTACCCTGATCAGGTCGTAGCCAAGAAGGTAAGCTGCAGTTATCTCGTTAGGTAGGCCCTCATTGCTGAACCGCGATGGGTAACTGATCTCTATCTCCTTCTCCGGGTCCTCTTGGGCGTCAGATTTGACCGGATAAATCAAAAGACCGCCGTCTCCGGAAGTTTCTATCGAGAGTACCGATCCTTTCTTCACCGAAGCTGCCTTTGCCCAGTCTTTGGGGATCGACACGAGGAGGGTCGTGCCGCCCATCTCCTGCACCTTCCTTAGTTGCATATCTTTAGAGCTCTTTAGAGATTTTAGAGATGTTATTAATATACATCGCCTTGCCAATAGTCCGCAATCACGAAATGACGGCCAATAGTCAAGCCAAGACAAGCAATGCTAGATTAGTTGCTGCCGCGGCATCCTGCGCAGCACTGTATGCCATAGTCAACATCATTACTTCTCCAATCAGAGCGCCCTGGGGTGTGGGCGAATTTAGGCCCGGCGTGGTCATCCCGGCATTTTATGCTGTTGTCTTTGGTCCAATTCCGGCGGGAATTGGCGCAGGCTTTGGTTCCTTTATCGGGGACATGATTTCGCTCGTTTCGACCGGTGGCAGCAATCCAACGCTTGCAATCGTTGCAGGGGCGCCTGCGAACTTTATTGGGTTCCTCGTGCTCGGGTGGGTCTTCCAGAAGATGAAGAACTGGAAGGGGTTCATAGTTGGGACGACGAGCGGGCTCTTTCTCGGAAACCTATGGGCGGCAGCTGGAGTCGTTCTACTTCTCGGACTGCCTAACATCTTCATTCTTGGCTATCTACTCTTCTGGTTTGGGACGATGTTTCCATTCGTCGTAATCCTTGTCCCCGCGATAGTCAGGCTCATGCGTCCTTACGCCAGCAAGCTCTCCTCCGGTTCGCAGTATCCCATCATTGCAGAGCCTCAGAAGAAAGTCCTTTGGGTGTGGACGATCATTGTTTCCCTCCTCGTACTTGCGAGTCTTGGTGTCTTCCTCGCATTCCAATCCGATCTTGCCGCAAGTAACTTTGGGAGCCCATTTTGGATTGACATTCTCTTGATCGTCTCAGCAATCTCTGTCTTGATTGTTGGCGCTTTCATTCCAAGCGTAGGAGTAAACAAGTCGATGGAGATGCATCCAGCCGAAGCGGCAAGCTCGGCTCCTCCTTAATCTTGAAAGAGAGCCGATTCGCTCGGCTTCAAAGCCAAATGGGTATTTCTGCTGCTCATGCCTAAACTGCGCTCTTCCAGACCTGTCTATGTACCCGCCGCGGTGACAAGTTTCTTTGAGATATGTGACAGGAACCTGGATGGCACCAGGATTTCGGATCCGCTTCGAGTTGGAGCGAGGGGCGGAGGTTTCGTTATTCGTGAAGGAAGCACGACGACCGCCAGCGCTGGTCAGAGCATAGCATATGACGAGGTTGTCATCAACGGAAGGCCTTCCTCTGACGCAAGGACGTCACTCAGGGTCGTACAACTGATGCGGGAAATGTTCTCAGTACCTCCAGTGAGGCTCGAGCACAAAATCTCTCCTCCAATAGGCTCAGGTTTCGGAACGAGTGGGAGCGGTGCCCTTGGCGCAGCTATTTCAATCTCAGACCTGCTCGAACTACACCTCTCGCTCTCGCGTGCCTCAGAATTTGCCCACATCGCGGAGATAGACAGCGTCACCGGCCTTGGAACGGTAATTTCACTTGCTTCAGGATCGGGTGCGATTGGTCTTGTAACAGAGCCAGGGGCCTTCTCCATAGGAAGGGTCGATGCAATCCTCATCGATTACACGAAGTACAGCCTCGTATGCGTGTGCTTTGGTCCGACGGAGAACTCCTCAATCATGTCCAGTGAGGAGAAGAGAAAAAAGGTCAACGAGTTTGGAAGGAGGACACTCGACTTGGTTCGTGATGAAGGGACGCCCGAAGGACTGCTACGCCACTCGAGGAGATTTGCTCAACAGACTGGAATTGCCTCCCCCGAACTCTTGAAACTTGCGGACAAGGCTGTTGAGATGGGCGCAGTTGGCGCGACCCAGAACATGCTTGGAAAGGCAATTCATTGCCTTGTTCCCAAGGAGCGCAGAGAGACATTCCTCAAGAGATTTGGCAGGCTTGTTCCCAGGGAATCACTCTTCGAGACAAAATTGTGCCAGAGTGCGCCAGTAATAGCCTGACTTTGCGTACCCAAAAGCAGGTAAAGATGAGTCTCGGTACGTGCACGGTGTGAATTGAATCTCACCTCACATTTTACCACAGCAGGCCACATCAATATTAAGGGAGACACCAAAGCCATTGGACTAGTAGAAGTGGTGGCTCTGAGGTTTTGGTTTATCTGAAGAAGATCGAGACCAAAGGTTTCAAGTCGATGGGGTCGAAAGTCATCAGTGTTCCCGTTGAACGAGGTTTCGTCGCAATCACCGGCCCCAACGGTTCTGGCAAGAGCAACCTTCTGGACGCGATTTTATTTGCTCTTGGAGAGAATAGTGCGAAGACACTCAGGGTCCCAAATCTCGGCGCCCTGATTTACGACGGCTCGGTCGAAGAGCAAAAGCCCTCATCAGCCAAGGTTAGCCTGCAATTTGACAACAGCGATCGCAGGATACCAATCGATTCAGATTCTGTCACAATAAGTAGAGAAATGAAGGCTAGCGGCGAGAGCATCTACACCCTCAACGGGAAGCACGTCCAACGCAACAACCTCTCGGAGCTTCTCGAAATGGCCTTGATAGCTTCGAGAGGACTCAACGTCGTCCTTCAGGGAATGATCACACGTATCTCGGAGCTCGTGCCTGATGAAAAGCGCAAGCTGATTGAACAGATGGTCGGCGTTGCCCAGTTCGACGAGAAAAAGAACCAAGCGATGTCGCAACTCAAAGAGGCGGACATGAAGCTTGAGGTTGCGATGGCGAGGATTGGAGAAATCAGGGACAGAGTCCAGCGCCTCGAGCAGGAGAGAAACGACCAGCTCAGGATGAAACAGCTTGAGGAAGAGACGGGTTGGCTGCGTGCCGCGACCACTTCCGCAAGGCTTGCCAATGTTCGCCGAGTCATCCTGCAAAAGAGAGAGAATGCGGCAGAGCTCGGGACGAAGCTCCAGCAGTTGCAGTCACATCTGGCGGAGGTCACCGCTTCAATCGAAACACTCGACCGAGAGAGGACGCAGCTGATTAAGACTGCGATGGACGCAGGCTCGGCAAAGGTCCAGCTAGAGGTCTCAAAGCTAGAAGGAGAGATAGATGCCCTAAAGCGTGAACGGCAAGAGGCGACGGATCTCCTCGATAGAGTTAGGCAGATTATCCCCACGCTGAAACAGATGTCTGCCGGGCAGGAAAATAGAATTGCTCAGGCGGAGGCGCAGGTCAGTGTGATCCAGCAAAAGATCTCGGATGCAGAGAAGAAAAAGCTCGACTTTGTGGTGGAACTTGACAAGGTGGGAAGGGAGAGGACCGCCTTCGAGAGGGAGTACGAACAGGCGCAATCCAAACTCGTCTGGTTCAGGAAGCTGAAAGACTCTGCAGACTTTAAACTGAACAAAGCAAGAGAAGAACTGACAAGGCTCGGGTCGGAAATGAAGCTGCTCGAAGAGCGTAAGGTTTCGCTGCACGACAAGATGAAGTTCTACTCCGAGGCTCTTGTTGAAGCAAGGAAGAACATCTCCGGCCTCGAGAATCTGCTCCAGTCGCAACGTGGCGAGCTCGTCGAATTGCACGAGTCGCGAGCGAGCGTCGAAGCTCTACGAAAGAAGGTGGAAGAGCAGCTAGAATTGGCACTTTTGATCCTTGAAAAAGCACAACTTGCTGTCACGCGATACGACTCTGACCTTTCGGCGATGGAGAGCATCGCGGGGGAGGAGTTCGCCCTAACAAGGCTCGAGAGCCTAGGAGAGTCTAGTGCGCTCCGAGGCTACCTAGGTCCGTTGCGGTCTCTGGTGCAATACGAACCAGTTTACTCCGAAGCAATAGCCGCTCTTGGTCGAGATTGGTTGAACGCGGTCGTTGTCGAGGACATGCCCGCTCTCATCAGGGTGACCGAGGCATCAAAGAAACTTAAGATTGGCCGACTCACCGCAATCCCCCTCAAGGAGGTGTCGGACCTCGAAACGGAGGAAAGGATCAGGCCCTTCGAAGGTATGGTCGCGTCCGTGGTCGATGTTGTCTCATGCGAATCTAGACTCAAGGGACTCTTGAACTTCATCTTCGGAGACTCGGTTATCGTAGAGTCTGCAAAGTATGCATTCATGGCCGCGCGCCGAGGCTTTAGGGCGGTCACCTTGCAGGGAGACATTTTCGAACCCGAAGTATTTGCCTTCGAGACGGGGTACTCCAAGAAGTATGCAAAAATCACCTCGCTCTTGAGCCAGCAGGAGACATTCGAAGGGATCAAAACTGCTCTAGCCTCGCTCCGGGCGGCCATAGACAAGAGAAAGGTTTCGATTTCCAAACTTCATTCAAAATCGGAAAATTTCCAGAAGACAGAAGCCGAGCACGACCTCAACATCTCGAAAATAGAATCGAAGCTTGACACGACAAAGCAATTCGTCGCGCGATACTCAGACCACGCGGCCTCCTACGACGAAAGACTCAAGGAAACGGAGCATGAAATCCATAAACTGAAGAGAAGATCCTCAGCAAACGAGAAGTTGGTGCGGGCTCTAGAGCTCGGATCTCAGAAGCTGTCCGAAGTTCTTTCCAAATTTGACCTCAGTTACTTTAACTCAAGGTCGGCCGAGATAACAAGAAAGAGATCTGATATCGATTCGCGGATTGAACTTATCAGGTCCGAAATCGGCGAACTGACGACCGAGCTCACTAGAACAAGGGGAGACCTCGAGAATAGCCAAAAGCCCGCGCTCGAGCGACTCAGGCAGCAATTGTCGGAGACTGAGGCAAACTCGCAGGCGAAGACCAAGTTCCTTACAGACTCTGAAGCAAAACTAGCTGAACTCGAATCAAACCTTAAGGCTTTGAAGGAGAGAGAGGCTGATACTCTCGAAAAGGCGAGCAGATTCCAACCTACACTTGACGCCCTCGATGCAAAGATAAAGACTCTGAAGATTGAGGAAGAGTCTGTTAGGAAGGCAATCAATTCCGCAGACCGCGAGCTTTTCACAGCAAACGCCGAACTGTCGAGGCAGACCGAAAACGAGAGGATTCTCCTAGGCGAACTCGCCATGTACGGCTACGGCGAGCCAATCGAGTCTTTTGAGGGGGCCGACATTCTCCTCAAAGAACTTCAGATAGAGTACGACTCACTTCGAAACAGCGTAAACCTCCTTGCGGACAGGAGCTATAGGGAGGTTTTTGAGAATTACAAGTACTCCTCCGTTCGAAAGAACGAGCTCGAAAAAGAGAGAAACGCGATCGTGACCTTCATTGAGACCATAGATGCGGAAAAACGCAAGGTCTTCATGGACGCTTTCGAGAGAATAGACAAGGAAATCAGGGTCATATTCTCAAAGATCACGAACGGCTCTGCTTGGCTAGAGCTCGAGAAGCCCGACTCAATCTTCGATAGCGGAGTTTTTCTCATGGCTCAGTTCCCCGGAAAGTTGCCGAGGGACTCTAGCTCGGTGAGCGGAGGCGAAAAGACAATCTCGGCGCTCTCATTCATCCTCGCAATTCAGGCAGTGTTCCCCTCTCCGTTCTACGTCTTCGACGAAGTGGACGCGCACCTCGACAGCGTCTACTCGGGGAGGCTGGCCGACGTTCTCTCCGAGCGCACAAACTATTCCCAGATCATAATCGTCAGTCTCAAGGACACAGTAGTTTCAAAGGCGCAATCGGTCATTGGAGTCTATATGTCGCAGGGGAGCTCCAGAGTAATAAGATACAGAAGCGGAATGGAGGTAGAACTTCGCAACGAGCAGCGATGACTCGGCCGGAGATTTTGGAAACAACATTACGCAACCGGAGGACACCAAGAAGAGGTTCTCCCGGCCGCCCCTGAATCTCTTGCTGAATCCTGAGGGAAACAGGATCAGCAAGCCGTGGGAGGTTGACCTTGAAAGGCTCCTCACCATGTTCCTTGAGATCATCACAAAGAGCGAGTTCCTTGACCTAAGGCTGTGCGGCTCCGCCGCTCTATCCTCCGCGTTGATATACAGGCTAAAGGTTGAGACACTATTCCTTCTCGACAAGATCAAGGCCGCCCGACTGCAGCGCATCGACATCTCGGGCGAGGTACCCTTGCTCTTGGAGATGCCATTCAGGCAGGAGATATATTCTACCTCAATTGAAGACCTCGTCTCGACCCTTGAAGCGATACTTGAAGACATCATAAGAGGGAAGAGGAAGCAACAGGAGAGGGCAAACCTCCTCATCGAGCCGGCCTTTACTTTCGAGCCGGACAAGTTTCTCAACAAGATAGCCGAACTTGTCAATGAGTTCAGGGTAAAAGTGCTTGCAGAAATCAGGCAGCATCACAGTTTCCTCTTCTCGAGATTCGCACAAGGACTAGATGCTCTCACAAGGGCACAATACTTCATCTTCTTCCTATTCCTCGCGATGGAAGGAACTGTCCAGCTCGAGCAGACAGAAGACGAGGACATTTTGATCTCCGGCGTACCTGTGACGACCGTTTGATGTAAATGCTGAAAAGAGTGCTGCGCTGAGCTCCGACCTCTGTTACCATGGAAGCTTCTACTTCTACTGCGATATCTTCTGAAGGTGGCGCTCCGCCGCAGGATCCTTTGTTTGCATCCCCCGAGGTTGACGCCCCGGTCACACTTTCAAAGGAAGCTCAAGCAAGAATAGAGGTGGCGCTCTACGCCTCTGGAAGGCCTCTTTCAGTTGAGGAACTTTCAAGGGTTGCGAGAGTGGGTTCAAGGCGCAGGCTTTCCGAGCTGATGACCGAACTCGCCAGGCGAATCAACTCCACCTTTGCGGCAATCGAGTTGAAACAGCTCGAGGGACAGCAGATGTTTTCACTTCAGCTCAAACCCCAGTACAACTCTATCGCAAAGAAATTCGCAACGAAACCGCTTCTCTCGACTGGAGTCTTGAGGACGCTGTCCTACATCGTATACCTTCAACCGGTGAGTGCCTCCGAGCTTGTCCAGAGAAGAGGTTCGCAGGCCTACTCCCACCTAAAGAACCTAATTGAGGTTGGTTTTCTCCAGGCCGAACGGAGAGGGCGAAGCAGGATCTTCAGGACCACCGATTCATTCGCCGACTACTTTGGCTTGAGCCATGATCCCGAGCAGCAGAGAAAGCAGGTAGCAAAGCAGGGTCTGATCACAAAGGCAAAACAGGTCGAGAGCACGGAACCGCCACAGGCAGAGGGCGCGCCAGAAACCGTTTAATAACCAATCTTGACGAAATTGAAAGTTGCGACGCATCAAGGTAACATAGTGTGAATATTGCTTCATGGTAAAGCCGATTGAGAACCTGCAGAAGAGAAAACTAACTGGTGGTCGGAGGAAGCCGACCCGGAGCAGAAGGGCGTTTGAAAAGGACGGATACGCCGCCGAAACACTTCTCGGTGCGAGGGAGTCCTACACAAGAAGGAGGCGCGGAGGGACAATCAAGACCAGCCTCAGGGCCGCGGATTATGCTAACGTCGTCGATTCGGCGTCTGGCAAGACCCAAAAGTCAAAGATCACAAACGTTCTCAGAAACCCGGCAAACAGGGACTATGAGAGACGCGGCGTCATAACGAGGGGCGCCCTGATCGATACGGAAGCTGGAAGAGCGAGGGTAACTTCTCGTCCGTCCCAAGACGGCGTCGTCAATGCGATCCTGGTGACTTCCTGACAGAACTTCGGAAGAAATTAGAACCGAGAAGTGAGTCTCACGGATATTTCTGGCACAGTTCTCCTTTTCTTTCCTTTTTTGCCCATTAATGAAACAACATGATTGACCTAACCTGCGGGAGAGCGTCTTTCTTTTCCACTTGAAGGACTACAAGCGATACGTCCTCTGGATAGATTACTTCAATTCGGCTCTAAGCAGGAGCGACGGTAGGCGCGTCCCTCTCGATCGCTCGGTCAAGGATCCAAGGCTGGATGAGCTCGCAGAGGCGGTGAGGAGGCTGGGATACGATCCCGAGACTTCTCAGGCAAAGTTTCCTCCGAGGATGATGCTGCAAAGTGGCTACGTGAGCATCGAGAAGCGCCCTAATCTGAAGAAAGGCGAGGTGATGGACGAGGTTTCAAAGAGCCTGTCAGCGGTTCGAGGCGAGAGGGCTGCTGGCAGCCAGGCCCCCCTTGGCACTCCGCCTTCCTCGCAGAGAAAAGAGATTCCGAGGAAGCACTGAAAGTCGCTCTTGGAATGTCTTTAGGCGAATATGCTCTCCTGGTTGAGCCCGGTTATTGTCTGCGAAATTGCAGCCTTACAATTCAAAAAGAATAAGAGAAAAATGAGTCCATCACGATCTTCCTCGGCGACATCTGTCCTAGTGCAGTCCCTTCTCCCATGTGTTCAATATACCCATCAGAATCTGTCTGTCTAGCAATCCTTTGCACGCTTGTTTGCCGACCGTCATCCTATCGTAGACCGTTCAGTGCTTCTGAATTTTCTCGCCTCCGAACTCAAAAATGGATACTGCAGCCACTTGATATCTTACACCCGTCTCTCCAATTTCCTCGATGACATACTCATAAACTGCCTTGTTTTCCTTGACTAGGATCCCAAGCCCGGCCTCCGTGAATTTCAGCTTGCGCCACCAGAAGCTATGCGGTATCCAAGTCAACAATCGCCTAACTTCGTCCTTGCCTTCGAACGTGCCTTCTGGGGCGACCCAAGTCACATCTTCTGTGAGAAAGGCAAGGGTCTTCTCTACGTCCTGGTTTACATATGCGTTTGAAAAATCACGTACAACGTTCACCAAATCATCCTCAGACATCGATAGCCCGCTTCTCTCGTCGGTCGAAGTTTGCATCCAGTCCTCACGCCTCACTTATTCGTAATAGAGCAAGAGCAGCATAAAAAGCGCTGAGACGATTATCATACTTGAAAACGAGCTCTCGGTCAACGTAGTCGAATATGGGAGTGAGCCATCGTCATGAGCAAAATAAGTCTGGAGAGAACTCGATAGTTAACAATAACAATCAAGTATATTCTCGGCCGAGTTCCTACGATTCGAAACACACGAGATCAGGGCGTTGAGTAAGCAGATTAAAACTAATTTGAGAATCGATGAATTAATTCAGCTCAATCGATCGCAAATCACAGGTATGCAAGATAGAGACACTACGTTGCCAGAGATGGCATTTCGACACTCTTGCCCCTTGCTATCATCTCATACATTTCGGGATGCTCCGTGTGGATCGGGACAAGTTTCCTTGCGTTGCTATCATTCATTACGAGCGCTAAATCATCGCGAGGAGCGTGCCCGGATGCGTGGAAGTGGTGATACCGCATCCCAAAGTGGTCTAACCACGCCTTGAGGCGGTCGAGGTCAAACTCTTGTTCCTCGTTAATCACTTCCGATGCGGATTTTATGTACGCGCTACCAGGCCTAGGCATCATATCTATCAGTTCAACGATGTCGTAGTACCCAATCGCAACCATCACCTCGTCCTGATACTTTGCTATGTGATCCGCCCTGACCGTGTTTGGCTGGTGGAGGAACTCATTTTCCCATTTTGCACCGTAATCCGAATCGCGGTAGGTTCCTGTGTTTCGCTTGTCCTGGTAAAGTAGAATCTGATCGTCTTTGAGGGAGGGCAGGCCTCTGATCAGTGTTGAGAGTTTCCGAATGTAGTACGCATCCCTGAACGGAATAGCGAGCTTCCTCTGCGTGCTCTTTGCAATCTCGAAGAAAGTCTTGAACCTCGTGATATCTTTGAATGCGAAATCGGCTACGACAAGTCCCTTTGTTTGCGAGATAACCTTCTCGCTGTTTGTCTTTACGTAGGCCTCGGTGTTCCTTTCTGTTTCATCGATTCGAGTGCCCTCGCAGAGGAAGATGTCTGGCCGAACGGATTTTAACTTGTCAACGAATTGCATAGTCAGCATCCCGTCGGTTCCATGTAACCGGAGGTCGCCGCTGTAGGCAATCGTCTTGTCAAATCCGTAGATAATTAAGGCGCTGGCTCCGGGGACGCTGTGGTCAACAGGTAGCATCTCCATCTCCAATCCACCGACCTTGAACTTACCATCAACGATTTTGAAACTTCTTTCAACAGGCCTATCCTTTTGGTTCAGTAGCGGCCTGCGCTTGTAGTCGAGTATCTCAGATTCCATCCTCCGCGGAGAAGTCTCCTGGATTGCCTCTAGGACAGCACGTGTGATTGCATTGCAATAGATCGGAATATCCTCATCGAGAAACGAGATGTGAGCTGCGTGGTCTAGATGGGCATGCGAAAGTATCACTGCGTCTACGAGAGGGGTGTCGTGTGTTTGCTTCCCGGCGAACTTTAGCAGATCCTTCCTGTATATTCCATCGATGTTGGGGAGGAGTCCCGTCTCCAGAAAGTCAGTGATCCCGTTCGAGGTTCGGGGCTGAATGAACTCCTCGAAGTACATCGAGTGTATCCGAAAATTCATTCCAAAATCTAAGAAGACCCGCGCGTCATTCTTCCTGTCCTCGACGAGGATCTTGTTCCCTCCGATCTCATTGATCCCGCCGAAGAATTTCAGGCCTACCAAGAGAACATGAGTTGGCTGCTTTCGCTTTTATAAATGGGTTTACAGGACTAGAAAATCAAGATTGTAGATCCTTGTGTCGAAACGAAACTTAGGCTTGAAGCACTTGAGGTGATTTAGCGTCTCCTAGTTTTCAAGCAGAAGAGGTCTTCAGTTGAAAGGGCTTTGGCACAATAGTTCTTAGGCATCCCATCAATGACATTTGACCCACCTGCTCATCTTGAGATTGCATGCACTCAAGCCTCATGGTAGCAAAAGGCGAATGGT
>JAJPHP010000084.1 GCA_021325255.1 Nitrososphaerota archaeon | reverse complement strand
TCCAATTCCTGTCGTCTGACATGCCGTGAGATTGGGCGCCTCAGTACAAGCACACTTGAGACAAAATTAGTAGACTACGTGCTTGAATCGTGCAACACAGCAGAAAAAGCGAAAGAGATTTTTTGTTCCTAAGGTCGAATCAAGATTGGAATACTCAAGGCAAAGTCGAGCAAGAAAAGAGGCGGACGACGCCGTCCGGATTGCCAAGAAGGAAGGCAGTAGCGAACAGAGAATTTTCATCAATTCTCCTTCGCCAGGTACTATCGCGATATTCTTCCCCCGAAAGGGAGTATGAAGCAATTCTTTCGTTAGAAGCAGTGGATTTGAAGGTGATGCTCCGGATCTGGCAATGGGAAAACAGATGGGTGCGGGCGAAGTGGATTTCTTCGAATCCCTTCCACGCCAAGTAGATGCGATCAACGAATTAATCTCAGGATTACCGGCGGAAAGGATACTCGTCCATTACTGCTATGGAAACTGGGTGGGCTCCCACAGATTCGACGCTGAGTTTCGGAGGATTCTCCCCGAGCTACTGAGACTAAAGGCAGGGACTCAAGTAGGCGAGATGGCAAATCCAAGACAGGCAGGCGACGCACTGATCCTCGGGGATTACCTGAGCGAACACGAATGGCCGAAAAGAATGTCGCTCGCAATGGGAGTGATTGACGTCAAGAATCCAATCGTTGAAGCTCCTGAAGGCGTGGCTATGAGACTCGAGATAATCGCAAAGCTAGACAAGATTGACCCGACCGGACAGCTGTTCGGCGGCACGGACTGCGTGTTTGCAACATTTGCCGATTTCGGAAATTTAACACATGCTGTCGCAGTTCAGAAGTCGAGGTCGCTCGTTGTAAGCACTCAGTTGGCAAATAAGAGGTTAGGATTGTCAAAATAACTTTCAGGATCCTTCTGGGGTTTCGAAGTAATTCTTTTTGGAAAGTCGAATCATCTCACCAAGAATTACGATTAGAAAGGTGACGGTTCCTTTCTGAGCACGCGCCCATTGTAGGCTAGGATGATTACCTTTGCTTCACTGAGACTTCCTGTCTTTGTTTCGAAAATCCAAGAATGTGAAACAGGCAGATCGACGCAAAGGATGCGGACCCGGGTAGCCAGAGTACTTCTGGATTTATTATCGTAAGGTATGGCATTAGGCCCCGAAATATCACGATCAGCGGTTCAAGAGAGGACGGCCTAGAACTCCACAATCTCCAATAGAACGCAGGCACGCCAAACTCAAGATACCATAAGAACGAGAAGACAAAAGCGATCACAGCTGATAATATTAGCGCAAGAGCAAGCCTACGCAACTTCTTTCCTCGGGAAAGTCGATTCCGTCCGCCGAATATGTAAGCGAGGCCTAACCCTATGGGAGGGATGATTATGACAATCATGGTCGTCATCAGAGCGGCAACCCAGCTCATCACAGCGTGGGTTAGAAGAAGGGAGGGCAGACCTAACTCGAATTGAATTATCAAGAATCCAAAGACCAGAGCGACACAGACTCTGAGAATTGTCCTGATACTTATTCGACGAACACCAAATCCGCGTCGAGGTTCTCCAATCGTTAGTTAAAGGGTTTTGGAGATAAGCAAGAAGAAGGAATTTTGCCAATAGCGACTTGGCTCTAGACCCAGTTTATGCTGCGGATCGTTCTAGCCTCGACGACTCAGTACATCATCGAACTATCAGTTCGGCTGTGGCTTTCAAACTCCTTGCTTCTGAGTCACTCTTATCGAATCAAAGATTCACGCCGTCGATATCTTACAGGATACCACTATGCCCTTGTCAAAGAAAGTATCTGGTAGCTGTCCACTTGGCCCCCTGTTCCAAACGAAGAGTAAGTTACGAGATAGACAGTCGTTCCCGGAACATTTCCCACGTGAATATTGTATGTAATCTGACCAACGGTGTCCGTGTAAGAGGTCACACTCAACTGGGTCGATCCGAACGTCTGAGTACCTGTGCCTAGGTTCTTGTACTGTGCAAGATTCGTGGCTCCCGGTCCATTCATCACAGATCCTCCGCCACTCACGAAGCTGAAGTAGTCGCCAAACTCGCCGCTAAGCGTTTGAGTGAGATTTATACCGGTCAGCGAATCTGCAGCGCTATAGTTCGCACCCTGATACGTCACCATATCCACTCCTCCTTGAGGATCAAACCACAAAACCTGTGAATTAACTTGATTGTTTCCGCTCATAGTAAAGTTCACTGCAGTGAATTGAGTGGAGTTGATCGAGAAACTTCCTGTCACGACATATGTTGCATTGCCGGGGCCGCTGCTTGAATTCGCCATGACAGTCATTTGTGTGAAGTTACCAAAGTAATCGCTCCAAGTTCTCGGATAGCCTGGAGATCCTCCCCCTGAATTGGAGGAGGAAGCCGAAGACGAAGTTGAAGCTGCCGAGTGAGAGGAGGAGGACGAAGAGTAGGAAGAAGAGGAAGCAACAGTGGAAACGACCTGGGATGAGGACGAGACAATAGGAGCGGCAGAGCTCGTGGTGGTGGGTGGTTGTGGAGTAGACGTAGTACTCACGGTTCCTCCGTTCCTCGCGAGCAAGAGATATGCTCCCACCCCAATTACGGCAGCCAGTATCAAGACGATGATAGCCAGTATGCCAGTGGCCAGGGCCAGAGTCTCACGGCGTATCATGTGCTTCCTGCTGACATAGACAGAGTGGTGATCCCTTATCCTAGGTTTCATACCGGGGTTCTTGATTACCCAGAAAGCTGAAAAATACAAAGGCATTTTTCAGCTTCTCTGAAACTGACTACGTGGTTGATTTCCTATTCTTTGCCAGATTCACTCTAATCTTCGTGATCGCGCCTCCTCTCCCCCGATGACCCTCGAAAATTCGCGTTTCAATTAAGCCTGAAGAAAGCAGCTCCCTCATGACAGGGCCTCCCTTCGCTCGACTCCGTCCGTAGAAAAGGTACCTCGATAGATTTAGCTTCCTTTGTAGCTCGCTGTAACTTCTCCAACCGCACTTTTCTGGCTCGACCTTCTTGGTCGTCAGATCCATCATGAACTCGCTCGCCAGTTTGTGAAAGACAAGTTCGCTCTCCGCATTGACAAAACTGGGGGGTGAATCGAAGAGTGGAAGTTCCTGCTCCTCCAGCCTCTTCTTCATTGCCGAGACAAATTCAACATCACGTCTTGCCCCTAGTTTCGTGAATGTCTCTAGGGCAGAATCAAACAGCTTCAATGCAGATAACACGTTATTGTTTCCTCCTCCCAGCCCGACGACGCCAGACTGGACTTTGGTTCTGGCAAGTTCGTACGTCCAACCTAATTTGCCGAAAATCTCGATGCTCTTCTGGAAAGATGAAACCGCCTTTTCGACCTCACCTCTGGTGCCTGCCACAGAACCGATCGCCCTATAACAGTAGGCAGATGGCCACTCCTGTTTTATTTCATTAGTAGACTCTAGAAGCTCCGCGAGCGTCTTGTCAATTGATCGCTCGATATCATCGTCTTCCCCATCTCCTCTCCTTGAGAGGTAGAACTCTATCATCAAACTCAGTAGTTGAACGTGTGGCACCGCGTTGATGACGGTGAGGCCCCTTCGCTTCGAGAGTCGGTACCCTTCCTCGAGATATTCTTGAGCTTTGTAGAAATCTCCCTTTGCGATGTTCACTTTCGCGAGCGCAATGTAGAGAGGCACGTCGAGTTGGAGGATTCCGAAGCCCTTCGTGGACTTCCTAACGCATTCAAGGTACCCCTCTGCCGCCTCTAGGTCTCCCTCGTGAAGGAGCACCTGGCCCATGGTTGCTTCAGATATCAGAACAAAGAGGGATGTAGGAGGAAATTGCCGCGTAACGGCAAGCGCTTCGTTCGCAAGCTCCCTCGCCTTCCTCCACTCTCCCTGAGGAAGATAAACGGCGTAAACGAGTTCTGTCTTGTGGAATAGATTCACCATGAAATTGCCGCTCTTCGCCGTAAAATCTAATCCTTCGAGGAACAACTCGAGCGATTTTTGCGACGGGCCGCAAGTGTAGCTGTAAGCTACAGCCCTGTGGAAGTAATCGTAAGATCCTTCGAGTAGGAAACCGTGTTGGCGGCAGATCTCTATCCCCCTGTCACAGGACTTGATTGACTCTTCAACTACCGATGCGAGATCTGTCGCAATGACGAAACTATTCAACATGGCAAGGATATCGTGGGCGCCAGATTCTGTTGCTAGCCTCGTGGCAATAGCCGATTTTTCAATTACTTTCTGCCTTTCCCCCATCCAGATATCTCCTACGACGGACCAAGCAATGATCCTCGACAACTCAGAGCTTGGATTATCCCCGTATTCCAGCGCAAGGTCAAACGCTCTTTGCAACGCTGACTTACTTTCGACCAAATCGTAAAGGACAACATGAAAGAAAACGCCGAGCTTCGTGAGAACCACCGCAGCCTTGAGTTTCTCTCCACATTTTTCATACAACGCTGCGGCGTCCTTCCAGCATTCCAGCGTCCGGTCTATCTGTGTCAGAAATTGCGACTCGTCTCCCATGGACTTCAGGAGGTCGGCCCGCTGAAGGGCCGCAGCTTCTCTCCCAGAACCCAGTGTTGATAGGGCAGACTCGTAGTTCGAGAAAGCCTCAGAATGGGCGTACAGCTCCGAAGCCCGCTTTGCAGATATGATGAAGTATTCCCGCGCCTTCTCGAGGTCTTCGCCTTCCAAGTAGTGACGTGCGAGCGAAGTCGAGTGCTCCTTGATAGAATTCGCACCTTCTCTTTGATAGTGAGCCTCGAGTGAGCGTGCGGTCAGGCCGTGATAATATTTGCTGCGTGACGGATCTAATTCGTCGTAGAGTGCCTCCACGACTGATTCATCTGAAAACATAAAGTCGCCATCTGCAGGCAGCTCGATTTCCGAGACGAGTCTGGTTTGCGAAGCTATTCTCAGAGACTCAAGGACCGGCCGTCTGCAAACCGCAAAACTTCTATTGACTACATCTTCGAGTATTGTGGAACTGAATTTCTCGCCGAACACTGATGCTACTCGGAGCAGATCAACAGTTTCATCGTCTAGATACGACAAACGATGCTTGATGAGGCTCCTTAATGAATCGGGAAGTAGCAAGTTGGCCATCTCGCTTGACGCTACCCATTTTTCATCCGAAGATCTGACTATGATGTTCTGCTCCGCCAGGCATCTCAGTACCTCTTCAACGAATAGTGGATTACCTCCCGACCTCGAAAATACAAGTTCTTGCAGCTCCTCCATTCCCGGATCTTCAACTGGGCAGAAAGAAAACAATCTTCCGACTAGTTGTGATACAGACTTTTTGTCGAGTCTCTTTAGGCGGAGGTTGCAGGCGACTCCACTTTCAGGTCCGGCGAGATCGGAAATTAAGCTCCCCAGGGCTTGATTGGATCTGAGATCACCTTCAAGGTCCCTATAAAGGCCTAGGATGACAATCGGTAGCTTCTGGAAAGCATCAGAAAAGAGGAGAGTACGCAGCAGACCTACTGAAGCATTATCACACCACTGCAAATCGTCCAGCACGAGAAAGAGTGGACTTTCTTCCGCGGTCCGAAAGAACAACTGCGCGATGGATTGAAGAAACAACAATTCCTCTTTCTGAATTTCTTCAGGACTTCTTGGAGCAGAAGTTGAAGCTGCGATTAACGTCTCCCTTGCAGATGCTTCCGAGGCTGAGACGCCGGAGCGTTCCGGATCCTCGATGCTCTCAGAGAGCTCGGGGACCAGTCTGACTATCTTGTAGACGTTTGGCCCACATGCTCTAAAAAAGCTCTGTGCAGAAGCCTGCGACGAAAATTGCCTGATTAGATCTATCCAGGGGGAATAGGATGCTGTACTCTGGGGACTCTTACGGCACTTTGCGCGCAATGTAAGATATCCAGTAGAGTTGGCGAACGAGATCAATTCCTGGGCCAGCCTGGTCTTGCCTATCCCTTCTTCGCCCGAAATGAGTACAAGCCGTCCAGAAGGAGTCCGCAGCGTTGCCGCTTCCTGAAGTATGCAAGTTGCGGCCTTGAGCTCGGCTTCCCTACCAACAAAGGGGAGCTCTCGAAGCTCCCATTTTTCGGAGCTTTGCTCAACGTTTTGATTTCTTTCTTCCAGTAACTCCAAAAAATTGCGCTCGCTGTCTTAATCGACACGGTCGTAATTCCTGGCAGTTTAATGTCTTTTCTTCTTGAGACTGCAGAAGGCACTCATGAGGTGGAACATGGTACCCTAATGCCTCTAAAGGGGGCTGTAGCAGGTCCTTTAGTTGTGACTGACTGCATGCAATTGGATTTTGCGGTCCGCTGTGGCCCTTTTTCGAATAGAGCAGCTTCATGAACCACACGGGCTGAAAAATGCCTTTGTATTTTTCAGCTCGACACAGGGGTCAAAGTTTGCCCCTTGATTCATTGGAGGATTTGTAGTCAGCGTGAAGACTAGATTTGTTAGCGGGACATTTACTATCGCTTTCATTCTAGTTTTGGCCTTAATGAGAGGCAATATGATCGCGCTCGCCCAGAATACGACTTCGAGTTCGTCTTGCTCAAGTTCAACGTGCAGCACTGGTAGCACGACCAGCTCGAACGCTAGCGTCACCTGCAGTACTATAACCGCGACTGGAGCATCAACGTCAACGCTTCTCAACCAATGCGTTACAAACTCGGTCGCGATTTGCGAGGGTGGAGTCAACTACATCTACACGTACGGGACCAATGCCACTACGACGGCTTCTACGGTCGTCACAATGACGAGCCCCGTCACCAACGGAACTAGTAACAGCTCTAGTATAGTGACGACCACATTGAGTGGTACCTTTACCTATCCCCAAGTTGTAAGCACGAGCACTTGCTCCAAAACAGGATCGAACTCAACTTCGTCTGCGCAGCCCGCCAATGTTGTCGGCCAAGGGTCGGAGACCGAGACCGCGGGCCCGGTGTGCGGGTCAACTTTTGACAGCCCGCCGTCATACGATTGCAAGGGCGGAACTATTTCCACCCAATTTTCCTTTAGGCTCACCAGTTACGATCCTCAAAGTAAGGATTACAGCGGTTACGGGGACGGGTCGTTGACCTACAGCGCTTATGACACTGTGGGGATCTGCAGCACATTCCAGATTGGGACGGAGGACTATTCCTTCGAGGCCAACTTGGAATACAATCCAAAGCAGAACTTTTACGCCTTTTCAATTGCTCCCAATTCTTCCGCAGGTGTGGTCGAGACATATGGAGGCTCTAATCCAGACGGAACTTGCGGTGCGCAGTCACTACTACAAATTGGAGTTAGCAGCGGAGATTCCTTGACCATCTATGCATTTCCGGGCTTTGAATTCCCCAGCAGTTCGCTATTCAGTCTCACTCCGGCTTCAGGGATATACTCATCTTACAATGCTTCATTTGGCGGTAGTGCGGCTCAGGTAAACGGTCTGTTCTACCAGGCGGACGACATGAATTGGAACGGCCCGTCTCAGGAGCCGTATGTTCTTCAGTTGAACTTAAATTACGGTGGCTTGCAAGGTTCGTCTTCTTCTTCAGCTAATTCGCAGCCATCGCTTCAGTGTAAGGGTAAGCAGTTATCCTCTCTAGTTTGTCTCAATCAATCGACCACGTCTTTCATATGTACGTCTTCTTCGTCGGGCCCGAGCAACTGTCCGACCTCTGTTTCGTTGCCTAGCTCAAAAAGCGAGACCTCTCCTACCAGCAGTTCGAGTGCTCAGAGTGCTTCCTCCACTGGATCTCTGGGCAGTACATTGTCACAAAATTTCTTGTTGGCCGCAGTGACATCGATCCTCATTATCCTAGCGGCTCTTGGTGCATTTATCAGGTTCAGACGAAGAAGACTCTGAATGTTCAAGCGAACTGTTTAGAGCACAGTGAAGACATTACTTGTAACACGTTTAGCAGCTTGAGTCCTTTCTTAGTAAACCTGTCCCGGAATGCCGCTCGATTACATGCTATCGCTGACATTCTCGTCTACTTTCGGCTACAGCTCCGTTGACTCTCTCTTGGCCTCCATATTCTTGAATCAGCAATTGGAAGCTCATGCGGTGTCAGGAACATAACGGTTCAAGGAAATTGTATAACCCGGAAACTTGACTAGTATTTCTTTGTCTTCGGTAATTACCTTTGTGTGGATTCTTTGTGCCAGAGCAACATAAGTTGAATCATATACTGTCAGGTCATGCCTGACGCTCAGAGCTCCGCACAACTCTAGCAGTTTTCCCCGCGGCCTCCAGATACCAAATCGATACTTGCTCAATGATCTGGCGGCTATCGTAAGATTCGTCTCGTTATATAGTCCGCTGAATCGCAGTGCATTCATTACTTCATAGAATAACAAAGTGGGCACAGTCAAGCCGACCCGCCCCGTAGCAAAGTCGTTTCTCAGTCCAGTTGCTAGCTCTGAATCTGCCTCCACCAGAAACCACTTGGTTACTATTGATGAGTCAACGACGTACTCCTTCTTTTTCGCCATTGCTTGATCACTGCAAGTGCATTCCAATCTCTTGGTGCTTGTCGTTTCACCTTCTCATTCAGAATCACAGCCTCCGCCATATCTGCCCTGCCCTCCTCCTCGACTCTCTGGCTAATCATTTCTCTAATCTCTTCACTCCAGTTCACTTCAACGTGGCTCATTTTTTCTTTGAGTGATCGGGGGAGCGTTATCGTTGTCCTTACAAGGCGTTCCTTACGTTTCGACATACTGATAATATTGGTAATATCCTGCAATATTTAAGACTTCAGACTCTTTGACCGATCCGCCGACGAACCTCGTATGTGGATTAACTTGTATGCTTGCGGTAATGCCAATTCCGAAAACCGCGCACTTTTCTTCATATTCATGCTCGTTCTCTACCATTGAAATCTACAGGAAAAGAGCGGGCCCGGTGGGATTCGAACCCACGACCCCCGGCTCCGAAGGCCTGCATGTTGAACATCCTCTCGAATGCACTACACGATGCCCTGATGTGTGCAGATTGACAGAAATCCGATGCACGCAGGGAATAAAGCCGGATCTTTAGTTCCGCCTTGAAACCCCCTTTGAGGCTCCATGCTAGGCTACGGGCCCGCGCCGTTCAAGTTAATTCTTGCTCTTTTTCTTCTTCAATCTATTAATTTTTGGGCCGAAGGGTTTGGTCAGCACGCCCTCCTCGGAGATGATTGCGGTAATGAGTTCAGGCGGGGTGCAATCAAACGCCGGGTTGAATACTCTCACAGCAGTTGGCGCAGTCTGAACACCTCGAATATTCTTGACTTCCTCCGCGGGGCGCTCTTCAATCTTCACCTTCCTCCAGTCACTTTCAAAGTCAAAAGTTGAGAGGGGCGCAGCGACGTAGAATGGAACATTTTGCTGCTTAGCGAGAGTCGCAATCTGGAAAGTCCCTATCTTGTTGAATACGTGGCCATCCTTTGTTATTCTATCAGCGCCGACAACGACGCGGTCGACGAGTCCCCTCTGCATCGCGAGCCCGACAGCAGTGTCCGGGAGCAGAGTCACGTCAAATCCGTCGTTGCTCAATTCGTATGAAGTGAGCCTCGCGCCCTGAAGTACGGGACGGGATTCGGTAGCGTAGACCTTCAGAGTCTTTCCGTGCCTCATGGCCGAGCGAAGCACGCCTAAAGCCGTTCCGTATCCAACCGTTGCGAGCGCACCCGCAATCTGCTGAATCCAGAGTCACATCTCTGGATTCATTTACAGTGGGTGAGAACGCTCTCTCCGGTTTTGAAAAGACTCTCGCCATGCTCCGACAGCTTCTTGTTTGTCTCAACGTCCAAGTCCGCGAGGGACTCGACGAATGCAACCAAGTCACGCCTGAGTGTGTGAATGTCCGAATCGTCAGGAAGCGAGTGCAAATGTTCCAAAGCCTTGTCAACACCCCACGCGAGATTTATTGCAGTGGGTCTTGCAGATTTCAGAGCAAGGCAATCAGGTTCAATCTCCCTTACAAGTTCTTTCTTCGTCTTCGCTTTGTGGTTTATCGCTGACAGCGCGACTCCCATGGCTCCTGCAACGCCAATCGCGGGCGCACCTCTAATTCTCAGCGTCTTGATCGCCTCGACAACCTGATCTACCGACTTGCAGTCGATGAATGAAAGTTTGGTCGGAAGGAGTGTCTGGTCAATCATTCTTACCGAATTGTTCTTATGATTCCAGCTGATCGTCCGCTCTTTGAAAAAGCTGACTCGCCCCTTCAGTGAACGCTGTTGCATATTCCTTCTGCTCATTGGCACCTCATTGAAGTTTTGAAGCGACAAGTCCTTTTATAAACGAGTTTGAATCGATTCTTGCTACCAAACCCGATCTGGGAAGTCCAGAGTTCGGGCACCTCCTCCATAGCCATGCCGTTTCGAGGTCATCACCTAATTCAAAATGAGCGCGCCAGCAACTCAGAATGAGAAATCCACAGTCGAAGACGGATCTAAGAATGACGAAGTTTCGGCTGGCCAGAAGTGGGAATCAACAGGCGACGAGCTGATACCCGAAGCAACAGAGGCGGAGGAGCGGCAACAATTCCCAAAGAGAGAGCGCCGGTTCCCTCCAAGACAGGTCTTCGGGGGAAAGGGACAGCAGGAGCAGGAAATTCAGCAGGAGATTAGCGCTGTCTTTTCGAAGAAACTCAAGCATGCGATTTTGGAAAGACCAGAGGACACGAGGCTCCTCGAATCCAAGGGGTTTGGAATCCGCGAGGGCGAGCAGTTCTACCTCAAGGACTACGAGGTACTATACCTCATGTACACGGGCAAGCTCAAGCTCAGGAGGGGGGCTCACCAGGAAGAGTTCACCGATTACGTGAACTTCGCACTTACTAGAGATGAGAATGCCTGGACGCGGTTTCTAGTCTTCAGAGACCTCAGAAGCAGAGGGTACGTTGTTAGAGAGGGGTTCGGCTTTCCCATCGACTTTCGAGTTTACGAGCGAGGCGATTATGGTGAAAAAGCAGCGAAATACATCGTTTTTGGGCTAAACGAGGGCAAGACGATGAGCGTCGGCGAGCTCAAGAAACACATCGAGGAGATGACAACCATGGGCAAGGAGGCTGTGATCGCCGTAGTGGAGCGCAGAGGTGAAGTGATCTACTACAAAGTGGGAAAGTGGCGGCCGTTAAAATCAGCATAGTGCTGACTGTATCGGATCATGATAGAAATAAACCACACTTCTTAAATCGGCCAAAAAGAGATTTTTTGCCGCCGACCCATTACAATGAAAGCTGTGATTCTTGCAGGCGGTTTCGGCAAGAGGCTGAAACCACTCACCGATGACAAACCAAAACCGATGATTGAAGTTCTTGGCGTACCGATTCTCGAGTGGCAGTTGAACTGGCTTTCCAAGTACGGAATCAAAGAGGTCGTAATCTGCGTTGGATATCTGAAGACCAATGTCTTGGACTACATCGGGAGCGGCCACAAGTTCGGCGTCAGCGTCGGTTACTCTGTGGAGGAGAAACCACTCGGCACGGGCGGCGCAATCAAGAACGCGAGGAGCCTGATATCCGGAGATAATTTCCTCGCGATGAACGGTGACCTGATTACGGACCTCGACCCTTGGAAACTCGTCAACAACCTGAAGGAGGGTTTAATGGCATCAATTGCTGCAATTCCACTTCCCAGCCCCTACGGAATCATCGAGATTGATAACGGCCTAGCTACAGGTTTCAGAGAAAAGCCCGTCCTTGGCGATTACTGGATAAACGCGGGAGTCTACTGCCTCTCCAAGGATATCCTCGACGTGCTCCCCGATGAGGGTAACATCGAGAAGGAGACCCTGCCGGGACTTGCGGTGGACAAGAAGATTGGCGTCACAAAGTACGAGAACGTCAACTGGAGGTCAATCGACACGCACAAGGATATCGAGGAGGCCTCGAAGCAGTTCGAGCACATCGTACCTCAGAACTCTGCACTTAGGGCGATGAAGTAGTAGTAACAGGGAGCTGCAAAAAATATCTGTTTTTTGCTAGCGTCAGCCATGTTCAGCTTTCACTGAGCAAGAAAAAAAGAGCAGCGCACTCTCCCTCTTTGGTCACTGTCCAAAGTAGCAAAGGGGTTCATGTCCCTTATCGTCTTCAAGCCAATGGAATGTTTTATTGGGCCTTCATTTTCTCATTGATCCAGCTGCGCATACAAGGCTAGGGAGGACACGCTTCGGTATTGGTCAATGAGAGTAGCAAGAGCGAGCCGTTAGCCATTGGTCAGTACCTCAGCCTGATCCGACCTGCAAACTCGGTCATGGTAGGGTTCGCAGTGGTCGTGGGGATCGCTGTCACTTCGCACAGTTATCACCAAATATTCACTCTGCGCTCGCTCCTCGGTTTCCTCACGGGCTTTTTCATCTCCGGCTTTTCCATGGTTTCAAACGATATCTACGATATAGGCGTTGACAGAATAAACCAGCCCCGAAGGCCTCTTGCCAGCGGCGCAATTTCGCTCAGAAGCGCAAAATGGCTCGCGTGTATTTTGCTAGTACTCGGAATCGCAGTCGCAGTTCCGCTTGGGCTCGCAAACTTTGCTATAGCTGCGCTCTTTGCATTCATCGGTTGGTACTACAACTTTCAAGGAAAGAAGCTCGGGTTATTCGGAAACTCACTTGTCGCGTTCTCGCTTGCGATTCCATACATCTACGGATCCATTGCGCTTGGGAACTATAGTGTCAACCTGGGCTATCTGCTCGCCCTGACTTCATTCATCGCCGGGATGGGCCGAGAGGTGCTCAAAGGAATCGCCGATGTTCAAGGCGACAGGACCAGGAACGTAAAGACCGTGGCGATATCACACGGAGTTAGGGCGGCACGCAACTTGGTCGCGGCATTCTTCTTAGCTGCTGTAGCTTCAAGCTTGCTGCCCGTTCTCTTCGGCCTGCTCGGGAACGCTCTTTTCCTTTACGCGGGGTTGATTCTCATCCCAGACGGTATCTTCCTCTACCTGACCTACAAAGTACTCTCGATGAAGGTTGAGGCAGAGTCGCTGAAACTAAAGTCAATCGCGCTAGGTGGCATGATGGCCGGATTGCTGGCTTACCTCATCTCTGGTCTGTTTGTTTGAAGACAAAATGTCTCCTCGCACAAAGATTGGGGGAGATCCACCAGCAAGCGATAAAAGGCAACTTGGAAGAACACCCCCAGTGTGCATTAGAATTCGGATACTACTTCCGAGCGTGTAGGAGGTACCTTCACGGATTGCTTTCAGAAAAGTACAGGCCACAGAAAATCGCATCGCTTGTAGGCAACGAGCAGCCCAGGCTTCAGATGGTAAAGTGGCTGAAGCACTGGAAGATCGGGTCCAAGCCGCTGCTCCTGCTTGGCCCGCCCGGTGTGGGCAAGTCCACCTCGATTTACGCACTCGCAAAGGAGTTCGGATATAGTATCATCGAGCTCAATGCGAGCGACGTGCGAACAAGGGACAGGCTGAGGGAAGAGATTGGGCCCTCGCTTGAAAACAAGACCCTCTTCAGCGACGAGAGACTCCTGATTTTCCTAGACGAGATTGACGGCATCTCAGGTCGGGCCGACTTTGCGGGGATGGACTTCATCATGGATTTTGTCGAGAACGCGAGGGTTCCCGTGGCCATGGCCGCAAACGTCGAAGACCTCCAAAAACTGAAGAAATTGCAGCAAAAGTCACTTGCCCTAAAGTTCAGACCGATCGGAGAAGACCTCGTTCAGATCTACCTCAGGTGCGTGGCAAACCGCGAAGGGATAGAGGCTTCAGATTCGGCACTCGGTCAAGTAGCCAGGAACAGCCGAGGGGACGTCAGGCAGGCGCTCAACAACCTCCAGACACTCTCAGGACAGAGGGTCGTAGGTGGCAGGACCGACGACCAGTTCTTGAGCGATTCTGAAGCGCTGGACGCGATACTCTCCTCAAAGACCTTCGACGAGGAGTTGGCAAAGCTTCGTCAGTTCGACGCGCCGCCCATCGAGAAGATAAGATCCATGTTCGACGCCGTGGTATCTGCGAAGAATCTCTCCGTTGAAGCGAGGTCAGAGGCGCTGGAACTCTTATCGCAGGCGGACATGATTTACGGCAGGATAAGCCGAACGCAATCCTGGAGGCTCTTGAGGTACATCGACAAAGAGCTCGCCCTCGCGACGTTCGGGAAGAACCTGAAAAAGGTAGACTCGAGCCTCCCGTGGAACCTCAGGCTGTCGATATGGAACGACGGGAGGGTGGTCAAGGAGATGTTAAGCGTTCTCTCCGAAAAATACCACGTGGGCAAGAGTGATTTCGCGACTTTCTTCCTTCCGTATTTTGCTTACTACTTTAGGGCAAATCTGAAGATGCTGCCCGAATTCCTCGAGAAAAATGGGTTTGAGGATTCTGAAAAGAGGGTTCTTCTCAAACTGGCTCGAAAACCCTGACGAAAAAAAGAGTGATTATGATCATCGTTGAAGATAAAGATGGATACTTGGTTCAAACTACCCTACGTGGGAAGTGATGTCTTTCGGGGACTGAGAGCATCAGGGGTCGATTATGAAAAAGGCATGGGCTTTAGGTTTACCTCCTCGACGAACTTAGAGCGCGCAACCGCCATAATATCCGAAGCAATCAGGGAGCCGGTCGAGATTGAAAGCGAAGCCGTCGTGAAGGGCAAGGGGCGCAAATGCTTCATCTGCGGCGAGCCGAAGGTCGAGGAGGAGAGCGACGGGACAGTCTGCGATGATTGCATGAAGGGAGAGGACGCCTACTCCCTCTACGTGCTCAAGTTCTCTGACCTCATGAATGAGGTCTAGGGGAAAAAAAGAAAAGAAGGCCTCAAAACAACTAGGAAAACAGAGCGCAATTCCCACTTTGACCACGCCAATTCCAGCAAAGGAGCACCAGCACGAGTTCAGGTACTACGCGGCAGTGAACCTATACAATGGAAGCGAGGCAATTGGTTGCGTTGATGTGTGGCGCTGCTCCGTCTGCCACGTAAAAGGAATTGAGCTAAGGGTTCAGGGCCTGAACAATCTTTCAGCAGAAGCAGGGTTCCCGGTGCTCGACGGGCCTGATACGCGCTGGGTTGTCTTTGTCTGCAGTGCCGAGGAGCAGCCAAAGTTTGACGTCTTTCGTGTACACGTCGGCGAGGAGATCGAGCACCAGTGCGTGGAAAAGACATCTCCAATCAAAGTGTCCGCGGGCTATTCAATCGAGGACAAGCAGGACAAGTACCACAGGATCCTGAACCTCGACGACTACCTTAACGAGAACCTTCAGCTTTCCATGACCGCCTGAGAGCTCCTGATTCCCTGTCTGAAGTGGGTGACATTTTCAGTTGAAGAACTCGCGCCTAGAAGCCGCGCTGAACCCTTATCTTACACAACCCAGTTCTTTCCTTCAAGAGGCAGGCCGAACATGAAGATAGCTCACGTTTCGATCACGGTCAAAAACATGGATCAATCGATAAGTTTCTACACAGAAACCCTTGGACTAAAACTCGCAAGCCGGAGGGAAATTCCCGAGAACAATGCAGAGATAGCCTTCGTCGAAGGAGAAGGGGGCAGCAACCTTGCGCTTGAGCTTACCTACTGGAAGAACAAGAGGGACTGGACGGATGGCGACCAGCTCGACCACATCGCTTTCCATGTGAAAGATGTCGCAAAATCAATCGAGGAGTTTCGCAGAAAGGGAGTGGAGATTGCAAAGGAACCCTACTCGCTTCAGGGATCAAAGAGCAAGATCGCATTCATCAAGGACCCGAATGGAATATGGCTTGAGCTGATAGAGCACGCCTAGGACGAGGATGCGTTCTGACCCGTCTTGCCAGGGTCGTCAGAGTATTCGCACTTGAAATCAGCCAGGCCCGCATTCTCGAAGACGTTCTTCGGAATAAAATGGAACTTGATCCCCAACTTGCCAAGCTCTAGGGCCGTGTTCTCGCTCGCCGCAAACCAGCAGCTATCCGGCTCGAAGAAACATAGCACGCCATGTTTTTCGTTCAGGCAGACGTGGACAAGGTTCTCTTCTGAATAGAACATCTTTTCCTTGCACATTATGCATTCCATTGTCTTGGAGTTAAAAGCGGGTATGGCGCTTGAAGTCGCTGCTGACTGCTCACTCATGCCGTACCTATACTCTCAGGCCGGCCTTTTCTCTCTTTCTATCTAATCACTCTCATTGAAGGAGAGTTGCAGACTGCAGCCTTCGGACTACGTAGAGTGCATTTCCCTCAAGGGGGACAACTCCTAGGAGACGCCTACAACTTTCTGACCAACCCAATTGCGCTGAATATCAGGAGAAGCGATTCGAGAATCAGCCCGCTGAATATTATGATGATTGCAGGAAGGTAGCCTTCTCTAATGAGCTGGATGTGGGGAGTCTCTGAGGATACCGAGACGATTGTAAAGATGCTCAGAATAATCGGGATGATCAAAATCCACCGAGTCCATCTCGCGGCCAGGAAAATTAAAGAAATCACGTAGATTACCAAGATCGCCGAGGCACCTTCGACGACGAAGAACGGGACGATAGTCCTTATGGTAAGGATGGTCGCAATGCCGAGGATAATTGTGAGTACAAGAAGAACCAATATTGTCTGCCTGAACCTGTTCAAGGTGAAGTGACACTCCAATTCCATACGCAATTGCTACCTGAATTTAACATAGTTGCCGCGGTTCTGGATCCATTCAAGAATCATCCATGCCCATTCTCACACAGTGCAATGATGAGGTAATGCTCCCCATGCTGCTTTGACGGTTTTTCCTTCCAGTGAAGATAGGCAATAAGACAATGATGACCATGCACACAAGAATCTAGAGTAGAATCTACAGGAAGTTGATTTCACGCGTTTGTATTTTTTCAGAGTTGTGCACTTCTTGGCAATGGACGCCCAGCAGATAACTAGGAAGATCTACCTGCTTATTGTTGTGGATAATCAGGACACGTACAGGGGCTCCTTCAAACTAGGTGATACGTTCAAATCAATTGCTAACCTCGCCTTGGAAGAAACGCACATGCAAAATCGCTCTCTCCCAAACTGGAAGATTTCAAACAGGCATGGTCAGGTGCTGGACTTTAATTCCAAACTATCTGATTATCACATTGTCAGTAGAGACTCACTTTACTTGAGTTCTATCAAGAAATACAAGAAGGAAAGGGGGATCTCAATCTAAAGCCGTAGGCGTCAGACAAAAGACTTCTGAAAATTGGGAAAAACTAGAGAACTCGCCTACAGAGACAGGACATACTGTAACATAAGACACCGCGTAAAGTAGCTCTTTTGCGTGGGACTAGTATGCAACGCAGGGGCGCAATTGCCGCGGCACTTGTCGTGGTGTTGCTTTTGATCATTGGCTTGGCATTTGCTGGCTACATTTACTCGTCTCAGACCACCAGTTCTCTACATGGTGAAAGCACAGGATCAAGTAGCTCCACAACGACCACTCAATATAGGACGCCCTCGATCAATAGCACGAGTTCTTCGATGTCATCCAGCCAAACGAAGAGCTCAACATCGAGCAGCTCGACAAGCTCCTCAACAACGACCTCTTCCAGCTCTGCCATAAAAACGACGACAAGAACTTCGCACAGTACGAGCACTCAGACATCCAGTAGTACAACTACTACCACGAGCCTTCCTAGAGTGACGCCAGTTATTATCAGGTCCAGCGGATACTTTCTCTCGACCTCAACCGATATGATGCTTCTCGACAACGCCACTTTCAACAATCTCGTTAGCGAGTTAATTCACGCAAACGTAACTTATCTCTTCTTCAACCTCCCGAACATGGATCCCACGGGCGCGGTCGCCGACAACTATTCGCTCGAAACGAGCTTAATCGCTCGCTTTGATTCGCTTCGGGGCAACCATACGTTCGAGTACTTTGCTTGGACAGGCACGCAGATAAATCCAACCGACGTCCTCGGCAACTTTACTTCGGCAGCAATAATTTCTGACGTGAAATCAATCTACAATGCAGGCTTCCAGGGAGTCCTGATAGACATGGAGCCGGTGCCAAACGACAGCCCGCAGTTCATAACAATGCTCCAAACATTTAGGCAGGCGATGAATCAGGAGCCGACAAAGATGCTTCTTGCGGCGAACAGCATGAAGATTGGGTACGGGGCGACCTACGGACAGGATTGGACGTGGGACCCCTTGTACTTCAAGAACGTCACCTCTCTTGTTAATTTCGTAATCCCGATGCTGTTCGAGTCGGGAGCCTCGACGCAGTACTCATACGAGCAGTACGTGAAGCTCCAGATTCAACTCGTTACCCAGTACTCGTTGGCGCCTGTCCTTTACTCGATCCCGGACTGGTATGCAAACTCGACCTGGCACCATCCCTACGCGGAGAACCTGACCAACGCGGTGCTTACCTTCTCTGCGTACATTACATCGGGTGCGAAGCTGCCCAACATGATAGGCCTCGGAATCTACGCTCTCAACAAGACCTACGTCTTGGGGCAGGGGCCTCCGACGCTGGGCCTTGAGACTACAAGCTATGACTGGAGCTACTTCATCAATCACTGGGCCGACACGAGCTACCCTATGAAAGTTGGAACCTCGAATCAGTAGTTTTTGAAACTCACGACTATGTACTAGTTCAGTATCCGCGGTGAATGATTACCGAGCACGCGGCGTTCGGGCAGATTGTGGTTCCAGGAACCGTTACGTTGACCAGATTGAGATTGCTTGTTGCAACTATTGTCGAAGGGATTACGAACTCTCCCGATTCAATGATTCCGTCAAACCCCCACATGGTGAGTTCTGAATAGTTCAGGTTGCCCGAGCTCGGTTCCACTGCAATGGCGGGATAGAAGCCGTAGTAGAACGGGGGAAGGATTGCGTAGTACCTGCTCGAGTTGCTCGAGGCTTTAACGTTGTAGCTGAACAAGACCCAGGTCTCGTTTTGGAAGACCATTGTTGCGTTTTCGAACTTTACTTCATTGTTCGATATCCTTCCGCTGTCTGCCGAGAGTGCGTACGGCACCGTGGTCGAAGTAAGATTAGGACGTACGTGCGTGCTCGAGCCGCTTATGCCGTTGACCGCCAGATGGTAGAGGATGCTCATCTGCGCGGTTGTTCCGGGCCTTATCACGAGGACGGGGACGTTGTAATCCGAAGAGTTGGACGCCAAGATTTCGATGGTCAAAGGGTTGAGGCAGAAATTCGTTGCCCCTGTCGCCTTTGATAGCTGTTCATCGCAACGAGACGGGGAATTCGCACTACCTTCGAAGATGAAATACGTCGAGAGGACTGCGGTTAGAGCGACAATCAGAATGATGCATATTGCGACGATCCGAGATATAGCTGAAACGTTGCTGTGGGGCCTCATAGCTCTCTATCACACTCTTGTTCGCCAGTTAGACTCTCCACGTGGTCTGCACACATACCATGTGCCTTTTTAGTTTCGCGGCACCAGAGCGAGAAGCACGCCCGCATGACCGAAAGCAAGTTGATCAATTCACTTGCTCCGTACCTCTCGATTTACTCCGGCCGGCCACGATCACTCGTTTCCTAGGATTGTGGTCGAGTGGATGACTTTGCCTGCAAGCTGGTCGACCTCACACCGGTAAGTTCTTCACAGACACACCAAAGTTTGCTCGCAGTCATCTCATCGTAAGACTCTTCGGGGGCCCTCCGCTCTTTCATGTTAGAGGAAAAGTACCTCCCGCTCAAAGTTTCTACGTCCGGTGAGGATGCAAGGTAAATAGATGTCCGAGCCCCCTTTTGAGGACTCGCAAAGAACAACTTGAAGAACCAAAAGACGGCCCGAGCGATCGGATTCAAATCGTGGGCAAGATTGGTCCTCACCACGCCCGGATGCAGAAAGTTCGCGGTGACACGTGTCCCTTCCAACCGCCTAGCGAATTCTAAAGTGAGCAAATCCAATTCGAGCTTCGACTGTCCGTACGCGCCGAGCATTCTGTACTTCTTCTCTCCCTGAAGGTTTTCAAAGTCGACGCTGTTTCCTCTGGCAGATTCGGAACTCACATTTACAATGCGCGAGGGAGCACTCGAAATCAGTTTCGGGAGAAGAAGTTGCGTCAACAGGAAAGGGGCAAGGACATTTACTGCGAAAGTGTTCTCGAACCCTTCTTCGGTAATTCTCCTCTTCGGTATGCTGACTGCTGCATTGTTTATCAAGACATCCAAGCGATCAAACTTTTTGTCGAATTCCGCAGCAAGTTGCCGAACCGAGCGTTGCAGAGAAAGGTCCGCGTATAGCGCCGTGACCCTATCGCTGCCTGGTTTCTTGATCTCAGTTAGGGCGGCGTCAGCTTTCGGAGACCTCTTACGCATCACGGTTACAACCGTTGCCCCAAGATTCGCAAGTCCCAATGCAGTAGCTTTTCCAATCCCCGAGCTAGCGCCCGTGATCACGCAGACCTTTCCGCTCAGGTCAACTGCTTTTGAGATGCTCACTTCTTCCCAAGCCTCCTTTCTCTCTGATGATCATTGCAAGCAGAACTCTTAACCATTTTTTTCAGAGTGAGATGTTGTCCTGCAACACGGAAATTGCATCAGCGGATCTTCTTTGGCATAACAAGTACTCTTTTCTCCTTTCAGCGAACTATCGCAAATGAGCGGCAAATCGCTGAGGCTTGTTTTTTGCGGTATTTCTTCTTTGATAGTCCTCGAAAACCTTGTCGCATCTGGGGGCGCAGGGAATCGGTTTTAATATCCTAACGAAACGTTATGAAGCGTAAACAGGGACTACGAATCACATGCGCAACTCGATGATTCTCTTGTTAGCTGCACTCTTGATTCTCGCCTGGTTCGGAAGCGAGGTGTACATAGCGCAGGAGATCTGCGTCACCTCTTGCATCTACCTTACCGGACAGCCAGGATGGGTGCAGGCTATTGCCGTTGCAATCTTGCCCGCGCTCTTGCTTCTTGCAGCCTTCAGGGTGAGAAAGACTGAAGCAATTCGAAAAACGCCCTCACCGGCCTCAGGTGCGCCTCAGCAGTAACCGAATGCAACGCCTGTTTTCTTTTGCCTTATCGCTTGCGTCAGATGGATTCAATTACGCGTCGGATCCTCTTCACACCTTCCCTCAACCTCTCCTCCGAGTTTGCGTAAGCGACCCTGATGTAACCCTCGCCCAATCCTCCAAAGGCCGAGCCCGGGACTGTTGCAACGTGTCCATCGAGTAGAATCTTCATGGCGAGGTCGTCAGAAGTTAGACCGGTCTTCTTGATGTTGACGAAAAGGTAGAACGCCCCCGCTGGCGGTGAGATAGACAGTTCGTTACCGATGCGCCCTAACCCCTCGAGCATGATTTTCCTGCGTCTATCGAACTCGTCGACCATCTTCTTCACCGAATCCTGCGGTCCCTCAAGGGCAGTCAGAGCAGCCGCCTGAGAGATAGACGACGTGCACGAATTGGTCGAGCCATTCAGTCTACCTATGCACTCTGCAACAGGTTCGGGCGCCACACTGTAGCCTACCCTCCACCCTGTCATCGCGTATGTCTTTGAGAAAGAGTTCACGGTGATCACAAAATCTTCGAGCCCTTTTAGCGAAGCAATGCTCACGTGCCGTCCTCCATCGTAGACGAACTTTTCGTAGACCTCGTCGCTTAGTATCGTAAGGTTGTGCTTTTTTGCAAGCTCCCCCAGCGCAGCTAGATTTTCATCTCTGATAATGCCGCCCGTTGGGTTGTTTGGCGAATTTATCAGAATCATCTTTGTCCTATCTGTGATCCGTCTGGAAAGTGAGTTTAGGTCAGGCTGGTAACCGTCCTCCTCTCGAAGCGGATACCCGACAGGCACGCCTCCGCTGATCCGCACAATCGGTACGTAACTTGACCATCCTGGATCGGGAATGAGCACCTCTTCTCCTGGGTTGACGCATGCGAGAATCGAGAGGCAGAGGGCCGAGGTCGCGCCAGAGGTCACAATCACGTTATTCCCTGTGCAGGTCGTATCGTTCTCTGTTTCCATCTTGTGGGCTATTGCTTCCCTGAGTTTCTTTTCGCCGAAACTCGAAGTGTACTTTGTCTTCCCGCCTTTGAGCGCCTTCGCTGCCCCCTTCTTGATATATTCAGGTGTGTCAAAGTCCGGTTCTCCAAATTCGAGCCTCACCACGTCCGGGATGCTCTGGGCCTTCTCGAAGATCTCCCTTATTCCGGATAGCGGGATTCCCGACATGCGCTCAGCGATTTGCATGCTTCTTCTATTACCAACTCCGTCTCTATGTGCCACTATGCATCTTTTACTTTGCTAGCAGGGGATGCATTTCAAGGTCTAGAAACGCATGTATTTCAGCAATTTCCGAAGAAAGACCAAAGTACTGAATGAAGTGAATCCCGGAAGAAGCAGGACTTGTTCTCGGCAATCAAAGTTGGAGCGAGGAATTTGTCTCATCAAAATACTCAAGCAGGGAAGATTGCTTGCCCGTTAGCAGATCGAGTTCAATTTCTTCTTTTTGTCTCCTCGTATACGAGCGAAAGCGCCGTGAAACGAAGGTCCTGTTTGACCTGTTCGGCCGTTGGAGTTCCGGGTTCGTCTTTTCTAGAAATCTCCCTTTAATCGGGTCGTAGTTCCAGAGCCCCGCGCCGAGGTTCTTCAGCTCCCAATAATTCTGGCTCCTCCGATGGTCGATCTCCTTCTCCGAGACAAGAACCACGTAATCAAACCACTCCGCGTAGCACCTGAGTTGCTCGATGCCTCGCGTAATGCTGTCGCTCAGAGATTTGTACTCAAATGCCCAGTACATTGAGCCCATCTTCGCAGCGATATCTACGTACGGATGATCTGACCCCAAGCACTCGAATTCAAAGGGGAAGACGGTGAACCCTGAGGCAGAAAGGTGGTTCTTGAATGCGTGGTAGCAGGGCGGCTTTGATGTGTGACTCTGCAACAAAAAATGCTCGAAGAAAGGTCGGCGATTGCGCTTGGGGAGAATCATCTCGCGCTGAAAGGGGTGAATAGCCGGTATGAAAATCTGCAGCATTCAAAGATAGCTGACGAAGGGTGAAGCAAAATGAGGTTGTGCGGGCAAAGATGCCGTCATCCTGCTCTCTATCCCAAGTACCAAGGTAAGTGAGCATGTTATGAAGACGGTATATGGAACTTTGCAAGTTATACTCTCGCTATCTCCGTGTGATTCTGTCTTTCCTCCTTCTCGGGCTTGTATTTCCATTGCAAACTTTGCTCTTTTCTTTATATATTCTCAATAGTCGAATCCGTCACACACGCGGGCGGGAAGCCCAATATCATGCTTTGGCTATGGCCGAAGCTCAGCATCATGAAAATATTGCAACAAACTACCATGCATTCTGAACGTTATCACAGATCACCCAAAAGGATCTGGCACGACTAGTGTTCACTTCATACCCGTTTCTGATTTTAAGGCGTGATTTAGGTCACTATGAGAGCGTAATAGGCCTTTTTGTCTAACTAATTTTACAAGGCCGAAGATTAGCCGATCCATAATTCTCAATCTCTCGAGCATTATAAACATGGCTTACACAACAGGTCAAACATGGGGTGCCTTGAGAAAGGCATGGAAGGCATACAGGATCGCAAAGGTCCAGAACAGCAGCACAGATATGAGGAAATACGCTGAGAGGATCCGCTCTCTCCAAGCAGAGCTCGGAGTATCTCAGGCGAGCTTCCCTGACCTAAACTTGGGTTAGAGAGAAGCAAGAAAACCAGGGCAAGAGGGAAGACAACGTAGTTTTGCCTTTTTCCCACCTTGTCATCTGCGGCGAAATCTGGGAACCAATTCGTTCCTGAGCACGCATCCTAAGCATCTACGCCTCGCCTTTTTTCTGTCGAGGAATGCCTCAGGTCATGCGCCTGGAGAGAAGTTGAATGGAGGCTACGCCCGTGCAGAATTTGGGGCCAGTCTCCTTTCAAATCCTTCCAACAAATCAGTCCCTCACTTTAGCGCTTGCACAATCCTCTTGTGTGTTGTGTCAACGCTTTCGACACCGGTATTGAGGAGTATGCACGGGATTTTCCACTCCTCAAACATCAGGCGAAAGAACCTCTCCTGACTTGCATCGTCCTTCTCAAGAAGATACGGGTTGTACCAAGACTCAGTATTGACAAAGAGCGAAGTATTCAGTGCTGAGCAATAATACGCCTTCGGTTCCATGCCTTCAACCCCATTGATGGAGTAAACCGTTGCATGCGGAAGGACTGTACCCGACGGTGCCTCGTTCCAGTTTTCCTTCCAGAAATCCCACTGGTGGTCGACGTTTGTTATGAGCTGAACCGAAATTCCATTGAGGTTTGCATTCGCCGTGTAGACCTTGCCCGAGTACAAAACCGGTGCGACTCGAGCCAGAAGCTGATTCATCTGCTCGATTGAGACGTTCTTATCAGCGCCGACGCGTGCCTTTGACTGAGTCACGTAGTTGCTTGTGATCTCGAATGGATGCTGCATTCTGAAATTTTCCACCTGTTAAAGCCAATTACTCAATTTATGGATTCGTTAAATTTGGCCAAAGTTCGACAATGAAAGAAAAAAGGGATGCTGAATAATTAGAACAGCAAACTCAAAGGTAAGATGAGAAAGAAGTCTGTTTCGGGATAGCGTTTATTCAGGGCAAGAAACCTTGCGCCTTCATCCATTCATCGTTGTATAGTTTCGAAAGGTATCTTTCCCCCCGGTCGGGGAGAATCGTGACAAGAACGTCTTTCTTTGAAAGATCTTTGGAGACTTTCAGCGCGCCAGCGACAGCCGCACCTGATGAACTTCCAACCAATAGTGCTTCCTCTCTAGCAAGCCTTCTAGCCATGTTGTAGGACTCTTTGTCATTCACCCTGACGATATCGTCTATCAGACTCAAGTCAGTCGTCTCTGGGAGAAAATCCTCTCCTATTCCTTCTGTCTTGTACTGCTTTGCCTCGAGATTCGCTTCCTTCCGGAAAATTCCCTGGAGTATAGAGCCCTGGGGGTCGACGCCAATGACTTGTATCTTGTCATTTTTTCCCTTGAGATACTTTGCGACGCCTGAGATTGTTCCTCCGGTCCCCATTCCAGCGACAAAGTGCGTCACTTTGCCCTCGGTTTGTTCCCATATCTCCGGGCCGGTTGTTTCGTAATGAACGCGCGTGTTCGAAGGGTTCGCGTACTGGTTTGGCATGTATGAATTAGGTGTCTCCGACGCAATTTTTCTCGCGACTCCAACATAGTTTTCCGGATGCCCTGCAGGTCGGTCAGAGGGGCAGACAACGACCTGCGCTCCATAGCCTTGAAGGAGTCTGACTTTCTCCTCGCTCATTTTGTCAGGGATTGTAATCACGACTTTGTAGCCGTGAAGTATTCCAGCGATTACGAGTCCAACACCTGTGTTGCCTGAAGACGGCTCAATGATAGTACTTCCACTTTTTAACAGTCCTTTCTTTTCCGCATCGAGAATCATCGCGATTCCGACTCTGTCCTTTATCGAGCCACCCGGGTTGAGGAACTCGAGCTTTGCAAGAATCAGTGGGTTAGACCCGCTCGTGACTCTTCCCAGCCTGACGAGCGGAGTGTTGCCGATCAGCTGCAATACGTTGTCGGAGTACTTCATCGGCCGTCTCACGAGGGATGCGAATATCGGCGGTCGTTGTTTCTATATATCCCTGATGAGAAAATCGTTCTCTTTCTCTTGGCCGCCGGTCAAATTACTCTTTTTAATACCGCCAGAACCAAACTGGTTAGACAGAGGTAGGAAATCAAAGGAGCATCGTGTCTTGCGGGGGTAGCCCAGCCTGGTCAAAGGCGCGAGTAATCGTATTTCGCGAAGCTTAGGTTGCATATTCGGGCTGGAACTCACAGTCTCATTGAACGCATGAGATACCTCGTCCCTTAGGGGTTCGTGGGTTCAAATCCCACCCCCCGCACTCTTTCTTCTACCTTCAAATCGCTTATACTCCCGAGGAATTTGCCGAGGCCGGGTACAATCTGGGCGAGACACCGATTCGGTTTACTTTTTCCTTCTTTTTTTGAAGCGGAAACAACAGCACCTCCCACCAGGAGGGCCCCTAGCAAAAAGTAGCTCAATATCTTCAAAGTTGTATTGACAGTTATTGCAAAGGCCGGGTCGCCCGCTTCGTATATTTGAGGAAAGCCTCCAAGAACCCAAAGCCCCCACAACAGAACATAAGCAGTTAGGGCTGCGTAGAATATTCGCGAAGCTTTCCAGAAGGTGATCGTCGTCAGTCCAAAGAGGATCGACGACATGTTAATCAGGTGAGCTTCTACTGGAGGATTGATGTAAGCAACATGGAGGACTGACCCGATGTCCTGGTAGATCTCCTCGAAGAGGCTCGTCGAGGCAAAAGGCAACGAGATACTGAAGAGATGCGTCCTCGCCCAGTCCAGCTTGAATCCAAATCTGAAGGTGTAAAACGCAAGGAGAAACAATGCGAGCGCCGCTGAAAATGTAAAAGGAAAGACGATGTTGTAGTCGCTCCCCTGAAACTGCCACGTGCCCATATGATAAAGATAGTCGAGATACTCGCGTCCTTCGGGCCACAACAAATTGATTATCGGCCACTGAATGACGAGGCCGGCGAGAGCGAGCCGTGCTACGTTGCTCATTGCATCGCTATGGATAGCCCGTGTAGGTGACGGATAAACTCAACTACGAAAATCACTAGTGAGCAACTTGCAAGATCTCCAACAGTCTCTGGTTCTGTTCCATCTTTGCGCCAAAGGAGTGATCGTATCAAACCGGGGAGAAACTGAGCCTACGCGGGCGAACAGGACCTCCGTTTTATCGCCCTTCTTTGAATTTTCAAAACTAGTTTTCCTCCCCACCGAAAGAGCCAATCAAATTTTGGTAATCCTCGACCAAAGAAGTATCTTACGTCATGTTTTTAGCAGAGCCGAGAAACTACCTCAGAATATGGTGTCTCCTAACTAATCCTCAGAGACCCATGCTATTGATCAGTCCGCCGGAGCTCCCATCGATGACCAGGATTATCTTGTCCCCCTTGTGGTCGTATTTCGCAAACCATATCGGAGCATGCAGCAGCTCCAGATCCCCGATGTCCGACTGCGTGATAATCTGCTGGATCATGTGATATCTCGCATGTGCCTTTTCTGACTGCAATTGGTCCACCAATGTCTTCGCCTGATACTTGGCAGCGTCCTCACTAATGTCTCCATTGAGTACCTTGACCCCTTTCGGGATCTTGCTGATGTCAAACAGTTCTCTGTCTTGAAGGTTGAACTGGTAGTCTTTTGGCTGATACTCGGTTAGGGCTTTAAGGGCGATAACGGGATAGTTGTAATTTTCATTCATTTGCTCTGTCCTCGTCGGAGCACCTCCCCCATATCCCATTCCGCCGAATGCGAATCCCATTATCCTCATTAGTCCGAACGATCCTGCCAGAATGCTGCTTGCATCCCAGGAATTCCAGAAAGCTCGCCTTCTTCCAAATCCGCCTCTGTAACCACCCCCCATTCCTCCTAGCATCACACCTAGTAGCGCTGCTTCCGTGGCAGTCTGGCCTATCTGCTGGGCTTCATTTATCATTACAATCGATGTGCGTGCCGAGACACTCACAATCCAGTAAGGAACATAAGATAGGCTCATCTCCTCTTGCGTCGAGTTTTCGTGTAGGTGCCTGTGCAAGAGGCCCTTGTCCATCAATGGTTTGATTATGGAATTTACTTGATCGGAGCTGCTTACTTTAAGCGGGAGCATGGTCTGCTTTTGTATGCTGCTCCATCCCTGTGTTCCCAGAGTGATTGCGCTGCCGCAGTATTGGCAGGTTATTATCATCTCCCCAAACTTGGGAGCTATTGGAGCTCCGCAGTTAGGGCATTTTATCGAGCTCACTCCACTAGGAGCGACGATTGATTTCTGTACGGGATTCGTGTTAGCGCCATCAGTTGCACCTCTCGTCGTTTGTTCAGGATAATCGCCAGGCGCTAGACTGGTTTTAGCCCCACACTTGTAGCAGAACGAAGCGTCATCAGGAAGTTGGGTCCCGCAACTAGAACAGATAATGGCACTTTAATCTTACACACCCTAAGAAAAAAAGGTTTGGAGAATTTACGATTCGATTTGGATCAACGCTAGTGAACCGTAAGCTTGGGCGAAGAGGGCAAGGCCAAGCATTTAGCGGCTATGTTTGTACTCCTCTCTGATCGAATTGAATCCAAGAATTGTCAGAATAGCCAAAGAGGGGAACTTGTCGGATGGGTTGTTAATGCAATCCCATGTTTCATTATTGGTTTGCTCATCTGATGTTAGGAAGGATGCCGTACAAGTAAAAACCGAGGTGTTCCAAATCCGACGGACCCCGCGCCGCTGGCTCTCACGAAAATGAAGGTGAGAGCGAGACTTTTAGTTCCGAAGAAGTAGGTCCTTCGGCGTCGCTGTCAGCCTTAGAGTGACTGTGAAGCTTCTACCGTATCTTCTCGCCACATCGAGTGTGGCAACTTGCCCAACGTGTTGTTTTGAAAGTGCCTGCAAAAGATCTTTCATTTCCTCAACCTGAAGGCCGTTAATGCCAACTATCACGTCACCCGCCGCTAGGCCGGCCTCGTCCGCTGGGCTGTCGGGAGAGACTCTCACTAGCAACACTCCTCCTCTTGTAGTCTCGGAGAGCCCAAAGCGTCTCGCCATCGCTTCGTCCAGGTTGGTCCCGGAAATTCCGAGCCATGGTCTTATCACCCTGCCGTTCTCAAGTATCTGGGCGCTCACGCTCTTTACCGTGTTGATCGGGATTGCGAAACCAACGCCCTGAGCGAATGGTATCATCGCTGTGTTTATTCCGATCACGTTGCCATCGAGGTCTGCGAGAGCCCCTCCGCTGTTCCCCGGGTTGATCGCTGCATCGGTCTGGATGAGTCCTTCGAAAACAAAGTCTGCCCAGGGGAGCGGTCTTCTCAGGGCGCTAATGACTCCAGCGGAAACTGTATGGCCTCCGGGGAGACCCAGCGTGTTTCCTATTGCAAGCGCTATCTGCCCCACTTTCAGACTCTCTGAATCTCCCAATGAGGAAGCATGGAGGCCCCCGTCCTTGACTTTAACGACCGCGATGTCGGTTTGCGGATCTCTACCTAGAACGGTTCCTTTGATCGTCTCCCCACTCTTCAAACCGACCTCCACTTTTGGGAGGCCCTCGACAACGTGATAGTTTGTAATGATAAAACCCGCCGAGCTGAGTATGACGCCCGAGCCTGCTCCTTTAACGGGCATGGAGCCAAACCTTCGATCCCTAACAAGCATCGTACTCTCGATAGTGACAACACTTTCACTCACAGATTGAACAGCTTCGGTTATTTGACCTTCACTTGGTAGCATTTTTCCGCGCTCAGAATCTCCAAATGTTAGTGTGGATGATTGTGGAAGCAGACAGATATTGACTGGCCACAAGCGTCCCCGGTCACGCTTCCATTATCCGTCAATTGTGGTGACAGAGCGACGTGCGACCACGCCATGACCCAAGCATGCTATTCTCTTTGTTGCAGAGTGGGTGTTTGTTTCCTACACAATGTGAGCTGACCTGCGAGGTCTGATTACCCAAAGGTAAACATTGGCAATCATGCCAATGGCCAGGGTCGCGACGAGCGCAAACGTCAGATATTCAGGAACCATAATTAAAGTAAAGTCAAAACTCACAGTAGAGGTCAGGCCCGCCGTAACGTTGATTGCTCTTTCCTCCTCAGACCCCCTGGCGAGAACTCGGACGTTGTACGGACCGGGTGGTGGATAGAAAGTCACGGTTCCGTCAGATCCCGTGAGCTCGGTCAGAAGGGTAGAGTTCCCGTAAAGCAGGAACACACTTGCGCTGCGAAGTGGAGCTCCGTTGCTTCGTACCACAACGGAAACACGACCAATTGGAATAGTCGATTTGTAAACTTGAAATGGTTGCGAAAGAGTGATCGTTTGAGATTGGTACGTTAGGTTTCCAAAGACAGGCGTGACTGTAAGTTGCACGGGAAATCCTGTTGCAGCCACGTACACAGAGTCTCCGGAAGAACTGGCCAAAGCCGTTGCATTGCTCCCGGCGCCGGTGGCCTGGGCGTCAAGATCTACGCCCTCGAGCGCAACGTTTCCGGGACTGCCCGCGAAATCTACCCTCGCGATCAATACGTTCAACGGCAGCGTGCTTACCATGTCCACCCCACTTACGACGTACATCAAGTACATGGTCGAAGGCCATTGGCTGGGCTGACCGCTAAGGTTTGCCGACCTCTGAAAAGACGACGACTCGCCCGTAATCGCAAATGGGGAGCATGAGTTGAGCCAGATCCAATCACCGTCTGGATTAAGGACCAGCACTTGTGTGCTTGAAATCGAGAGTCCCTGAGCGCTCCCAAAGTAGACTCTCATTCCGTACCTACCGGTCCTCAGAACGACATCGGTCTGAACTGTGGCATTGCTGGTCCCCTGCGAATCGAAGATCTGAGGCGTCGTTTTCGCTACGAGCACTTGTCTTGACACGAACTGATTCGTGTTGAGATTGGTATAAGAGTACGTGTAGTAGAGTTCGTACCACACCGTGAATGTCTGTGCTACGCTACCCCTGATCGTGACGGTGGAAAATGATCCATTCCACGAGAAAAGTGCGCTTCCGGATCCGAGCCCCGAGGGGAGTGCGGTCTGTATTGTCGACAGGGCTGAGCTTGCCTGCGCACCCGTGAGGCAGGCCTGGATGTTATAAGCTTGCGACGGAGCTCGGGAGAAACCCATGTCCATTTGCCCGTTTTGTATCGAGTAAGAATTTAGAGCAATTCCTACGCCGTGGTTGCTGGGATTTACTACCAGCACATGGAATGCGTAGTACTGGGATAGACCAGTAATCTGGATTGACCAGTTACCCTCAGCATTGTAGCTGTGAAATTCAAACAGGAGCTGTGCAGAATTCGGAGGCAGGTTAATCGTTATTATCGGCGTTCCGTCGGGCGCAGAGAGGCCCACTCCAACTGTCTGATTCGCTCGAGATTCTACCCAGAGTTGGTCGCCAAGAGAGTAGACAGGTATGCCATCGGCTAGAGACGAGAGGGTCGACGGGCTGTAACCGAGCGACAAGAAGGAGGGGAGCCTCGGAATCAGCTCCGCGTTCGCGTAGTTGATGGCTCCGTGCGGAGGTCCTGTGTTAGCAGGCGAGGATAATGATGGAGGTTGGAAAAATGAGCAGGGCAGCGCAGGCACTGACGCGAGGAGCATCAACCCGAGGAGAGCAATCAGCCCCCCTCTGATTATGTTCCGACGCCGGTGAACATCAAGCCTTGCCACGAGCAACACCCCACACGACCATAGCCAATACAAGTGTCGGAATTGTAAGAATGTACAAGATATCAGAAGTAAAGGCGACACTGACAGAAGTCCACATGAAGATGAACATCGTCGCGATAAGCGGGAGCAGAAGCAGATTGTGCAATCTGAGTTCCAAACCTGCCTCGCGAGTGCCCATGGTCGCATGCGCAAGGAGTCCTATGTAGAACATTAGGGCGGAGAGGGAAAAGAGCAATCCGGTTGAGGCGAACGGCACGCTTGCATTTGAGATCTGGTCTCTGAGCGAAATGACAAAGAAGGCTCCTAGCCCTGTCAACCCCGAGATTGGTTGGTTGGTCTTCGCAAGGACGCTGGATATGAAGAGCATGCTCGCAAACTCCAAGATGGACAGGGTCATGAGGCCCCAGAGTGAGGACTCTGTGATCATGGACCTTGCAAATGAGAATGCCAGATAGGGCGAAAGAACAAGGGCACTCACTCCAAGCCAAGCAGTGAGGATTGTCCCCATCGCCTGCGCATACCCGGCGTAGCCCGTGAAAATGTACATTCCGAGCAAAGGAGGAATGAGCAACGATTCGACGGAGAACAGGATTATTGGAACAAGGGGCTGGAATTGGTACCGGGTGCGCAGCGCAACAAGGGCTATGACTCGGATGATCATTGTTATGAAAATCCAAGTCTCAATCTGAGAAAGGCTCGACCAGTTGGCAAGTGAAACGTATCTCCCAAGGAAGATTAGGTAGAGTATCAGAAGACTTAGGGCGGTGAGGGCAGCGCACACAATCTTCACGACGTTGCGCTTGGAACTGACATTGCTGATCGAACTCACCTGCTTATCACCGCGTAGATCAGCCTGCTGACATCTTCCGTGCCGCTGTATATGACTGCGATTTCCCCAACCGTGTACGGTGACGCCTCCGCTTCCTCCACAAGCAGCGCGGGCTTTTTTGAAACTTCGCGAGCAAGTGGCTCGTGTTCAAGGTCTTTCATGCCCGTAATGGAGATGTCCGACTGTAGAATTATCTCGGCCGCCTGAGTCGAATCCGATAGGGAGCAAACCGACATCTCCATGATCGCGGTAGAAAGTTCAGAGAGGTCGAGTGCATACGATGTTAAGATGCCAACCCCATTGTCAGTGCCTACGGCGTAAACCAGTTCGACGTCGCACCCTATCGAGATCAGCATCTTACCGAGAGCGCCTGCACCTTCGCACGCAATATCCATCCAAAGGAGTTGATTCTCTCCCTTATTGTTCGCACCGTTAGTATGGCCGCGAGGACTCTTTATCACACCGATACGCAACGTCTTCGGTATGTTTGATTCCCTTATCCTCGCTACCAGCTGATCTCCCGGAAGTCTTGCGACCTTCTTCCACAGTATGTCCTTCTTTTCAGTCTCAGGATGATACTCATCAACGGCGTAAAATTCCTGTCCTGATCCGCGAGTCCTTCCCGCCCGCTCGCCAAGCGTAAGCGACATGGGCCTTGCCACCTTGATCTCGGTTACAAGAGAGCGTGGGAGCGAGTCTATGATGAAGTCGGTCTTCGAAAACTCGATGCTCTTGTGAAACAATTGCAGCGGATCCTTTAGCACAAAGGTCGCGACGAGTCCCTGAAATCTTCCTGAACATCTGGGTACGAACGATAGAGTAAGGTAATCAGGAGTTCGCTCGATTACCCTTACTTCGATGCCTTCCGGCCCTTCCACGCTCGAGACCTCGACCGACACGAACCTACGCCTTCGGGAAGTTATAGCGAGCCTCCCGAGCGCCTGTTCCTCCTTGAATACGGTAACGTGCGAATTGTCCATTCGCATAGAGATGTTTCTCCTGGACGAAGTGGCGAGGAGTATCTGCGAAGTAAGCGCTGCGACCACCATCGCAAGTGCGAGCGCGATCGCAATCCTGACGTCGAGTATTGTGGAGATGATCGCGGTAACTGCCGAGGCCTTGAGATAGTCGCCGCCCCTTCGGGTCAATCTCACCTGGGCGGCTTCACTGCATCCAGTACCTGTTGAACGATAATCTCCGGTGTCGTCGCGAGCCCTTTCAGCGTCGCAGAGCGATCTAGTCTCATTCGGTGTGCGAGCACGTAGGGGGCGAGTTTCTTCACGTCGTCGGGCGTGATGTAGTTCCTGCCCTCTAGGGCAGCGTTGGCCCTTGCGCAGTGCACGAGCTGTACCATGGCCCTGGGACTAGCCCCTAGGTTCACTCGCGAGTCGGTGCGCGTCTCCTTTGCAATTTTTGAAAGGTAATCGAGAATCTCGTCAGTGACCCTGATTGAATCGACGACTCTAAACATCTGCTGAAGATCCTCGGATGTAACGACCGTGTGGACTTCTTCAACGCTCATCTCCATGAGGTTTCGCTTGAGGATCTCAGACTCTATGCTCGTCTCGGGATAGTCAAATATCACCCTGACCATGAACCTGTCCTTCTCGCTCTCCGGGAGAGGGTAGACACCTTCAAAGTCCAGCGGATTCTGGGTGGCGATGACCATAAACGGGGAAGGCAATTTCGATGTAAACCCCTCCACAGTTACTTGTAGCTCTTGCATCGCTTCGAGCAAAGCGCTCTGAACCTTGGGCGCAGCTCTGTTTATCTCGTCTGCGAGCAGCAGATTCGTGAAGACCGGCCCCTGCTTGAATTCAAATTCGCGGTTCTTCATGTTGAAGATGAAGCCCCCTACGATGTCGAGAGGGAGCATGTCCGGAGTGAACTGAACTCGCTTGAACGTCAAACCAAGACATTTTGCGAATGTCTTTGCCAGCAAGGTCTTGGACGTCCCTGGAACGCCCTCCAGGAGAACATGACCTCGAGCAAGCAGGCAAGTCAGCAAGAGCGAGGCCTCCTTTTCTCGGCCTATTACGACTTTGTTTACCTCATCCAGCACTTTGACTCTGAGATCTTGCAGCAAAGGATACACCACGAGGGAGGCTGTTTGCCAGCCTCAAGATTGATTGCACATTGATATTAGAGTACTCTATTCCGCCGTACCTGAAAGCTTCGTATTTCTTGAGCGTGTTCTCGATCTCCCACCAATCGAGCTTTGTAATTCCGAGCGACTTTAGTCTTGACACCACTTCCTTCCAGGTGAACCCCTCTGGCAAGTCGGGAAATGCATTGTGCAAAGACTTTTCGAGAATTGCAAAAGCTTCCGAGATGTCTTTAGCACGGGTTCTTCTCGCCCGTCGCGCCCTAATTAATGCGAGGAATACCATGGAATAGACTAAGAGATTGAGTGCGATTACTGCAATCAGAATCTCTTCTTGACTGTTAATAGTCGCTCACCGCCACAGTGTACGAAACCTTGGTTGTAACCAAGGACAGCCCTGTTATCGCATTGATGCTCGCCTGTCCGTTGATATGCAACTGAACCCAATGTGTGCCGCTTATCCCACTCGCCTGCGAGTCTATGGTAGCCGGAATCAATGTTGAAAAGAAATCCCTAACCGAACCATGCGTGAAAGCCGTAGTGGACGGAACGCTGCCCTGCGTTGAAATGCTCAAAAAATCCCTGACGCCTGCACCGCTCGGGATACTTTGATTGATAGGGACAAGCGCATAGATGGTGTCCCAGCTACCGAGCCAGTCCGAAGAATCGGATTCGATTGCGTTGAAGGAGGCTAAATGAAAGTTGGTCAGGTTGAGCAGCGCGTTCAAATGAGTCACCCTTGACTCGAAGATCTGCAGAGGTACGGAAAGGTTGTCGAACGCGTTATTCACGATTCCCACAATGTAGTCGCCCGGCGCGAGCAGTATCTTGTACGAGCCGTCGGGAGCCGTTGCGCCGACCATCAATGGGGTCAACGAACCCTGTGCAGTAATGGAAATCCGAACTCCAGAGACAGATGGGGCCGATGAATTAATTCCTGTTGGCTGATTCTGTAATGGCGTGGGTATGAAAGACATCTGACTGGTCAAATTTACTGAAAGAACGCCCGGCTGAATTGTACTAGTCTCTTCCTGCACGCCTCCGCCTTGACCACCGACATTGACCCCTACTGGCCAAGACAATAAGTTCAAGCTATGAATAAGCAATAGCGTGAAAATGATTAACCCGAGAACAATGCCGATTGCTGCTAACTGAGATCTTCTTCTTGAGTCCACCATCTGCAAAGACCGATTTTCTTGGGCAATTCGAGACCTGCGTTAGAATCCAGCAAATGCTACGTAACGTTCGCCGCTCTTCCGACTAGGAGGAGAACACATTGGATATAAAAATTTAGAACAATTTCATCTTCCTTTTAGTGTCACAATGTATCGGGAGACGCGATTTGTTCTTTGACAGAATTTCTTCAAATCCAAAGTTAGACCGAATCAACTCGACCCACTGTTGAGTCTGAAGAAAGCCCTCCGCCCATGGTCAAGGCTATCTTCGTTGCTAAAGATACAAGCAAAGGTGGGAAAAAGAAAAATTGAGTTTGAGGCCGTTTGTTTCATTCTTCCGTAAGAAAACCCTTTCGCAAGAGAGAATTCGAAAGCGAAATTTGCTCTGATCCTGATTTGCGTTTAGAATGTTAGTTAATCGCGCCAAATCTGTCCTCGAGTGTTTGCTCTAATTCCAATGACTCAATCATCTCGTTCCACGGCGGTCTCGAGTCTTTCTTGCAACCCTTCGTCTATTCTTTTGTCTGGACTTTTCTCCGATCACGCCGGCCTCCTCTAGTACATCCCCGTGGCCCCTCGTGAAGTCATCGGTAGTAAGTTCTGATCTCTTCTTGAAGCGGTAGTCCTCGAACCAGTCAGGGGTTGCAAGGTTTCTAGACTGCCTAGGAGTCAACTGTGCCCCATAAACGAAGCAAAGATCCCAGTGCGGAGGATTGTGCTCGTCCCCGATGTCTCCTCGCAAGTGCGACTGAACGTCAAGCAGCTTCAACTTATCCTTCGGATAATCTAACAACAACTGTTCGCTCATGATTCTGGAAGCAGCGTCAAGTGGAGACTCGTACCAGCTCAAGTGCGACGCAGGCATCAGATACTTGCCACTAGACAAGTACTTTGGTGCAAACTCTTGCCCAACGAAGAACCTCTCCACCCAGACTTCGGGCATCTTCATCTTTCCGACCAACACATCATTTCCTCGACTTACTACTACGAACGAGGAAAGACAAAACCCCCCAGGCGGTGCACCGCCTCCAATAAATTGTGCCTTCTGCCGTGTTGCTTGACTTGCCATAAGTTTCAGATGAAATCCACGAAGAAGCAAGTATTAATTTTATCCTTTGCCAATGCTACAGATTGGAAATATGCACGGATAGAGTCCCCTTCAAACCGCTCCTCTCGCTCCCGTTGTTTGGCTTGTGCGCGTGTCTCTTGATAGTAATGCTCATCAGCACAGGCAAATTATGTGAAATGATTTTTAAAGGCACAAGTTCGCTTTGCTGCTTTGCGATACCACATAGTGAGCAACAGGAGTCGCATTCTCTTTCATCGTGAACACTGATTCGAGATCCCAAGAGGACGTAGGAGTGACTGCATTAAACGCCAAGCCTGCGAATCGAACTAGCATTGTTAATTCGCGAATGCTTCGCGCCCTCGAGTCCGTATCAGTTCTTGGCGTAGTACTGTTTGTGTTCGCCGCCTCCTTTGCTCCGTTTGATTCCCTGACTGACATCAATCTTCCCTTGCACATGCTGCAGCACGTTCTGATTGCGATAGGGGGAGTGATGATCGGGTATTCAGCATACAAGAGTGGAAGACTCGACAAATTCAAGAGCGCAAGAAATGGACTACTTGGCTTTTCCCTTCTGTCAGCACTCATCGTACTCTGGCACCTTCCTTTTTTCTGGGACGCCGCCGTACTCAGCCTTTACGTCCATGTCACGGAGCATCTCTGCTTCTTTTCAATCGGCATAATGATTGGAATTTTCATTCCCATGCTTCCGGACAACATCAAGGTAATCACGGTTGTCCTTGCTATATCTTCACACATGTTCTACGGGTTTGCGCTCTACATAGCCACGACTCCAATCTACCCACTTTATCCACTTAATCAGCAGTCCGAGCTGGGACTTGCGCTTTTTGCTCCTTCTCCTATCTACCTCATTGGGTACCTCTACTTCAGCCTGACCAAAGAAAGCAGAAGACTGGAACAAGAAGATGCGGAAAGTGGTCTACTAATGAGTCCCACATTGACTCCGCAGTCTATTGCTCGTAGAAACGCGAACGGAACCTCAGTCAGTCGAATGCTCGTTCTGGTACTGTCGATAGTTATGATCGTATCACTTCTGGGTTACTACGGCTATACCGCCGCTGCAATAAGTGTGCCAGTTGTTGCACCCAGCCCGCACGATTCATACATCTACATTGAGGAAGGACCGGTTTCTTGGCAGTATTCACCTCAGCACATGACTGTAGTTCTAGGGCAGAACAACACTGTGACATGGATAAGTCACTCCTATTCTGAAGATACCGTTACAAGTGCTAACAACACCTTCGCCTCTCACATACTCGCCCCGGGTCAGAGTTTCACGTACGAGTTTACACAGCCCGGAACTTACGTGTACTACTGTAAGTTTCACCTGTGGATGACTGGTACCATCATAGTTCTTTCCTCTACTTCTTCGAAATAATCCTTTGAGGCAATGAGAACAGCCCCGCTTCATCTGTCGCCAGAGTTGATCATTCCATACAACGGAACCTAATCGGTGGGCTTCCTTCAACGAGATAATTCCTGAGTTCTTGTCGTATTGGCTCTCCACCGAAATGAATTAAACGATTCACGCTTAGACGAGAGGACACCTTTTCATGACTTTGAGTCAAACAACTCTGGATGACAAAGGATTTGGGGAGAGTCGGAGAAGCAGGAGGGTTTTAAGAGCAAGAGATGTTTGATGGAGAAGTTCGTGGTTTTGAGATCGCAAGCCGAGATGACAAACTGCTTGAATCAAATCGCGAGATCTGGAAGACTCTCGGAATCAAGCAGTCGGACGCGGCGCTGTTCTTCCCTTGCCCGAACGCGCTCGTCCCGCTCATGTTTGCACGTTTCATGAACAAGCGCAAGGTCACGTTCGTCGACTCCAGCGAAATCAACGTCAACACGTTGATTAAACTGGCAGCTCAGATCAAGCTCAGTAACGTCACTGTCAAACTCGCGACCGTGGCTGGTAAATTTCCAGTTGCCGACAACGCATTCGACATCGTGTTCAGCGATTGGGGTCTCTCGTCATTCCTGCCCTCGGCCCCCAAGGCAGGGGATTCCGAGGCTCTCGCGAAAGAGCTCGTCCGTGTTTTAAAGCCCGACGGTAAAGTGGCCGCACTAGAAGAGAATGGAGCTCCCGTAATGTATCCCTGCCCTCCCGAAATCATTGCAATAAGATCAAAGATGGATGCACATCGAGCGGACAGGTTAGTCATGGGAAGGCGAATCTACAGCCTATTCAAAAGTTGCAAGCTGAGAAATATCGCAATGAAAGGTTATTCATACTTCCTAACAAGCGACGACCACGAATTCATGAAGGACGAGTTGACTAGGAGAATCTCAGCGTTGGAGAGCTCGCCCGAGAACTTTGCTAGTCTAGGGATCACAGTTCAGGAGCAAGACAAGTACAAAAACTGGCTCAAAGCGCAGATGGGCAGCGACTCATTCCTGATCCAGTTCAATTCTATTCTTACTACTGCTGAAAAATAAGCTCTAGTAACATTCTCAGGACGAAAGTGTAAGAATCAAGATTAGAATTCCGGGATTATCTCCTTTCCCGCCTTCTCAACTTGTTCTATGTCGTAATTGCAGGGAATGAACACGAGTTCGTCAACACCAGAATCAGCGTATGCCCTAATCTGTGCTATGCATTCCGAGATAGTCCCTCTGATCGAAGACTCGACGGAGCAATCCGTTCCTCTCGGCAGATCCATGTACTCGGAGGTGAACTTTCTCACCCTAGCATCTGCTTCATCAAAATCTCTTCCTATTGATAGAGGCACGATGTTCACCCTCCGCAGGGTCGAAGGGTCTCTCCCGCATTTTCTTGCGCTCGTTTCGATTTTTTTCCAAGAGTCGCTGTATGCCTTCGGCGTGTAGTAGTAGGATACCCAGCCGTCCGAAATCCTGCCCACTCTTGACAGAACGGTGTCAGAGTATCCGCCCATCAGCATCGGGATCTTTTTCGGATGCCTAGGTTCCATCGAAGCGTGTTCAAGGTTGAAGCCATCTTCACTGTAGTTGACGTCGCTCGCCAGCAGAAGTTTCCTTACGAGGTTGAACCGCGACTCGAATATGTGGCCTCGTTTTGAAAATTCGACCCCGACCGCCTTGAACTCTCGCTCGTACCAACCGGAAGCAGCTCCTATCACAAGTCTTCCATTTGTCAAGTACTGGATTGTTGAAAGCACTTTAGCAAGTACAACGGGGTTTCGAAGCGCCACTATCAACACGCTTGTGCCAAGATTTACCTTGGAAGTCTTTGCTCCAACCGAAGCAAGCGTTGTGAGCGAATCAAGAACTGGAAAGACGTTCCTCGAACCAAGCAGGATATGGTCCCAGACCCAGAGGGACCCAAATCCTAACACCTCTGCAAGAGTGCTCGTTTCGTAGATTCCGGTGGCGTCTGGCTTCTTGCCCGGCGGCGTGAATGTCTCAAGAGCTATTCCAAAGCGCATTTCTTTTCTACCGCTCCCTACCACTTGTTAGTCTTGTCGATTTTCACTATTCCAATCGGGTCTTCAAATCCTTTTTTGAGCTGAACAGCGGTTGATCGATCCTCTTTGTAATGGGGTGAGTATGTGACTAGATACTTAGAGTATAAAGTCACCTACTTTGGCGAAGTAAAGACTTTCGAATGTAGGCTCGAGTCCTTGAAACTCAACAAGTCGGGAGCAAAGGAGCTAGTAATCTCATACAGACCCGAAAGGATCATGCATTTTATCGGGATCGATTTTCCGATTGGCTCGGTCTCCTTTGGGTATTATTGGGAAAACAGGAACTACAACGTATACCATTGGAAGGACCTCAACGGGAACACGATGCTATTCTACTTCAACATAAGCAAGGAAACCGAAATTGGGGAAACAAGCGTAAGGTGGAAGGACATGCTCGTCGACATTGCTCTAAAATCTCGGGGAGACCCCATTGTACTGGACGAAAACGAAGTGCCATCCGACATGCCGCGCGAAGACCGTTTAGTGATTGAGGAGACGAAAAAAATCATACTTTCTGCCCTTGATCAGATTACTTCTGAGTTGGAAGATAAGACCAATGTTATTCTCAAAGCCCCCAAGAGGTAATTTTTTCAGCGCTTACCTGTATTATTGGATACTCTCCCCTCTGCCAGCCCTGAGCTCTGTAATCTGGATACTTTTCAAACAATGACCGGTACATGCCTACGTAGTATTGATCATTTCCGTCTTGGAAGATCGAGACTTTTCCTCGTATGATTACAGCCCTCTGCTTTGTCTTCCAATGTGCGCCCTTGTCTTCTGGTTCCTTGAGCCAATTTGCTTCGAAATCGTCTACGACCGTGCTTGCCACGGGATTTTCTCGGAGATCCCTGTACTTCACGGTACTCGATTCCGTAGCGAAGAAAATCGAAGAGGAGTCGTTTGCAAAGTAAATTGGAGAAACATGGGGAATTCGAGAATTTCCGCACGTGGCAATGCGCGCCACGTAGGCGTTGCGCAGAAAAGAGCTCCGTTCGTTACTGAAATCTGCCAAGCGAATTGGATTTACCGGTCCTAGCCTAACATGTCGAAGATCAATGCTCTTCAGAGTCGCTTTGTTCCTCCAGAGTCATAACTATTCTGCCAAAAGTAAGCACATCTGGCAGATAGAACGCATCTCTGGCACACCGGTTTTCTCGCAAAGCAAACATTTCTGCCGTGTAATATCAAGAGCAGGGACAGACGGGGCCAGAGGTCTCTCCGCGTTGATTTCATGAGGTCTCTCTCTATTTTGTCGGGGTTTGTGTGCTTGGTCAATCCAATCCTCTTGGAGAGACGTTTGACATGAGTGTCCACGGCCACGCCTTCTGCTTTTCCATACCCAGCACTCAGCACAATATTCGCAGTTTTTCGTCCCACGCCCGGCAGAGAAATCAACTCTTCCATTGTAGAAGGAACCCTGCCTCCAAAGTCTTGCACAAGCTTTCTAGACACTTCCTTGATTCTCAATGATTTCACTCGGAAAAAGCCCGTTGACCTAACAAGCTTTCGTAATTCTTTGAGATCAGCATCTGCCATCGAAGATGCGTCGGGAAATCTTTGAAACAGATGCTCGGTTACCTTGTTAACCTGCACGTCCGTGCTTTGAGCAGAAAGGATTGTGGCGATAAGAAGTTGAAAGGCGTCTCCATGTTTAAGGGGAGTCTTGATTCGAGGGTATAGCTTGTCTAGAGCTCTCACGACCTCTTCCCCACTCATCGGAGTAGGCATTTCAGTCAAGAATTCGAATACACCACCAGTTTCTCGAGCTATTCAGAGACGCACCCTATCAGTATCTGACAACTACATTTCTTGGAAGGGCGAACTAAAAGGCTTATTTGCTGGAAAACCCCAGTAGGACGATTGCGTCAGTTTTTCAAAAAGTCGGAGATAATCGAGAGATGAAGGAAGCCAGCCTGTATATTCCGCTCAGCAACGGCAAGGTAAAGTGTACGGCCTGCGCAAGGTATTGCCAGATAGGAGAGGATCAAATTGGTCTGTGCGGAATCAGACAGAATGTGGGCGGGAAACTGCAACTGCTCGCCTACGGCAAGCTGTTCACCGGTCACATTGATCCTATTGAGAAGAAGCCGGTAACGCACTATCATCCTGGGACGAGAATCTTCTCTGTGGCAACAAGCGGTTGTAACTGGCTGTGCCGTTACTGCCAGAACTACGACATTTCTCAACGAAGAAAGGTGGAAGGGATGGACATAGAGCCCTCCGAAGTCTCAAGGCTTGCTCTTGCTCAATCCTGTCAGGGGATCGCCTACACGTACAATGAGCCTACGATCTTCGTAGAGTATGCGAGAGACATCGGCATTGAAGCGCACAAGAAAGGGCTCTTCAACATCTTTGTGTCAAACGGGTTTGCGACGCCTGATACAGTCGGAGAAATGAAGACGTTCCTAGATTGCATTACTGTAGACTTTAAGGGGAGCGGTGAGACAAATTTCGTCCGAAAATTCATAGGTGTCCCCAGCGCCGACCCGATTCTTCAGACACTTTCAGAAATTAGGCGCAAGACAAACATTCACATAGAAATCACTGACCTGATTGTCCCAGAAGTTGGGGAAAGTCTTGAGCAGGCGTCAAAACTTTCCCATTGGATTTATGACAACCTAGGGCCCGACACGCCAGTTCACTTTCTGCGATTCCATCCAGACTACAAAATGATGGAGTTTCCTGTGACTCCGATAAATACACTCGAAGCGCATCACAGGGTTGCAAAGCAAGCCGGCCTAAGGTACGCGTATCTCGGGAACGTTCCGGGCCATCCTCTTGAAAACACATACTGCGCGGAGTGCAATGAGGTTGCGGTGAGGAGGTACGGTTACGAGATCACCGGCTGGAATCTCGATAAGGAAAACAGGTGCAACTCCTGCGGTGCAAAGGTCCCAATCGAGGGCGGCCTTGCTTCCTCTGCTTCGGAGGAAAGATTTCTCCCTGCCTATTTTTGAAGGGAAAGTTCTGCAATAGTGCAAAGGCAAATGCAAGTGCGCCTCCTCCACTGGACATGACATCACTGGACAACTTATATTATCTGAAAGAGGGGCATCTTCTGCGGCCTGGACAGGGCGAGCACTCAAGCAAGAAGATATGCTAGGGAGATAGAGAATCTGGCAGAATGAAAATAGACCTGATTGTGAAGGACCGTCCGTCGCTGAACTCGCCGGTCATCGTATGCGGTTTGCCTGGTTCGGCCTTTGTGGGCAAGTTTGCAGTAGACCACCTAATCAGCGAGCTCTCCGCAAAGATACTGGCTGAGATCTACTCCGATTGCTTTCCACCTCAAGTGACTATCAAAGAAGACGGCACTGCTACGCTAATCAAGAACGAGCTGTTCTACTGTAAGAGCAACCGTAACAACGGCGGCAAGGATAAAAGAGCAGGCGGCAGAGACCTCATTCTCTACACGGGGGATGCCCAACCATCCACCCCCGAATCAGAATACCTCCTGTCCGAGAAGATTATCGATTATCTCGTAAAGGAGCACTGCGCGAAGGAGTTAGTTACACTTGGCGCGTTTGTTACAGGAAGCCCTACAAAGGCTCCGAAAGTCTACGCTGCGGTGACAGATGTGCGGTTGACTCCGAAGTTGATAGACAGCGGCTGCAGAATGATGAGCGAGGGCGCAATTACCGGCATGAACGGATTGCTCCTCGGTATGGCAAGACTCAAGGGACTCACCGGCTTTACGCTTCTCGGGGAGACGTCTGGGTATTCCTTTGAAGCTAGGGCGCCAGAGGAAGTCCTGAATTCATTTTCCAAGATCTTCGGAATCAGCGTCGACTTTAGCAAACTGGAGCAGAAGGCCTCGGAAGCTCAGGAGGTCGTTCAGGCCATCGAGAGAGCGCGCGCACAGCAGCAAGCGGGGGCGCTGATGACTCCTTCGCAACAAAAAGAAGAAGAGCGACGAAAAACTGGGTACATTAGTTAAGCAACCAGTCAGCTCTTCGGAGGAGGTGGGTGGATACGCTCGCCTGTCTCCTCGTCCTCTATGATTATGGCGCCGGTAGGGCACATCTCTGCCGCCTGCAGGATCGTTGCGTTGTTCGCGCCGAGAGGGTCTACTACATAGGCGACAGGTGCAAATATCGTGGGTGATTTTTGTTTCTTGAATTGGAAGACCGTGGGCGCGAGAGCTATGCAAACGCCGTTTGCAACGCAGATGTCCTCGTCAACTCTTATCCTCAGAGACTTTCCAAGAGGCTTCTTGGGTCTTAGCGGTCCGAATCTTCTATCCGCGTAGATTGAGAAAAGACCCAAGGCGCCCATCGCGCTACCGTAAATCTGGGAGGACATGCTGTAAACAGTCCGCGTCCCGGTGATCTCGTAACCATAGCACATCCAACCTGCGGAGTTGGGAGCGCACTGGACATTGTCAACGGAACCGCTCCCCGTGAAGTGCGCTCTGAAGTAGGTCTCCGGGTCAACGACAAAGTTCCCTTGATTATCGTTGATTGGCACCTGCATCGGAGGAGGGAGCAATTTGTATTGAGGCTGCTGCTGCGGTATGAGTCCGTAGACTATCAGGACCGCTCCGACCACAAGAACAAGCACGCCGAGAAGTACGAGTGGCTCTCTGATTGACAGCTTTTTCCTGTGCTTCTTCTCCTTGTCTTTTTCTTCTCCCATGTTTCTAATCCATTGCCAGTGTATCTAGATGTGGCAGAGCGGGAAGAAAATCAAAAGAGCGTCAGCTTCTCAGTCTTCCCCCACATAGCTAGAAGCACGAATTGCTCTCATTCTCTACCTGCAAACGTATAACGGTTATCCTGAGTGTCCGTTCAATGAGAATTTTGAATGGACAAAGGAGAAGGCACTCGGGTTGAATACCTTTTTCTATTTCCAAACGCACAGTCTGCACAACCCTTGAAGGAGTCAAACTCGCTTCACAGCTCCAAATACAGCATTGACTGGGGCACAATAGCAATCAAGCGAAATGTAGGTGCGGGTACCCACAAGTTCTCTGAGATTTTCTCGGGTTTTGCAACTCTTCGGGCCGTCAGAGATGTGTTTGGTGACAAGACGGAGCAGGTTCTTCGCGATTTGACCGTGGAGGTCTTTCCCAGGGATGGATACATGGGTGTTTCAGACGAGGACGGGCACGTATTCGCAAGCCAGACCTATCTGAATACTGGGGAACTATGGACAATTTATCTCGATATAGTGCATGAACTCGTCCATGTTAAGCAGTTCACGGAGGGTAAGAACCTCTTCGACGACGCATACGCCTACGTAGACAGACCAACTGAGGTTGAGGCCTACAGAGTAGCTGCGAATGAAGCCCGGCGTGTTGGGCTGGACGAGCTCAAGATTTTTGAGTATCTTAAGGTACCTTGGATTACGAGAAAGGAGCACGAGCGCCTCGCACTAAATTGCGGCGTGCCCGCCGAAGTCATCGAGTCATCGAAGCGCAGAAGGGTCAAGCAAAAGCATTAGGTCATCTTACTTCGAACAAGAGCAACAAGACTGATTGAGTAACACCATGAAATTGGATTTGAACCTCATGGACAAGGCCGCTTGCGTCACGGGCGCAGCATCAGGAATTGGGAGATCAATCTCAGACGCGTTCCTTGCGTGTGGCTCGAGAGTGCTTTCCGTGGACTTGAAATACAGCGAAGATGGAAAGGGAGGAGCCTTAAGCGTTCAAAATATGAAGGAATACACTCTTGGCGCCGACCTGAGACACAGCGAGGATGCAAGAATGGCTCTAGAGGAATGCGAACGCCTGTTTGGTAGGTTGGATGTCCTAGTGAATTGCGCTGGAATTGAAATGCCAGGAACTGTCGTTGAGCTTTCTGAAGAGGCCTACGACAAGGTGATGGATACTAACGTAAAGAGTATGTTTCTTACCTGCAAGCACGCGATTCCCCTTATTTTGCGTTCAACCAAAAGTGGTTCTATAATCAATGTTGCCTCAGACCTGGGCTTACAACCGATACCTTCGGTTGACGCCTATGCTGCATCGAAGGGCGCGATTATTGCCCTAACCAAAGCAATGTCGAAGAACTGGGCGAAGGAGGGATTGAGAGTTAACTGCATAGCTCCGGGCCCGGTAGACACACCGCTGCTAAAGCGATTCCAGGACGAAAAGGTCCTAGATTTCGTAAAACAGTACATGATTCCTGCTGGAAGACTTGGTCGGCCAGAGGAGATTGCGAACGTGGCCTGTTTCCTCGCGAGTGATCTCTCTTCGTTTGTAAATGGAGCTGTACTCACAGCAAATGGAGGCCTTCTGGGTTAATACAAAGCAATCGACAATCAGAACATCATGCAACTTCGAGCGGATCTCCGCTTCGAAGAAATGACGAACAGTCTCCAATTGTTGTAATCGGCGGAGGCTCTACAGGCTCAAGTACTGCTTATCATCTTGCCCTCAATGGCTCCAAGGTCATCCTGATCGATAGAGGTCAGGTAGCCTCCGGCATGACGAGCAAGTCAACTGCGCTCGTGAGGACTCACTACAGCAACGAGCTTGTTGCAAGGATGGCCCTTTACTCCCTCCGCGCTCTCGAGGATTTTTCCAAGATTGGAACCTCCGGATTTGTAAGGAACGGCATGGTGATAGTTGCTTCAGAGAGCCAGAGAGGCGCACTCACTGTAAACCTAGAAATGTTACGATCTGTTGGTGTCACGACCGACTTGGTCGAACGGTCTGAATCCGAACGTCTATTCCCGGAGCTGTTACTGAAGGAGGACGAGGTCGTCGTGCGCGAACCAAACAGTGGGTATGCTGATCCCGTGAGCACGGCAAACTCTTACGCATCGCGTGCCAGAGAGCTCGGCGCCACCATCATACTGGGAAAGGAGGTTTCAAGGCTTTTAGTTGAATCAGGGGCACTTGCCGGCCTCCAGCTGTCAGACGGGACACACATAAAGTGCGAAAAAGCAATTCTCTGCACAAATGTGTGGACCAACAAGTTACTGCTCCAGAGCGGCATTTCGGGAAACGAAAGGGGGTCACTGGTTCTACCCATAACTCAAGCCGCACATCCCGTGGTCATCCTTAAGCGTCCGCAGCAGTATCAAGGAGTTAGGCCCTCCATCATCGACATACCGAACAAGGCATACTACAAACCAGAAGGTCAATCGCTAGAATTAGGCGGGAGCCTGGATCCGGAACTGGACAAACAAGAAGTAGATCCCGAGAACTGCCCGACGGAGGTCCCGTTTGAGTTCCTGAGTTTTTTCTCAAAGGTAATCTCAGAGAGAGTCCCCAAAATGAAGGAAGGAACTATGCACTCCAGTTACATAGGCATGTACGACATTACCCCCGACCAACACCCGATAATTGATTCGCTTGAAGGCATCGGCATACGCGGCGCCTACTGCTGCGTCGGGCTGAGCGGCCACGGGTTCAAACTCTGTCCCGCGCTTGGAAGGATAAATTCCGAGATGCTCTCCGGGGTCGAAGCGCGAAAAGGAACATTCGATTGGAGCAGATTCTCCCTTGGTCGGTTCAGCGCAGGGCATTTGCTCTTTTCGAGGTACGCTGAAGTAGGTACTATCGCCTAGTTTTTAGGCGCCTTTTCGTCTAAAGAGCGCCTTATCTTCTCCGCAATCGATTCCATTTCGGACGGCGTGAACTTTTTCCTATCCATCCACCGCCCCTTATCCTGAAGACTGACAGGGATCACGTGGACGTGGACGTGGGCGACTACCTGGTTTGCTGCCTCGCCGTTGTTCTGGACTATTCTGAAGCCATCCATCCCTGTAGCGCGTACAGCGGCTTTGGACACATGCGAGACGAACATGAACAATCCGCCAATTTCGTTCTCTGTCATGTCCCACAGGGTTTCGCCGTGCCGCTTCGGGCAGACCAGAGTATGTCCAATATTGAAGGGAGAGGCGTCCAAGAATGCGATATAGCATGCATCTTCCAGCACAATGTAGGCCGGGAGCTTGCGAGCGACAATCTTACAGAATATGCACTGCTCAGTTGGTACGCTCGCGGAGTTTTTAATTCGCATCCTCGTGGTCGAGTCGATGGACATCCCGAAAAAATGTATGCCTCCTCTTGCGACTCCGAATCTCTCGACCTGACCGTTGTCACGAAGTTCCATATCGAAATTGAATGAAAGCTTGAGTTGCTGGCTTATACCCAATCCCGTGCATACTAAATCTTTCGAAATTCTCTTGCAAATCAACAGTCTTAAGGCGACGCTCTCCTAATAACCGAGCGGCTCTCTCTTTTCTCGAAACTCGATCAGCATGGCATGAGAACGCCTTTAAAGATTAGAGAATCGAAACAGCTAGCGGTCAGTTGAGAGCACAGGAGGAAGTGCGTTGAGCTTCAGTGATTATCCTTCATTCACTATCATCTGTTTCGACCTTTTGCGTCAGCAATCCCGTTCTCCGTCGCGGTCCCGGTTTCGGCCCCTAGAAAGAGCCCAACTCGAATTGTCTGTTCTGATTTAAAGAGAGCGCGAGCCGCTAGTTATGCAGCATACAATCACTGATGAAGAGTTGGCGCTGGTGGAGATCGGCAGGAGAATTGCAGAGCGCGATTCAAAGACAGGAGAGGATGAGATAAAGCGCGGACCGCTCTCTGAGAAGGAAATTTCTCGTATAAAACTTGACGTCTGCAGAGAGTTCGGGCTCAAAACCGTACCAAGCAATTCGCAAATCCTACATTTCCTGGATCCTTCGACGCGTGAAAGGTTCAATCAAAGGCTCCATAGAAAGACCGTGCGAACTCGATCTGGCATAGCCGTAGTAACAGCAATTACAAAACCATTCAACTGCCCTCACGGAACATGCACTTTCTGCCCTGGTGGAGTGCGATTCGGCACGCCACAATCATACACCAAGAGTTCTCCGGCCGCTTCGTTTGGCGAGGCTAGGGGTTACGACGCCCATACTCAGGTACAAGATGCGTTGGAAATCCTTCGGAAAAATGGTCACGACACGAGCAAGATCGAAATGATCTTGCTTGGTGGCACAATCCTTGCGATGCCCTTCGACTATCAGTTGGATTTTGTGAAGAGGAGCTACGAGGCTCTAAATGGAAACCTTTCTCTCTCCCTTGAAGACGCTAAGAAACAAAATGAGACTGCGTCGCATCGATGCGTGGGCCTGACAATCGAGACAAAACCAGATTGGTGCAAAGAAGAACATGTCGACCTTCTCTTGAGCTACGGCACGACGAGGGTCGAGATAGGCGTTCAGTCCCTAAGAGATGAGGTCCTGAGACTTGTCAACAGGGGGCACACGCTCGAGGAGACTTTGCAGGCTTTTCGAGTCTCCAAGGATTCATGCCTGAAACTCGTGGCCCACATGATGCCGGGGCTCCCTGGCTCCGACCTTGACAGAGATCTTGAAGACCTACGAAACTTAGTCAACGACAAAAGATACAAACCGGACATGCTGAAGATCTATCCCACACTCGTGGTCGAAGGCACCGCCCTCTTCAACCAGTACAAGATGGGAAAGTACAAACCGTACTCGCTCGCGGATTTGATACATGTTCTATCAGAGTTCAAGAAGGACGCCCCGCCCTGGCTCCGGATTATGAGAATTCAAAGGGAGATCCCGAAGACAGAGATTTCAGGAGGCGCAAACCAGGGTAACCTCCGGCAGATTGTGCTCGAAGATATGGAGCGAAGAGGCCTACGGTGTAAATGCATTCGCTGCAGGGAAGTAGGTCGACGCAGGGCAACGGCTTCTACTCAGGCCGTGGGCTTTCAGGGGGAGGACGAAGCTCGAGCTCGTGAAAATTTCGACAAATTACCGATAACTAGGCTGGACTACGAAGCCTCGGAAGGGCACGAGGTCTTTTTGTCCCTTGAGGAAGTGAAGACCGACACGCTCTACGGATTCCTGAGAATGCGCATTCCTTCCGGGAGGGAGCACAGACCCGAAATCAGGGAGCAGTCCACTTCGCTGGTCAGGGAGTTACATGTCTACGGTCAGGTGGTTCCTCTAGGACGCAATTTCAAGGAGGGGCTACATTCAGGACGACCCCAGCACCACGGCTTTGGCACGCGACTACTCCTCGAGTCGGAGAGGATTGCGAAGGAGGAGTTCAGGAGAAAGAAGCACATAGTGATCGCGGCCGTGGGGACCAAGGAGTACTACAGGAACCGAGGATACAGAGACGACGGCCCTTTCGTTTCCAAGGTCCTTTGAGACGCAATTACTGCTACTCCGCCGATTGGGATACCGTCAATGAAACGTCCTGAACCCTCGAGACAAACTCTTCAATATCAGATTGCGCCTGAACACCTTGTCCAGGGAAGAAGCGTACCTTGCAGCTGTTGTATACTGTCGCCATTAGGATATCGGAAGAGTCCTCCTCTCCGTTTCTACCCGAGGATGCAGACTCGACATTGAACTTCGCCCTAAATGACTTCAGGTCACCGGAAGACATGAGCTCCTTGCAGGTCTTTGAGTTTACGGGGTCGGCACCGCTCAAGGTAGCATCGCTGAAGAATGGGTTACCAAGACCTGAGAAACTGACCGACAGCACTTCAATCGCATCCTTCATTAACTTGTTCATCGAGTCTTTAGGAAGGTAGAGTTTCTCTACGCTATCCTTTCCAAATGCGTCGCCAAGGGATCGAAGCATAGAGCTCTTCAATCTGGCACTGCAGGAGTAAAGTTCGAGCAGACCATCTCTACGCAGGTGGAACTCTCCAATCTCAGGCTCTGTCGCTTCTTCCTCCTTTCTTTCTATCCTCCCGTCCTTTACCACCAAGATTGAGCGAGTTGTTCTCCGAAACCCTAATGTCAAGAACAATTCTTCATTCTTGGACTTAGCGCGAGAGATTATGCCCCACTGCTTATCCTGAGTGAGGCCGTTTTCCTCCGCCCAGTTTGAAATGTCCTTTACGTGCGTCCTTACCAGCTCCACGCTAGTTCCTTGGGTTCGCACTGCGTTGGGGAACTGCATACCCTGGAGCTCAATACTTCCGCCTCTCTGCAATCTACTTGTTTTCCTCCTGACATTGCGCTCTCAGAAGATCCCGTTTTAAGAAAATTGGAAACGCGCTGATCCACAGTGGAAAGGTGATGGTTGTGCCAGCCGTAGTCCCGCGGCTGTTGAACCAGCTGCATATTGTTCAGATAAGAAGGAAAATACTTCGCAAGCTCTATTTTGCGGCTATCTGTCCTTCAAGCTCTTCGATGAGTGATTTGTTCCCTACATAGAAAGCACTAGTTTGTGACAGCTTCGTAGGGTCGATGTCCAGAATGGAGCGATACCCGTCCGAGGAACTGCCGCCCGCAAGTTCTGTAAGAAACGAGATTGGCGCGGTCTCGTAGAGAATTCTTAGTTTCCCCTGAGGCTTTGATTTGTGCGCGGGATAGGAAAATATGCCGCCTCGCTGCAGAATTTGATTGTAATCGCCGATGAAGGTACCGCCGTACCTAAGGTGCATCCCGCGCGCTTCGAGACTGCTGACGAACCTCTCGACCTGCGGAATCCAGTCTGATCTTGTTCCGCCGAAACCGTACACTTCGGGCTTTTCAGGAAGTCTGATTGATTTGTATGCGAGGACAAACCTACCAGAGTTTTCCCCTTCCCTCAGCTCAACATACTGTTCGACACTGCCATTTGTTGTAAATGTCAAGGAGAGCGTCGGGCCGTATGTGATGAATGCTGACGCCATGAGCTTCCTCCCCGACTGAGGAAGTCGTCCCCTCCAGATGCCGAAGATGCTTCCAAGCGGATTGTTCGTTGTTATGTTTGAGGATCCATCCAGAGGATCCATAGCCACGGAAAACGAGGAATCCACTGAAAGGTTTGGATTGGTCAGTGGTGTTTCCAGCTCCTCGGAAGCAACCGTACCAACAATACCGGTATCGAGGAGGGCCTTCGAGAAAGCCTCGTTCGTGAATACGTCCAACTCTGCCTGCCGCTCGCCGAAGGGGTTGACACTCTTTGTCATTCCCACTCTGAAAGAGAGCTGCCTTGATACCATCTGGCCTGTCCTGGCAATAGCGAGCAGAATCTGTGCAAGGCCCGCGACTTCGATTTCTTCCACCCCTTTCTCTAGAAAGTGGGGCGATCGTCCATTAACCATATGGTCAAGATTGTTGTCTTTGGTGTTCGGAGATGGCTCAAGCATTCTGTTAGTTATCCACGGCTCTGCCCACACTAATCATTACACCAATTTATAGGGTATCTCTCGGTGTTCGAGAGAACGGGTTTCATAGTTAAATATCCATCATGCGCTAAACTCCAGACACCATAGAATCAAAAAAAGGAGCAAGTGAGTTGTGGGAATATGGTGCGACAAAGATCACCTTCAATGGAAACGTTCCTCACGAACGGCCGGAGCATGCTCTTGGCGTATGACCAGGGGTTCGAACATGGGCCCTCGGTGGACTTTAACGAGAAGAACGTCGATCCTACGTATGTCATGGACATAGCCGCAAAGGGAGGATTCAACGGCATCGTCTTCCAGAAGGGGCTGGCCGAAAAGTACTATGACGGTCGTGTTCCGCTGATACTGAAGGTCAACGGTAAAGCAGGCTTGCTCAAGGGGGAGCCAAACTCAAGACAGAACTGCTCCGTAGAGTATGCGTTGTCACTGGGCGCAAAGGCGGTCGGATACACCATCTACCTGGGCAGCGAATTTGAAGGAGAAATGTTCCAGGAGTTTGGGAGGATTCAGGAGGAGGCTCATGAAAATGGCATACCCGCAATCGCCTGGATCTATCCCAGAGGAAAGGCCGTAGCTAACGACACGACGAAAGAGATAGTCGCGTATGCAGCCCGAATCGGGCTAGAGTTAGGCGCTGACGCGGTGAAGATCAAGTACACCGGGGATCCAGAGACCTTCTCGTGGGCGGTAAAGTCTGCGGGAAAGGCACTCGTGTACATGTCCGGTGGCCCGAAGGCTCCTACTGACGAGGATTTTCTGAAACAGGTAAGAGGAGTGATCGCGGCTGGCGCAACAGGTCTTGCTGTGGGAAGGAACGTCTGGCAGAACGAGAATCCCCTAAGAATTGCCGATGCCCTTAGAAAGATAATCTTCAGCAATGAACCTACAGGCAGAAAGCGAGAAGAAGAAGCGGAAATAACGGCCTGAGGTTACGGACTGATTAATTGAAAAGCTAGGCCCCCTGTGCGAGCGCTCAACGTATTCATCTTTGATGGCTCGTTTTTCTTTTCCTTTCACAGAATCAGATCTCGAAGTTGCCCCGACCTACTTTGTAATCAGGGTGACGATGTCCTCGTCCATGAGCCTGTGATTTATCCCGACCTTCTGACCTGCAAATTTCACACTGCGTCCCCAGATTTGGGCGTAGCGAAGATCGTCCTTCATTCGCCTATGCAGCTTGTTGCACACATCGAGTATGTTCGATCCGTTTCGAACGATCAGAGGCTCTTTCATGTCTGCTTCGGCGCCGCGCGGCTTCATGTAGACCCTGATGAAATCTAGGCGCCTGTAGATCTCCTCCTTCAAAGCGGTCATGTTGACATCCCCCTCTGCAGAGACCGGTATGAACTTCTCCCTCATCTTAGCGCTTATCTCGTTAAGAAAGCCCGCGTTTACAAGGTCGACCTTGTTCATCACTGTGAGTGAGGGTATGTACATGCGATTTCCCAAAAGAACGTCCACGAGCTGTTCGTCATTTATGTCCTCCCTTAGGATAACCCTCGCACTGTTAATGTCATAGACCCTCAAGATGTCCTTGGCGAGCTCCTCTGACATCTTGCTGAGCTTTGTCTGTACGCTTACGGTTATTCCTCCGGAACTTGTCTTCTCAATCGCAACATTCGGAGGGTGCTCATCCGCCCTAATCCCTATGGTCCTAAGTTCCTTCCTGAGTATGTTCGAGACCGCTTCGGGCTGGAAAACATCGACGATAAACAGGATGAGGTCGGCATTTCTCGCCACCGAGAGTACGCGCTTGCCAAGTCCCCTGCCCGTTGAAGCCCCCTCGATGATTCCGGGAAGGTCGAGCACCTGAATCCTTGCTCCTCGATACTCCATCACTCCGGGTACGACCGTCAGCGTCGTGAACTGGTAGGCGGCTACCTTGGACTTTGCATTTGTCAGTCTGTTGAGGAGGGTTGACTTGCCTACGCTCGGAAGCCCAACCAATACAACAGTCGCATCGCCAGTCTTCTTCACGTCGTATCCGATCGAGCTGCCTCCGCCGCGGGATTGGGCTTCTTCCTGCTCTCGCCTGAGCTTTGCGAGTTTTGCTTTTAGCAGTCCGATGTGGTGCTCGGTCTTTTTGTTTACCTGTGTTCGATGAATGTCGTCTTCGATTTTCTTGATTTTCTCAGGTATGCCCGTGTGTATATCTCACCCCTAGAACCGGGAGTCCCCAATGCTAAACTGCCACTCTGGACCGTTCTTCCTATTCTTCACTACGAAGGCCCAGCGAGAGTGTCCCCGGCGTTAACTTTTGCTGTACAGGTTTGGATTGGGAAGGCACCGCAGCCAAACAAATTCACGCTCCACAAAGACAAAAACTTGTCTGTCATAAACGAGGAACCCCTCAGAGTCAGGCACCTGCAACGTTTACACTCAAAGAGAACATGACAAGAACTGATAGAGCTACTTGGTGTTCAAAATGGCCAGGTAGATGACGCTGAAAGAGATCGTATAGCATTGTTCCATTGAAACTTCGCCTGAAGGAACTCGGCAAGCAAACATGTCGCTAGACTATTCGCGGTTTTTTTGAGTAACCGGATCTATAAAATGCGGTTTGATTTTTTTGAAGCAAAAGAGATGGCGTCGTGAGGTGGCCTGGAAAAGCAATGAATACCAGAACATGAACAGGGCCGAAGGAAAACTTGAGTAAGCAGAGAGTGACCTCGTGCAAGCTGAACGTATACTCGGTGGGAACAAGATGGAAGAAGCTGAGGCAAGACAGAATCAGCAAAGAGCGAGGAAGGGAGCAGACGACCGAGAGAGAAGATTAATCAGTTGCTCAAAGGACCCGGCGGTCTCCGCAATTAGCTCGTTGTTTTTGATCGACGCCAATGACCTTCCAGTTCACATCAAACCCAAGACTGAATTTGATTACAGTGGCTGATACTGCGACGCATGGCTAAAAGATTTTGATACTTTCATTGGTGAAGCTACAAGAATTGTACATCTTCAACGTAGTTGAAGATGCGATAGAAAAAATGCGCCTGTGTGAAAGAGATGCTCGGATTTTACTATATGAACTCATTACATATTACTTAGGATGACAAGCTATGATGATGAACTGTATGGGATTGAACAAAACCACTCATGTTCGACCGATTTATCGACTGCAGAGTCTAGTCAAGCCATCTTCTCCCGTTCCCGAAAGTGCCAATCACTTTGTGACCACGCTGTGTGAGGGTCAATCTCACCAGAGAGTGACATAGAGCCCATTTGTGGTCTAATGTAAATCCCATCTCCAATTGGAAAGTCCGATTATCAGCCCTGTGGCGGAAATTGAAGAGTACGATTTTTAGGAGAGTCTGCTACATATTGAACCCCTCCTTTACCATCCGAACGCGGGAGATGAAGATTGTTTCACACTTCTTGTTTGACGCCGGACTCATGACTAGCTGGCAGCCGCGATTTCGGAAGGCTCGTTCCAGGCAGCTGGAGAATGCTGAAAAAGGGTATTCGGTGAGGAGTGGAAGGGTCTTGAGATGTGGATTCTCAAATCATTTTCGCAGCTGAAATTGGTGGGTTGTTAAGAAGACGCATTTTCATTCTACTACATGAGAGGATGACGCCAGGCAACTGCAAGAGGTGTGTGAAGAGTGAGGTTCATTCATAGCTTATGATGTGCGAGAAATGCAGAGCAGGTCAGATGGTCGAGTACGAAAGGATTTTTTCTTCTTCGGACGGCAAGAGCGCCAAGATAGTCGGAAACAAGTGCGATCGATGCGGGTACATTAAACTGGACTCCGATGACGACATTTGGTCCATTGTTGGCCTGTAGGTCTTGAAACACATTACTCGCTTTCGCTGGGAAGAACATCGTAAAAGCTTTAGGGGTAGGTCCGCTCAAAGATTGCGGCAAGGAATGTCAAAGGCAATTGCCCTGATCATTATTGCAGGCCTTATGGCAGGAGCCGTGATCTTGGGAGTTCTCTTCATAAGACCTGGAATAACTAATGGCAGGACATCCTTATGCCAGAGTTGTTTTGTGAACGAGCCGGTAGTAGATGTGATTCTACCTGCGCTTGCAAAGAACTCCGGAGGGGGTGTCTCAACAAGCAACGCTCCTCTGAACATCACGAGAGGGTCTACGCAGACGCTTGAAGTGCAAGTGTATCCCACAATCGACGTTAGTGTGAAGCTCGTCTTCAGAGTTCTTTTCGCTCCGGTTGCAACAAACTCGAGCTCGACCAGCTGGATTTCAGCAACTTTCACGCCCGGCCAGATCAGCGTGGCTTCTCAAAAGCGCGGAGTCTCAACACTTTCCTTGAGCGTATCCTCAATCGCTCCACTTGGAACTTACAATGCTGCCGTCTCCGCAGAAGAAACTACCAATACGAGCGTTGTGTGGGGGACCTTCTTCATGATCAACGTGTCGGGATGATATTTGGAGTCTTCAGCTCGAATTGCCCTGGATTAATGCCAGGCCTCCAAGATTGGCTAGTCTCAGTAGTGGCAGATCACGCGCGCGTGTGTGATGGCTTCGACTATTGAGAGTATAAAAAGAAAATAGCCTTTGCAACGAAGATGCTGTGAGTCAGCTCTTTCGACTAGGCTGCTGATATCGTTTCTGCATCGCGTAGCTCCCATCTTCCAAGGCTGAAGCTCGGGCAAATTTTCTACTTTCTATAATGTCCGTGTTGATGCGCTCCGGGAGGCTGGTGCTGGTCGTCCCCGGTATACGTAGCCGAGCCTGACACCGAGCTTCTGTTCGTTGGATGCGTGGCTCCCTGTTGAGAGATGCTAGCGGTGGTCCGAGTCGAAGCTGTCGAGGTTGTTTGGCCGATACTTACTCTGAAATTGCCGGAACGTGAGTTGGAGGGATTTAATGTAGCAGATCGAACAGTAGTAGAGCTTGAAGGATCAACAGGCCTGCCTTGGCCCAGCGCACCTAGAAAAGCAATCAAAATTATGGTCGTAAGGAGAGATAGTGTAGCAGCTGTTGAAATTGCCCGGCGCCTGCCACCACTCACGATCTTAATGGTCAATCTTGATCAATATTTCTAACTTCGCTCTTAAATTTCGCAGCAATTTCAGTTACAGTAATTAGTTATAGAGGATTGAAAAATGCGGATTGTATCTTATCCAGATGTGCCCCAAATACAGAATAGCCGTCAACTGTAGACGGGAGGTGCTCCTCGGTCACTTCGATAACATTCAAGCATGCTGTTCACCAGCCATACCTTGAAAGAAAAGAAACGAACTTCGGTAAACAGTCTGGCGCATTCTCGCCGAAAAGAAGAGTTGAAGTGGATATTCTTCGCCGAGATTCTGTCAGACTTTGATTGCCTTCTCGCTTGAATTCCTATCGGAAGCGAGACCCTTGTTGTCGAGTCGCCAAATCTGATACTGAGCCCTGAGGCCCAACGTCAGAAAGATCATTCCAAAAAATCTCAACGCCGTCCCGACAACGCTGAGGGTCGATACTTCATCAGCGGAGCTGATCCAAGAAGCAAAAAAGGGGAACTGGGCTAATACCAGCAACGTAGCGCCGACGGTCACGAACTTCCATCCTCTTGCGAGAATGCCTGCCCGGAAAGATCCAACAAGCTTTATCGCATAATAAGCAAAGATGGAGAGAATTATGGCGCCAAGGATAATCATCATAGGCTGGAAGTAATTGAAAATCAATCGGCCTTTCGACCACTTTTTATTGGCGCACTCTTTTTCCATTTAATACTGATAGGTTCGCAAATCCGGATCAGCAGTCGCAGTTGGCAATCTTGGCTAAGGGTCCACACTTGTTTGCGAATTCGATGCAGACTTCAATTCTCCCTATTGTGAGGACAAGCTTCCAAGAACGGCTTTCCTGAACAATTCTCATGATTTCTTGGCAATACCAGGCGTGTCAGAAGTTGCAACTCGATGGGACATCTGTGGAAGAATATCATAGACGGGCCCGGTGGGATTTGAACCCACGACCTTCGGCTCCGGAGGCTTGCGTAATCGCCTTCTCTGGTCGCGACCTTGTTTCAAGTCATCGCGAGAGACGAGTTCAACGCCCTAATCCATGCTAGGCTACGGGCCCTTTGAGGCGTAAAACATTCTGTCGAAAAATTCGTAATAAGCCTTTGCCCTGATGAAATGAGAGATTCTTGAGGTCGTGATATCACTTTAAAGTAGATATCCTCCAGTTTGTTTCACTAACAAGGTTCCAGCTTTACTTCGCTACGTACGAGCTGTGCCAGCTAGCTCGCAGTTCCTTCCTTTTGTCTGGGCATCTTTTCTTACTTTCAGAATTGAAAATATCATTTTTCTCTAACGTGGGCTTGGAACGCCAACCATCTTTGAAATCTTTGTTTCTCCCTTCTCGTCTCCTCCCGATTCTGGGTGACCTTCATTGCAACTCATTGCGGTTTTGATGAAATCAATTCAATTACTTCATCAAATCCTTGGTGAGACTGAAATAGTTTAATGTTCTCGAGCCGCATCTAAACAAGTGCACTTTCAATAGCTTGCCCTCCAAGAAACAGTCAAAGGATGTCAACACTTACGCATATGACGTTCTTCTGGACAGACAAAAGATTAAGGCGCTTAGCCCAAGAGCTACACTTGCACCTGGAATTTCTGAGACAGAGCGCACTCAGGTATCAGACAGACGGCGATGGTCACAAGAGTTTCAATGCCGTTCAAATTAGAGCTTGCATTAGGGCAATCAACGAAGAACTAGCTAGACGCGAGCTCAATCGAAAGCGCGAGTTCCCGGTTGGAACTTGGTCAGAGAATTAGGGCGGTTATGTTTTTCGCTCTATCAACAATTTGAAACTATCATAATCCATGCCGCGCCGCATTTTTGACACTTTAAACGAGCGAGAACTCCCTTTGACTCTTTTGAGTAATTCGTGGAGGACTCTAGCTTCCACTGATGCGCCGAAAGCATTCCACCCAGATCCTTAATGTCCTTGATGTCATCGCCGTTTGGGATAACACAGTTGGCGGAACGGTCAATGACGCAGTCGGGCGAGCTAACCAAGAACTGCAGCACACTCCGTTCTCCGATTCAATGCCAGCACTCCCACGAGCGGTGACGACAGGGTACGCTTGATATATGTTTTATAGAAGATTTGCGCTGGACGCCAATGGCTCAATAGAGAACCTAAGGATTTCGGGCCTCACGTCCCTTTCTTGCGACGCAACGCATTGAATTCGTCAAGTTAAGGCGGGTCGTTTGACGATTTCTACTAACGGGCGAACCAATCCCGTTAGTGTTCGGCTAAGTAAGCGGAGTGTCACTTGCCCCAATTGCCCTTACCAGCTTCGTTGTGGCCTTTTCGGCCCCTATGTCCGCCATGTATGGCCCGAGCTTCGGACCCCTCTCGACTCCGAGCATTATTCTGTAGAGTACCTTGAAAAAGGCGGGCGGTTCAATTCCGTTGGATCTCGCGCAGTCAAAGATCAGGGTCTGGATTGCGTTGGGGTCAGTGAGCGAGTCAAGTTTCGAGGCTAACTCTGCGATAGCCTTGCGCTCCTTTTCGTTCAGCTCGACATGCGTTTCCCTCAGAGTGAACTCCCTCGCCCAGCGGATTGCGTACCCTATTTTCTTCTTTAGAGAATCGTCAACCTGCCTAGCTGCTCTGTAATCGACAAGGCGCTTTGCTACATAGTCCTCTGCGCGATCAGTTGGGGCGACTCGCGCAAGCTCGACCAGCAAACTGTATGGCACGTGCTGGGCAGGTTGGGAAGGAGGCTTCCTCAGGTTGACATAGTAGTAAAGACCCCTTAGGCGTGCCTCCTTCAGCTTGTTTTGCTCCTTTAGCTTTCCAAAGTACAGGTCCTCTAGATAATCGTACTCATCCATGTACTGGGGTATGTCCTCCTCAGAGATGTTGCGCGCCCCAATTATCCTCTTGAAGTAGACTAGCATCAGGGATTGGGGACTCGCAAGCTCTAGCCACTTTTGGGGCGTTACCAGATTTCCGACGGACTTGGATATCTTTCTTCCAGACTTGTCCTGGAACAGTTCGTATACAACATGGTACGGGGGAGGAAACGATAGAATATTCTCCGCAATCCAGTCGTTGATCTTCACAGAGTCCGTGAGTTCCTTTCCGTGCGCCTCAAAGCGAATATCTAGGGCTGCCCACCTCGCAGCGAACTCGACCTTCCACGAAAGTTTTCCCTGACCCTTTTCAATTTCGGCCGCCCCCTCGTGGCCGCAACCCTCGACGAATCTTCGACCGATCTCATCTCCAGTGCACCTGTAGTATACCTTTAGCTCTTGGGCGTCGTACCTGTACGGCCTCGCGACGTTCAACCTTCCGCACTTGCCGCACTGAGGAAAGTAAGGGAGTGCCTCAAGATACTTCTTCTGTCCGGTCAGTTCCTCTATCTTCTCGCCTATTCTGTCGGCGTTCCTTAGTATGAGGTCAATCTGCTTTACGAGAGCACCGCTCTTGTACGCCTCGTAACCGCTTCGGAAAGTGTAGTCTAAACCAATCATTTCGAGCCCCTCCCTGAGAAGGGCGCTCATGTGCGCTCCATAAGATGAGTGACATCCGAAAGGATCTTTGATCTCTGAAACTGGCTTGCCAATTTCACTAGAAAGCCACTCCGGCAGTCCGGCCGGGATTTTTCGGAGCGCATCCATGTCGTCCGAGTATGCGACTAGTTCAGACGAGTACCCTGCCCCCTCGAGGGCCATTTTGACTCCATAGGCGCGTGCCGCGTCCCCCAGGCTTCCAATGTGTGGTATTCCTGAGGCTCCGAGGCCCGATTCTACTCGGACATTCGAGAGGCTCCTTCCCAATTTTGTCTCTCGATCGATTATTTCCTTCGCTACGCGGTCAAGCCAAGTACCCCTCCCGATTATTGTCCCAGTTGAAATCTTATCCTCTTCTTCCTCTCGGATTGAAACCTCTTCTCCGTCCGCGCCTTCCAGTAGGTCGTTTATTACGTCGTCGCTCGGCATTGCTTGCGTCTTCTGATAGAAAGAAGCTCAGTTTTCATGCTTTAAAATGATCGCAACGAGGGCTTGCCAGTCTGATTGTTCAAAGAAAGACATGCTATCGCTCTTTGGATAAGTAACAATATATGCTAGTTAGAGCAATTCGCCGCTGACGCCATGACATCAAAGCAAAAGAGGATAAGGGAGGAAGGAAATAAACCCAG
>JAJPHP010000055.1 GCA_021325255.1 Nitrososphaerota archaeon | reverse complement strand
GTGGCTAGGAGGAACTCGTCTTCCGTGTTTGTCATCACCAAAAACATGAGAGATCAGTCCTTCTGGCCATAACCCTTTATCTTACTGGGCTTAACTTGACGGTACCGTGCAAAAGATATGCAACTCCTAAATATACGTGAAATATTTCTCAAAGCCCATGAGCGCAACACAGAAGAAAGTGGGTGAAGGGGGCGCAGGAGGAAGTATGGTTGCTGAGGTCGAAGGGATGCTAGAGGGCTTGATAGAAGCATTAGCGGACAAACATTCACAGCTCGAGTTGAACTTCCAAAGGGTAACGCTGAGGGTGCCAGGGATGCAGCAGGTTGGTGTCGAATTGGACGGGACGGTCACTCTGTCAGTCCATATGAGAGAGCTGTCTAGTGAGGAGAAGCAGGCACTCTCAGCCAAAAACGTCGCGGCAATGGCAAGGGAGTAAGCAGTGACGCACCCGCCTGCAGGCAGGTTTTCAGAGAATTTTCAATAGTCTCCCTAACTTTAGGGGATTGATGTTTACATATCCTGTCAGCTTCGAGGCACCTCTTCCTATGCTGACTATTCTGCTACCTCTGTCGTAGAGTGACAACTCCCAACCATTCTCGGAGAGCTCCCGTGCCGCCGACTCTGAGCTCTTCACAAATTCCACGACCCCTCCGCCCCCCTTCGGGAGTCTGACGATTTTTGAAAGTCTGATACCACATTCCTTTACTCCTGTCGCCTCAACTCCAACGGATCTTGATTCTGCGTCGATCTTGAGAAGCGGGATGCCGCTCACATTGGCCGTCAAGATACCGGATGCAAAGGTTGACAAAAGATCTATGGGAAAGGTAGGGGCTTTGTCCTTCTTCTCGTTTTTGGTCTCTTTGTTGTTGCCGGTTGCGGGGCCCTGCATGGCGATAACTAATTGGGAGAATAGGAAACCTCTGTGAAATAACCCTTGCCTTCAAACAGGCGTCCTTGAGGTAATCAGGGCCAAAGAAAAGCCGCCCCCTTCTTAAGACTCTCCCGCAAAATCCGAGTTCGTCTCGTCTTCGAATTCTGTTTCTTCGAACGTACTTGTGAGAACACTCTCTCCCTTCCACAAGAGACTGTCCAAAAACACGGAGCATCTTTGGGTTCGGGTTAAGAAGAACACCCTCTGATAGTTTAGGGGTATGTGATGAGAATCATGGTATCTATCAAAGCGACCTGTGAAGTGAATGCATCAGCGGAGAAAGTCTGGGAGATCGTTTCCGATGTGGACAACGATCCTCTTTATTGGTCAGGTCTCAACGCCATCCGCAATGTAAGGAAAGAGGAAAATCTCGTCGAGCGCGAAGTGAAGGTCGGATTCATGGGAAACGAAGGAAGACAAACAATCAGACTCAATCCAAAAGAATCCATAGACCTCACGATGACCAAGGGCCCGTTGAGAGGATCCAGGCAAATGAGACTGATCCCAAGCAAGGATGGAAAGAGGACGAAACTTGATGTCGAATGGGACTTTCAGTTCTCCGGTGTGCCGGTCTTCGCCCGCGGCTTTGTAAAGTCTCAGATCGAAGGAGGAACCAAGGAGGCTCTCGAGAAGGTAGCAAGCGCCGCAGAAGGATCGTCGTCCTCACCCAAAGTTGCACTCGTTTCTTCCAAATAAGAGAGGTGCGAATTTGATATGGAATCAGACTCCCAACAATTTAGGCGAATGAGACAAACAGATGCTTTGGTATTCGCCGCAGTGATAATTGCCATCGCCTCGCTCGTTGTAATCTTCGCGCTATTTGGAAGATTTTCACTCGTTGGCTATCCGCCATTCTTCTTTTTCTTTGGGTGGTGGTGGATTCTCATTCCCTTGTTCTTCTTCGGGTTCTTTCTCCTCAGATGGTGGTGGGGGTGGGGATACTGGTGGAACTCTGGCCGCTACTACAACGACCCAGCTCTTGAAACATTAAGGGAAAGATTTGCCCGCGGAGAAATCACAAAGGAGCAGTACGAGCAGATGAGGAAGGACCTCGAAAGGTGGTAGAGATGAAACTCGGCACCCTTCTCTTCCGAGTCACAGGAATAGTAGTGTTCATCCAGCTTCTACTCGGCGGGCTGCTCACATTCGATTTCATCGGTGCAGTATCGCACATCATAACCGGGCTCATCGTCTTTATCCTGGCCCTTGCCACAATGATCGTCGTTCTGGTTTCAAAACCTGCCTTAAGACCGCTGAGAGGAATGTCGATAGGACTCGTGGCATTAATCGTAATCCAAATAATCCTTGGGTTTGAAACGCTGCAAACCGGAAGTTCAATTCTTGCCTGGATTCACTTCGTCGTAGCAATGGGCATCTATGGAATTACTATCGCTGGAACTTTTATGGCCATGAGGTGGGACCAAATGGCAAAGAATCCAATGGTAAATCAACAGCCGCAGAGGGGTTGAAATGAAATGAAATGCGGGAGGGAATGCCAAGCTAGATCCGAGCGGCTTGTCTCGAACCAGATGGCCATTTGTGACGATCCTTCTTAATTTCCTTGTTGGCCCACTCGTAAAGATGGGCAGGCGCTCTTTTGCATTGCTTGCGGCCAACAAGTAAAGGGCCAAGAAAGAGAGTTACGTCGTAGAGTTACTACTTCCACTCGCCTGCTCGACTATGACCGTCCCGTGCATCCACGGGTGGTATGAGCAGTGGTACGTGTAGGTCCCGGGAGTGGTAAAAGTGTAGCTCCAGCTCTCTCCCGCGTTTATCGGACCAGAGTCAAACTGGCCAGGAGTATCACTCGTCACGGTGTGTGGTGCAATGTCGTTATTCACCCAGGTGACCGTGTTGTTTTTGCCTATGATTACGGTAATGACCTGCGGCGAAAAGTAGACCGAGGTCGTGTTTGCTGCCGAGCCAAACTTGATGCTCACTTGTCCTATAGCACTTGTTGCTGTAGACGTACTGGTCGTCGTCGTCTCGTTTGAGGAATAGGCCGCGTTCGGGAGGACAATTAGGTAGCCGAACATTCCTATTTGCACGTGGTATACGCAATAGTACTCAAAAACACCCGGGTACTTTGCGACAAAAGAGCCAGATCCAGTCAGATTCCCCGGGGTCCCGCTGATCACAACGCCTGGAGAGTCATGCAAAGAGTTTTGCGTAAATTTCTGCCCAGTCAGGTCGTTCACAAGGCCCGGGGCGCTGACGTTGATCTGGTAGTTGTAGGGCGGCCCGATGGTATAGGTATGCGCGACCGAATCATTGACTATAAATGTAACATGAACCGTGTCGCCCTGCGCGACGATCATGTTGAACGGTGTGAACCTGTCCTGATGGGCCTGGGGGGAGAGCTCCCAGGTCAGGGTAAAGTAGCGCGAGGTCGGAGTCTGGTTCACCGCGTTGACGGCCAAGCGACTTTCGCTTTCAAAAGTACTAGTGGTCGAAGTTAGCGTGCTGCTCTGGCCTGCGGGATGCTGGGCTGAAATCGCAATATTGGCAATCGAGACCGCTCCTATCACAACTATTATGGTTATTATCACAACCGTAGCAGAAGCTGCTGTGGATATTCCGTGAAAGCGATGTTTCAACAATTTCTTCTATTGCACACTCCATGATAGGATATAGAGGGAGACGGGTGGTCCTCCCCTTCGAGCCTCGCACTGCCAAAAATCGAATTACTTTTGGTTGTTTTTACGCCTTTAGTCTTACTTCGGCGCTATTATGCGCGTACAATCATATTTTAATTAGATCAAATCTAGCGGGTACGGCTTCACACAAGGAGATCCTCTTCTCTCTACACTTATCCTTTCTCACAGCCCTTTGCTTTGCGAACTACGCGTCTCAAGATAAATTTGAGAAAACGCCAAGAAACACTGGCAAGTCAGACCCCGCATGGAACAAAACAGATCCGTAGATGTTGTTAGTTTTCTGCATCAGAAATCCCCAGACTAGGCCCAGCGCAAGTGTGAATACAACTAGGACAGGCATGTACGAGGTATACGCTATAACCCCTCTACCGGCAACGGTATGGCTCAATGAAAAAATTATCGCCTGCAGAACGTTGGACGACCTCGATCCAAGCAGCGGATCATATTTCTTCAAAAATAGACCACGATAAAGTAACTCTTCTCTAAATCCATTTCAGAATACGGTGATGAGCAGGGGGAACGCCCAGGTGCTCACTCTGGCTACTGTCAGATCCTTGCCCTGATACAAGAGCATGGCTGCGGGAATTGAAATTATTGCGAACGCGGCGAATCCCACCGAACCTACCAGGAGTCCGCGCTTGAGATTCCCCTTCGCCAAGAAAATCATCGAAAGACTGTCGCCCGAGCCCAATGACAATGCAATGATTGGAACTACGACGAGCAAAGTGCTCGCCAGCATGCTCAGAACTATATTGTTGATCGAAGTTGACTGAAAATTGAGGAAACTGCTAAGCGCTTGAAGATTCAGGGCGAAAGAGGCTATGAAGAAGGAGAAGAATGCTTTCCGGTAGCTCTTGTATCCTCCTGACTTCATTGATGCTAGTGTCAGGAGAAGGAACGCCGTCGAAAGTGTAACCCTGTAGACCCAGTCCCAGCTTGAGGGAATCATAGAGAAGGGGGAAGATCAGCAGCCGGAAAGAGCGGGAAGGCTGAGGCCGCAGACAAGGAATACAAGAAACAAGCCAACGCGGCGATTTCTTGATGGAACTGCTACAATGGTCTCTTCACCGTGCAGTGGTTTCACCGAAGCACCCTCAGTCATTGCGTTAAAGATGCACTAGGTTTGATCTAGCGACTAGCTGGGATTTATGGAAGAAGCTGATCACCAAAGATGATAATAAGAAATTGAGATAGAGTTGTGCGCAAGTCTGGAAAAGGCCCCAGACTATTGAACACAATCCGGCATAAGAGCTACAGTTTTACCACGAAAATATGAAGCGAAAAAAGAGAAGATAGATAATCGCGCACGCATCATACGGCATTTTGCTATCAAGGCACGATCAGAGATTTCATATTGAGCAAGTCGTTTTATGAAAGAATCGTACTCAAAACAAATGGTCTAGTTTAGGTTTAGTCGGTGAAAGTAAGAAACTTGTGGCAGGCGGTCGATCCTCAAAGCCGAGGAACGGCCAAGAACGAGAGTACAGCGAAAACACGGTATGTGATTCTCAATCGTGAGAATTGTATTCCTATCATTAATATTCGGTCATGCCAATCTTTGATTATTCTGAGAGGGATGTCTAAATTATCGTGCGAAGAGTAATCATACTCGGAGCGGCAGGAAGAGACTTTCACAATTTTCTTACCTACTACAAAGACAAGCCAGAGTTCCAGGTTGTAGCCTTCACCGCGACCCAGATCCCGGGTATTGAAAACAGAAAGTTTCCTGCCGAACTCGCGGGCCCCAGGTATCCCGACGGGGTCCCAATCTACCCCGAAGAGCAACTCCCTGATTTGATAAGTAGGCTCAAGGTGGACGAGGTCGTCTTCTCCTATAGTGACGTTTCGCATGTCGAACTCATGCACAAAGCCTCTATTGCCCTAGCTAGTGGAGCGAGCTTTGCCCTTCTGGGCCCGAAGGACACGATGCTCGTCTCAAAGAAGCCTGTCGTCGCAGTCTGCGCCGTCCGCACTGGCGCGGGCAAGAGTCCCACTGTGAGGAAGATCTCGCGCATGCTTAGAGACATGGGGTACCGCATTGCAATAATTCGGCACCCTATGCCCTACGGAGATCTTCGAAGTCAGGCCGTGCAGGAGTTTACTTCCTTCGATGACCTCGAAAGATACCATACTACGATCGAGGAGAGGGAAGAGTATGAGGCCCACCTGGCAAACGGCTTTCCGGTCTACGCCGGCGTGGATTACTCCAGGATTTTGAAACTCGCGGAAGAGAAAGCAGACATTGTAATCTTCGACGGTGGAAACAATGATTTCTCCTTCGTGAAACCAGATCTTCTTTTCGTCGTTGCGGATGCTAGGCGCCCGGGGCACGAGCTGACCTACCACCCAGGCGAAACAAACGCGAGGATGGCCGACTATATCATCGTCAACAAGGTGGACGCGGCGCCCGAGGAGAACACCGAACAAATTCTTGCTAACTTGAAAGCATTGAACCCAAGGACGAAGATCATACTTTCAAATCTGAGAGACAGTGCCGAAAACTCCGAAGCGATTGAAGGAAAGAGAGTCCTCTGCATCGAGGATGGGCCTACACTAACCCACGGAGGCCTGTCCACTGGCGCGGCTTACAAAGTGGCAACTCGATTTAGAGCAGGCGAGATTCTCGACCCGAGAAAATACGCCGTCGGCTCGCTCAAGGAAGTCTTCCAGAAATTCAAGCACCTTGGGCCCGTCCTTCCGGCGATGGGATATAGCGAGGAGCAAAGGAAAGAACTCGAGGAGACAATCAATCGGGCAGAGTGCGATTTGGTAATTGTAGGCACGCCAGTCGACCTCGCAAAGTTCTTGCATATCCGGAGGCCGACCTTGAGGGTCACATATGAGATCGAAGAAGTTGGAGGGTCAACGATAAGAGAAGCAATTATTGAGTTCGCTTCAAAGCATTCGATCGAAATCATGAAGCTAACTCGGCAGTAGGAGAATCCCAGCATATGCAATTCACATGCACAAACTAGCATTCTCAACTTTGAGAATCGTATCGGGTGTTTTTATCTGATTGCGTACATAGTGCTATCCTGGAAGTGGAGATTGTAAAATTTGACCGAACTAACAAGTGAACAGGAAGAAGCTGAAAGGATAGTAACGCTGAACTCCAAGGCTTTCAACAAACTCACGTGGGCAAAGAGGAAGGACGAGAACTACTCCGATGTAATCCTGAGGCTCGTCTCAAGCAAGCTCGACGGTCTCCAGAGGAGAGGGGATAAGGAGATCGTGACTAGGGATAACAAGAGACTCATCTTGAGCATAGACCAGGGGGTGTGCATGGGCGCCGAGAGCTGCGTCCAGCTCGCGCCGGAGGTCTTTGCGTTAGATGAATCAAACCTCGGGCTCGTGAGAGCGGGGGGAAGGGACGCGCCTCTTGCGATGAGGGATGTCATGCCAAGGGAGATCGACAGCGAGAGGATAATCGAGGCCGCGAGGTCCTGTCCCTACAAGGCAATCAGAATAGTTGACGCGGAGAGCGGAGAGGAGGTTCCTCTCTGAAAAGGGAGAGAACTCTCGCCAAAGAGCAAGGCAATCAGGCCAAAGACAGAGGGACAACTCCCCGTTTCGAATCGTACCGATTTCTTTCTCTGCGATGTTGTCTATACCGTAGCCAGCAGTCATCGCGGCTACGCCTTTGCATCAAACAAAGGTTCGCCGCCTATGTCAAGATTCCATTGTGATTTAGCAAGATTATTTACAGTTTGAATGAAATCGATTTCGGAAAAGGGACTTCAGCTTGCGGCGCTCGAATCACACATTTCGAGTCAGGTATAGAAATCTGATCATAACAACAAAAATTGAAGAGTGAGAAGAGGCCCTCTTCTTTACCTTATTCTCTCTATCTCCTAGAGTGTGAAGACTTTGCCGGAGATTTCTCCAGTCGACGCGTCGCCGGTCATTTCGACCCTACACTTGAGATTGTTCAGCCAAGCGAATTTCGGCGACTGAGCCATGTGGACTATTTCCCCTTCGCCCTTGTGCGTAGTTGGCCCCGTCATCTTTCCAGTCCCGTGAGTAACGGCCAATACAAAGTCGCCCTCGTTTGTTTGCTCAAATATCTTCGTCTCGTATTCGTAAGTCCCGTCAATTCTCTGGAAGAGATCGGTAGTCTGCGTCTGGCGAGCGGAATACTTGGCTCCCACAAATTCCCCTTGGATGTTTTGTTCTAATCTCATGCCAAACGGAGTGACTTCTTTGATCGTAGTCGAGACAGCCTTGCCGCGAAACTCCCCAAGAAGTTCTCCTTTTGCAATTTGTTGAGGTTGCATGATGCCCTCTCCTTTCATCTCCCGCAGATTAATAGAAAACGTAAGCGTTGTTATTAAGAGGAGAGTACGATTATCATCAATGATAATCGGAGTCGAACTTGCACCATAAAGGGCTCTCCGGCGTCAAAGTTCGCTTTTCTCTTCATCTGTAAGTTATGATAATCAACGCAAACGAGGACAAACTAGGAAAGGAGAAATTCCCTGTCCATCACTCTTTCCTTGCCGCAGGAGTCCGATTGCGTTGCGATGGCTTTTGAGTGTAATTTGAAATCAACGAGTTCACAATTTGCAATTGCTTTCCTCATGGTTCCAGTAGGATCGTGCGCAGAAGCAAACAGGGTAAGATAACCCCAAATATAGATCTACGTCTCTGTACATTCTGCGAGAGGCGTATAGATCTCACAAATGTCGTTTGGAGAAGGCGAAACAGGGGCCGATCCGGAACTTGAAAGGATAAAGCAGAGGAAGCTCGCCGAGCTGATGCAGAGAAAAACCCTGTCTGCGGAGAGCAGCAAAGAGAGCAACAGTGGCAGCAGGCCTCTTGTCACGAGTCCAATCGAGCTAAGCGAGGCGAATTTCTTTGATGCTCTGAAGCGACATGAGCTTCTAGTCGTTGATTTCTGGGCTCCTTGGTGCGGTCCATGCAGGATGGTCTCGCCGGTAGTTGAGCAGCTAGCCAGAGAATACGCTGGAAAAGTGACCTTTGGCAAGCTCAACGTGGATGAAAACCCCAATATATCTTCTCAATATCGAGTGCAGGGCATTCCCACGATCTTGATATTCAAAAATGGTAGAGTCGTCGATGGGATTGTTGGAGCAGTTCCCAAGTCCATGATCGAATCAAAAATTAGGGCTCAGATAGGACCTCCGGGGACGTCCGCTTCTCCGTACCACTAAGCCATTGGAATTAGTACGCTCAACTCCTTGGATAATCTGGAGAAAAGGGGTGTGAGAGCGAGAGAAAAAAATAGAAGTCCGTTTATCCAATTCCATCCCGGATCTGTGCTCGAGCCCTTCGAAGGCATGAGCATCGTCTCCTTCTCCAACGCCAAGGCGAGTCGTTCATTACGAAAGCGATTTCACGCAAACGCTAAGATGAGTAGGCGCCCGCTCATCGTTGGACGAGTCACTTTGTCTTCCAGCTTTGTTATCTGATTATCACAAATGATAACCGTGTCCCCGTCTTTTATACGGGCTCCGAGATCTAGTTTTCTTGGACTGTGATGTCGAAATGTCAAGGACTCTAGTCGAAAAAGGAAAAAGACCTCTAGGCGAGAAGACGCGCGAACATCTGTTAGAAGCCATGCATGGAGAAGCCTTTGCATATGTGAAATACATGCTCTTCTCAGAAGCTGCAAAGAAGAACGGACATGCGAAATTGGCAGAGCTCTTCGAGAAGACTGCCAATGTGGAACGATTCGAACACTTTGCGGAAGAAGCAGAACTTTTCGGACTGGTTGGAAACGATGAAAAGAATCTCGAGGACTCGATAGATGGAGAGTCTTACGAAGTCACGACGATGTACAAGGACTTTTCGGAAGAGGCGAAAGCCGCCGGAGATCTAGCAGTCGCAGAAAGGTTCTCGGAAATACGAAATGATGAAAAGACCCACCTCGCTGCCTACAAATCAGCTTTAGAATCGCTTTAGCGCAAGAAGCCCCGCCTGGTAAGGTAGGAATAACCTAGCGCCTACCTATACGCCGGAAATAGACTGTACGCTCAGCCGAGAGCATACTCATGAAATCCAAAAATGCTTCTGAGAGGCATTACGCTCTCCATCGCCGATACTGTTGACTGTTGTAAGCAGTTGCACACTCCCGGCTCAGAAGCTCTACGTGCCTTTGAAAAAGTACATCTTGTAGCGGGGGAAGGGTCTGCCTCGCCCACCAGCGAAGTCTAGCTCTTTATTGCAGAGTCCACTTTGCCTGCCAAGTCCGGAGTGATTGTCTCCATGTTGTGTGCGTACTTTGCGTGAGTCGAGGCCTCCTGCATTACTTCGTCCCTTGAAGATGCGCCCTTCAATTCAAAGTCGCAGTCCTTCATTCCGATATCCTTGCACCTAAATTTGTAGCTTGACAACTCTTTGTCGTCTCACCGTAAATGTGATAGATCGCCCTACTTTGATAAAAGCCTTCTACGATTTTTGTTCGGGAGGAAAGATAGAGTGCGACTTAGCAAAATTCATTACACACTTTTGGAGATAAAGGTAGAAAAAATCTCTCCTAATCTTTCTTCTTTTCAGCGAGTACATGCTCGTGGTAGTGCTCAACCGGCATCAATGATGAAAACGCCCTCTGGACAACCTCACTCAATGCAGGGTGGATGTGTATCGCCCGGTTAATTATCTCGGCATTTTGAGTCGGCGCATACATCACGTTGATGATTTCCTGGATCAGGACCGAGGCCTCTGGGCCGACGATGTGAGCGCCCAAGATCTTCTGGTCGGCGTCTAAGATGACCTTGACAAAGTAGTTCTTGACATTCATCGCCTCGCCCTTCGCCGTGTTTTCGTACTTGTAAAAGCCAATCAGGACTTTATCGCTACCGAACTTTTCCACTGCCTCCTTTTCACCCATTCCGACGCTTGCCACCTCAGGATAAGTGAAGACGGCGTGGGGTATTGCGTGGTAGTCCGCCTTGATTCTCTGCTTCAAAATCGCGTTGTAGTAAGCGATCTCGGATTCGTAATTTGCGACGTGCCTGAACATGTACCTGCCCTTGGCGTCGCCGAAGGACCACACGTTTGGTTGGGAGGTCTCGAGGTACTCGTTGACTTGGATCCAGCCATCTTTGGTCGTCTTTACTCCGCCTCTCTCCGGGTGCAATATATCCGTGAGCGGACCCCTGCCCGCTGCGATCATGATCTCCTCCGCCTCGATCTCCTTTTTCTTCCCGCTCTGTCTGTCGAAAGCTGTCACCCGCTTCGTCCCATTCTTCGTCTTGTTGGCCTCCCTGACTTCATGGTTTGTGATCACTTGGATGTGTTTTTGCATCTCGCCCTTTACAAGCTCAGAGACCTCTGGCTCTTCCTCTGGGAGGAATTTTGGATTTCGCCCTACTATTGTCACGTCAGATCCCATGCTCGAGAGAAAGTGCCCGTACTCGGCAGCAATGTATCCTCCGCCTGCAACCACGACACTCTTAGGCAACGTAGTGAGTTTGAGGATTGTGTCGCTCGTGATGTAGCCTGCCTCCTCAAGGCCCTTTATCGGTGGGATTATTGTCTTTGAGCCTAGACAGAGGAAAAACATCTTCGATGAAATGATTGTCTCGTTATCTCCGCTACCAACCTTCATCGTGTAAGGGGAGACAAATTCTGCGACGGACTGGTAGTAGTCGATGTTCTCAGAACTTGATAGTCCCCGACGGATAGATTCTATGTCATTCCCTATCAAGGAGCGCATCCTGTTCATGATTTTCTGAAAGTCTATCTTACTGATTTCGGCCTCCACGCCTAGATCTCGAGCACGCTCGATGTCTCTCACGAGTTCTGCTGGATAGAGCAGGATCTTTGAGGGGATGCACCCTCTTGTGAGGCAGATGCCTCCGGTCTCGTCCTTGTCTATTATCGCAATTTTGATCTTCGGATTGTGCTCGATTAGAGGCTCGAGGAGGTTTGTCGCAGAACCGGTCCCTACTATTATTAGATCGTAGTTCTTTTTCTCCTTCTTCTCCAAAATGTAAAGCTAGACACCAGTGATGTTTACATTGGGAAGACATTCACCTAAAGCTTGTCTTCTTTGCCTTTATTCACCGAGCGAATGAGAACGTCTAGCTCCAAAGAAAGAAGGTAAGAAACATCGAGCGCTCAATGGGAACACGCAGCTATTACCACTACACTGGTGAGAATTTTAGTAATAACTTAAATGAAACAATAGCGGTCTAAAAGAGAGCTGAAGGAAGGAAAGCAGGAAGCGAGGAAGGAAGGTATCTGTTTTGACAATGTCAGATGACCGATGGGAAGACTGGATGAGGGGAAGGCGTCGAAGACTACCTCCGTTCCGGGGTATTTTCGAGGATCCCGAGGCATTCATGCGTGAGCTCGATCGCCAATTCGAAGAGGAGTTCAGATGGATTTCGGAACATGCCCCAAAGGAATTGGTCCGCGAGAGGCCTTCGAAGGAGGGTGTCGTTAGAGAATTTGGGCCATTTGTCTACGGTTATTCTGTCACAGTAGGACCGGATGGCAAGCCAGTGATCAGGGAATTTGGAAACATCAAACCCGGCCTACCTCTGGGCCGACCAGCCAGGGAGCTCAGGTCAGAGAGAGAACCGGTCGTAGACGTGATAGAAGAGGAAGCACAAATCAAAGTTGTTGCCGAACTACCAGGTGTGAAAAAGGAAGACGTTCAGCTTAACGCAACTGAGAACAGTGTCACAATTCGCGTCGATGGAGAAAAGAGAAAATACTTCAAGGAGATCGAACTCTCGGCAGAGGTCGAACCGGGCAGTGCAAGAGCGACTTGCACAAACGGAATTTTAGAAGTGACCTTGGATAAGAAGAAACGTGAGCCACCTAAGAGGGGACTTCAGATAAAGATAGAGTAGTGTTAGTGATCGCATACACTATCTTTTCTACGACCTCCCTCGGAATTTAGTTAGCACAAGCAACTTCGTGGAACTACTCACTCCGGAAATCTGCGTAAGAAAGGGAGGATTCTATATGAACCTGATTCTTATTGGAATGCCATCCGGGTCGGATACCCATAGTTCCCGCTCTCTTGTCTCGGGCAAGAGCGCACTCTCAAGTTGAGATCGTAATTGGCGAAGTGGGGTATTACCAGCGGGCACCTCAATCGTGAATGTGTCCAGCCCCGCCTCGCTTGGTTCATGATGCTTTCCGTCGAGAGTGTGCCAAGTGTTCAATCCGATGTGATGGTGGTAGCCTCCAGCCGAGAGGAACGCAGCAGCCATTGACGACAGATTCAAGACAATATCGAGTCCAAGCTTCTCATGATAGAATTTTACTGATCTTTCTAGATTTGTGACGCGGAGGTGCATGTGCCCAATCCTCGCTCCATATGGGAATGCACTCGAAGTCTCCTGTTCATCCCGCGACGACTCGTCCAATATCGCTGGCAGGTCTAATGCCAAAGTGTCCATCATGATACGACCCTCCTTGTCGCGCGGCCACTCGCTACGCGGTCTATCTCTGTAAATCTCTATTCCGTTGTGTTCCGGATCGTGAAGGTAGAGCGACTCGCTGACCAAGTGGTCTCCAAATCCGTCGAAATGCACCTGACGACTTTTCTCAATAGCCGAGTATGCATGCCCAAGGCTCTTTCTGTCAGGTACGAGGATAGCAAAGTGATATAGGCCTGAAGAGCTGCGCGGGTTTTCTTTCGCGCTAGGATCGTACTTCAACACAAGCAGTGGATCGCTGGCTGCGGAGCCAAATTTTCCTATTTGCTCTCCGAACCCGAGCTCTACACTCTCTTGATCCTGACCAGGGCGCTTCACTTGGAGTCCTAGGACATCCCGGTAGAAGGCGAGCACTCGATCCAGGTCCTTCACTCTCAAAATTGGAGGCCCGACTCGTGCCTCAGCGGGCAATTTGATTATCCTTTCCTCTGCCAAAGTCCTATTATTCAATCCAGACACACCTTTTTTTCTTTGCTATCTAGTAGCCGACCAGCCCGTCGATCGAAAGCACACCCGCGCCAATAACTATCAAGATGATGGCAAGGAGCAAGTACAAGGCATCTATCTCGAAAGAGACCTTGCTAGTACTCACGTACGACGCCTTCATCCTGCTCTTCTTCATTAGTATTATTGATGCGAATTGAATAGCAAGGAAGAAGCCTATTATTGGGACAATCAACCCGACTACCAGAAGCAAACCACCGAAGAACTCCAAGACTCCTGCAATCAAGGCAGTTGCTCCCGGCAGCCCCATGCTCTTCATCCAATTCATGCTCTGTTCTCTTGATTTTACTTTGGGATAGCCGTGGATCATCAATGTGCCTCCAACGACTACCCTTACTAGGAGTGCAAGGTAGGGGACATACGCTAGGAAAGGTTCTAACAACAATGTGTTATTTGTCATGCAGTGATCACTTGACTTTCTATAGTTAGTGGATATAATCAAGCCTATAAACTAGAACTTACCCTTAGGTAACCTGGTGGTGTTTACTACAGCGCATGGCAGCGAGATTGAAGCTGAGAACCACCTTTCACAAGAGCGGGAGCATCTTCGACGTTGACGAAGACAAAGTGAGCGTGAAGGATGGCTGCCCTGCTGTTGCGACCATCGAGAGCATAGGTTCCGAGTCAAAGTTGCTCGTGATTAGGTACCTGCTTCAGGGTCCGAAGCTCTTCAACGAACTTCTGAGGTATTCTGGCATTAATTCTAAGACCCTCTCTTCCGCTCTAAAATCATTAGAGCATAATCGAATAGTTGTACGCCAGGTCATCTCGACTCGCCCCTTCACCGTACAATATTCCCTCTCGCCAGCGGGAACCGCACTCGAGAGTGTGTTCGAAGCAATGGGCGAGTGGGGAAGGAAGTGGCTTCCACAACTGCCTGAAAAGTAGTTATCAAGTGAAAGGAAGAGAGTCGGAGATTAGTTAGCCGCCTAGTACTACTGTGATGAAGGCAATTGGCACGCCAAGCAAAGCAGCTACAGTCCCTGCCGCCACCCTTCTCCTGAAACCCTTCTCGTACTGCCTGAAGAACCCGACTAGGAACAGCACGGATACTCCCAGTATATTGGAGATTGTGATTGCGTACAGCACGTTTCTGAAAATGAATAAGGGGATCAGGACAATTACTCCAGCGCCTGCAGACAGCAAGAAAGTGCCGAATATTATCGTTGGGTACATCCTCGCGCTAGGCTATTTCACATCAACCTCGGTCTCTGAAAGATACTCGACTATCCTCTCGTAGATTCTCTGCCTAACCGGCGCGTCGAATGTACCCATGATCGAATCGTCAAGCTCTTCGTGCAGTAACGAAATTGCGAGGTCCTTCTTCTTGTCCTCACTAGATCTTGCCGATTCCACAATCTTCTCTTGCATCCGTGTATTGAAGTTACGCTCCCACCCGTAAAAGAAGCCGTCTGCGATGCCCCAAGCTATGCAGCAGAAGAGAGCGGTAAACACAACAGTCGAGTAGAGTTCCTGCCATGTGATATCGCTGAGGCCGCGCAGGGTGCTCGTAAATGTCATAGCAATTATTACTCCATACGCAGCTTCGGTCCCTGTCCAGAATCTGCCCAAGTAATTTGAGACGCGTTTCAAAGCCATGTTCTATGTCTCTCTCCCCACCATGCCCTGAATTGAATTGGATAAGAAGTTGTAATGTTATAATAAATATTGAAGCGTACTTTTTCCACTTCTTTTTCCTCTTAGAGCACAGTGGACAACTCACTAGTGCAATTTTCAGAGTCCATCGAAACATGTTGCAATCCAAAATTTGCATACCCTATTTCTGGAACCCGTTACAGTGGTCAAGTCTTCGGATCAGAGAAAAAAGTGAGTCGCTATTTTCGCAGCTCCCCTATGGTCTTCACGAGTGTCTTGTATGATTCAAGTCCCTTTTCGGTAATCTCAGCTACAATTCTTGGTTCACTAAAAGTCATGGTGCTCCTTGTCCTGATGTAGCCCGCGGCCTCAAGCTTCTCCAGATGGTTGCTCAGGCTCCCCTTTCCAGTGCCCGTCAGATTCAGCAGGTCAACGAACCCGAGTCTTGAGTTGAGCGCGAGTGAGAAAAGTATCAGTATCCGCGTTGAAGACTTGAGACACGGGTCGCTGAACACGGTCCCAGAGATTTCAGGGCGTCCTCGGCGCCGCCTGCCCCCGGCGGTGATGTGTGTGACGAAGAGAGAGAAGTGTCTCGGGACGGCGGATCTCTGTCTTTATCCGTGACCTGTTGCCGCTTTGCTTCCTCCTCTCCTTCCTCCATCAATACACCAACGCCGCCAATTCATCCGATGCTTGTCTCAGGGAGTAGAGCGCGCAGAATAGCCACACGGCGATGTTGATTGTCCAGATTACCGCGAGGATAAAGAAGAAGGCGCTCGGGAACAGAGACACAAAGAAACTCGAGACAACGCAGACACCGTATGACCAGAGGACGAGTTTTCCCTCAATCGGTATCTTGTCCTGGAAGGACATTTTGAGACCATAGTATATGAAAATCTCGACCGAAGACAGCAATGCGTACAGGATCGAAAGCGCGTCCTTTGGAAGGAAGTTGAACGACAAATAAACTATGACATAGAAGGCTACCCACCAGACCCAAATTAGGGCATACTTGCGCTCCTGATAGGGTCTCGTGGCCTTTCGAAGGAAAAAGGTGCGGAGCGCATTTCTGAATATCAGGGCCGTAGCGATCCCGGAGCCCCACCCCACTGCTGCATAGAGCACGGCGTAAGGGACCCATGCTAGGCTCTGTGGGACGAGCTTTTGGAGGGGAGGAAGTTGCCGAAGACGAATACAACAAACGCCGCGGCCCAGATCGCATAGTAGGTCCGCCACGCCCTCCTGAAAATGTACCGCTGAAAGGTGAGGGCCCGATTTGCGATTTCGCCGAGCTTTGCCGCTGTGATATCTTCATCAGACAACAGGTGCTGTGCCCACCGCCTCAGCAAGAGTCGTGCTCCACAACTAAATCTGTCTTCCCTCTTCTGCTTGCCTTGGTTTGAGCCTCCTGAGTAGGAGACCGTCGACCCCAAGGAGCAAGACTATCCACGCGATTAGGGATGCGACCATGTATTGCCATTGGAGTATCGCGCTCGTCGGATCACTGAGTTGGGCGTGCGCGGCAAGTCCAGAGTAGGTCGTGTAGAGAAGTGTCTGTATTGCGTTGTAGGGCGACCCGTAAAGCAAACCAGTGGGCAGCGGAGAGTTGACCGTCGCAAGACCCAGCCCGAAGGCTAATATCAACAGGATGAAGGTTACGAGGCTGATGTTCTGCAGGCCCGCATAGTTTACCACGAGCAGAACCAAGAACAATGCGAACGTCATCATGAAGACACCAGCCAGAGCCGAGACTCCGAAAGCGCCTAATTGATTCGCCGGAGCCAGGTTGAAGCCAAATTTGAGGCTGAATATGATGATATAGGTGCACGCGATCATTATGGCGCTTAGGATAATCCCGAGTGCTGAGGAGCTCCCGATGAGAGTTGCGATGTAAGACGATAGATTTAGTCTCGTAAATCGGAACGAGTATACTAGCGAGGAACTAGCATAGTAAATCGAGTACGCGATGCTGATCGCTAGCGAGCTCGATGAAAACAGAGCGATTGATCCATACGAGAAGGCCGAGAACTCTAGTAAAGCTGGTTGCGTCTTTGGGACGCCCTGCGCGAAGCTGAACGCGTAGAGGAACAGCCAAAAGATCATGAAGGCTACTCCCCAGAACCACAGGTTTCTGTTCGAGAGAATTCCCTTCGTGTAATACTTGAGGAGCGACATTTTCTTTCTACACCTCCCCCAGCACTGCGTTGAGACTCCTCGCCGTCTTGACTGCGATGTCGCCGTGATCCAGAGTGACGGAGAGTTTTCCCAAACTCGTGTCCATTACTCCAAGGGCATCCCTCATATCACCTCGAGTGATGAAGAGCCTGTCTAGTTGAGACACGGAGAATTTTCCCCAGAGCCTTCCCTCTAGCATGGAATACAGACCCCAGTCTCCGAGTCGCTGCAAGAGGTTGAACTCGTGTGTGATGATTACCGTTTCAACATCGAGTCCCCTGAGAATCTCGATGAATCTTCTTCTCCTCCTATTGTCCACGTTGTCAAAAGGCTCGTCGAGCAAGATGAGTTTGGGGGAAAAGCAGACAGCGAGTATGTTGCCGAACATCTTCGCCTGCCCGGTGCTGAGCTCGTGAACCTTCTTCCCGAGTATCGACTCGAGTTCAAAATCTCTGAACATCCCGAGAGTCTCCTGAGGATTCCCTCCTTTCAGCTCTGCAAAGATGCTCACGAGGTCTCGAACACGAACGTAGGCAATCCTGTAGACCTCGGCCAGGTTCGTCGAGACTCGAGTATCCTGCCTTTCACTCATCGCGTCTATGCCAAATAGCTTCACGGCCCCTCCAGAAATCGGGGCGAGACCCAGGATTGCTTTGAACAAAGTGGATTTCCCCGAACCGTTCGGTCCCACTATCACTGCCTTCTCTTGGTTCAATTCCAAGTTCAGTTTTCTCAGGATCGGGTCCTCAGTTGACCTCTTGTTGTATGCGACCGTCAAGTCTCGTACTCGTAGCATAGAGTGTACTATGTAATGGGTCGATATTTCAAAGGTCTCTGGAGTTCAAAATTTGAACCGAAACACTGCGAACGCATAAAAAAGAAGGACGTAGAATGAGAAGGCGGAGCGATTTGCGAGACGAGCTAGGAAATTTGCAAGGGGAAGAAGATTCACCATGTCGATCCGATCGGCCAAAAAACTTGGATGCTAGGACTTTACAATTTGTAGCTACTCGTTAGGGCTAGAAAGCCACCGAGTATACCAAGCAGAGCACCAATGAAGAATCCGCCAGTTCCAATCAGACTAAGGAAAGAAAATGCAAGGACAAGTATTCCAAATACCCTTGCGCTCTCAGGTCCCAATCTCATCAAGATAGCGAATGTCAGGACAAGTAGGCCCGACACCAGTCCGAGAAGTTCTACCCCAGCCATCATCGAGTAAAAACCAGTGTTGAGCGAGGAATAGCCCGTATAACCATCCATCATCCCTCCGAATCCCTAAAAATAGTAGCGCCTTCCCGTTGTGGCGGAGGAAAACCCAAGAACCGAGCTGATAGTAATCAGGGTGTCTCCTGCAATGGATATGACGAATGCTGCAAAGTTTTCTGCTGCTGCTTTATTGGTCGATGCCACCTCCGGATTCATGTCGGTGATCATCCTAGTCACTCCCACACAAAGCATAATGTACCCCTTCGCGCAAATTAAAGCCCATACACAATTCTCACGTTTGATAATATCCTCCTCCCACTCGAGGCGACGCAACCAATTTGAAGACGACTAGAAAGCTCTCGTTCCAAGTTCTGAGCATTGATTGCGTGGTTTGCACGCCGGTCTTCAAGCGAGAGATCGAAAAATTGCGTGGTGTGAACTCTGTTAGACCGCTCGTCATGCTGAACAAGATCATAGTAGAGTTTGACGAGAGCCTTCTTGGCAGGGAAGAGCTGGTTGAAAGAATTCTTGAGATAGGTTCGAAGGCTGGTTTCAAAGACAGTATAGTATTCTCTTGAAATTTAGTGCTTCGAAATCAAAATTTGAAATGCTAAGATATCACTCCTATTGCGCAAAAAGGGGAAGAAAAAACGGGCTGTGCTTTCGAGCTTGCCGCGTTCTACGGATCTGTCAAAGATCATGAAGATTTTCCTTTCCAAAGAGAGCCTGGCAGGTCTCTCTGTATAGTATCGAGCAAGAAAAGGCAAGAAACATCTACCCGAAAGTCAGCAAGGCTTAACTATCGTTAGAGTTAGAGTGGCGAACTCCCTTATGGTCTCTGAAGGAAAGGACGAGGGGCAAGCAAAACAAGCGGCACTATCGCTCTTTGGATAAGTAACAATATATGCTAGTTAGAGCAATTCGCCGCTGACGCCATGACATCAAAGCAAAAGAGGATAAGGGAGGAAGGAAATAAACCCAG
>JAJPHP010000001.1 GCA_021325255.1 Nitrososphaerota archaeon | reverse complement strand
TACCGGTTCTTCGATAGAAGAATAGCCGGGCAGCTAAGCCGTCTTAGATAAGAGCTGAAGGCATCTAAGCTCGAAGCTAGTCCCGAGAAAAGATGACCATCCGCTACTTGCGACCTCCGCAAGGGGGACGCGGGTGCGGTGAAGAGCTGTCATGGAAGATGACGTTGATAGGAGAGAGGTGTACGCTGGAAGGCTACGGCCGACCAGTTTAGCCTGCTCTTACTAATCGCTCAAAGCGTTGGGTTATATGGTTGCATTTGAAGGCGGACTGCGCAAAAACCTGCGTGCACGACGAAACATTCACGAGCAGAACAGATTAAGTTTTTTATTTCTTATCTATTGACAGAGTACAGTATTTTCTCTTATGATGGCGGGACGAGTACTTGTCTTTTGGGACAAATGCCTGCATTTCTGATGTGCTTCATTCATCAATTGTTTGTTAGAACATGACATAGACGGTACTCTGAAGCAAGTATGCGTATTGCTCGAGTCGATTTCATTGTCATAGTCTTTCTTGTGACTTTCATGCGGTATAGTCTCCAATGATTCATCCAGTGAGCTAGCGTTTCGGGGGCTTCTACTTACCGCCCCACAGGAATGACGTGATTGCCGCCACCGCGGAGAGTACGGCCATTAGCAGAAAGATCCTATGCATCGCTTCCACGAACAGTTGGAGGTTGATCGCCCCTGACGGCACCGGTATGCCCGCGAAGATATTCTGGAGAAGTTCCAAGGGAACGCTGCTCGCCATGATTGCGAATGAGATTCCAAGGCTCAGGAGCATGCCGGTGTTGACGAGAGTCGAGGAGATTCCAGAAGCGATGCCGCGCCTTATGATTGGGACAGAATTCATTATCGAGGCGATGTTCGGGGAGAGGAAGAGACCGCCGCCAACCCCGGTTAGGATCATCGGAACCACGAATATCGAATATGGCGCGCCGAGAGGCAGGAGCGAGAACACCACAAACGCGACGGCGGAGATCGCCATCCCTGCTGTAGCAAATCTCCTTGCGCCGTACTTGTCGGAAAGATAACCGCTGATCGGGCCGAAGATGACGAAGGCTACTGAAAATGGGATGAGCATGACCCCTGCGGTGAACGCATCGAGGAGAAGAACGCCCTGGAAATAGAAGACAAGTACAAAGGACACGGAGCCCCTCGTTATCGAGGCTAGAAGGTTGCTGAAAATGCCCGCGCTGAATTCTTTGATCTTGAACAACTTCAAATCCATCATGGGGCTTCCGACTCGCCCCTCGACGAAGACAAAAGCTACTACAAGGAGCAGCCCTGAAATTATCAGCGCAACCTCGGTCGGGGCCCAGCCTGAAACGGATCCGAAGACAAGCCCCAGGAGAAAAAGAGTCAAGCCCATTCCGAAGAGCGACATCCCGACCAGGTCGGGCCGCTCGCCCTTGCTCTTCACGCTGAGCTCCTTCAGCTTGGAGTATGCCCATATTGTGGCAAAGGCTCCGAAGGGAATGTTTATCCAGAATATCGACCGCCACCCAAGGGTGGCCGAGAGAACTCCTCCGAGGACGAGCCCTACTACCGAGCCAGTAACCCCGCCTACCTGATTTATCCCCAACGCGCGGCCTCGCTCCGCCGGCGGAAATGTGTCCGTGATTATTGCAGTTCCGTTTGCGAATATCAGGGCTCCTCCGACTCCCTGGATCAGTCGAAAGAAGACGAGAGATGTCCCGTTTATGGAAATGCTGCACAGCCCGGAGCCCACTGTGAAGATCGCAAATCCGATGTTGTACAGCCTTATCCTACCGTAAATGTCCGCGAGCCGACCGATGGCTAGGAGGATCGTGGCAATCATCAACATATAGCCCATGATTATCCAGATTGCGTCGGCTGTCGGCGTGCCCGGCAGTTCCCTGATAATCGTGGGAAGGGAGATCAGGACGATGTTTGAGTCAAGTAGAGCCATGAAACTCGCAATGGATGTGTTCGTGAGAACGCCGTACTTGTACTGCAATTGGTATGGCCCCGATTTGGTGCCTGCGTTATCAATAAGCGTTTGTTGCTTCGCTGCAAGCGCCCAGATTCTTTTTTTCGATTCGTTTCTGTTCGGAAATCAGAACTGTGTGCATGTTCTGCGGTGGGAGCAAGACCCTTGCAGGGCCTGCCCTAACCACTTTGATGCCAATCTTGCTCATTGAAGCTCAAGCTAGCCCCTCTCCCGCTTTGCTCCAGAAGCCTCGACGACGGGGGCCAGCATTCGTGCCGCATCATCCGTCTTCTTTTCTTCACTCCTGCGTGGAAACCGTCGAGGGGGCCTTTAAATAGAATCGGGAATTTGCCTGAGACCCAACGACGTTCTGAAGAACTCCTGACGATGCCGTCAGAGGATACAATAATTGTGGACTACTCCACTGTTCCATTGATGAATTACTCATTACTGATTCTTCTCCCTGTGTGTTATGCGGGCGGCGGAATTCGCAAAACATCCTCGAAAATCCGAAAATTCGACTTGTTGCCCTAATACTTTCTTCAAAGCTAAATGCGAGCTTCCTTGCTGACGGTTTCCCGCTTTATATAGCAAACTAGCTCTGTTACGTACCCCCTCTAGGGGGGTACCCCATTGTTTTCTCGACAATTGTCGAGTAACCGGTGGTACGTATCACAGCCAGATATCGGATTCAAGTATATCAGCTGCCCTAAATAACAGCACTTCTATCATGTTCTGCAATAGCAGCAGAGTGCACAGGAGTTCAAGCGAGAAAGCAAGCGAGCGAACTCAAATATTCCCCTCTCCACTCTCACACTCTTCATTCAGCCTCACGTATAAGAGAAGTGTTGTGTCGATACCAATCTAGGAATATGATCTCACCCTTCAGAAAATGAGAAAGATCTCTGAGCACTGGGGGTATTGTTTGTATCTCTTGTGGGAAATATTACACTTGAACGCTCAGGGAAGAATACTTTGAAGCCAAAGTCAGTATCGAAAGCGTTGAGAGAGGTTGCTAGGAACTCGAGCAATGTTGTGAAATTGCAGAAACTATCGCTCTTTGGATAAGTAACAATATATGCTAGTTAGAGCAATTCGCCGCTGACGCCATGACATCAAAGCAAAAGAGGATAAGGGAGGAAGGAAATAAACCCAG
>JAJPHP010000012.1 GCA_021325255.1 Nitrososphaerota archaeon | reverse complement strand
TAGTACATGATTTCGAACGGTGTTCGTTCTCTTTCCAATGTTGGTCACAAAGAAAGGAGAGCGGGCACTCGGCCTTAGGCCGATCGGTCGTTAAGTAAACGGGGCAAATTGTTACAAACGCAAAGCATATTTTCCTGTATTCAAAATCTTCGTGATCCTAAAAAGTGAAGGATTTCTCCGCGCAATTATTGCGTGCTTTCTTGCACTTCATATGCGGAGAATGTACAGTAGGTTCAAAGTTCTTGCGAACTTTTTCCCGTTGCTGAATTGGAATATATGGAAATGTGGCAGGCGTATCTGCCCCAGATTACGAGACGGCTCGCATATCAGGCGCTGGCATAAGGAACTTTGCGACCGTGCCAGCGAGGAGAGCGGCGGGATACAGAACTTCCTCCTCGACCCTCGCGTGGTGAGCCAGACCGTCAAGCAGATCCGCGACGTCCTGATGCTTCTCCTGCAGGGAGACATTCTTTGCTTCGGAGACTAGTTTCCTAATCTCCTCGTGCTCCTTGAACATGCTGTCGTACTCCTGAAGTATTGCTGCCTGCGAATCTGCAATCTCCCTGAGATTTGCATGCTTTTCATCAGTAACTAGAGTGGTCAGAGAGCCCAGCACGGGCATCACGTACTGGTTTTCCTTCTCAAAGTGCGGCTCGAGCACTTGCAGAAGCTTCCCAACGGCCTTGCCGGTCATGTCGTGAAACTGCGAATAACTTCTCAAAGCTCCCATTATCTCCTCGTGTTCTTCGTCCAACGAACTCGGCGATTTCAGCATGATTTGATTCACGAACTCTTATTGGCGATGACTCGACTTATACCTTGACCCGTAGAATTTCGGTTATGGTAAAGTGCTGAGGAGATTCCCTCTAGGAATATTGCAGATTTACAGTACGAAGCGAGCGGAAGTGTACTCTTCAACCTTCGCCTACCTGAAGCCGGCTTCGGCCAGAATGTCCTGATGGTTGCGCGCGAATTCAGAGTCCTTTAGACCAGTCACATCAACGAATTCTAGTTTTGACCACGGTCTCCTTGACGTAGGGGATGAAGAGTCGGGAAGAAGATGAGGCGACACGCTATTTTTCGCATCTCCGACAAATACGAACTCGATGTCCCAGTGATTCTTGATATCTAACTTTGGGGCGTCGTATACCTCGGAATACACCCTTGGGCCGTCGAGATCTAGCGAGTCAACTCCAAGCTGCTCCCTCAGGATTCTTTTTGCGCCATCGAACGGCGACTCGTAAAGTAGAAGATGACTGGAAGGTAAGATCCATCGATTGCTGATTCTGCTTGTGCTTGCCTTGTCCAGTGCGCCGATTGTGATCCAATCGTAATCCTGGTTGACCTTCCCCATGAGGATCTTGTGCGGGTCATCCTTCCACAAGATCAAAAAGTCAGAGAGACACATGCCCCCTTCCGGAAGAGATGACATCTGGAAGGGTAGCGCGTCCTCATAGAAATCTGCAAATCTTCTCGGTCTTCTTTGTTCTGACATGCTTGGTTTTTCAGGCAACGTTTCTTAAAATTCTTCTTGTTGTTTTGTCCCGCCGTGGTGTTGATTGTACCAATTCAGCGTTGGACAAACGAATGAAGCCCTCGTGCCCTAAACGGTTGAGCAGGAGGTGAAAGTATACCAGTCCCGAATAGGGCTTCAACGGCTCAAGGAGCTCGGCAATTCTCTGGTAATCGGGCCTCTTTCTCAGTCCGAGCAATTTTTTCAGCCCGTTCTGTGCGCCCACATCGTCCCCTGGAAAAGTATTCAATCTCCCGAGCCCTCTGAGCATTGCATACTGGGCGGACCAACGACCAATTCCAGGAATGCTTTGGAGAGAAGCCAGAACTTGTTCATCGTTCATTTCGTCAAGCTGCTCTAGGTTCACCTCTCCCTTTGTAATCGCCTTTGCAAGACCGAGGATGTACTTTGACTTTTGGAGGCTGTAACCTAAAGGGCGCAGCGAGTCGCTTTGTAGTCTGCTTAAGACGTCAGGTGAAGGAAAGGCTCGCCAGCGAAGCTGGTCGTTTACAGCCGCCCCATACCTTTCCGCCAGCCTGTTCATCAGAAGCATCCCAACCGCAAGGGAAATCTGCTGGCAGGATATCGCGTTCACGAGTGCTTCAAAGACAGACGGGAACCTGGGAGGCTTTACGCCGCGGAACGCCCGTGCGAGATCCGAGATTCTTGGTTCAAGCTTTACGTACCTGTAAAATCCGCTCACATCCACTCTGAGCCCCAACAAAAGCTCCACTTGTTTTCTTACAGCGCCAATATCGTTCGCATCAAGTTGGGGTCCTGCGGCCTCGACTTTCAAATAGGGCTTTTCCAACGAGCCGCTCTGCGAGGCGCTAATTTCTAGTGGCTTGTTTTGCACCATTATTATGCGCTGGTACTTTTCGCCATCAAAACGGTCAACCGTGTTCGACTCTTGCCTGCGAAGTGTCCACACCGTCAGGTCAAGACGAAACGGAGGTGAGGGCTTTGATGTTAAGATAATTTTTCCCATCCCCTGCCAAGTGCCCTAATCTCACTCCCTGCCCTAACATTCAGTCGATGGGCCAAGAGTGAGAAAGATCTAACGGTAGGTGTAGCGAGAGATCCGTTTCTAATTGCGGGTCCACCGATGGAAATTTGCTTGTTGCGGAGTTGCACTCGGATTACTAGCGGACGCAGCCAAGTGTCCTAGTTTCTCGGCGAGTGCAGTCGACGGGATAAGCTGTTGCTTTATCCACCGGTGAAATAGTTCGGGATCGGCTGTGTTCCTGACCTGCTCAAATGTTCTTCTCGCCTCTTCCTCTCTCCTTGAGATCTCGCGCGCCAGGGGCGCGCTGAAATTCGCGACGTATTTGCTGATTGTGCTGCAATTCTCGAGCGTCTTTTCCGCAGCCCTCACCCTTGCCTTGGAGACTGCTCCGTGATCTCTTGAAAGAGCAGCTCGCCATCGTTCTTCGGAGATCTTTGAGAGATCCAACTTTAGCCTTGCAATGCTTTTCTCCAAACTGTCTGCTTGTGCCAATTTCCTTCCTCGACTCTGTATATTTGACAGTGGTGGTTAAAATCTTTCATTCTCAAGGTGGTTTGGGGGGAGAAAATTACTTACATGTGTTGAGCGGAGAAGCGTGGGAAATTCGAACTGCGCCGAGGTGTAGGAGAATTCATGGTATCTCATCACTTGCCTTCTGAGACCGTTCCAACTCAGCCGGTAAGACAGCTCGCTCACCCAGAGCGTCGCCTCACGTTGCTTTTCATCACGACGGCTATTCTACTTGCCTTCGTCGGAACGACGCTTGGCGCATTCACACTCGCGCATCTATCTGGCGTTCAGACAGACCTTGGGCTAGGATTCTTTCCGGCTCATCCGTATCTCCAGATCTACGGGTTCGTAGCAGAGTTCGTTGTCGGCGTTTCTTACTCTCTGCTTCCGAGATTCAAGATAAGGGGCGTACCATCGCCTGCATTTGGCTATGCAACATATGCACTAATGACGTGTGGCAATATTCTCTTTGGCCTTTCATCATCTATTTTCGCCGGCGAGTTAGGCACCTTGTCGATGGCCTCTGTAGCTGCGATTTTAATGCTGGCAGCCTCCATTGTGTTCGCGTGCCAGGTGCTCATGCTCGCGTCTCGCCCAGTTGGAGGCTTTCCAGAAACAAATCCACTCATGGTGCTCTCCTCTGCATCGCTGGTCCTAATCTCATTGACCGTGCTACTTACTCAGGAGGGTTGGCTAAAATCGGAGACGTTTTCACCCCAGATGATTTTTCTTGCTCTGGTCGGGTTTGCTGGTTCGATGATCTACACGGTTGAAATTCGATCCGTGAGCTTCAGACAATCCAACTATCGCAAGCCGCTTGCGAGAATTGCTCCGTGGTCCCAGGGGTTTGCAATTGCCCTAGCCTTTCTTTCTTTGTTTTTCTCTCTTTGGTACCTGCCGATTATTAGCGCAGTACTATTTTTGGCTGCGGCGATGTGCGTGATACTCTCGATTAGGATCTTCGAATTTGCCCACCCTCTCATGTATAGGCCCGCGATGAAGAAGATGCACTTTACAATTGTGAAGTACAATGAGGTAGGTATCGCCTCAGGCTCGGCATGGCTCCTCTTTGGGTGCCTGCTAGGGATTATCATATTTCTCTCCGGCAATTCCGAGTCTTTCTTCGAGAAAGATTCCTTCATCCACTCAATCGCCCTCGGTTTCATAGGCTCCTCGATTACGGTGTTTGCGCCGATGCTTCTTCCCGGCCTGCTCGGAAGAAAGGCGCCCATCACTGGCCTGTCGTTCGGTCCAATTATTTTACTGAACGCAGGCATCCTCCTTCGGGTGCTCGGTGATGCTTCCGCCCTTATTTCTTCGTCGGGCCTGCCGATCTGGGAAGCACTCTCGGGACCTGCAATGCTCGGAGCCATGATCTGGCTCTTGCTAGTACTTCCCCGAATTGGAAAGCAGGCTGTCAGTCGAGCTCCAACTGCTGTTTCTCATCCTACTGGTCTACAGTTCAAGGATGTTCGAGATGCTTCGATTACCGTAACGGGGAGGAGAAGCGCGAAGCAGTTTACTGTCTCAGTCTGGTTTGTCCAGAAGGACAAGAATTCATTTTTCTTGGTTCCAAAGGGAGGAAGCAATTCAAAGTGGTATCAAAGTGTCATCGCAAATCCGAAAATTAGGCTGGAAATAGACAAGCACTTGTTTTCCGGAACCGCGCACGATATTTTGGAGAGGAGTGAGGTCCACTCAGTCATAGGGTTATTCAAGGACAAGTACGGCGATCGCGTTTACAGGAATTTTTACGGCGACCAGGTTGACAGGGCGGTTCTAGTCGTTGTTGGGGAGCCATAGAGATAGTGGTGAGCCCCTCGATCCGGATATTCATGCAAGAATCGTTCTAAAAAACTCGTGGTTTGGCGGGAAGAAAAGGGAGGAATAGAGAGAAAAAGCAAAAGGGGAGGAGCCAAGGATCCCGGGCGGCACCTCCTCTGCAATCGTTGCGTCACCCTTGGCTCTCAGGTTGCTCTTTCTAGCCAGACTTTACGATGATGGTACCCGTCATCCAAGGGTGAATCGTGCACTTGTACTGATATGTCCCTGGCGTTGTGAACGTGTGAGTCCAGCTCCCGCCTGCTGCAACAATGCCCGAATCAAACACCCCTGTATCAGTGACCGTGTGTGGTGCCTGGTCATCATTTACCCAAGTGACTGTGTTGTTGACGCCTATAACGACTGTAATCGTGGACGGAGAGTAATAGGTGCTGGTGGTGTTGACCGCAGAGCCGGCAACGATGCTTACCTTGGGGCCGGACGCCGCGGCCGTTGCTGATGATGATGTCGACGTGTTTGTGCCGGTTCCGTTCGCAACCTGGAAGACTCCAACAGCTCCAGCTTGAGCGTAGGCAAACGCGTGATTTACGAACGTATTGAGCCCGCCGGGATCGGTGAAGTACATGTCCACTATCGCCCCTCCAGAGGGAGGTATGCTTATCGTTTGAAGTCCATGCTCTACGTTGAATGGATTGCCATCTATGTACACCGTGTCCATGATTCCTCCAATCACATGGAACGCTTCCCACAGAGTGGGTCCAACGTTCAGTAAATAGAGGCGGACTAGCTGATTTGGTTTGACCTGAAGCGGGTGAGCCTGGTACTGGAACGCCTTGCCGTTGAACACTACGTAGTCAGGCGTTGCGGCGAGCATCTTTGTGTAGTTTCCAGAGTAGCTACCATCAGGGTTGGCTTGGGAATTCGGATAAACCTCGCTCTCGACTAGAACGTACTGTCCCCCAGGTGCCGGAGGAAGTGCGTTGCTCCCGGTGCCGTTGACAATGATTGCCCCGTACATTCCGTTCGCGATGTGCTCAAGGACCGGAGGGACACCGCAGTGATACATGAATATCCCAGGGTAGGCCGGCGTGAAGTTGAACGACAGAGACTTGCCAGGCAGTACTGGAGCGTAGACTGTTGCCCAGTTAACTTGAGCAGCGTGAAAATCAATCGAGTGCGCCATAGTGTCATTGTTGATCAGCGTAAACTGGACGTTCTCGCATTGCTTGACCCAGATCGTGGGTCCAGGTACGGTGCCGTTGAGACTCCACGCGTCGTAGGTCACGTTGTTTGCAATCTGTGTCTGAACACGGTTTGCGACGAGCGTGATGCTGGTGCTTCCCGAAGAAGTTGCACAGGTTGGGGTCGTGTAGTTTGACTGCTGATTGCTTCCACCACCGCCACTGGTCGCTACTGTTGTGACTGTAGTTGAGTTCTGTGGTTGTAGACTAAACGCGGTATAGTTGTAGAAAATTGCAACTATTCCCGACATCGCGATTGCCGCTATTATTCATCTTTGGATTAGCAATGCGATATTGGTGGGAGGGGAATCTTTGCGTTACGCATGGCTGATGCTACCCTATCGCTCTGGGACGCGAGCTTTCTCAGCTCCGC